>NZ_CP099547.1:650759-1301518 GCF_023973165.1 Arcanobacterium pinnipediorum | reverse complement strand
CACCCCAAGATCTTCTCATCGGCAATCGTTACCAAAACCAATACCGTCAGTCCTACAACCGAGTAAGTAGTTTCATTGAAAAGGTCGGTCCAAGAAAGCGCAGTAAGAAGCAAAATGGACAGTGCGGCGGAATAGCTCATAATCGCAAACCACGCCCAGCGTCGTCGTCGAAACGTCAAAAACAACAAGACCCCAAAGACTGCAGTTAGTGTAAGGAGGGGCCATCCGTGTGGTTGAAAAGCTATGAGACGTGAGGAAGCGATCGATGCCAATAAGATAAGGAAAACCGCAGTGAACCACAGCGGAACTGGTGGCAACGCATGCGAGTGTGGAAGAGTTTTTGGCTCAGTGTAGGGCGAGCGGTGGCTAGCTTCGCGAACGTCGAGGATGGGAAGATGACCGTCGGTGATGATGAGGTCACCACCGCCATTGCGCGAATAGTATGAGGTGGAAAAATGTTCAATGATGTCTACATCGCACTTGGGATCGGCGTAGCGGATAGTGTCGATAACAAAATTACGTTCGGCGTCGATATCGGCATCGATGCGGTGAGTTGCTTGCAAGGTAAAGAAGTTTAATCCAACTGTGCGGTCAAAAGAAGCGGCGGCGACCCAATCAACTTTATGTCCACCAGGTAGCTGCCAGCCAGCAGGCACTCGCCAAAAGCGAATGTGGTGGCGCCGGTAGGTTGTTCCATCAACATCGCGCTGGAAACTGAAATTTTGTTTGCGTCCGAAAAGGTTAAGGTCAGAAACTGGAGCTTTTGGGTAAGATCTGCGACGAAGAGTCGATACGACGATCTCCGTCCCAGAGCGGATGTTGAGCGCATCTGCTTCAACCCAGCCCGCATGGGTGAGAGCGGCTTTAATATCGGATTCGCTGCCGGTAAACGCCAGATTGACCGGATCGCCTAAAACACCATCATTTGTTCGCGTTCTGCCAATGAAATAATCCGGAACATAAAGGTAGGTAAAAATTTGGTGCAGGCGCGGTAAGACGAAGTACGTCATCGCCGTCCAGAAAATAAGTAAGTTAATGATCCACGAGCCGTGCGTTGGGTGGAGGATGATAAGAACTATCAGCCAGCTAGCACTAAACAGTGCGATAGTAACGAAGGTGAAAATAGCAATACGGCTACCAGAGCGCCATCGTCGATGGGGGGAATCGATATTTCGAGAGATGTAGGCAGGGGGAACATCTGGGATGGGATAGTGCTCATGTGGATGGTAATCGTTTCCCGGTATGGCATCAGAATGTAGTGAATCGTTGATGTATTCCATCTGAACCATCCTCTGAATTTAGTGAGGTAAATAAATAATGTAATAAAGCAACTAAGTTACACGGCTAGTTTAGCAAACCGTGTAACTATCGTGCTTTCGTTTCGACGGGCCGACGGCGTTGGACGGAGTTTGGTGTGTGGTAAAGCTAATGTTTGAACATCTCGAACATATATATTGTTCAGTGGCGTACTACGATGGAGAGTATGAATATCAAGAAATTATCGCGCGTAATTCCAGCACTAGTTGCGAGCTGCGCACTCGCGTTGACGGGGTGCTCTTCTTCCGATTCAGCTGCCGAGAAAATGGATTCGGGCGCTCAAATGGACCAGCACAGTGACAAACCGGTTGTTTTGACGACGTTTACGGTTATTGCGGATATGGCTAGCCAAGTTACTGGCGATAAGATGACCGTCCTTTCGATCACTGAGCCAGATGCAGAGATCCATGATTACCAGCCAACACCGAACGATATTAAGAAAGCTGAAAAAGCTGATCTGATCTTGAATAATGGCTTGGGCTTGGAGCGTTGGTTCGAGCGGTTTGTTGCCGACGTCGATGCCCCACACTACGACCTTTCCGAAGGCGTGGAACCGATTGCCATTGCCGAAGGTGAATATGAAGGAAAACCAAATCCACACGCCTGGATGTCGCCCGATTCAGCATTGATTTACGTTGATAACATCGTCCGGGCAGTTTCTTCTATCGATAAAGATAATGCTGACTATTACAAAGATAATGGTGAAAAATACAAGAAGGAACTTGCCAGCGTCAAAGAGAATATGGAAAAGGAGCTCGCTTCAATCCCAACCGATCAGCGTGCTCTTGTCACCTGTGAAGGCGCATTTTCCTACCTGGCACGCGATATGAAACTTACAGAAAAGTACCTCTGGGGTGTCAATGCTGAAGGTGCCCTAACGCCTCAGCGCATGGCAGACGTGGAAAACTTCGTTAAGTCTTCTAAGGTTCCAGCCGTATTTTGTGAATCAACCGTAGATAACAAGATGCAGCCGGTTGTCGAAGCAACTGGAACACCGTTTGGGGGCGTGCTCTACGTCGATTCGCTCACCGATGCTGATGGCGATGTGCCAACATATCTTGATCTTCTGCGTTATGACGCAGAAACCATCACCAAGGGTTTGACTGGCAAAGCTAAGTAATTCCATTCGATGGTGAACCTCCGATAATACTTATGGTCGAGATGTCATGTTCGTTTGAGCAGACATTTCGGCCATAAGTATTACTAAAGCGGCACCAGAATGTGACCGCCAATCCCAATGTTCGTGACCTCGAACATTGAACTTCTTCCCAGATATACCTCATTTCTTGCATACGGTAGAGTAAAAGCCAGCATGAGGGATGCTAGTATCGCACATAAGGACGAATCGTGGATAAAGAGAATCTAGTATTGGACGTGCAAAACGTGCATGTCTCCTATGGTGAGGTTCGTGCATTAACCGGTATTAACTTTGCGATCGGCAGTGGCAAAATATGTGCCATAGTTGGCATGAACGGTTCGGGAAAATCCACATTCTTCAAGTCCATTATGGGCTTAGTTCGCTTCCAAGAAGGTGAAATAAAAATAGGCGGCCAGCGCACACTCCAAGCCCGGCGCGCAGGCAAAGTAGGCTACGTCCCACAAAACGAAGAAATCGATTCTCGGTTCCCGCTATCAATCTACGATGTAGTGATGATGGGACGCTACGGACTCATGGGACCACTTCGCCGCCCACGCGATATCGACCGCGAAGCAGTAGCCAACGCACTCGACGTCGTCGGCCTGACCGAACTTGCACAACGCCCCATCGGTGCACTATCAGGAGGCCAACGCAAGCGCGCATTCGTAGCCCGCGCAGTAGCCCAAGGCGCAGAACTAATGCTCCTCGATGAACCATTCGCTGGCGTGGATTACACCTCAGCAGGGGTTATCACTGACCTATTGCAAGATTTAGCAAAGTCTGGCACAACCATGTTAGTTTCTACCCACGACCTGACCACGATCCCGGATTTTGCTGACGAGGTAGCATTGCTCAATCGACGCATCGTGGGGCGCGGTGAACCGCGAGCAACTCTCAACGCAGACAACCTAAAAGCTGCGTTTACCCAACCCAGCATTTTGGCCCAGGAGGCACGTCCATGAGCGCAACTTGGTTTTATACCACCTTCATTGAGATGTGGACTCACACGTTTATGGTCCGCGGTTTTGCAGTCACCGTTCTAGCCGCATCAGTATGTGCCCTGCTCTCGTGCTGGCTCGTCCTAGTAGGCTGGTCGCTGATGGGAGATGCGCTCTCACATGCCGTAGTTCCCGGCATCGTCATTGCCTATATTTTGGGTTTCCCATTCTCCATCGGCGCCTTTGTTGCTGCACTGATTTGTGTGGCACTGATTGCGATGATCCGCAACGGCTCCGGGCTCAAAGAAGACACAGTGATGGGAGTCGTCTTTACTTCAATGCTCGCCCTAGGGTTAGTGTTAATTTCACTCTTCCCCAGCCAGATCCATCTCCAACACGTTATCTTCGGAGATCTGCTAGGTATTACCCAAGCTGATCTCTTGCAAGTAGTTATTCTTGCGCCTCTTGCCGCACTGATCGTAATCATAAAACGCCGCGACCTAACGTTATTCGCCTTCGATCCTATCCATGCCAGTGCCATCGGATTATCAACCAAGCGGCTATCTGCCCTACTATTGACCTGCCTTGCAATGACGGTTGTGGTAGCGATGCAAGCAGTTGGTGCCATCTTGATTGTGGCCTTATTAATCACCCCAGGCGCCATCGCATTTTTAATGACACACTCATTTAAGCGCATGCTCTGGATTGCCCCGTTAATGTCAACATTGAGCGTGACAATTGGAATCTATATTTCCTACTGGTACAACATGGCATCTGGCGCGGCAGTAGTTTTAGTACACGGGATCGTGTTCACCATCGTCTATATATTCTCCCCGCGCGGCATGAACATCATGCGCCAGATCGCTATTGTTACGCGCCGGCCCAAGAAAGTTACGCCTGCCCGTTCCACTCGTTAATAAAGTTGTCGACGAAGGAGCGCATGCGCTCATTTCGCAACTCCCCAATACGTTTTGCCGCATCGGTATTCAAGGCATCAGTGAGCGTAAAGAGCTTTTCATAGAAATGATTAATGACGCTAGTATGCTCACGATACGATGATTCATCGCCGAGAGTGCGCACTGGCAGGTCCGGATCATAGAGCACGTCCCCGTGCTTGCCGCCATAGTAGAAGGCGCGGGCAATCCCGATAGCACCAATAGCATCGAGGCGATCAGCATCTTGAACAATTTGCCCATTCCTGCTTAGCTCATGGCGAGCGCCGATGTTCTTAGAAAAAGATATATGGTCAATAATGTCGAAAATTTCCGCAATATCGTTATCAGAGATTGAAATAGAAGCCAAGAATGCTCTAAGATTCGCGCGCGCAATTACAGTGTCGTCCACAACCTTCGGATCGATCACATCATGAACATAGGCGGCGGTGAGAATAATATCCGGATCAATATCTGCCCGATCTTCTTGGGCAATAATCAACTTACACAACCCGACCACGCGATGAATATGATCCATCCCGTGACCGGTGCGATCAGCGTCGTAAATCCGCTTGACGTATTCGCTCACCTTAGCGATATCGATACGAGACATCATTTTCCTAACCTAGAAAACACCCCAGAGCCCAAGACGGCCCGATACTCTAGCGGCTTCATTGGCGTCCGAAACCTTGCTGCTTACTCCTACGATAACAAGTACGCTCGTCGAAGCGGACAGTTACACGGCTCATTTCGATTTCGTGAGCATAGTCTGCTAAGTGCGACGATACGACGACGTATCTGCGTTTCGTACACAAAATCCACGCGGTGCTCAGGCTCACAAGTTCACTGATAATGGACTATCTTCGTTTTGCGTGGTGCGCTCGCGTATAGTAGATGGTGAATTGTTACGGCTTTGCGCCGTCCTACCAGCACTACGTTAAAGGTATAACTATGACTGAAAATTCTCGCTTTGAGTTAAATAAGCAACTTGCTCAAATGCTTAAAGGCGGCGTTATCATGGACGTCACCAATGCCGAACAGGCTCGGATTGCCGAACAAGCAGGTGCGAGTGCAGTTATGGCTTTGGAGCGTATCCCAGCAGATATTCGCGCAGCCGGTGGCGTTTCGCGAATGAGCGATCCACGGTTGATTAAAGAAATCCAGAACGCGGTATCGATCCCAGTAATGGCGAAAGTGCGTATCGGTCATTTTGTTGAAGCACAGATTTTGCAGGCATTAGAAATCGATTACATTGACGAATCAGAAGTCTTGTCGCCAGCCGATAATGTTTTCCACATTAACAAAACTGATTTCGACGTCCCATTCGTATGTGGCGCGAAGGATTTGGGCGAAGCATTACGTCGCATCGCTGAGGGTGCTTCGATGATCCGGACCAAAGGCGAGCCCGGAACCGGTGATGTGGTTCAGGCTGTTACCCACATGCGTTTGATCCAATCTCAGATGCGTAAGGTTCAAGGTTTGCGCGCTGACGAACTTTTTGAAGAAGCAAAGCAGCTAGCTGTTCCCGTTGAATTGCTCCGGTACGTACACGAGAACGGAAAATTGCCAGTAGTTAACTTTGCTGCTGGTGGCGTGGCCACACCCGCTGATGCTGCATTAATGATGCAGCTTGGTGCTGAAGGCGTCTTCGTCGGTTCTGGAATTTTCAAGTCTGGCGACCCAGAAAAGCGTGCCCAAGCAATCGTTAAGTCGGTGACTAATTTCAATGACGCGAAACTAATTGCAGAGCTTTCCGAAGATTTGGGTGAAGCCATGGTTGGTATCAACGAATCTGAAATTGATCTACTTATGGCCGAGCGCGGTAAGTAAAAGCTGCGCGCAACACGGCGGTAAGTAAAAGCTGCGCGCAACACATAAGTGGCAATCTTTAGATCATCCAGGTATCGGCACACATGCCGATACCTGTGATCATTGCGAAAAGGAAACAACGATAACTATGGTGAAAACTGTTGGGGTGCTAGCCGTACAAGGGGCATTCATCGAGCATCGCCGTCGACTAGAACAGCTCGGGTTCGAAGCTGTGGAACTGCGAAACGGCGATGATGCTCGCCGTGATTTCGACGGCCTGGTTTTGCCCGGTGGCGAGAGCACAGTTCAAAGCAAACTTTTGCGCGAACTCGACATGTTTGAACCCCTCGCACACAAACTAGCCGATGGATTACCCGTGTTTGGCACCTGTGCTGGTCTGATTCTCTTAGCTCAGCAGGTCGCCAACGGACCGGTGGCTGGAGTCGAACATGCCGCACCGACGTCGTCCCATGTTGCAGTTGCTGGTTTTTCTACTATGCCGGTGACTGTTGTTCGCAATGCCTACGGCCGTCAACTCGGGAGCTTCCATATTGCCGATGGGAAGTTTTATGGGGGAGAAGCTGGAGCTACGGGCAAGGAAACGCAGATTCCTATGACGTTTATTCGCGCGCCTCATATTGCTGAGCTAGGTGAGGGAGTTAAGGTGTTAGCCGCCTTGCCAGACGGAACTGCGGTAGCAGTGACGTATCGGAACCAGCTTGGGGCTACCTTCCACCCAGAACTCGATGAGGATATGAGCATCTACACTACGTTTGCCCAGATGCTCTAGGAGCTATTGGACTTAGGGATGCTTGAGGTTGCTTTTTGGATTCCTTGAGGTTGCTTATCGGGTTGCTTGAGGTCACTTCTCGGGGAAGAAGACGTCTTCGATTCGTTGGTTAAAGACGCGTGCGATATCAAAAGCAAGCGGAAGTGACGGATCGAAATGTCCCTTCTCAATAGAGATGATAGTTTGGCGACTAACTCCGAGTTGCTGTGCCAGATATTCTTGAGACCAGCCGTTTTCTTTACGTAACTTCGCCACCGTATTCTTCATTTCAGTGCTCGCATACGTTGGATAGCATAGCAGGCTATGAGAGCGAGAATGCCTAAGGAAAAGATTATTGCTAAGTAGAGGGTAGCGGTGTGATGCTTATAAAGACTCGAAATGGCAATACCCCAACTACTAGCGATCATCACGGTGAAGAATCCTACTGATGTGGCCTTAGAATGCCAGGTGTTTTCGATGCTTGCTTCGGGCTTGGCGATAGCGCCAGCAATAGTTGTACGATCCACGATGCTAACCCAGATAAGTCCGGCAAATACAAATCCAGTTGTTGTTGAGAAGACGGCAACATATAGCCAGATGTTGTCTGTATCCGATCTCAAGTAGGCCCATAATGCTCCGAAAAGAGCACCCATTGACAGGCCAATCGGTACCGCGATTCCCAGCGCAGGTAATCGTTTATGTTTCGTGTATCCCCATGTAGATTTATCTGGTTGGGACATACTGGATCCTTCCTCCTAGATGTAAAATAAACTTTACATTCGGGTATGTAATGGTGTCAAGTATATTTGACATGTGAGTAGAAAGGGGCGGCGGTGAGTGCATTAGCGTGCTCCGGGTCTGCCTAAGGCGTGGGGTGCTTGGGCTTCTTGTTCGGTCGGTCGATAAATTCTGGGTCATTGCTAGATGGACTGCGTACCGTCAATCACTCCGGCCCCGCTACACCCTAACCGTCAGCCGGTTCACCTTGCCCTAACCGTCAGCCAGTTCAACCAAACCTTACCCCAACCTTCAGCCAGCCCATCCATACTGCAGTTAGTCCATCCAAACACCTCGCCACTCTCCATTAAGGCCGTAACGTGTTGCGAAACCGGGGTATATGGGGCGATAGACCCGTATATGAGGACATCACCCCATATACCCCGGTTTTACGACAGGCGAGCCTCGACACCCACCTCAGAAACCCGACATTTGGGTATAAACGTAGCGGTTCAGTAAGGTAGGCGAGATAAACAGTAGCAAACCGGCATGAAACAGAGTTTGTCTAGGCAGATTGGTGAGGGATGACCGGGAAGGAACTACTTGAGATCGTGTTTTTGGCCCAGCGTTACAATTTTCCAGAGGAGACTGGGAAGGAAAGTGATCGTGGGCTAGATAGGCGGTTGCAGAACGGATAAGAAAAACAGCTAAAACGCAGCGCGCGGCATAATTACTACAATCCCGGCTGAACACCACAAATTCTCAGCTCGAAAATCACGTAAGCCCTAAGCCAAAAAATAACACAACCACACTCTGCTTTACTCCACGAGCCGAACGAGCAACCGTCCACCATCCGCCTCGTGCTCCATCCGTATGCGAGGAGTGAGAAAATTTCGGGATTTATGAACTTCGTGCTGACGGAGAAGAAAATCCATAGTACATTAGTAACGATATGTGCATTAAGCATATCTTTCTCAACAATGACGTGGAGAACTTATGACTACCTTTTTACTTAAAAGTACGCTAAATACCCGACTAATGCGATGGGTTGCAATGACCGGTGCAGGTGCTCTAGTGTTCGCTGGAGCAATGACTACTGCTCCGCTTGCATTTGCCGATGAACCCGAACCTACTGTCACTAACTGGGCCGCAGCAGCCAATGGTGGAACCGTTGCAGTTTCTGGCCTTGAAGTTAGTGACGGACGATGGGCGAGTGAGAAGTTGATCGACGGTGTTGTCAACCCCGATGCAGCCAAAGCACAACAATCGCGATGGTCTTCCAATACTAGTGATGATGCTTGGGCGACAATTACTTTTGCCGAGCCTCACACTTTAGATCACATTAATTTGTGGATGGAAGCCGCCTGTCCAAAGAAATGGGATCTTCTAGTATCGCAAGACGGACAAGCGTTTACGAAGATTGCTGGATCTGAAGCTCAGGTATGTCCTGCTGACCCGCCAGCAAGCAAAGAAACCTTTGCTATTCCAGAAGAACTTAAAGATACTGCTATTGCAGCGATCAAGCTCCAGGTTCGGGAACGGACCCCATTTAATGGAGTTAAGTACGGTGCTTCTTTGTGGGAAATTGAAGCATTCGATGGGCCAGAACCGGTAGCTCCGCCAGTAGAGCAAACTCAAGACCCAGGTTCTTCCTTGGTGCCAAAGCCAGTGAATTTAACGGTTGCCGAGGGGCAGCCAGGATTTACTATCACTCCTGATGTGCAGATTGTAGCGGGCGCAGATCTAGCTTCCGAAGCTAATATCCTTGCCACCGCTTTGCGCGGATCTACCGGCTTTGAGGTTCCAGTAGTTGCACAGTCTTCTGCTACGTCCCACATTATCCGGCTAGCTATTGGCGCAGTTGAAGGATCTGAAAAAGATGAAGCGTATTCGTTGGTGTCGAATGAAAACGAAGTGACAATCACTGGTGTTGGAGCACATGGAGTCTTCAACGGCTCGATGACTTTGCTCCAGCTTTTGCCTGGCTTTGTTCACATGGACACTCCGGTGATTAAAGATTGGGTTGTTCCTGCTGTCAGCGTCACCGACTGGCCACGCTATGCATACCGTGGCATGATGCTCGATATTGCGCGATCATTTGTGCCAAAGGAAGATATCAAGAAGCTTATAGATACCTTGTCACAATACAAGATCTCGGCATTACACTTGCATCTTTCCGATGATCAGGGCTGGCGTATTGAGATTACCAACGATGGCAAAGCCCAGGGCGATCCGATCGATTACACTAAGCTCACTGAGATCTCCGGAAAGACGGCGATGCTACCGCATAACCAGCAAGCCTCTGATGAAATGGGACGCACTGGATTCTTAACTCAAGCAGACTATGTTGAGCTACAGGAATACGCAGCTGCCCACCACGTGATGATCATTCCAGAAATAGACTTGCCAGGGCACACGAATGCGGCTTTGCATGCTATTCCAGAATTGAATATTCCTGGATCTTCACACGAAGCAACCGAAGCTGAACCAACTGCACCAGCCAATGGTACCGGGGCAGTCGGCTACTCATACTTGCATCCTGAGGCTGAGATTTCGATGACGTTCGTCAAGCATGTACTTGGCCAGATTGCAGAGATGACCACCGGACCATACATTCATATCGGTGGCGACGAACCACATGCTTTAACCGTTCGTTATTCAGATGCAATTTACAATCGCTTCCTGGGACGAGTAATGGATTTTGTTCGTGAATCAGGCAAGACGCCTATTGGATGGAACGAAATCGCCCGTGCTGATGGCATTACGACTGGTGATGTGATGCATTACTGGGTTGGCGACGCAACGGCTACTCGAGCAGCTGTCAACGATCACGGAGCTAAGGTTTTGCTCTCCCGTGGAGCGAATTCGTATTTGGACCAAAAGTACAATAGCAAGACCCCATTGGCTTTGACCTGGGCATGTAATGGAAACTGTGACTTTAAGTCCTACTACAACTGGGATCCACGTGAATTCATTGGCCTAACCTCCGATGACGCCATCACCGGAAACGAAGCTCCGTTGTGGTCTGAAACAGTTCGTGGAATTGACCAAGTTGAATTCTTGACGTTCAACCGTGTGCTGTCACACGCCGAAATCGGCTGGACTCCACAAAATCAGCGTGATGTTACTGATTTTGCGTCGCGCATTTCGCAAATCGGCGTCGATTTGAATGCTAACGGAGCTAACTTCTACGACGGTTCGGACGCTGAATGGGGTTACGACGTCGCTGGCGTTCGTTCCTCGTCGCCAACTTCCGAAGGCGTATTCCAACTTGGATACCTATCTGCGCCTGGAACGAAAGTTTCTGCTGATGGGCTCAAGGTACAAACCGATTCAGTTAACGACGAAGATGGCACCTCACGTTCGTTAGTGGGTGCCGATGGTCTTGAGGTTATGGTTGATTGGGGTGATGGTTCAACTCCACAGGCTGCAACTATCACATCTACTTTGGATCGTTCGGCATACAATGCTTCCGGAATGTATGTGCTCACGGCACGTCACAATTTTGCAACTCCGGGGCAACACGAAGTGACCTTGACTGCAGGTGATCGATCTGCAACGGCAGTGATCACTATCGATCCAGCAGCTACAGCGACTTCGCCATTGTTCACCCCATGGTCTGCATCTGGTGATGCTGGACTCGAACTTGGTCAAGATTTTGCGCAACCACTAGATCGGGTTGAATTCAGCATCTCCGAATTCGAGCCTAATACCTTAGTTGAGGTTTACCTTGGGGAAACGAAGCTAGGCGAAGTTCGCCCAGACGCTACTGGTGCTCGTTCACTTCACATCTTGATTCCGGCAAATACTGCCCCGGGTGTTTATCAGATGCGTGCAGTGTACGGTGAGCGTAGCGCGAGTGCTTCGATTGCTATTTGGTCTTCGCCAAATCCAGGCGGTGAGCTTAGATTCCCAGTGGAGGGCTTGACTGTCCATGACTATGATTCTGAGGAAACCACTGGCGAGCGTGCTCCTAATGGATTTGCGCAGGCCGCAATTGATGGTCGAGCCGATACGTTCTGGCATACGAAGTGGGCGGGTGGATCAGATCCATTCCCACATCATATTTCCCTCAATCTCAACAAGACGTGTACCGTATCGGGCTTGGAGTACACTCCACGCCAAGATATCCAAAATACCCGCATTAAAGACTACGAGATTTATGTCTCTACTGATGGCCAAAACTGGGCACAGCCAGTAGCTACTGGCCAGTTTGTCTCTTCGACGGCGCCACAGTATGTCTCCTTCGATGAGGTATCGGCACAATACGTGAAACTTGTTGGGCTAAACTCTCACAATAACGACGCTTTCGCAGGTGCAGCAGAGATCCGTATCGATGGCGAATGCGGGGATATGGCAGAATTTGTCGCAACCGTTGGTGAGGGTGAAAAAGCAGTGGCACTGGCAGAACCGGGCACTGAGCCTGTGGTTGTTGAAGTTAATGCCGGTTCGGAAGTTAGTGTGCATATTGCGGGTATAGTGGCTGATGGTCAAGCAACATTGTGGGCAGGGGATGATCATAGTCTCGTTGCACACACTAATGTGGCTGCTGGCCAAGATGCGACTTTAACTTTCACGGCAAATGCTGATTGGGACAAGAAGCTGTTCGAGCTTGTTACTCCGAAGAATCGGCGGTACTTCCAACTAAGTATTGTCACTCCGGCAGACCCGTCCGATCCAGCAGATCCGAAGCCGGACCCGTCTGATCCGGTAGATCCGAAGCCGGACCCGTCTGATCCAGCAGATCCTAAGCCGAACCCGTCTGATCCAGCAGATCCGAAGCCGAACCCGGCAGATCCAGTACCAGGTGATATTCAATCTGGCCCGGTCTTTGCAGACTCTAAGGCTATCGAGGACGCATTAGCATCTGGAAAACTGACGCTCGGTGGAAGCTACAGTGTTGCCCGTGGTGAATCTGTAGCTGTTGATTTCACAGGTTTGGCACCTAATGCGGCAGCCCGCGCCTACCTCTACTCACTACCAATGGCACTGCCAGCGATGCTGGCCGATGCCAATGGTGTTGTAAAGAGCTACGTCGTCAACATCGATAAGGAAATTGAGCTTGGCACCCACTACGTTGTTGCTATTTCCAGCGTTGAAGGTACCCAACCAATGTCCGTTATCAAGCTCAACGTGGTAGATAAGCCAAGTGCTGGCACGTCACAGACCGGCTCGACATCTGGAAATGTGCTAGCCAAGACTGGTGCTAGTGTAGTGGGCTTTGGTCTACTCGCTCTATCATTACTCGGTCTTGGTGCAGGAATGGTCCGGCTACGCCGAAACTAGCATAGTTTCGCCTCCGGGCTACGAAACCTGAGAGATATGAAAAGGTCTGGCTCCACATCGATGATGTGGAGCCAGACCTATTTCGGTTTTGAGCGGTGAAGTGTTCGAGTGAGGATTTAGCCGTCGCACGCTGTCGCTGGAACCCTTGTAAGTAGTAGCTGACGTTTAACGGCGCCGTCCCAAGCAGATGCCGTTAAATAGTTGCTTAGACTGACGAGTTAGACTGTGTGCTCGCTCGTTCCGAAGGAGCGTGTCTAATGTCAATCTTCCAGGTAATGATCGCCTCGCTGGAAGGTTGCTGAGATTGCCCCTCGGGTTCGATTGTTACGAAGAGTTCATCGCCGTCTTCTGGCATGACATCGATAAACGAGAACGGTCCGGTATTACTTGGCTCGTATGTTCCAGCATTGCGTATCTGGTTGCCGTGGCGAAGCCACACTTCAAGGCTGTGCCCTGGAGGAGCCTGTAATTCAGGTGGCATGGTTACCGCTGCCATCTTCATTTCCTCTGACCACATTAAGGTCACCACATGCCCGTCGGGCATTTTATCCGAAATGCGTACCACATCTTGTGCCTGGTTTAGTTCGGCAAAGTTACTGGTGTGCTCCATGGAATCGAGCGTGCTCCAACGACCGATTCCAACGCCCGCTCCAATTAAAACTACTGCTGCAGCTACTTGCGAAAGGTTGCGGATCAGGCGTGTACGCCGAGATCTAAGTGGCACGAGGTTGTCAGGATGGGCAGAGCCATCGGCTGCCAAGTTAGGGACGCTTCGTAGCCCAGTGCTGCGCTCCTGGGGTAGGGAGCTGATCGTGCTCAAAATTCGTTGCCGGACGTCAGCCGATGGAGTGATAGGCGCCAAGCTGGTGCCTAACGCCCCAGCTACGTCATCTGGGAACGCTATATCGTTGTCGATATTCATCGTTCCTCCTCCATAAATCGTTTCATTTTTGCTAATCCATCTCGGATTCGAGTTTTTACTGTTCCTAGTGGAACATTTTGTTTGTCGGCAATTTCGCGGTGAGTTAATCCCGTGAAGAATGCCAGTTTGATAGTTGATGAGTGAGGTTCGCCGACGTCGGCCAGCATGCGGCGCACTGCCTGCGATTCCATTCGCTGGTCGACGGTTTCTAGCGTCTGATCATAGTCCACCGTTGTGGTGACATAGGCGGTGTCGCGTTCGCGTGCTGACTGTGATGATCGAACCCGGTCAATCGCACGCCGGCGCGCAATTGTTACTAGCCAACTGCGCGCATGGCCGCGAGTGTTCTGGAAAGCCGGAGCTTTTTGCCAGACTTCAAGAAAGACTTCTTGGAGGACTTCCTCTGATTGTGAATGATCAATCAGGATCTGGCGGATCAACGCCAAGACTTTTCCAGACCATCGGTCGAAGAAGATAGCGAAGGCATGTTGATCTCCGTTAGCTATACGGGATAGTAAGACATCGTCTGGATCAGAAAGCTGAGATACCACGTTTCCATCGTACGGCTTTCTGCCAGACTTGTCACAATGTCTCACCCAAAGGTGAATGAGTAGAGTTCAACTCCTGGGGAAACGTTGAGTTCGATGACCCCTGCAGAACCGTGCGGAGCGCTGACGATCTCATGTGCATTTGGTACACCAGAAATGGTCAAGGTTCGCTCGGTGCCGTCTTCGGTCCAGGTGATATCACCTTCACCCGAGGCGACGAGGTAGACGTGGGCGCCACGCCAGGACAGTCGTAGCCGTCCGGCCTCATCAACAGGGGTAATGGACTGGGCGCTGACTTGCCAGGTGCCATCTAGTGCGAAGGTATCTGAGGCAAGTTTTTCCGGGAACGTTGCAGATAGCTTACCTGCTACAAGTTTTCCTTGCGCGTAGTATTGCGCACGAGCCGCGCCTAAATAGGTTTCCGGGCTGCGCTCGGAAAGCGTCGAAGAATTATCAGCTTCGCTAAAAATTGGTTCTGGCAATTCAATACCGGGGTTGGCATCGCGAAGAAGTTCACGGACGAGCTTTTCTGTAGTTGCTTCGCCACCCTCACCGTACTTGATTGCGCGCAGTTGCCCCTTAGCGTCAGACAGGTAGTGAGCGGGCCAGTAATGGTTGTCGAAGTTTTGCCACGTAACGAGGTTAGAGTCGACGGCGATCGGGTAGGTGATGCCTAGGCTATCGCCACCGGCTTTCACATTTTCCGCTACCTTTTCAAAGGCGTATTCAGGGGAGTGGACGCCGATAACCTTCAGGCCAGAATCCTTATAGGTTTTGTAGAGCTTTTCCACACCTGGGATCGAACGCTGACAGTTAATGCACGAGTAGGCCCAGAAATCGACGAGAGTGACGTTGTTGGTCCACTCAGCTTTGTCCAGTGGCTCGTTTCCAGGGGTGTTAAACCATGCGATTGCTCCGGAAATTTCAGGTAGCGGACCGCAGTCTGCTAGATGATCTGCGCCGTCAACACAAGGGCCATCGTTATCCGAAGCGTAAAGTGATTCGGTGCTTTGTTGTAATGATGCAGTCCAGTCTGGCAATGCGCGTTGCACCTTAGCTGGCAGATCGAATATGATACCGAAGGCTAGGCCGATCATTGCTAGACCAGCAATAACACGGATGAGTTGTTGACGGGTACGGAATGCACTGATACGTTCGGTAAGCTTTTGGCCAGACAAGGCAAAGAACAATAGCGGAATAGAAGTACCAATTCCGAAGGAAACAGCGAGCATCACAGTATCGACGCCGATTTGTCCGGTGGTTCCAGCAACAGATACTGCTGCAAGTACCGGACCGGCACAAGGCACGTATGCTGCACCTAGTACAACCCCGAGCCAGAATCCATTAGAAGAATTCGAGGAGTTGGTGTTAGCAAAGCGAGCAAATGGTTTTTCTAAGAGTTCCATCAGGCGTGGAATCAGCATTGCGATTCCAATGAGCATGAGCATGATTACTCCTGCCCAGCGGATGAAATCTTGTGGGAGGTTCAGCAGCGTTAGCAAAGCTGAACCAAAGAGCGTAAACGCAGTAAAACTTAGGACCAGGCCACCGACGACGGCGTAGGGGTGCCATTTGGAGACGGGCTTGTTCGCAGTGGTTACTGTTGGGGTGGCCGACGGGGTTGAGTCGCCTAGGGAGATGAAATTCCCGCCCATAGATTGCGCTGGTTTATTTGAGGTTTGAGCGCCTTGGGCGCCGGAGAGAAATATGACTGGAAGAACGGGGAGAATACACGGCGATATTCCGGTAATGAAACCGCCGAGCAGTCCGATGAGTATCAAAGACATAAGATTTTTTCCTTTCGCAAAGTCTATGGGTAGTTCGGATCAATTCGGGTATTGGATTGGAATAACGCCAAAATTATGATGTGCCATAGCTCACTCAAACTAATCCAATCCGATTCGCTACCGGCTCCGAACTACCTGTGAATGATCGTTGAGGCAAACCGCCTCACTATATAAGGAGACTTTATGAATATTCGTCGAATCACTGCTGGTACCGCTGCTGCTCTTATTTCCATTGTGGGTCTTGCTGCATGCAATTCTGATGACGGCAAGATGGATGACGGCAAGATGGACGACAAGCAAATGTCAGACACCAAGATGTCGGACGACGAGATGAAGGAAGACGACAAGATGTCGGATTCTGACAAGATGTCGGATGACAAGATGAAGGAAGACGACAAGATGTCGGATGACAAGATGAAGGAAGACGACAAGATGTCAGACGACAAAATGAAGGATGACAAGATGTCGGACGACAAAATGAAGGACGAAGAGAAGAAGTAAGACGATAAGTAGTTCTTACGTGTGAGCTCTTCACGTTTCATACTTAACTTAAAAAGGGACCGGAGTTATCCGGTCCCTTTTTAGTGCCCGCAAGCACCAGCATGCCGCTCTAAAACGGCATCTTCGCAGTTATTGGTGCTGGAGTATTTCTTTGCCACGCGCAACGAGCGGGGCAATAGCGTTGCGATCAGTGTGGTCATAACCGTTAGCAATATGATCGGCAACAGCTCGCGCCCATTCGCCTCGATCCCGATATCTTTGGACTCGTTTTGCAAACGTCTTCAACAATGCGGTTTCAACAATATTTAATCCTTCATAACGTACTCCGCCTTCTAAATAAAAATAGGAGTAGTCTTCGCGAGCAAGCTCGACTCGGGTAAAGGTACGCGACGCACTGCGATAGTCACGATCTGGATGTTGTGGAGTGCCGCCATTGGCCCAGACAATAATCTTTTTCGACGTCGATAATCCGGCCTGTTTGATAAGCTTGCGGAAGGTAGCAAACTTACGAATGATGCCCATACGCACCCCGGCACCATAGACGATCAAATCATAATCACTTAGTGCACGGCTCCCGTTTTTCAGCACCGGAATCAGATGGTCGAGCTCGAAAAGGTCAGCGTCTAAATCTTGGGCAATCCACTGCGCATAGGTGCGGGCGAAGCCGGTAACAGATGAGTAGATAACGATTGTTCGTTTCATTTTGCGACACTTCCGTGTGAAATATGTGATAGCGAAGAAACTCCCCGTTAGATAGCGGTGATTCTCCGGTAGATAACTCTTTTATCAACGCTCAAAGCATAATCCCATTATAGCGACACCGATAGTTAGGGTTGGGTAATAAACGTCGATGGGCCATCGATGATGGACCTGTGGTGGTAGCTGGTTAGTGGAGCTTAGCGTGAAAAATGTGCAGTTATCTTACCTGCAATGGGATCTATCGAAACCTGGCCGCCGTAGGGAAGAATCGCTTGTGGTCGGGTGTGGCCAAACGCAACGCCCATAACAACAAGTAGATCGTTGCGATATAGACTCACATTGGTTAAGAGATAATCCAGATAGGCCATGCGTCGAGCCTCTTTGACCGCATCGGGTGCTGGTGCATCTCGATCATCAACAACTGGTTGAGCGAACATCAACCCGGCGCTAGCCTCTAAATATCCACGTTCGCCCAAAGCACGAACCCAACGACCAACATAGTCTGGTGGCGGAAGGATCTCCGATGTTTCAAAAATGAGGATGGCTCCTTCTAAATCGTCAGCATCTGGCAATCGGCCAGCCATTCCAATCTGATCTAAAACTTCCAAACATCCACCCCACGTCGGGCCACGCACCAGGCTATCGCTGCCAATGAACTCAACCTCCATGGCTGGCTCACGTGCTACGTCTTGACTCAATGCTCGCCGATCAGACCAATCAAAGCCGTAGTCCTCAGATGCAGTGACCGTAGGTAAAACAATGTCATCGCCGAACAATGCACCGCGTAGCGACAACAGGTGGATAGGGTCGATTTTCGTACCCGTTCCCCAGTGAACCTGCGTGGCACCGCCGTGGAAACTTCCAAATCCGTTAGTCCACAACCAATTCAAAATATTGGTGTTATCGGAATATCCGAAGAACGGTTTCGGATCTGCAGCCACTAAGTCCCGGTTAAGCAAAGGCGTTAGCCGGATCAAATCATCGCCACCAACTGTAGTAAAGATAGCGCGGATGTCGGGGTCAGCAAAAGCCGCGTTGAGATCTGCGGCGCGTTGTTCAAGGAAAGCTCCCATCATCGTCGTCGTCGCAAACTCAACCGGTTCAACGTCTAACTCATGTTTTAGGCGGCGCATAGCCTGGGCGTGAATCTCTGGGAAGTATGCCGGTGCTGCCCACGCTGGTGACAAGACGGCGACTTTGTCACCGCGATGAACCAAACCAGGAGATATTATGCTCTGAGAAGTAGTCATAAAACTACTCTAGCCCTACGCGATACCAAACCGTAGGATAACCACTATGAATCAATTCTCCCAGCTCAACCGCACTCGCCAAACTACGCGGGATTTCAACGAAACAGAGATTCCAGCTGAAATTCTCGCCGCTATTTTCGAAGACGCCCGATGGGCACCCAGCTGGTCGAATACGCGCCCCTACCAAATAGCATTGGCCAGTGGTGACCAAGCGCAACAATTACGCGCCGCCTACCTGCGTGAGTTTGATGCTTTTTCAGCTGCGCAAGCGACGAATACAGAACCAGATATCGACGGCGATTACGATATTTTCGCGCCTTATCCAGATGATCTTCGCCCGCGCCAAGTCCAGGTAGGTCTAGAGCTCTACCGGCATTTGAACATCGAACGCGAAGACAAACTCGCTCGCGGAATGCACATGCGACGTAACTTTGAAGCATTTGGCGCACCCGTTATAGGTCTGGTCTTTATTCACCGTGACTTCTTGCCCTATTCGGCACTGGATGCTGGGCTGATGCTGCAAACACTATTCTTATCAGCCAAAGCTCACGGTGTAGATTCTTGCCCACTCGGCCTGCTTGCTGGATGGAGGCGTCCGGCAGATGAGCTATTCGATATCCCTAACCAATATGCCCTCGTCACCGGGTTCGCGTTAGGGTATGGGACGGATGCGCCAGTAAATCAATTCCGTGCAGCCCATCCGCCACTAGAATTTATTGCTCAACGCCATACTCCGGTTCGGCGCGCTTAACGATGTTCATAACCCCCATAGTGATCGGGGAGAAGATGAGCTCAACAGCAGTTTTGTAGGTGAAGCCAACAAAGAGATAGTTTAGGAACGAAGAGAAATCTGGAAATTCTAGAACTTGAGCGGCGATGGAACAAAAGACGAGGGTATCAACAAATTCGCCAACGATTGTTGAGGCGGCCATGCGGCCGAACAGCATTTTCTCACCCGAACGCTTCTTTAGTTGAACCATGGTGAAAGCATTAGATAGCTGACCGGCTAGGAATCCTAAGAGCGAAGCGAGAACAATTTGCCAGACTGGACCAAGGGTGCGCACTAAAGAGTCTTGGCCGTCATAAAAATCTGCGCCAGGGAGTGCGATGATTATCCAGTAGCACAGTGCGGCAAAGATGGATAGCGCAAATGTCACGATAACTGCCCGGCGCGAGGCTTTCCATCCATAAACTTCCGAGACAACATCGCCGATGATATAGGCGAAGGGGAAGAGGAAGAAACCCCCGTCAGTTAGAATCGGGCCAAAGGTGACGGGTTTAGATGCGCCGATGTTTGACAAAATCAAAACAACAGCCATTACTGCAACAAAAATAGGGTAGAGGCCAGTTCCGGTAGGGGCAAATTTTGCCTTATGGGCAGACATGAGTACTCCTTGAGCGTCAAAACGGTAGGTGAGTTTAAGTACAGCGACGCTCTCACTGCCTCTACGGCGCGTATCTCACCTGCTGCCCCAGGTGGTGTACCGAGTAGTATTTTGCCAGAACCGTATCTTTTGTGCACCCATAACGGCGTGGCAAGGGATGTGAATTATCTTGCCTCTGGGCTCGTGTGGTGCGGCGACCGCTCAGTTTCCGCACCACACGAAGTTTTTCCAGCTAGTTATGCCTGATGACGAGCTAAAATCTCAGCGAACGGTTCGAGATCTTGAGCGCGGTAGGAAGCGCGGAACTCATCGAAGTCTGCGCGTTCATCGCGTGATTGCGGGAACTGTTCTACTGGGAGCATGCGATCGTTTGTCACCTTGACATCAATAAGAATCGGCTCGGTGGTGTGTTGTGCTTTGGCTAAGGCTGCACGCAGTTCATCTGCGGTGCGAACCGTTAGACCTTGCACACCAAAGCCTTCGGCAATCTTGGCGAAATCAAGATCTGAGAGCGCAATACCAGAGTGTGGCTGGTTTGTGTCATCTTGTTCGGCTTCGATATATCCCAAAGATTCGTTAGTCAAGACTACTGAAATGATGGGAAGATGATGTTCGGCTGCAGTTGTCAATCCTTGGATAACCATGGTTATTCCGCCATCTCCTGCGAGATTCCAGACTTGGCGCTGTGGATATTCTAAGGATCCGGCAACTGCTGCCGGAAGGCCGTAGCCCATGGTGGCAAAGAGTGGGGAGGTGGTGAACTGTTGGCCTGGATTGACTTTGAGGAAACGAGCCGAGGCGATATTGACGTTGCCGACATCGATACCGAAGAGCGCGTCAGGGGCGGCAACCTTGTTAATTTCGTGGAATACAGTTTCGAGACGAATAGGGGATTCGTCAGTGGTTTGCTTGCTGATCCAGGTCTCCCACTGGGCGCGATTTTCTTTGGCAGCTGCTAACCACGGTGACTGTGTGCCATCTAAGCCACGCTTGGTAGCGGCGTCGTTGAGCGCGCTCAGGAACTGGCGTGCGTCTGCCTGGAAGCCGAGTTCGGCGGCGTGCCGGGCTCCGAGGACCATCGGGTTGATGTTGACGTCGATGAACTTTGCCTGTGGGTGGAAGAAGAATTCGCCAAATTCGTAGTTGGTACCAATGAATAAGACTGCATCTGCGGATCGTCCAGCATCTACTGATGGTTTGGTTGCAACGCGGCCGGTGGAGATCATGTAGGACTCGGTATCGTGGTCGATGATTCCTTTAGCTAGATAGGTCGACATTAAGGGGGCACCGAGTAATTGGGAGGCTTTCAAGAGTTCTTCGCCAGCTTGGCGTGCGCCTTGTCCGAAGTAGATTACTGGACGTTTGGCGGCGCTTAGAAGGTCGAGCGCCTCGTTAATCTTTTGTTCTGAGATGGGGTAGGTTGCGTTTTGTTCGGAGCGAACATTGGCTGATACCGGGTAGGCGCCTTGTTCGATTTCCTTCCAGCCTAAGTCTTTTGGTAAGACGACGACGGCGGGTCCGCGCTTGGCGTAGGCGGTGCGGATCGCGGTATCGATAACGAGCGGGAGTTGTTCGGCTGTCATCACGGTACGGTTGTAGACGGTGGCGTCAGCGAACATGGGATTTTCGGGTAGCTCTTGGAAGAAGTCGAGGTTCATACGCGAACTGGGGACTTGACCGACGATGGCTAGGACTGGAATGTTGTCCATTTTGGCATCGTAGAGTCCATTGACGAGGTGTGCTGCGCCTGGGCCGGCTGAGCCTAACATTACGCCAATACGTCCGGTTATCTTTGCTTCGGCAACTGCTGCCAGTGCGCCGAATTCTTCATGGCGCACACCGATGTAATCGATGCGGTCACGGTAGGTGTGGATTGAGTTCATTGTTGAATCAAGTGATCCACCTGGAAGACCGTAGATACGCTTGACTCCCCATTCGTATAGGACGCGCATCATTTCATCTGCTGCTGGAACCATTGTTGAGGTAGTCATTTCTTTCTCCTGACACTTGTTGTATGTCGTTATGCCTCTACCATACTCCTATTTTATTGAAAAATAAACTATTAAATTTTTAAGGGTGGTAATTTACGGAACATGTTGGCTGATGTGCACCGCTAGAATAGCTGGTAACCGCGAATTATCAACATAATGCGAAATATGGTCTTAGAGACGATATGCTAGGAGTTATGAAACGTGGATGCTTGATTGTAGCTCTAGGAACGCCAGCGTCACCCAATCCGGAGGATATTCGCACCTTCTTGCGCTCCTTTTTGTCTGACCCAGCAGTGGTGGATATGCCTCGATGGCTCTGGAAACCTATTTTGAATCAGATTGTTTTGCGGGTTCGTCCAAAGAAGATAGCACCGACCTATCAGTCTATTTGGACTAGCGAAGGTTCCCCGCTTTTGATTCACACCAGAGCCCAAGCCCACCATCTCGCTGCGCAACTCGAGGGCGTTAAAGTTGGCTTTGCCACCACCTACACTCAGCCCTCAATCGCAGCTGCGATTGACGAACTTGACGTCGATGAATTAGTGATTATCCCGCTTTACCCACAGTATGCTCCTTCAACCGTTGCTGACATCTGGCGGCAAGTAGATATCATCGAATCCCAACCAGGTAGTCCACGGATCATCCGAGCGCAGGCATGGTATGGCAACTCTCGGTATATATCGTGGTATGCCCGCAAGGTTCGTGACTATGTGAAAAGCGCATCGACGTCGATCGACAAACTGGTCTTGTCCTATCACGGCGTTCCGCAACGCAAAGTCCATCAACCCCAACTTTACCAAGCCCAATGTGAAGCAACTACTGCCAGCATCATTGCCGCATTGAATGATCACGGCATTGATATCGCATGGGAGACAACCTATCAATCGAAGTTCGGTCCCGGAAAATGGTTACAACCAGCTACGATCGAGCGCATGGCCGAACTTCCTGGCGAAGGAGTGCACAACATCTTAGTGCTAACTCCAGGCTTCTTCGCATCATGTATCGAGACCCTCGATGAAATTTTAGTATTGAACCGGGAGGCCTTTGTCAATGCCGGTGGCAAAGATTTCCATCTGATCTCGCCACCAGATTCGGACCCCGAAGCTGGAAAGATCTTAGCCGATATTTATCGTCAATCTCGAGAAGACTAAAGGCTGTGCACACCTCGCCCTGGCCCGAAAGATAGAGGAAAGGTAGGCCACTACGTGCGGTTGCCGTTCAGTCATTTTAGCTAATGCGGCTACACGCTACGTTCGCTAATACTGAACGATCCTCACACCTTCACTCTTTTAGGATCCAAACGTGACACAATGAGGTTATGTCAAACACCATGAATGAGCCTCCAATCTTAACCGAGCAACAAACTCCGCACTGCGTTGATGGGGCTGATATCGAAATTATTACCTCCCGTGAAGTGCCTTTGGGTGGGTTGCGCGCGATGAGCGTTTATCGCACACTCCCGCAACGTCAGCGTTCTCTTATTGGAGCGTGGTGTTTCGTGGATCATTATGGTCCAGATAATGTTGCAGATACCGGCGGCATGGACGTAGCACCACATCCGCACTCTGGTCTCCAAACTGTTTCATGGCTCTTCGAAGGCAACATCACCCACCATGATTCTGGGGGCAACCACGCGGTTGTCAAGCCCGGTGAAGCAAATTTTATGACTGCTGGCAATGGCATTTGCCATTCGGAAGTCTCCACACAAGACACCACCATTTTGCATGGAGTCCAGTTGTGGGTAGCCTTGCCCGATAGTGCCCGGCACGGGCAACGACGCTTTGACCATTATGTTCCGCCGGTCATCGAGGTCGACGGCGGTCAGATACGTACGTTTGTTGGTGAGCTTGCTGGTTCGGTTTCACCCGTTCCAACATTTACACCTTTACTAGGTGCCGAGATCCGTATCAATCCCCATTCCACGGTTGTTCTCGATATTAACCCTGATTATGAGCATGGATTACTCGTTGATTCAGGAAATGTTGATGTTGAAGGAACCAAGGTTGAGCGTACCGAGCTTGCCTATAGTGGTATCGGACAAAACAGATTACGTATTCGTAATTCAAGCGATGAGATAGCGCGCACGGTACTCATCGGTGGTCAACCCTTTACCGAACAGATCGTTATGTGGTGGAATTTCATAGCGCGAGATTCTGCAGAGTTGAATCAGATGCGCCAAGCGTGGGAAGAACATAGCGAGCGGTATGGTAAAACCGAAGGCTATATTGGGCATGATCCGCAAGGATTATCACGTATCCCAGCACCAGTTTTGCCCGATGTCACCATTCGGCCACGCAAGAATCCACAACCAGTAGCACGTCCTGATGTGCGCTTTTAACTCATAGTAATAAACTTGTGAAAGGAAAATAATGACAGAACAACTCACAGACAAAAATGGCCAGGCCGTAGAGGTTATTGAAGGAAATAGCTTATACGCAATTCGTTATACGGATTCCGAGGTTGCCGGTTTTGCACAATACGTTGATAACGGCGATGAGCGAATCTTCTTCCATACCGAAGTCCGTCCAGAACTTGAAGGTCGCGGACTTGCGGGAACTCTCGTTAAAGTTGCACTGAATGAGACTCAGGCGGCCAATAAAACCATCGTCGCTATGTGCCCAATGGTACGTCGCTGGCTAGGCAAGCATGGTGAGGGCCTTAATTGGCGTCCAGCAACTATGGAAGATCAACAGGCTGTTATGCAAAGTATGTGACAGGCTAAATCCAGATCTAGTAGCTAGCTACCTACTACGTAGCGGCTAGAGCTAGAGATGGTCAATGTAGTAAGCAGTGTGGGCCCGGAAAATCCGGGCCCACACTGCTATGTGCTTATCTCAAGCGTTGTGTTAACCGCGCTTGACCTTGCGACGGTAGATGAGAGCTGCAATTCCACCGAGCATTAGGGCGCCCGAGAGAAGAGTGGCAGTGACGGTGCTTGATACACCAGTTTTTGCCAGACCCGCTGCAGCTAAATCGTTGGCATCTGGAGTACAAGGATTACCATCTGCGTCCAGCCAGACGGTGGTGGAACCAGCTGCACCAACAGTTGGGCCGAGGTCAAAGTGGCCGCCGGTGATTCCGGAGCCTTGGCCGACATTGAAGGTGAGCGTTGTGGAACCAGAAAGTTTCTTGCCATCCTTAGCTTCTGCTTCCATCGTAATACCAACCTTGTAGGTTCCGGGTTTATCGAATACCCAGTTGGGATGGACGTGGCTATTTGGCTTGAGCGTAACTGAGCCAGAACCAGAGTTACCGTTTCCGGTAAACCACTTTTGACCAACGACTTTGCCGAAATTACCCGAGGTGTAGACTTCCATCTTTCCAGGTCCAGAGAAGGAGGTGAGCGTCAATGTCGCGCTGCCCTTTGTCTTTTCGAGGAAGCTTGGGTTTTGAGTGTTTGCTCCTACCCATGGAACATTTTCGACTTGAGTAGCAGAGATCATCCAAACTTCGCTACCTGAGCCAATTGAACCGATCGCTTGGTTAGTTGTTGCCTGACCGGCACCACCTACAGCGAAGGCAAGCGTTGCAGGATCAACCCATTTACCTGGAGCGCTCCGATCATCCTTGATTTGCGGAATAATCGTTTGAGCGCCATTCCCACCTTGTTGCTTGGGGAAACACTTTGCTAACGGCTTGTCGGCACCTGTTCCAGATCCGCCTTGAGTAGAGGCAGTTCCATCTGAGTTTGCTAAGTTAGCGTTAGCTGTGCCCCCGTTGGTGGAGTCGTTGTTGCCTTCGGAGCCATTTTGCCCCTCGGTGCCGGGGTTTTGCTTTGGCTGTTGCTTCGTTACTTTAGTTAAAGGCTGTGTTTCATCTCCAACAAGCCACGTGTATGTCACTGGTGCGGACTCAACTTGAGGACCTCCATTAACTGGTGTAGCCACAGCTTTGACTTCCATCTCGTAGATACCAGGCTTAGAAAATACCCAATTGGTATGAACGTGAGCTGGTTTTTCTTGGTGGATGATTGAACCGGTATTGAGCTCAAATGAATTCGAGGTCAATGTTGGTGTGATTCCACCAGTGCGACCATTGGAGAAGAGGAATACCTGCCCGTCCTTTGGCGTAACAATCTTGGTAAAGATCAAATCTGTAGGGCCGAAGTCTGGCTTGACCCCATTTGTGTCCCAGCCTGGGAAAAGCTGAGTATCTTGATCCTTGCCAGCCTGATCAAGGAAGTAGCCGGAGGACGGTAACCCATCTGACAACGTATCTGGCAGTTGTGTAAAAGCATTGTTCTTTACTCGCCAGTAGACGTCATGCGGGTTGTGATGGGTGAGCCCGCCATGTGAATCATCTTTGGCAACAACCACGAGTTTGCCTTGTTTAGCCAGAACAGTAAACAAGTCGATGTGTCCATTACTGATCTCGATGCGTGGCTTATCATCGCCGGTGATGGGTTTAAGTGCTCCAGCATTAGGAATAACACCATGTGGGTAGCGCGCTTTGATCTCAAACATCATCACTGCAAGTTCGTTACCGTCCTTACCTGTGACAATGATTTCGTGCAATCCGGGTGCTTGAGGAATAGTAACTCGAGCCGAGGCGACGCCGTGTATATCAGCGATTGCGTTTTGGGCAAGTAACTGTGGTTGTGAGTGAAGATAGAAATCAACAGCTGTTCCCGGAGTTAGCCCGTGTGCTTGAACTGTAATAATTTCACCTTCGGTTCCCACAAGCTTTCCAGATGCCAAAGATAGTCGTGGCTTTGCTTCGTGTGGCTTTGGCTGATCTGGCTGCGAATCAGGTGGGGTAGTGCCAGAAGAATCTGGTGACGGAGTATCTGTGGAGTCATCAGGGAGTTTATCGGTGTCTCCAACAAACCACCGATATGTTGCTACATTCGACAACACCGGCTCCCCGCCATCGGTTGGGATGGCTCGAGCTTGGACTTCCATAGTGTATTGACCAGGCTCAGTAAAGACCCAGTTGGTGTGGACGTGACTTGGGCTTTCTTGACGAATGGTTGAGCCATTTTCCATTTCATACTTTTGTGAAGTAAATGCTGGCTCAATGCCACCTTGGCGCTTGAAATTAAAGAGATATACCTTACCTGGCCCGTCAACCTTATTGATAATGATATCTGTTGTGCCAAATGTTGGCGCAACGCCATAGGTATCCCATCCTGGGAAGAGAATCTCTTGCTGGCTCAGGCCAGCAGCATCTAAGTAGTAGCCACGCGAAGGTAACGTCTTATCAATACCTTTAGGTAAATCACCGAGGGCATTATTATGTATACGAAGTGTTATATCTGCCGGATCGCGCAAAATACCTTCGTTGGTAGAGTCATCCTTCGCGAGTAGAAGGAGTTTACCTTCGTGAGCAACGGCTGTGAACAGATCGAGATGGCCATGATCGAGCACAACCTTTTCATGTGTTTTCACAAAGTTACGAACTGTCTGATCTGTTTGTGGTGCCGAGTCATCCTCGTTACCTGAGCCAATCTCATCGCCAGGTAAAAGTGGACGGGTGGTATCTTCTACAACCGTCAGATTAGCATTGGCGAGTTGCTCTTCGCTCCCCGTCTTGCTGAGGGCCAAGAAATACTTACCTGGCTTGAGTGAGGCAGGCAATGTTAGCGTTGTACTTATCTGGCCTTGATCATCGGAGGTGAGATCGTCAGCTATGGGGGTGATAGCAAATGTTGATTTCGACATCGCAAAGATCCGGAAGCTGTTGTTCTTTGGTAAATGTGAGGCTTTAATGGTGATCTCATCGCCTGGATGAATAGCCGGCGCGGAGGTCAGGATCTTCAAATCGGCAAAATCCTCATCTGAATCGTCAGAATCGCTAGAATCTTCAGAACCATCTAGATCCCCGGAATTGTTTGGCTCATCGGTTTGAGAATCATCTGGTTCGGCAGAGTCGGTTCCCTGAGATGATCCAGTGTCATCTGGATGAGCATCAATTTGCCAGTGATAGTTAACTGGATCAGAGGTAACGGTTTCGCCATCGAGAGTCGTTGCGATAACTTGAGCAGTAAACTCGTAGTTTCCAGCCTTCGTGAAGATCCATAAA
This sequence comes from Arcanobacterium pinnipediorum, assembly GCF_023973165.1. Taxonomy (NCBI): domain Bacteria; kingdom Bacillati; phylum Actinomycetota; class Actinomycetes; order Actinomycetales; family Actinomycetaceae; genus Arcanobacterium; species Arcanobacterium pinnipediorum. The sequence goes on along the minus strand of NZ_CP099547.1, from coordinate 1,273,508 downwards.
CCGTGAGTGTGCCCATAAACTGGAAGCTCAGCGCCTTCGGTAAGGTAAGGGCTACCCGTACTCAAGACTGGATTAAGGGAATAATCCAGCTTTGGGGTTCCACTCAAAACAACTTTTCCAGGGCCTTTAACCGACAGGAACTTCACGGCAATATTCTTGTAGCCGTGGCTGGAGAAATTATCCACTGACCATCCGGGTGAGAACTGGTCGAGGCCGCGCATCTTACGATTGGTATGGTAGCCGGCACCTTCTTTGAACGTGCCGTTCATATCAATCTTTTCGTAGAATTCTTTACGCAAATGGAACGTCACACTATCTGGAGAACGCAATGTTCCTTCATATGAGGTGAGATTTTCGCGAACAACCAGACGTGGCTTAGCTCCATCTGTTAAAACAAAGAAGCCATCAGTGTGACCTGCTCCAAGTGTGATCGGGTCCTTAAAAATGTATTTGTCGCTGATCTTTTCGGTGCGGTCAATAGCGGTGTCGTCTTCGTCGTCCGCAGAATCTTCGGAGTCATCGGAATCGGCTGGGTTATCTTCGCTATCAGGTTGTGTGTCTTGAGAATCAGCTGAATTAGAACTATCGTCAGGTGTTTGTTGTGATGTTGAATCGGTATCGTCAGCCGGTGCGCCATCAGTGGCGTCTGGAGTAGTTGGTGCTACACCGTCTTTCTCACTCTTGATGATATTGAACGTTGAAGTGAATGGCTCAGATGTAACAGTCTGGCCATCTTGGGTCACGCCTACTGCATGGCCAGTAAGTTTGTATGTTCCAGCAGCTGTAAAGAACCAGTGTGCGTGAGTATGGCCAAAGATAGGAAGGCTCACACCGGGTTCAATATAGTACGTACCTCCAGGAAAACCTTTAACCGCATACAGATTTCGGGCTGCCTTCGCAGTTTCTTCATTATCGAGCTGAGCGATAAAGTCGTCAACTTTCGACAACTCTGAGGATGGCACTAAGAAAGTTCCAAGCGGGTCGTCTTCAGAAAAGCTATTGCCCAAGAGTGCCACTGAGCCGGGACCTTCAACGTTAGTGAAGTCAATACGCATAGAATGGAAACCATTTTCGCGATAGCCCGGAGCGGTCCAGCCAGGCTCAAAATATTTTTCCAAATCCCAGTTACTTGTGTAATACCCGATAGCTCCACGAGTAAGGAACGGCATTTGATCGGAGTAGTCACCGTATGCAAGAGGTGCAATATTAAACTGCACGTTGTTGGGATCGTACTTATCGTTGGATAATCCGTGGTTTACGAGAACATTAAGTTCTCCATTTGTTGAGTCAATATAAAAGGCATCAGTATGCCCATCATCAAAAACGATGGCAGGATCTGAGGCGTATGCGGGAAGAGAGATCATGCTCAGCAACAGCGCGGAAACTGCTGAGTAGATCGCTACGCGTATTTTTGCCAATTTCATGGAGCGTATTCCTGTCTAAATTGTTCAGCCCATGCGGATTTTGATATGTCGATGGCTGACTAGTGAGTACACTCCAACCTTATTGCGAATGATAACTATTCTCAACTGGATGATTTTCGTTTTCATCACATCTACACCATGCAGGTAGACTCATACTATGACTACACAACTCCAACAACACATCATTTCAACACTAGGTGTTCAGCCAGAAATAGACCCTGCGGAAGAGGTAGAACGGCGGATCGAGTTCTTATGCGATTATGCCAAAGCTACCCATACCTCAGGCTTCGTCTTAGGGATATCAGGAGGGGTTGACTCCACGCTAGGGGGCCGGCTCGCCCAACTAGCTGCGCAACGTCTGCGCGAAGAAGGCTATGACGCTTCTTTTACCGCAGTACGCTTGCCCTATGGTATCCAAGCCGACGAAGCCGATGCCACCCAAGCAATGCAATGGATCGAGCCAGATCAAGGAGTTACGATCAACATTGAGCAGGCCACTGATGCGATGCGCGCAGCGTATGAGACGGGTCTAGGCGAATCAATTACTGATTTCAATAACGGCAACGTTAAAGCTCGGATGCGTATGATCGCCCAGTTCGCTATCGCAGGAGATCACAATCTACTTGTTATCGGTACCGATCATGCAGCAGAGAACATTACTGGATTCTTCACCAAATTCGGTGATGGCGCTGCCGATATTCTTCCATTGGCTGGACTCAACAAACGCCAGGTACGCCAACTAGCTCGCTATCTGGGCGCCCCACAACACCTATGGGAAAAAATGCCAACCGCGGATCTGTTAGACGAAACTCCAGGACGCGCCGACGAAGACGAGTTGGGGATAAGTTATGACCAGATAGACGACTACCTAGAGGGCAAAAAGATCCCCAACGACGTCGTCGTCAAACTAGAACAACGCTGGGCACGCGCCGAACACAAACGCCACACCCCGGTTCAACCACAAGATACTTGGTGGCGGCCAGCTCGAGAAGGACGCTAATCAGTTAACGTTGCGCTTTCCAACTCCGGGACGCGCAACGTTTTAAATACCGACCAGAAAATAGCAACCAGCGGGATAGCGATAACCGCTCCAATCAGGCCGGCCGAAAAACCACCAGCGGCCACTCCAATGGCAACAACAACTGGATGGACGGAGACTTTCTTTCCCATAATCAGCGGTTGCAAGAGATGGCCTTCAATCTGACCGATTCCCGCGATGCCCAGGCCAACTATAATAAACATTGTTAAACCGTCTGAGGCCAAGCCAACAAACATGGCAACGAGCATCGCAGTTGGAGCACCAACGAGGGGAATAAAGGTACCTAACATCACCAAAACCGCCAGTGGTGCAGCCAGCGGTAAGTCGAGGAACCACAAGAAAATAAAGGACAAGCCGCCGTTGGTTACCGCAATAATAACTGTTCCAGCAGCATAACCAGAGAAAGCTAACCAGCCAGCTTGTGCCCCTTTATCGATGCGATCTTGCTTGGTCTCGGGCACCAGATCAAGGAACCACTGCCACATAGCTGAACCTTGAGCTAGCAGGAAAATAGTGACGAATATAGCCAGGGCGATGACGGTGAAAATGACGGCAACCTGGCTTGCATTAGACAACACAGTTTGCGCAATATCACCTACGTGATCCTGAGCGTAGCGCGAGCCTTGACGCAACGCATTAGTCACGACGTCGAGAACCTCCGAACGATGTACCTTAAACGGCAAGGAACCATCGGTAAGCATCTGCATAATGTTATTGACACCGTTAGAAAACTGGCGAGCCAGACCATTCCATTCGTTGACAACTGAAGAAACCACATAGGTTATTAAGCCGCCGAAAACACCGAAACCACCGATGATAGCCAGCGCAGTAGCTAGAGCGCGGGGCATAAACCGATCGAGCCAGTTCACGATGGGTAACAATACAGCGGTGAGGACGAATGCTAAGAAGATGCCGAGGAAGACTTGGTAGATTGAGCTCAGCAGGTAGACAACAGTGGCTATCACAATCCCCACGCCGATCAAAGACCAGGCGCCAATACCGTATTTGACCAGTGAATGCGGGATACCTGAGTTGCGTGAACCGGGTTGAGCCACAATCGATTCCCAACCTCGATCTGTGGGAGGGGTGGAATCAGGTAGGTGTTTGGCACCGATTAGCTTAGCCATGTCCACTCCTTTAGCGGCTCAAAGAATTATCCGATAACTATAGCCTATCTTGACTTTTACGCTGATGTAGATAAGCGCCACGAGATACTTGCTTTTCATCTGCAACTAGTGGAGTATGAAAAGTACAGCACATAGACTCAAAGAGGAGTAGGTACTCGATGAAAAAGTTCATTAACGATCCAGCAACCGTAGTTGACGAAGCGCTTGCCGGGATGGCGTTAGCCCATCCAGAACTGCGCGTTGATAAGGAATCGCGTGTAATCTTCCGGGCGGGGCAACCAACTGAAAAAGTTGCGTTGATTTCTGGTGGCGGATCTGGGCATGAGCCACTCCACGGTGGATTTGTTGGGCCGGGCATGCTTGATGCGGCAGTGGCCGGCGAAGTCTTCACCTCGCCAACTCCAGACCAAGTGTATGCAGCTATCAAAGGTTCTAACGGCGGCAAAGGCACACTGCTGATTATTAAGAACTATACTGGCGACGTCTTGAACTTCCAGATGGCCGCTGAGCTTGCTCACGCCGAAGGAATCGAGGTCGAATACGTCGTCGTTAATGACGACGTCGCCGTCGAAGATTCTTCCTTTACCGCAGGCCGACGCGGGGTTGGACTCACCGTACTTTTAGAAAAAATCGTTGGTGCCGCAGCCGAAGAAGGTCAAACGCTTAGTAGCGTTAAGGAGTTGGCGAACAAGGTTATAGCGCAGGGACGCTCGATGGGGGTAGCCTTGACGTCGGTAACTTTGCCTGCAGTAGGCAAACCCTCCTTCGATCTGCCCGAAACCGATATCGAAATGGGGGTCGGGATTCACGGTGAGCCTGGCCGTCGTCGTACCCCTATGATGAACGCACATGAGATTGCTAGCGAACTGGTCGAAGCGATCACTGCAGATCTCGACTTCACCGATTCACCAGCAATTGTTATGGTCAATGGCATGGGCGCCACACCACTTATCGAGCTCTACCTTATGTACAACGAAGTTGAACAACTCCTTGCCCAACGTGGCGTGAAAGTTGTGCGTAACCTCGTTGGTAACTACATTACGTCGATCGATATGGCTGGTTGCTCACTAACCGTACTTAAAGCCGACGAAGAAATCTTGCGCCTGTGGGACGCGCCGGTAGCAACGCCCGGCCTTACTCGCGGGGGAGGCGTTGTCAGCCAGCAACCTGTCAGCCATGTAGCTGAGCCTGCCCAGGCGAAAGTAACTGCGAATGAAACCGTCGTACACGCTCATCGCCAACGTGAAGAAACCGGCAACGGAATTACCCTTGCTATGGTGCGCCAATGGATGGAGCGTGCAGCTAAGAAGCTTGAAGAGAACAAAGAATACCTCAGCGAATTAGACGCAGCCATTGGTGATGCTGATCATGGCGCTAATATCGCTCGAGGAATGTCTGTAGCAGTAGACAAGCTCGCTGCCGCTGATCCTGATTCATTTGGTGATATCGGCAAAACTGCTGGAATGGCTCTGGTTTCGAGCGTCGGGGGAGCATCTGGGCCACTTTACGGCACATTCTTCCTCCGGTTCGGGCAAGAAATCGGCGACGTAGACGAAATCGACGTTGCCACGTTGGCAGCAGCCTTCCGTGCTGGAGTAGACGGGGTGCGCTCGCGAGGCAAAGCTGAGGCCGGCGAAAAGACTATGCTTGATGTGTTAATTCCAGTAGCGAACACGCTCGAAGCCTATACTGACGCCCAGCTTTCCGATGCTTTGAGTGCAGCGCGCCAGGCCGCATTTACCGGACGAGATCAAACTGTTGATATGGTCGCCCAAAAAGGGCGAGCATCGTATTTAGGTGAGCGTTCGCGAGGTCATATGGATCCGGGTGCAGCCTCAGCGGCCTTGCTCGTCGACGCCCTCGGTTTTGTTGTCTTAGGAGAGTAATGAGCGTTGGAATTGTTGTAGTTTCCCATTCGCCGGCATTAGCGCAAGCCGCAGTTGATTTTGCTTCGCAGATGCTTCCGGAAAAGAAAATCAATGTCGCGGTTGCTGCTGGTACTGAAGATGGTTCCTTTGGTACCGATGCCATGATGATCATGTCCGCAATTGAAACAGTGAATACTGGCGATGGTGTGGTTGTTTTAACTGATCTGGGATCAGCAGTACTCTCCACCGATGTAGCACTTGAATTCCTGGGGCATCCGGGCGATGTTGTGATGGCTGATGCGCCTTTTGTTGAAGGGCTTTTAGCGGCAATGGTTAGCGCTAACGGTGGGCATTCGCTAGCTGATGTTCTTGGTCAAGCTCGGGGTGCCTATCTGGCTAAAGCCTCCCAGATTCGCCAATATAGCGATCAAGGCGATGAGGCTCTGGCAGATGATAGTGCAGTAGAAGGCGATGTTGCCGGGCAGATCTCTCGCACAGTGCGCATTGTTAATCCTATGGGGTTACATGCCCGCCCGGCTGCGCAAATCACTGACCTTGTGAGTAAGTTCGACGCCGAGGTTAGCTTCGTTTTCGACGGCGAGAGTGCCGATGCGTCCTCCCTATTAGATATTGCTGCGCTGGGCGTGCAAGGAAGTGACGAGATTGTGGTGCGAGCACAGGGACCGGACGCATCTAATGCAGTGACTGCGGTGGCCGACCTGATCGCTACTGGTTTCGGAGAAAGTTAAAATCTGCGAAGCTGTTATCGATCTACGGTGAATTAGCCGTGATTGAGCAATGGTGAGACTGGCTGGGCCAGTCTCACCATTCTTGCTATTCGAGTCGGCCTTGGTGAACTGCTTTTTCAAAGGTTTGTTCAAACCCGCGACGCCAGGTTCCATACCCGTGATTTCCAGGAATTATCCGTGACTGGACCTCCATGCCGACCTCTTTTGCCAGGCCAGATAAGAGACGTTGGGCGCGCCGGGCACGAATATCACTGTCGCCACTTACAAAGATCGCGGTGATGCCGGCGAAGCGCTGGTCGCGTTCTGATAAGGCACGTTCGAAGATGTCTTTGGGATTAACAGCTTGGAAGGCTTGTTCGTCACCATTAAATAGTTTATCGACTGTTTCTTGGTGGTTGCGCAATTCTGGTGCTTCGTATCCAGAAAGGTTGATAAATGCGCCATAAGCATCAGGAGCATTGGCAACTACTTGGAGTGCACATGTTCCACCGTAGCTCAGGCCAGCAAGCGTCCAATGGGATTGATCTGGATCGACGCGTAAGCGTTCTTTGATCAACGCTGGTACGTCGTGGCTGAGATAGGTTTGTATTTTCAGTTCCGGGCCATCGACGCAGGCTGGATCGCCGGTCCATGAACCGGTAGCGTCAACTGATACTAGGATTGGTGAGATACCATCGTGGTTGCGTTGGTAGCGGTCTGCTGGTTTTGCGGCATCTGCAACGGCAAACCAGCGTTGTGGTGATCCGGGGCTTCCATGAAGCAAGACGACGACGGGCAGTTCCACGCCTGGATGCGTCCAATAGGCAGGGGGAATATATGCCCAGGCATCGCGCGCATCAAAACCGGATATATTGCCTTTCATAGGGATTGTCACCAGTGCTCCGATATCGCGCGAACCATTGTTTGGTGGCTGGGTGCGCTCAAGGAATTGGCTGTATGTCATTTCTTGGGTGATGTGCTGGGGAAGGAAGGAACCTAGGGAGGCGTATTCTTCATACGTTAAGTTTGCGACTAAATAGATGTTTGCACTGCCTATGATGGCAAGTAGCGTCAAGACGATGCGCCGCCCGCGCACAGTTACCACGCCAACGATGGCGGCGATGGGGACGAACGTGGCGATAAACATCTGCCACGGTACTTGCCCGGGATAGGGCATTGGCCAGATAAAAAAGTATGCCCAGCTCAGCGCCGAACCAATAATGCCACCGAAAATTGCTATATAGCCACCTAAACGTGACTTATTGCTCGGTGTGCGTAGCGTGAGAACGCACACGCAGATAATCAATCCGGCAGTGAAAACATAGATGATAATGCGTGGAATAGTGCCGATGAGAGCGATACTATCAAGAAAATCCATAACCGAATCATCTCAAAATTCCTTGGTAAAGTTTAAGCGTACCACTCCTAAAGTTATGTGGCGCTGAGCGCTTTTTGAAAGGTCGCACTGTGACTGCTTTGTTTCTTGATTCTCCGTTAATGACGGTCTTTTTCGTTGTAGCATTTGGTGCAATTGTTGGTGTGATACCGTTTGGTCCGCTACGCTTGGGTGCTGCCGGTGCATTGTTTGTTGGTTTAGCGGTTGGCAATGCGGTACCAGAAATTGCTGAGTCAATGGGCATGATAAAAAGCCTGGGTTTAGCCTTGTTCGTCTATACGGTTGGGCTGAGTGCAGGGCAGACCTTCTTCGCGGACTTGGTTCGCCAATCTAAACTCATGTTTGCTTCGGCTGGAGTATTGATCCTCGGAGCGGTCATGGCCATTGTGGGTGGGAAGATTTTAGACTTCGATCCAGATTTTTCGGTCGGTATTTTTGCCGGTGCGGTAACAAACACTCCCGCACTAGCTGCAGCTACCTCGGCAACCGGAAACCAGGTGCCTGCCGTGGGCTATTCCCTTGCCTATCCGATGGGCGTGATTTTCGGAATTATTTTTGTCTCTTTGGTAGTGACCCGGAACTGGCCGGGGAAGAATGATACGCAATCTCTGGCCGGCAAACAGCTTTCTGCAGTTACCGCGAATGTGGAACGCAAAGTGGAGTTGCGCCACGTGCCTGGTTGGCATGAGGAGCGCGTACGGATGTCTTATTTGCGCCGCGGTGATGATCAGCGTGTGGTCAGTCCCGGAGAGGTTTTGTTACCGGGCGATCGCGTCGTCATCGTTGGCTTGCCCACCGACGTCGATATTACGGTTTCGGCGGTTGGTTCCGAAGTCGATGAGCACTTAGCAGATGATCGCTCGATTGTAGGTTTTCGTAGTTTTGTTGTTTCGTCTAAGGAACTGGCCGGCCGGTCGATTGCTTCACTGAATCTGGCTGCTCATTTTGGTGCGATGATCACTCGAGTCCATCGCGGTGACTTGGAGTTGCTAGCTGCAGATGATTTACGACTTGAACTAGGAGACCGTATCTCGGTTGTGTATCCGCGCGATGAAGAATCAGGGATAGAAGATTATTTCGGTAATTCGCAGCGCAAAATTTCTGAGGTTGACGCTATTGGTATGGGTGTAGGCCTTGTTATCGGTTTGCTTCTTGGGCTTGTTGAGATATCGCTTCCTGGTGGGATCACCTTTAGCTTGGGCGCATCAGCTGGTCCGCTGCTTGTGGGAATGATCTTGGGGTACTTACACCGCACTGGTCCATTGGTCTGGCAATTGCCGCTATCGGCAAATCTTACTATCCGTCAGCTTGGATTGCTGCTTTTCTTAGCTGCGGTTGGTATTGCTTCTGGGCCTGCCTTTGTTAAAACAGCATTTACTGCCCAAGGTATCCAAGGTGGTTTACTCGGCGCATTGATCGCGATCGTGGTTGTCGGAATGACTGGCCTAGCCGGTAAGGTATTAGGGCTATCTGCTCAGCGTACTGCGGGTGCGATGGCTGGCATTTTAGGCCAACCGGCAATTTTGGCGTTTGCTTCGTCTAAGGTCAATGATGAGCGTATCGAAAGTGGTTATGCAGCGCTCTTTGCTTTGGGAATGATCGTCAAGATTTTGCTTGTTTCGTTTATTTTGTTGTTTTAGAAGCTGAGCTCGGTAACGCAACCTATGTTAGTAATGTGACAGATGTGGTAAAAAGTACCTATTGTGTATTGATTTTTTACTCAATTTTACGCAACACGCGTGAAAATTCGAGTTTTCGGCTTAATATCAGCTAAATTTTAAGGTAGCGGCTAAAAAGCCCGTTCGAACCACTTCGATTTGGAGGAAGAACTATGTCCCTCAACCGTACTGAACTTATTGCAAAGATTGCAGAAGAAGCTGGCATCACCAAGACCGATGCTGACAAGGCTATCTCTGCTCTTCAGACAGTTCTCGTTGATTCTTTGGCAAAGGGTGAAGCAGTAAAGATCACCGGCCTTATGTCCGTAGAGCGTACCGAGCGTGCAGCACGCAAGGGTCGCAACCCACGCACCGGTGAAGAAATCAAGATTCCAGCTGGCTACGGCGTGAAGATTTCTGCTGGCTCAACCTTGAAGAAGGCTGTTGCTAAGTGAGCAATTGCTAGATAGTTAGCGATTTCTAATAACGGGTAGTACGTACGTACTGCCCGTTATTTTAATATCTGTCAGTAGTTTTTAGGCATTTGATTCAACATACGGGATAGCTCACGCGCTGTGAATGAGAATTTGTGGGAGGGGCGTTCTAGACTAAAGCTATGTCTATTTCAGATCCATACTCAGCGCCCGAACAGCCTGGAGCACCGCAAGCTCCTAGCGTGAATCCGTCATCAACAACGGCTGTGTTAGAAAAAACTGAGGAGCAAAAAGCCCCTGGTGATGATGAGCGCTTTGCTCACTATGTACGCAAAGATCGCATCACTCAGTCGGCAGTCGAAGGTGGCCCGGTGGTGGCCTTGTGTGGCAAAGTGTGGATTCCTGTTCGCAACCCGGATAAGTATCCGGTATGTCCTACGTGTAAAGCGATATACGAACAGATGGGCAATATGGGTGACGGTTGGCCATTTGGCCCCAATGTTCCGGGCCAAGGCGGCAACGGCGGAGGTGGCCAATGAGTTCTGAGCTGAAAGGCTCAGCACACTCCCCGCACTCTGCATCAGTATCGGCTGCAGAAAATCTCTCTCCAGTATTTCCCCGACGCGCTGCGTGGGGAACTGCCGGATCTTTGCGTGCGTGGCAGGCTGCTGCTTTGGATCAATTCCTTAGAACTATGCCGCAAGATTTTCTTGCGGTAGCCACCCCAGGTGCTGGTAAAACGACGTTCGCGTTACGCGTTGCAACCGAACTGATGTCTCGCAAGGTTATCAACGAAGTAGTTGTTGTTGCTCCGACCGAACATCTGAAGTACCAGTGGGCAGAAGCAGGCGCGCGCGTAGGCCTGCAACTCGATCCAGATTTTTCTAACTCACATATTGGGCTAGGAAGATCGTTTAACGGAGCATGCGTAACCTACGCCCAGGTTGCGCGTGCGCCCATGTTCCACCGCCAACGCATCGCCTCGCGCAAAACCCTGGTCATTCTCGATGAAGTCCACCATGGCGGGGATAATCTATCTTGGGGAGACGCTATTAGAGCGGCGTTCTCGGTTGCCAAACATCGCCTCAGTCTAACCGGTACTCCATTTCGATCAGATACCTCACCAATCCCATTTGTCACCTACGAGCCTGACGGCGAAGGGGTTTATCGTTCCAAAGCTGACTACACCTACGGCTACGCGCAAGCCTTGCGCGATTTCGTGGTCCGCCCAGTGATGTTCATGTCCTATACCGGTAGCATGCAGTGGCAAACTAAGCATGGCGATGTTATGGAAGCCACTCTCGGTGAGCCGTTAACTAAGGATATGGTCGCACAAGCTTGGCGTACCGCGCTTGACCCCAGTGGTGAATGGATCCAAGCAGTGCTCAAAGCAGCCGACGAACGCTTAACCGTTGTGCGACGCACCGTTAGTGATGCTGGTGGTCTAGTTATCGCAACTGACCATAAAACAGCGAAAGCTTATGCCAGTCTCTTAGATCGCATCACTGGAGAGCACACCACTGTTGTACTGTCAGATGACAACACTGCATCAGATAAAATCGCCCAGTTTGCGGCTGGAACCAGCCGATGGATGGTTGCAGTGCGGATGGTCTCTGAAGGGGTTGATGTACCCCGATTATGTGTAGGAGTCTATGCTACTTCAGCCTCAACTCCGCTGTTCTTTGCCCAGGCAATTGGACGTTTTGTGCGTTCGCGCAGACGCGGTGAAACGGCTTCAGTTTTCTTACCCTCAGTTCCTCGACTCTTGGCGTTAGCTGGAGAGCTGGAAGCTGAACGTGATCATGCCTTAAACAAAGCCAGTTCTGATCAAATAGAGCAAGGATGGGACGAGGAATCATTAGCACAAGCTAATCGTGAAGATAAGGCTTCCAGTGATTTAGAAGGTCCAGGATATCGGGCGTTATCCGCGGCAGCTACCTTTGACAAGGTTGTTTTCGACGGCGATGATTTCGGTTCGTGGGCAGAAGTCGGCTCGGATGAAGAAGCAGACTTTTTGGGGATCCCTGGCTTGCTAGAACCCGACGACGTCGCTACGCTACTACGTCAGCACCAACAAGAACAGCAAAACAGGGCTGGGAAACAGCCAGCAGCGAACACGACGAGTGTGATGAATTCGCGGCGTCGTCGAGAAAAACGACAAGAGCTATCGAAGATCGTTGCTGCCTATTCCGCTAAGACGGGTCGTGCTCACGCGTTGATCCATACCGACTTGCGCAATGCGTGCGGAGGTCCAGAAGTAGCTCGTGCATCGTTAGAAGAAATTGAGGCACGTATCGCCCAGCTCCAACGCTGGTTCGTCGGACGAAAATAGGGCTTTGGGTAGTAATTGGGCTCAGGGCAGTAACTGGACTTCTGGGTAGTAACTAGACATCTAGTTACTACCCAGAGCTCAGTGCAAGAATGGATTTGCGCACATCGTTACAGCCGCCCCCGCTCAGATCAGCGAATATCAACAAACTCAGTTGGCAATGCCGGTTCACCCTCAGATAGTCGCCACGCATGGTAGGGTAGGGCGGCGCGCGAAGAACGATGACGTTCAGCTGCCCGCCCCAGCGCAGAATCATTCATATACTCTTCTGCAATGATGCCCTGAGAGACGTATTGAACCTGTAATGGGCGAGCGCCGTGCTCTTTCAGGTATTCAATACCTTCAGCAAAATTATCAACAGTGACAATAAGATCAGCCGTGGCTCTTCCCGTCACATCATTCTTCCGCCCAGCAACCTTTAACCCGCCACGGGAAACCTTTGACTCCGAGCGCTTATTAACAGCGATCCACGAATCTGCTTCGCTATCTTTGCGCGCAACCAGTTTATAGACCAACTGTGCAGTTGGGTGACCGGAACCAGTTACCAGCTTCGTACCTACACCATAGGAATCAACTGGAGCCGCATTCAATGCTGCAATAGCGTATTCATCCAAGTCAGAAGTGACGGTGATCTTCGTCGTCGTTGCGCCTAGTTCATCTAACTGAGCTCGCACCTGAAAAGCCTGTGCCACCAAATCACCAGAATCAAGACGAACTGCACCAAGCTCGCCACCAGCTGCGCGAGCTGCCTTAACGGCCTTTTCCACACCTGTAGGAATATTATAGGTATCAACCAAAAGCGTAGTATTTGGCCCCAGGGTTCGAATTTGTGCAGCGAAGGCCCCATCTTCACTCTCATGCAAAAGCGTGAAGGAATGTGCGGCGGTACCGATAGTGGAAATCCCATATCTGCGGCCCGCCTCTAAATCAGAGGTACCCACGAAACCGCCAATAACAGCTGCACGAGCAGCAGCAACTGCGCTATATTCGTGGGTGCGGCGCGCCCCCATCTCCAAACATGGCCGGTCATGCGCCGCGATCGTTACCCGTGAGGCCGCCGTCGCCACAGCAGAATCGTAGTTAAGAATCGACAAAACTAAAGTTTCAAGTACCACACACTCGGCGAAGGTTCCCACCACAGTGAGCAGCGGAGCATACGGGAAGTAACATTCCCCTTCGGCATAACCGTAAATATCACCAGTAAACGTCCAGTTCTTTAAAAACTCGATGGTGGCTTCGCCAACAATTTTTCCATCACGGAGATACTGCAGCTCTTCTTCACCGAAATGGAAATTCTCTAGAGCTTCTAAAATGCGGCCGGTTCCGGCAACTACGCCATAGCGGCGCGAACCGGGAAGGCGACGGCCAAAAACTTCGAAAACACATGGCATGTGTGCCCGGCCAGTCTCAAGTGCAGACTCAATCATGGTCAGTTCATACATGTCTGTTAGTAACGCGGTACTTAAAGAATGATTCATAGTCTAACCGTAGGACCATAGCGAGCAAAAAGCTACCAAATCTCCTGTGTTTTCTCCCTCTGCTCAATCGCGTAGACTAAGAGGGTGTCTAAGTCTGTTTCTGATCCGCATACTATGCCAGTATCTCAAGATAGCTCCGAGCGCGTTGGTGAACCGCAATGGCAAACCGTTGTGCACAACGATCCGGTTAATCTTATGACCTACGTACAGTGGGTGTTTGAGAGCTATTTTGGTATGACCCCAACTGTTGCGCGCGCCCGAATGCTTGTGGTGCATCGGCAAGGAAGGGCAGTTGTTGCTACCGGTGGGCGTGAATCTATGGAGCGTCACGTCCAAGCACTGCACGGATATGGCTTGCGAGCTACCTTAGAACAGGAGGCATAATGAGAGCATTTTTGGCTGTGCGTGGCGGATATGAAGCGCAGTTGGACGACGAAGAACGGGCCATGATTCGAGGTCTTGCTTCCGACGTCGTTATTATTCTTGGTTCGCATGTAGATCGTGAACTTGAGCGGCGCGAACGTATCGCCGATGATCCGTTTGCCGCTTTTGAAGATCAGTTCGACGCGATTGAAAAACGTATAGCCGACGACGAATCCGAGACGCATCCTGATTTTATGCCTGATCTTCCCGTCGATGATGCACTCGAGCGGTTGCTTCCAGATATGAGTGAGGATCCAGAGCTTGCTGCCGAGCTGCGTGCCATTACCGAAGAAAGCGTAGCGGCGACAAAAATTGATCATTTGGTGTCGATGTATGAAACTTTGTCGAGTATTCCAGATGGAATTGTGGAGGTGACGATCACCAACGAGGCAGCACCAGCATGGTTAGCAGCTATGAACGATATTCGCATGGTGTTGTCCATGCGGCTAAAAATTTCCGACGACGACGACGCGGCACGGATCTATGAACGGGCAGGTATTTTCACCGGGACCAGTTCACGCGATGGATCCAACCTGCCACCGATTGAGACTGAAGAAGATATGTTAGCCGTCTTATACGCTATGGTGACCTGGTGGCAAGAGTCACTGATAAGCGCAGTTCGCCATAAGGCACTACGCAGGTAAAATAGCGACCATGAACAACGCGCGTGATGATGCCCCAATCGGCGTCTTCGATTCAGGAGTCGGAGGCCTAACTGTTGCGCGCGCAATTATCGATCAGCTACCCAACGAATCAATTACGTATGTTGGGGATACAGCCAACTGCCCATATGGTCCACGTCCCATCGCCCAAGTACGCAAATTGGCGTTAAATGTGATGGATCGTCTGGTTGCCGATGGCGTGAAAATGCTTGTTATTGCGTGTAATTCAGCTTCAGCCGCCGTCTTGCATGATGCACGTGAACGCTACACAACCCAGTTGGGTATCCCAGTTATTGAGGTGATTCGGCCAGCAGCACGTTCGGCAGTGCGGGCAACTCGCAATGGGAAGATCGGCGTGATCGCTACCCAGGCGACTATCAAATCAGGCGCCTATGATGATGCGCTACTTACGGTTCCTGATATTGATGTGTTTTCTGCTCCGGCGCCACGCTTTGTGGAGTTTGCTGAAGCAGGTATCACAACGGGAGCTGAGTTAATTTCTACTGCCCAAGAATACCTTGAACCTATTAAATCAGCTGGAGTCGATACGCTGGTTTTGGGCTGTACCCATTACCCGTTCTTGTCTGGAGCAATCGGGTATGTGATGGGGGAAGATGTTTTGCTTGTTTCTTCAGCTGACGAAACAGCGAAAGATGTTTATCGTGCGTTGACCGAAGGAGATATACTGCGATCCAGTTCAGCCGGAAAACCGGTGTATCAATTCAATGTAACCGGGGAGAGTGAGTCCTTCCAAGAGCTTGCACGCAGGTTCTTAGGTCCGAAGGTCACTCATGTCGCGCATGTGGATGTTCCAAGGATCGATTCTCGTAACTAGTGTGCAGGAGAAGCCTTAAGTGAAACTGACTATTATTGGTTGTTCTGGATCAATGTCTGGAAAAGATTCTCCGGCGTCGTCGTATTTAATTCAAGCAGTAGGGGCAGACGATACCGGGTTTAAACGACTGTTTTCAATTGTGTGCGATTTTGGCCCGGGAGCTATGGGACATTTGATGCGTTACGTTGATCCGGCGATGGTTGATGCGATGTTTTTGTCGCATTTCCATGCCGATCATTGCGCGGATATGGTGGGGATGCAGGTGTATCGTCGCTGGTATCCCGAAGGGGCGTTGCCGCAAATCCCAGTTTATTCACCAGGGGATGGGGCAGCGCGCACTCGCGGGCTTTCAGCCGATGACCCAGCTGAAACCTATGAAACTGAGTTTGATTTTCAACAGCTTGTGCCGGGTTCGATTGTGCGAGTTGGTCCGTTGACCGTTGAAGCCTTTGCTGCTCACCACACCGTTACGGCATTGTCTTTTAGAATTACCGGTCCTTCAGAAGACGGCGATCTTGATCGCGAGGTTGTACTTACCTACACTGGGGATACTGATACTGTAGCGAGTGTTGTTGAAGCTGAACGTGATGCTGATCTGGTTTTGTCTGAGGCGGCTTTCGAAGAGGGGCGCGATACGGTTCGCGGGGTCCATTTGACGGGCTTGCGCGCGGGGCAGATGGCTGCTGAAGCTGGTGCAAAACGATTGGTGTTGACTCATCTCCAGCCGTGGACGAATGCGAATAAGAACGAGGCGGATGCGCGTAGTGTTTTCGACGGCGAGGTTCATGTGGCCCAAGCTGGAGACGTGTTCACGATTTAGTTGCACGTGATCCGTACGTGGCTCGTGATGCCACCGTTTCACTGTTGAAAAATGGGTGATTTTTTTAATAAGAATGAGATAACATGTTTCTTATTGAAAAAATTGTGCCATTTTTTAAATAAGGAAGTGTGGTGGGGTGTGTATGGGAGCGTATCTTTCTCTTAAAAAGCTCAGTTACCAGGGTCTTGGTGCTGACGAAGGAGAGTTCCGCCGGCGGATTGATTCCCCCTCATGCGTAACCTTGAAATTCCCTGTTGGTAACTATTCGATGTTCTATGTGGTTACTGCTTCTATGATGTCGAAGGTTGAAGAAATTTCTCAGATGGCGAGCGAAATTCAAAAATATACGAATCTGCTCCCGGACATCGTTATGAAACGCTATATTCGCCTCTTGATCGCGGATGAAACAGTTGCAACTAATGACATTGAGGGGATTAATTCAACGCGTAAAGAGGCGCTGGCGGCGTATGATGCAGATGAAAATGTGAATATCCGACTCTCATCTCTGGTTCACCTTCTAGCGTCTTTGACTACTGACCTGGCAGAATTGCCACTTCGGACCCCTGCAGACATTCGAGCTATTTATGATGCGGTAACGAGGGGAGAGGTTGACGGATCTGATGCTCCAGATGGTGAGCTATTTCGCGCCCAGCCGGTGCATGTGATCGCAGCATCGCAGAAAGTCATCCATACGGGTTTTCAGCCAGAGCGGAAAATAGTCGAAGGTCTCGAAGTGATGCTGCAGGAACTAACCCAGCCTTCTGGTTCGCACGTTATTAGCGCAATCATCTCTCATCTTATGTTCGAAATTGTGCACCCGTTTTACGATGGAAATGGCAGAACGGGTAGATTTATTCTCGCGCGTAAACTTGCCGAAAGGGGGTGGCCGATAACGGCTCTGAGTGTTTCTGCTCGTATCAATGAAAACAAGAACGCATACTATAGGCAGTTTGCGGACGTTGAGCATCCACTTAATCGTGGCGAGGCTACACATTTTGTGTTGTTCTTCCTTGATCTCATACTTGAGGCACAACGAGATGCTTTAAATCAGTTAGATGAAGCGTATAATCGCTTGGCGATAGTTCAGGAACATCTAAAGACGTTTGATGTGGATACTGAGTGTTTTACGATTTTGTGGATTCTTGCCCAAGCGGCACTTTTTTCTGATGGGAACGCAGTGGAACGTCGAGACTTAGAGCGGTATGTGAAGAAATCGACCCCCACTATCAGTAGACACATCAACGAGCTTGTCGAAGGTAGATGGGTGGAGCAGGTGTCGCAGCGTCCCGTTGCTGTTCGGTTGACCGAAAAGGGTATGTCAAGTCTTAACCTGCGGTAGTCGTTGTCGTTAATTCTTCTGGGGCGTAGTTCTCACGGTTTCACCTACGTGGTGTAGAGGTTTTTCTTGGCTACGCGGTCTGGCGCGAGCGAATGAGAATGTTGTCGGTGTACATCGCATTTTTGGTGGCGAAGTTCACGTGGATCAAGCTAGGGATGTTTTTATGATCTAGAGCTGCCCCATTTTCTGCGATTTTGTAGGCGAGGAGTCTCGGATTTAATTTTGTTGTGTACGCATACTTCTATATACGCTATGACGTAGTTGAAAATTATATTTTATTTAGTGTAATATTCAAGTACATTGCATCATGATATGAAAAGACGATAGAACATCGTTAGTGGTGTGCTTTCGAAAGGAAAACCGACATGAACAAAGCAATCTATGCGGCACTAGCAAAGGTGTTCGCCGTCGTTCTTATTATTCTCGGTGCGGGAGCTACCTTCGGTGGCAACTTCGCCCATAGCTACGTTACCGAACAGCTCTCCCAAGAGCGCATCGATATGCCAAGCGAAGAAGGCATCGCCCGACTTGCTGATAAAGAATCCCAAGAACTCCTCACTCCACACATCGGCAAGCAGCTCACCACTGGCGATCAAGCACAGTTGTTTGCTGACAACTACGTATGGCAACACATGATCGCAGCCTCCGATGGTAAGACCTATCAAGAAGTCTCCGGAGAATTCATGGCTGCAAAGAAGAGCGGCACAATGTCCGAAGCAGAAATTGCCAAGCTCGGCGATCTTCGTGAGACCTTGTTCATGGGCGATACTTTGCGTGGTATGCTCCTGAACGCATACGGCTGGTGGCTACTTGGCACCATTGCGATTTACGCTGGCATCGCACTGATGGTTCTCGGCGTCGTTCTAGGAATTCTTGGCTTTGGTGTACTTCGCACACCAAAGACCGTGAGTGTAGAAAAGTGAAATAACTACTGCGCGAGTATAAAATGCAGATACAACTTAGGGCCAGATGATATCTGGCCCTAAGTTGTTATATCGGTTATCTGCGCTGTTTACGTCTTTGATGTGTGTACGCTTTCCCGTGGCGGACCATCCCCAAAAGCGAAAAGAAATTCACGAGGAAAAGAAGAATGATGATAGCTATAGGGACACTATCTTGGTTGCGTATATTTAATACAATGTTGTAGTAGTGGTCCAAGGCGAACATAGAAGCGAAAAATATCGCGGTGAAGAGCAGCGAATAAGGTCGCTTTGGGTTAGTGGGTCTCCCAGAAAATACGTAGATCGCTAACCAAGCTGGAGCGATCAGCAAGGCCCGCAGATCCGAATTGGACGCAGAACCCAAAAAATCTGTGTAGTTGATGCCGGTCAAGACAATGACAGTCCAAGAAATAGCCAGCCCAATACCAAGCCACCACCGAGACATCAGACCCTCCTGAGATCTTAATAGCTAGATTCCATTGATAATGATATCGTCTACGGCCCACCGTTGCGCTAGGTGTTTCACGCTAACACCATCAGCGCTAAACTTAACCCATGACTACCTTTTCACGCGCCGACGGTCGCTCAACCGATGAACTTCGCCCGGTAAAAATCACTCGCAATTTTCTCGACGCCGGCGAAGGCTCAGTCCTCGTCGAATTCGGCAACACCAAAGTGTTGTGCGTTGCATCCTTCACCGAAGGCGTCCCACGCTGGCGCAAAGACTCCGGCGAAGGCTGGGTAACTGGCGAATACGCTATGTTGCCACGCGCAACCTCCACCCGTAACCAGCGTGAATCGGTCAAAGGGAAAGTCTCGGGCCGAACCCAAGAAATCTCGCGCCTCGTCGGACGCGCCCTACGCGCCGTCGTCGATATGAGTGCTTTGGGGGAGAACACGATTGTTCTCGACTGTGACGTTTTGCAGGCTGACGGCGGAACCCGCACCGCCTCAATCACTGGCGCTTATGTGGCACTGGCTGACGCGATCGACTGGGGTATCGCACAAGGACATATTAAGCCGCGAGTGGGTAAGCCAGTGCTCAAAGATTCAGTCGCTGCGATCTCCGTCGGCATTATCGACGGCGAACCCTGCCTCGACCTTCCCTACGAAGAAGACGTCCGCGCCGAAACTGACATGAACGTCGTTATGACCGGCACGGGAAAGTTCGTCGAAGTCCAAGGAACCGCTGAAGGCGAACCATTCGATCGTGCAGAACTCGGCGTCCTACTTGACCTCGCAACAAAGGGTTGCCAAGAGCTAACTAACCTCCAGCGCCAAGCGCGCGAAAGTGGCAACTGATGGTTATTGCGACTCCTAAAGCACAACTGATCTTAGCCACTCGTAATGCCCATAAAGTTGGAGAGTTGCGCGACATTTTACAACCCCTACTGCCAGGTGTAGATATGAATCGCATCCAGTCAGCAGCACAATACGATATCGCGGAGCCGATTGAGGATGCAGTCACGTTTGCTGGAAATGCGCTGATCAAAGCCCGCCAGATTGCCGAGCACACCGGGATAGCGGCCATTGCCGACGATTCGGGAATCTGCGTGGATGTGTTGGGTGGCGCGCCCGGAATTTTCTCGGCGCGCTGGTGTGGCAAACACGGTGACGATCAAGCCAACCTAGATCTGCTCCTAGCCCAACTCTGCGACGTCAAAGACGAATATCGCACCGGATATTTCATGTGTGCAGCAGCGCTAGTATTGCCTGACGGGCGCGAATTTGTGCGCGAAGGACGAATGATAGGACGGTTACGATACGAAGCAGCAGGCGAAGGCGGGTTCGGATACGATCCGATCTTCCAGCCCGATGGCTACGCAGTAACTTCGGCCGAGCTTGACCCGGCAGAAAAGAACCGTATCTCCCACCGCGGGCGCGCATTTACCGAACTGGCGCCGCTACTAGCTGAGTATGTGTTCACTCAGTAATACGTGTTCATTCGGGCAGTAAGGGAGTTACTCGATCCCTAAATATGCAATTGCCCGTTTGAGTAACGGTAAATGCGTCGGGACGATCTCTGACTGCAACGAGCTGGTGAGCAAGTCGCGCGGTGGGAACCACGTGATATCGAGCGCGTCGGCATTTGCTGAGCATGTGCCGGCCACCGGAATAATATATGCCAACGAAATGGCGTGCTGGCGTGGATCATGCCAGCCTTCGCCTGGGGTAGGAAAGTATTCTCCAATAGTGAAAGGCGTGAGATTAACCGGCAGTTGCGGTAGAGACATCAGGCCAAGATCTTTATCAACATGGCGGATAATCGCGTCGCGGATCGACTCATGGAAAAGAACTCTGCCTGAGATGATTGAACGGGTAATACCGTCGTCTTTTGCAGATAGAAGCAGACCTACTGCTTCAAGATTTCCGGTTTCGTCAATGTGCACCGGAATAATATCGACGTAGACCATCGGAACCTTGTTACGAATGAACTCAAGTTCCTCCGGGGACAGCCATGGACCCATATCGTCTGATGCAATCTCATTCATATTTTGATTGTGCCAGTTTTACCGGGTTTTGTGCCTGATGTTGTGCCAGCGGTGAACACTGCCGGTCAAGTAGTAGACGATGAATACTGCCGGTAGGGTAGTAGATAGAAATGGAATCACACAATGGTTCGGGCCCAGATGTGTTTGGAGAATATATGCGTAAATATGAGTACCCACTGAGTATCTTCTCGTTGATTTTCGTGGGTGTTATGGCAGTCATTGGCTGGTGGACCATCCTTGCTGGTGGCGGAAATACTACTGGAGTGATCATCGGTCTTATTGCATCGTTGATGATCCCGCTTGGATATTTGGGATGGCGGAGAGAATCGCTTAATTTGTGTGCTACTGCCGGACTTGGCGCTGGAATATTATTCCCAACGCCTTTCGGACTGATTCCGATGATTTTCGGATTCATTCTTTTTACGCTGATAGTTACACTCGATCTTCTTGCTACCTTTCTTGGAGAGTAGACTAAGAGAAATTGCATCCACGAAGGATGTGCTTACATAGATAGATCAAGGATGAGATTATGGCTCGGTTAGAAGAAGGCCAGCAGGCTCCAGATTTTACATTGGACACTATCGGTGGCGGAAAGGTCTCGCTTTCGGAAGAATTAGCAAAGGCTGATAAGGGTGTCATTGTGTATTTTTATCCCAAAGCGATGACGCCAGGTTGTACTACTCAAGCATGTGATTTTCGTGATTCGGAAAATTCATTTAAGAGTGCCGGATATTCAGTTATCGGAGTTTCTCCAGATTCTATTGCCTCGCTTGAGAAGTTTGTAGAAAAAGAAAATCTCAACTTCCCGCTGGCATCTGATCCTTCCAAAGAGATGCTCACCGAATGGGGTGCTTATGGTGAAAAGAAGAATTATGGGCGGATTGTGCGAGGCGTTATTCGTTCAACCATTATTGTTGCCAAGGACGGCACGGTAGCCAAAGCGTTGTATAACGTCAAAGCAACCGGGCATGTAGCTCGCATCCGCAAAGAGCTCGGTATTGACTGATCTTTGTTACTGATGGGTGATTCGTTCTAACGATCGATGGAGCTCGTTACGGAAAGGGAAATCTGTTACGTGAAGCGGACCAACCTGTGATGTGATTTATACCAATGCTATTGCTGAAATTTTGAGCAATAGCATTGGTTGTGTGTATGCTGAGTCGGTAGCAATCATCTAGATTGACTCACGCGCGAGTGGCGGAATTGGCAGACGCGCCAGATTTAGGTTCTGGTGCCTTCGGGTGTGAGGGTTCAAGTCCCTCCTCGCGCACTTTTAAAACGCTGATATATCAACAGAATTTCGTTTGGCATATGTAACTGGTACACAATCGAGTGCACACTGTCGGAAGAAGAAGTATAGAAAAGTCCCGCATCTTCGGATGTGGGACTTTTCTGTATATAGGCGCTTGCAAGAAGGTTGCGGCCTCGGTAAATAAGTGGGCTAGCGGACAATTGTTATTGATGGTTTTGCTGTTTTTCGTTGCTAGGGTGGGGTTTTCTGGAAAGAAACTCGTTTCGACTCGAGTTTTTGGTTGGACAATAGTTATTGATTTTGTTGCCAGTTATCCGCGTGATAGCAGGGAAAAATTGTGGTGAAAGTCGGTTGCATACTAGTGGGTATGAGATCGAACAAGAAACACTGCCCTACTTGTGGTGAAGGCATGGTCAAAAACGGTAAAGACAAATGCGGCCACCAACGCTGGATCTGCTGCTCATGCAAGGTAACCTCGCGTTGGCATAACGACGTCACTTCGCGGGATTTGCGCGCGTTCTTAGACGTTCTGACTGGGAAAACCACGCAGCGAGAACTTCCTGGACAGGGCCGGACCTTCCGACGCAGGAGCGCTGTGTTGTGGGAGATCTGGCCGATATGCGAACCCGATGGGCAAGACCACCGCGTGATCCATGTTGATGGTATCCATTTAGGCCGCGATGCTGTCATTCTGATCGCCTGCAGCCCCGAATATGTGATTGCCTGGCATGTGGCCAGACGTGAATCGACCCAAGCCTGGCTGGACCTGCTCGCGAAAATCCCACCACCCGGTATGGTCGTGGCTGACGGGGGCACAGGTTTCACAACAGCTCGGGCACGATTGTGGCCCTCCACGCGTGTCCAACGCTGCACGTTCCACGCCTATCAACAGGTCAAACGCTACACGACCACACGCTCACGAACTGAATGTGGCAGACAGCTCTACCGGATCGGTGTTGATCTATTGCATGTGAAAACTCCCGCACACGCGCACGCATGGATCGATAGCTTCTATGCTTGGCGTCACCGTTGGGCTGGGTTCCTGGCCGAGAAAACCCGTAACGAGAAAGGAAAACTAGTCGATAAACACGAGCGGCTCGTCAAGGCTGGCAATAGTCTGTCTAGGCTGGTCGATAGTGGCCATTTGTTCACGTTTCTCAATCCCGATCTTTACGATGACGGAGAAATAATCGGTTCTCTACCAGCGATGAATAACCAGATCGAGGGAGGTATCAACTCGCCTTTACGTGAACTGCTGCGCCGTCATCGGGGTATGAGTATCGATCACCGGATCCGTGCAGTGTCATGGTGGTGCTACCTACACACCGAGAACCCTGCCAACCCAGCCGAAATCCTGCGTATCATGCCCACCAACACGGACATCACGCGCGCTTACCAGCAAGCCGCAGCCCGACACCGAGCCGACCACAACAACCATCGCTGGGGCAACGGCCTTGACTGGAACGAACTCCACACCCACACACCCTACCGCAACGACTACTAACCCAAAATCAATAACTTTTGTCCTATAACCCAAATAAGTCCTGTAAGCCGAGGTTGCTGTTGTGATGGCGTTTCACGTTCACAGTTCAGACAATTCAGGCTAGATCTGGCTGGCCCGTGTTCCAAAATGGCGGTAGGCGGCACGGGAGCGTTATGTAGCGCTCCGTATGCCGTCTATCGCCGATCTGATCCGGGCAGGTAGCCTGGGGTGCATCGAATTTACAGATTACGCTTGCGTAGTGTCATAGATGGTGTCATAATGACACTATGAAATACACCGAGTCACCAAACCGCACAATTTCGTTTCCCGAAGAAAGCTCCGAGTATCTTGTTCAAGAACTCGAAGCAGCAACCGCACTCGCTTCGCCGGATATCCAAGCCGCGGTACCTGCGCTGGTACGTGCACTACGTCCTGCGATCAACCATATGCAATCGCAGATCCTGCTCAATCTCATCGAAGAGTTACAAGATGTGGGCATAGCACACGGGTTATATGTGAAAACCTTTACCGACGGCTTAGAGTTAGCCTTTGAAGAACCAACAGCCGTACCAGATTCCGACGAAGATCTCGTGCGGATCACACTACGCATCCCGGAAACTATCCGGGATGCCATCACCGCAGAGATTGCTGACTCAGCGGTATCAATGAATTCCTGGATCGTCACTGCAGCCCGTGAAAAACTCGCTCGACGTCATGTCAGTACCCAGACATCTCGTCGGTTAACCGGTTGGTCCATGTAACACTCTGCGCTACAACAGTATCGGTCTCTCTATCGTCCAAACCTCAGATTAAAAGGAGAATCTCATGCAAACTTTTATTTCATTACGTAGCTTTGATCTCAAAATTCGACGAGACGAATCGCTAACCGAGCCGCATGTTGAACTTCCAGCTGATGCGCAAAGCATCTATGTCGATATCGCCGCATCCAGCGTGCGCATCGACGAACCGAAATCAGGCGGACACTCCGGATGGCTGAACCGAAACTCTGCTGAACACCACGATGAACCAATCATCCTTACTCTCCCGAGTGACATCATGGGCGGGGAGATCACCTGCAGTGCAGGTTCAATCACCACAGATGTTGCAGTTTCACATCTCAAAATTAAGGTCGGCGCCGGTGACATCTTCGCCGGAAAGGTGACAGCTTCTTCTATTAAATCCGGAGCAGGAACCATCAAGATCGGTCAGTTAGACAGTTCGGAAGTGAAAAATGGGGCTGGGGCCATCGACGTCGAGCGGCTAACTACCGAAGGTGACTCGTCACTGAAGTCAGGTGCGGGCGACGTCGTTGTAGCAACGATTGTTGGTGGCCAGACGGCACATAACGTGAGCCTAAAAACTGGTGTCGGCAGTATTCGTGCTGGTATCGCGCAGGGCACAGCTACCTACCTGGATCTCAAGTCTGGGTTAGGCAAAGTCTCGAGCGAACTTGCGCAAACGGACGTGCCCAGAGCAGACGTACACAAGGTGCGGATTGAAGGGAAGGCTGGAACCGGCGCGATCGAAATCTACCGCGCGGTCCAGTAATCAGCGTCGTTACAGCTCTTCCATAGCTGCTTCGAGTCGCTCAAGCTTGCCAGTCATCTCACCAGTGTAACCGGGGCGGATGTCGGCTTTGATGACGAGGGAGACTCGTGATCCGTAGGGTTCTACTGCTTGGGTTGCTCGTTTAATGACATCGAAGACTTCGTCCCATTCGCCTTCGATTTCAGTGAACATGCTCGAGGTGTGATTAGGTAGCCCAGAGTCACGAACGACTTTCACTGCCGCAGCAACAGCATCGTGTACCGAGCCGTCTGTGCGTCCGGTTCCTTCTGGAGCAACTGAAAAAGCGACAATCATGATCCATCCTTTGTTCGAGGTTAGTGGCTAGAGACGAGATAGTTCGATTTTATCGCCGAGCGGCCGGAGAATGGCAAGTAGCTGTTCGCGCAGTGGGCGAGCTAAGCGTGTCAATTCGCGCTGGCGTTCGATATATTCGCCCTTGCCGGCCGCGGTTTCGATGCAGATTGGCTCAAGTCCGAGCTTCGAGCAGTCATACGGTGAGGCAGCCATGTCAATTGTGCGGGCACGCATTGCCAGATCGAAAGCATCAATTAACAGTTCGCCGGGCAC
The DNA here is from genome assembly GCF_023973165.1 of Arcanobacterium pinnipediorum. Taxonomy (NCBI): domain Bacteria; kingdom Bacillati; phylum Actinomycetota; class Actinomycetes; order Actinomycetales; family Actinomycetaceae; genus Arcanobacterium; species Arcanobacterium pinnipediorum. The sequence goes on along the minus strand of NZ_CP099547.1, from coordinate 1,247,644 downwards.
GATCGGGCCGAGCTGGATGCAGGCACGCAACAGATCCATCGAGACGTGAATGCAGCCTGGTTGTTCGTTCTCGAACACGGTTTCGTACGTAGGCTGAACCCTATTCAGCGCAACAGCATCAGGCATGAAGAATCGGAACGCGTCGAAATGGGTACAGCGAATGTGTGCGTGTTCGACGAGTCGGTTGGTCTCTTCTGCGCCGAGTCGCAAGGGGAGGGCGTGTCGGGTCTCGTCAGCCCGATACACCATTGCCCATTCATGCCATCCAAGACACCCAAACGTAGCCTCACGATGTAACAAAATCTCGTTGAGTCGGCTCAGATGCTCAATTCCGTGGGAACGATGCTCCACGAACTCATTTTTAACGACGACGATTTCGCCCTCATCGGTGTGGTGTACCTCGTGCCAGGGCAAAGACGCGTGGTGGAGCCACCATGCCAGCGGGTCTTCAAGAGTGCTGCTAGTTGGGTTCCACGGTTTCGGTTCGGTGTTTCCTGGTGAAACTGGCGGTTTGAGTAATGCGTATGGTTCGCCGTCGTCGGCAAAACCGGGATGCCAGACTGCCAATCGTCCCGGACGCATCGGATAATATTCCCACAAGAAATCTTCTAGTGCATTTTTCTCCCCGCGTTGGCGGCGTTCAACCCGCCCGCGCGAACGCAGCTGAGCTGCATCAAAGTGACGCTGAGCACGCGGCCACCAAATTTCTGGAGAAAGAACATACATAAGACTATTTTGGCATAGTCTTAAGATATGAAAATTGCACGTTTATCAATGTCACAAGGACCACGTTTCGCCGTCGTCGACGAAGAAACTGGAAACTACCATATTATCGCTGGTGATCCGATGTATTCCGGAATCGAACCAACAGGTGAAATCGTTGCTGCAGCAGAAGCGAACCTCGTCTCGCCAATCATTCCACGATCGAAAGTTGTTGGTTTGGGCGGAACCTATTATCAAGACGGCCAGCCCAAACCAGACTTAACGAAAGCCCCAATCACGTTCCTCAAACCCAATACGGCAGTGGTTGGCCCGAATGTTCCTATCGCCGAGCCGAGTTTTGCCACCGACCTCCACCACGAAGCCGAACTAGCTATCATTATTTCTCGGCTGTGCAAAGACGTTCCAGAAGAACGCGTCGGCGATGTTATTTTCGGATACACCGTAGCTAACGACGTTACCGATGTTTCGACTGCGAAAACAGATCCGCAGTGGGCGCGCGCCAAAGGTTTTGATACATCATGCCCACTTGGTCCAGTAATCGTCACCGATTTAGACACATCCGATTTGACTATTCGCCTGACGATTGACGGTGAGGTTGTCCAAGAAGGATCGACGTCGGCGATGGCCTACACGATTCCACAAATCGTTTCTTACGTCTCATCTTGCTTTACGTTGCTACCAGGCGACATCATCCTCACTGGCGCAGTAGCCCCCGGAATTCCAGGCGGACCAGGATCCGAGGTCGAGGCGTATGTTGAGGGTATTGGCACACTACGCAACCCGGTTGTGGCAGACTAACGCGAAACGGCGGTAAACTTTACTTATCATGACTACTTCAATTCCAGCGGAAAAGATCCGCGTACGTTTTTGTCCTTCACCCACCGGCACCCCACACGTTGGAATGGTGCGTACCTGCCTATTTAACTGGGCATATGCACGCCATGTTGGTGGCACTTTCGTTTTCCGTATCGAAGATACTGATGCGGCTCGAGATTCCGAAGAATCCTACCAGCAAATCATCGATTCCTTGAACTGGCTTGGCCTGGACTGGGATGAAGGAATCGAAGTTGGTGGCCCGCATGAGCCATATCGTCAATCTCAACGCATGGATATTTATGCTGATGTTGCTCGCAAGCTGCTTGAGGCTGGCTATGCCTACGAGTCGTTCTCCACACCCGAAGAGGTAGAGGCGCGCCATAAGGCTAAGGGTGAAGATCCTAAACTCGGCTATGACGGTTTCGATCGTGATCTGAGCGAAGAGCAAAAGGCTGCATATCGAGCCCAAGGGCGCCAGCCAGTTTTGCGTATGCGTATGCCTGACGAAGATATTACGTTTACGGATCTTGTTCGTGGCGAGATCACGTTCAAATCTGGTTCAGTGCCCGATTATGTAATTATGCGTGGTAACGGTCAGCCGTTGTACACATTGACCAACCCGGTTGATGATGCGTTGATGGAGATTACCCACGTGCTACGCGGTGAGGATTTGTTGTCTTCAACGCCACGCCAGATCGTTTTATACCGTGCTCTTGTTGAGCTTGGCATTGCTAAGTACACGCCGTACTTCGGGCATCTACCATATGTGATGGGGGAGGGGAATAAGAAACTCTCTAAGCGTGATCCAGAATCAAATCTGTTACTCCATCGAGAACGTGGCATGATTCCAGAGGGTTTGTTGAATTATCTTGGGTTGCTGGGCTGGTCAATTGCGCCAGACAATGACTTGTTCACTAAAGATGAGCTTGTTGCGGCTTTCGATATTACAGACGTTAATCCAAACCCAGCACGATTTGATGATAAGAAGTGTGTGGCGATTAATGCTGAACATATTCGTCGCCTAGATCCAGCCGATTTGCGTAACCGGTTGGTTCCATACTTACATCAAGCCGGGGCGCTGAGTGTTGATACATTTGATGAAGCCGATCCTGAGACGCAACGGTTACTTGATGGTGCTGCTCCACTTGTTCAAACACGCATCCAGCTTCTTGGGGAAGCTGCGGCGCTGATGGGATTCTTGTTCCGGACTGCTGATGAGCTCAACTATGACGAAAAGGCAGTGAGGAAGTTACGTGAATCAGCCCCAGCCGTGCTTGACGCTGCTATTGCAGCATTCGATGAGCTCGATGACGCAGATTTTAGCGTCGAGAGTGTTAAGGCAGCGGTAGATGAGAAGATTGTGGCAGGTATGGAAATCAAGCCACGTTTCGCTTTTGCGCCGTTGTTTGTAGCCGTGACGGGCACGAATGTTTCCTTGCCAGTTGTTGATTCGATGGTGTTGTTGGGTAAAGATGAGACGATCAAGCGTCTGCGCCGATTCCGGGAAACATTCTAGAACAAGGTACGCTAACTCAGTTTAGATGAGTGTTTATGGGCAGGTGGGATACCGAAGAATTCGGTATCCCACCTGTTGCTATCGGCGGTAACGGTGTTGCGAAATAATTCGGCGGTAACGGTGTTGCGAAATAATTCGGCGGTAACGGTGTTGCGAAATAATATGCTTCGGAAGAATATCTACACGTGAAATAGATATCAGAAAATGACGTGATTACGGTCACGAGCCGGGGATTTGCGCAATGCCAAGCTGGTTAGTAAACTGAATATTCGTTGCAGACCGTAAGGTTGCACACCAAACTTTGGGGTATGGTGTAATTGGCAGCACGAGTGATTCTGGTTCATTTAGTCTAGGTTCGAGTCCTGGTACCCCAGCGAAGCATCGGTAACGATGCGTCCTTGCCCCGTTCGTCTAGCGGCCTAGGACGTCGCCCTCTCACGGCGGTAACACCGGTTCAAATCCGGTACGGGGTACCATAACTTACAAGCATCTGTTTAATTATAGTAGTGCTGTGGGTTAGCAGCGTCTGATATAAAATATCAGGTAGGCCCCGTTCGTCTAGCGGCCTAGGACGTCGCCCTCTCACGGCGGTAACACCGGTTCAAATCCGGTACGGGGTACAGGTAAGTCCGAGTAGAAATACTCGGACTTTTTGTATGCCTTGAAAGGTTGTGGGGCTCAGTCCCGAAGTAGGTTGCTCCTAGCAGGGTACATCGGGAAAACGGTATCGGTGCTTAGTGGACCTTATAAGCCCGATCGTATTGTTAGCGTGGTATCTGTCTGAGATAGAGCCTGAAACAACAGCTGAGGTTAAAAAGACCGGTTTAGCAGCCTTAAAACCGCTGTGTCACGTCCTCAAATAGGGGTGCCGTGTCGCAAAACCGGGGTATACGAGGCGATGTCCTCATATATGGGCCTATCGCCCCGTATACCCCGGTTTTGAAACAGGTTATGGTTTTAACTTATGCTTGTCGCCATTATCTGCACAGATAAAAGTTACAAGCCGCGTCGCTCCAAAAGCGCACCAGCGCGAGGCTCTCGGCCGCGCACCGCAACAAATGATTCCATTGGCGGACGTGACGAGCCACGCGAAAGCAGTTTCTCGCGTAATTCCATACCGGCTTCGCGGGTGAAACCACCATTGCTTCCTTCGCGGAACCACTGCTCAATATCGGCAACGAGTACTTCAGCCCACATGTAGGAGTAATAACCGGCATCGTAGCCGCCTCCAAAAGTATGCGGGAAGTATGTTGAGCGGTATCGCGGTGGAACCAGTGGGCAGCTCACTCCGAAATCTTCTAATGCTTGGGCTTCGAAGGCTTCAACATCGTCCGGGATTTGGTCTTCACTGAGCAAATGCCACGCTTGATCAAGAAGAGCAGCCTTAGTGAATTCAGTGGTTGCAAATGCTTGTCCAAAAGTTTTTGAGGAAGCTAAGGCACTCACGAGCTCTTCAGGCATGACCTCACCGGTTTCATGGTGACGTGCATAGGAAGCCAAAACCTCTGGATGGTATGCCCACATTTCGTTCAGCTGAGATGGTAGCTCAACAAAGTCGCGCGGAACATTGGTTCCAGCAGAAGCCCGATAGTGGGTCTTGGTAAGTAGTCCGTGCAATGCGTGACCGAACTCGTGGAAAACAGTTTCAACGTTGTCCCAGGTGAGCAAACATGGTTCACCTTCGCCAGGCTCAGTGAAGTTGCAGTTATTGAGGATAACTGGCTTGGTGCCGTCCAGTTCGCATCCGGTGATCACCGAATGCATCCATGCCCCGCCCTTCTTGCCAGGGCGACGGAAGAAGTCTGCCTGGAACAAGCCCAAGGAGGAACCGTCGGCATCCTTGACTTCCCAAGTCTGCATGGTTGGCACATATCCAGCCAGATCATTGCGTGGCTCGAAGGTTATCCCAAAGAGACGTTCGGCAGCAAAGAAAATACCCTTTTCGACGACGTTGTTCAGCTCAAGGTATGGCATGATTTTTGCTTCTTCAACACCTTGCTGTGCGCGTAGCTGTTCTTCGTAGAATGACCAATCGCCAGCTTGGAGTCCATCACCAGACGGATCAGCCTCAGCTAGTTCGGCCAAGCGCTGTGCGTCACGCTCAACAGCAGCAACCGCCTTGTGCGCCACCGAGGTGAGCAGTTCACCAATAGCGGCCGAATCTCCGGCCATCTCCCGGGCAGCCACAACCTGTGAATGGTTCTGGTAGCCAAGCAAACGTGCTCGCTCTGCCCGCAGGGCAGCAATTTCACGTACAAGTTCTCGGGTATCGGCTTCGGGATATTTACCTGATCCTCGTTCGAGGGAGGCGTTAAGAAGGGTGCGGCGCGTGTGCGGATCGGTGATTTCGGCTTGGATAGGCTGGTTGGAGAAGTTAGCTAGTTCGATACGGTAGCTACCATCTTCGGTGCGCAGGCTTTCGAGTTTTTCTTCGTCAAGGCCAGCAAGTTGAGCTGGATCGTTGACGACGTAGGCGGCATCAGCCATTGCGCGAGTAGCGCGCTTGGTGTATTCGATCTGTAGGCTAGAGAGTTTCGTATCGATCTTACGGAGCCGATCAGCTGCTGGGCCGTCGAGTTCGATACCGCCGGAACGGAATGCTTTGAGTTCCTTTTCCAGCCAGTACTGGGTTTCGGCATCTTCGTTGGCGACGTCGAGTGCCAGCAGGCGCTCATAGATGCGCTTATCGAGCAAATAGGAGCTTTCGTGTTCGGCGAGTTTTGGCCCGATAGCGGCTTCGATCTCGTCGAGTTCTTCGGTTCCGATAGAGGAGAAGAGTGTGAACGCGATAGATAGTACGCGATCGAATTCTTCGCCGGCATGCTCGATAGCTTCGATAGTGTTGGCTACGGTCGGTGCCGCTGTATCGGTGGCGATCTTTTCCCAGGCTTGACGCTGATGTGCAAGGACTTGGTCAACTGCCGGGATAATATGTTCTGGTTTTATTGCCTGCCAGTTGGGAAGTTGGAAGGGTAGGGATGATTTTTTCAGTAACGGATTTTCACTCATAGTATGAGTTTACCGCGAGATGAGCGAAGACTTGTGGTTGGGCGCACGAGATACGCCAAATCTAGCCGCAAGCGCAACGACGTGCGTTTAGTTGAACGGTTTACGCCCAGCGCACCGGTTTACGCCCAGCGCACCGGCTTGCACCTTAGCTCAGTAATTCAATCAGTGGCTGTGCCACATCCGACCAACGCCACTGCTGATCTACCCAGGCACGGCCAGCATCTCCCATTGCTCTAGCGTTCGCAGGATTATCCAGGAAGTACTTCACTGCTGAGACAACTGCAGGGACGGATCGTCCATTAACTACCAGACCAGTTTCTTTGTCAATAACTGCTTCAGGCGCGCCACCAGAGTCACCGGCAACCACCGGAAGTCCAGCCGCGTAGGCTTCTAAGTACACAATCCCAAGTCCCTCGATATCTAGGCCACCACCGCGGGTACGGCACGGCATCGCAAAAATATCTCCCAGTGAATAATGCCCGGGAAGCTCAGCATAAGGAACTTCGCCAGTAAAAATAATATCGGAGTGAGCCGGAGAGGCTAGGGCAAGTGCGCGCAACGTATCTTCATAAGGGCCACTTCCAACGATAACGAGCTTGGTTCCAGGAAAAGAACGCACGACCTCATGCCAGCCTTTGATAAGGATATCTTGTCCTTTTCGGGGAACTAGGCGCGAAATGCATACTACGACGGGGGCGTGTTGGCCAATCCCGTAGCGTCGGCGTAGTTCGGTGCGAGCTTTGCGATCAAAGGCAAAGGTTTCTGGATCGATGGCCCCGTGCAGCTGCATAATGGCAGTATCGCCGATAAAAGGTTGTAGACGATGTAGGGTGGCTTTTGTTAGATAGGTGACCACATCGGCGTCGGCAAAGACTTTGCGAAGCATTTGGCGCGATCCGGGGAGCATCGACCACCCAATTTCGTGCCCGTGGGTGGTGGCTATGACTCGGTCAGCTCCGGCCTGGTGTGCTGCATTGGCAAGTAAGCCTAGTGGCGCAGCAGCACCGAACCACACATTTTTGATTTCATAGCGGGCAATGAGCTCACTCATGGTTTGAGAAACGTGAGGAGTGGGGAGCATCGTCGTACCTGGATAGCGTACGACGGTGTAGGGTTGGCGTGAATCATACTCTCCAGCTATTTGTGGACCTTGCGGTGGCGTTGAAGCATAGACAATTAGCTGGCTCGGATCGAGTTGGTTGACAAATCCTTCAAGGAATGTTTGGATTCCGCCAGTTCGTGGCGGAAAATCATTTGTCACGAGCAGAGTTTTTCGCATTGTTCCTACCCTTGCCCTAGCTATTCGCTGCGTTTGAGAAGGTCGGTGAGCCGGTTTGCTGCTGCTACGGCAGCCATGGCGTAGTGGCGTCCGGGCTGACGGCCCATACGTTCAACGGGTCCAGATATCGAGATTGCAGCGATGACGTGCCCGTCGGGGCCGCGCACTGGTGCTGAGATCGATGCAACTCCTGCTTCGTGTTCGCCTAATGACTGTGCCCAGCCACGACGACGTACCGCAGATAAGACTGTTGCAGTAAATTGTGCTCCATATAAGCCTCGATGGAGTCTATCAGGTTCATCCCATGCTAAAAGAACTTGGGCCACAGAACCAGCCTGCATCGAAAATGCGGCACCTACCGGGATGGAGTCACGTAAACCGGTTGTGCGTTCGGCAGAGGCAACGCATATATGTTGATCGCCTTGGCGTCGATAAAGTTGGGCAGATTCGCCGGTGTGATCGCGTAGGGCAATCAAGATTGGATTGGCTGCAGAAAGAAGACGATCATCGCCGGCGCGCGAGGATAGTTCACTTAGGCGTGGGCCAAGAATGAATCGCCCGTTTGAATCTCTGCCAACAAAGCGATGGAATTCGAGTGCTACTGCTAAGCGGTGCGCGGTAGGGCGTGCCAAGTGTGTGGCACCGACTAGTTGGGCCAGCGTCAGCGGTCCTTGCTCGAGTGCTTGTAATACTGATGCGGCTTTGTCGAGAACGCCGACGCCACTTCCTTGAGATTCGTCCATGTACTAATAGTGCCATTCCACAATATGAGACGCAAGTTGTTGTGTGGTTATGGGGTTAAGAAAATTGGGCGAACGGTGAGCTGAAACCGGACCAGTCGAACCTAAAATGAATTCGCGGTATTCTTAATGTCATCGGATTTCGATACCGGCCATAGCCGGGTGCGAAATACCTATGGTTGATGAAAGTCTAGAAATGAGTTCGTATGTCAGGTGTTTTGAAAGTAACCGGCGGTCGGCCACTGCATGGAACAATTGCGGTGCGAGGTGCAAAAAACTTTGTATCTAAAGCGATGGTTGCCGCTCTGCTTACTGAAGAGACGTCCGTGCTACGTAACGTACCACTTATTCGCGACGTCGATGTGGTTTCTGATCTGCTTCGCCTCCACGGCGCTGATGTTGACTACGATCAAGATGCCGGCGTCGTGACGATCACTCCCGGCAAAATTCATTTGCCGCACGATCCGGCAGAAATGGATTTGTTGGCCGGTTCGTCGCGTATTCCTATTTTGTTTTGTGGTCCGTTGTTGCATTCGCTCGGCGAAGCTTTCATACCTGATTTGGGTGGCTGCCATATCGGGGATCGGCCAGTTGATTTCCATTTACAAGTATTAGAAGATTTTGGCGCGATTCGAGACGAACAAGAATTCGGTTTGCATTTAACGGCTCCGCGCGGCCTAAAAGCCCGCAAGGTGACGTTGCCTTATCCATCTGTTGGTGCAACGGAACAAACCTTACTTGCTGCCGTGCGCGCCGATGGTATCACTGAGCTTCGTGGAGCTGCGGTTGAACCAGAGATCATGGATCTAATTTCTGTCTTGCAAAAGATGGGCGCACTGATCACGGTTTCTACTGATCGCACAATCGTTATTGAAGGGGTAAGTGAGCTCCACGGATATAACCATTTCGCTATCGCAGATCGTATCGAGGCTGGTTCGTGGGCGTGTGCTGCACTTGCCACTGGCGGCGATATTATGATTACGGGTGCCCAACAAGAACCGATGATGAGTTTTTTGAACGTCTACCGTAAAGTTGGCGGACAATTCGATGTAACTGATGACGGTATTCGATTCTGGCATCCCGGAGGGGAACTGAATTCAATTCCGCTCGAAACTGACGTCCATCCAGGTTTTATGACCGATTGGCAACAACCCCTCGTCGTAGCTCTCACACAAGCCAATGGAATATCAATTGTTCACGAAACCGTGTATGAAAATCGCTTCGGTTTTGTCAAAGCATTGAACAAAATGGGAGCCCATATCCAGGTCTATCGCGAATGCTTAGGTGGTAAGGGATGCCGATTTGGTACCGAAAATTACTATCATTCTGCAGTGATTATGGGCCCAACTCCGTTGCAGGCTGCTGACATCACCGTTCCGGATTTGCGTGGTGGATTCTCCCATCTGATCGCAGCTTTAGCAGCCCAAGGTACCTCTCAAGTCCAAGGTATTGACCTGATTAACCGTGGATATGAACATTTCATGACGAAACTACGTGCATTGCATGCGGACGTTGAACGCGTCTCATAACGTGTAATACTTCGTGAGTTCGGTCTTTGGCGCTGGGCACGCCTACGCTAAACTAGAGGCTATGGCAAACTCAAAGATCCGCGTCGCAGTTATCTATGGTGGCGCATCCGGTGAACATTCTATTTCCATCGCGACTGCTGGTGCAGTTATGCGTGCCCTAGATCCGCAACGTTATGAGGCTGTCCCGATCGCAATTACGAAAGAGGGCACCTGGGTTCCAGGGGCTAGCGATCCGAGCGAGTTATCCTTTGATCAGGGCTTGTTGGAAGTTGAAACGTCATCGCAAACTATCACAATTCCTGCAGGAGATGGCTCCCAAGCTCTTGTTTCATACGATCGTCAATCGGCAGATTCATTGTCTTTGTTGGGCAAGGTCGACGTCGTTTTCCCACTGTTGCACGGGCCGTTCGGTGAGGATGGAACTATTCAGGGTCTGCTGGAAATGGCCGGCGTGCCATATGTAGGGTGTGGCGTGTTTGCCTCCGCGGCAGGTATGGATAAGCACTACATGAAAGTTGTTCTCCAATCTGCTGGTTTGCCGGTAGCACCCTATGTTGTTGCGACTGCCCGCAGGTGGCGTGATGAACGTGAGAGTGTGTTAGCTGAGGTTGCTCAGTTGCAATTCCCGGTTTACGTTAAGCCAGCACGCGCAGGTTCCTCACTTGGTATTTCGCGGGTGACGAAGCTTGAAGATGTGCCACGAGCAGTGGCTCAGGCACAGGTTCATGATCCGAAAGTTATTATTGAGCAAGGCGTCAATGGCCGCGAAATCGAATGCGCAGTTCTTGGCGGGCACAACGACTCTGCGCCACGCGCATCGGTTGTTGGCGAAGTCTTAGTTGATCTTCCAGATGATGGTTTCTACGATTTTGAACACAAGTATCTGGATACTGAAGGGTTGCAGATGTCGATTCCAGCGCGTGTGCCGGAAGAAATTTCGGAGAAAATTCGCGCGCAGGCGGTGCAAACCTTCGATGCCTTTGGCTGTGAAGGCATGGCTCGAGTTGATTTCTTCCTCACTCCAGAAGGCCAAACATTTGTTATCGAACTCAACACTATTCCAGGCTTCACGCCCTTCTCGATGTATCCTGTTTTGTGGGAAAACACCGGGTTGAGCTACTCGGAGTTACTCGACGAGCTTATTGAGTTAGCACGGGAACGTCCCACTGGGTTGAGATGAGTTCTGCGGTGCGCGTGCGTGACCTCAGCGAAGCTGAGATACTTGCCCGGATTTTTCCGATTTTGCCGGTGGCCTCTAGCGCCGTGGTACCAACCGGGGATGATTCTGCAGTGTTCGACGTTGTAGGCGATACAACCATCTCAACCGACATGTTGATTCAAGATCGCCATTTCCGTACCGAATGGTCTACGGGTTTCGACGTAGGATTTCGTGCAGCACAGCAAAATATCGCCGATGCGGTGGCAATGGGTGCTCGCCCAGTTTCGCTTGTGGTTGGCCTGGGAATGCCAGGTGAGACGAGCGTTGACTGGGTAGAAGATTTCGCACGAGGCTTAGCTGATGCCTGTGAACCGTGGGGGATAGGCGTCGACGGCGGTGATCTTGTTTCAGCGCAAGAAATCTGTGTCAGTATCACGGTTATGGGAGATCTTGAAGGACGCCCACCACTGTTGCGTAGCGGTGCGTTACCGGGGCACAAAGTCGTCTTCGCAGGCAATCTAGGGCATGGCATTGCTGGTTATGAGCTTTTGCAAGCAGGCTATGATCGCAGCGATTCTCACCCAGGAATTGCGGGTTTAATTGATGACTTTCTACGTCCCAAACCACCGGTGGGTATCGTTCTTGAGGCGGCCCGTTCGGGGGTTCTTGCTTCGCTGATGGACGTCTCAGATGGGCTGATTCGTGATCTGGGTCGGATTGCTCAGGCTAGCCGGGTATGGATCGATCTCGATCCTTTGGTATTGAATTCGTTATTAGGTCCGATTGCGCTAGCTGCTGGACGATTAAGTGCGGACCGTCGCCAGTGGGCGTTATCTGGCGGTGAAGATCATGGCTTTATTGGCACGATGGATGCTGATACACCGCTACCTGCTGGTTTTACCCAGATTGGCACGGTTCGTGGCCCAGATCAGCACGGCCGGATTTCGTTAGCAGATCGCAGCCTTGATATAAATGGTTTTGGTTGGGATCATTTTCGTTTGCCGTAACCGCAGTACATAGCTCAAAGACGGCGGACGCGCTGAGAAGCAGATAAACAAATATCCCCCGATAACATCGGGGGATATTTAAGCTTGGTTCGATCACACGTTACGAGTAACCTTGCCGGCCTTCAGGCATGAGGTGCACACGTTCAGACGCTTAGGCGCACCCTTAACGAGAGCACGAACACGCTGAATGTTCGGGTTCCAACGGCGCGAAGTACGCACATGGGAGTGCGAGACGCTCTTACCGAAGCTCGGACCTTTGCCGCAGACTTCACATACAGACGCCACGGTTCTCTCCTTCATACAGACGAACAAACGTTTTCACGTTTCTACCAAAATTGGCAACTTCAAAAGTGTATCTAAAATTTGGCTCAAAATCCAAGCCTAAAAGCCATACTAAAGCGTGCTGTTCGCCACGCTATTACTAACGCCACGTTAGAAAATAGTCTTAGGCAACCATCTCGTGCCAGTCTACCTTGTTTTTCTGGCATAGTTACATGGAGAGAGAAGGAGAGGTGATGACCGAAGAACCCCGCTTAGATACAACGCTCAATGACGACCTCAAGCCACAAGTCGATCCATCTCCACAGTCAGCTATCGCTGCAGATGCGTGGACTGCACTTTCTCGACCTCTTGAACGTATCATAGGCAAGCGAAGCGCCAATGCGCTGGCAAAAATCGGCCTCGAAACTGTAGAAGACCTCATCAACTATGCCCCTTTTCGTATCGCGCAACGCGGCCAATTACTCCCCATTGAGCATGCCAGTGAAGGCGAATCAGTAACGGTGGTGGCCAACGTAGTTGCCACACATCTACGTCCGATGAACAATCGCACCGGTTTCATTCTCAACGTCACTATTTCAGATGGACAACACGATCTAGACTTGGCGTTTTTCGCTAAACACAAGCGCCCGCTATCATTCCATGAAACGCAATTAACACCGGGAACTATGGCAACATTTTCCGGCACCGTCTCTGCCTACCGTGGGCGGTTGCAACTTGCCCATCCCCAATACGAGATCATGGAAGACTTAGCTGATCTCGACAACGCCCAGATTATTAAACCGGTTCCGATATATCATTCGACGGCGAAAGTGCCTTCGTGGCATATTCAACGTGCAATAGCAACCGTTCTGCCTACTCTTTCAGCTTCACAGATCCCTGACCCGTTACCTGCACAGTATCGTGAAACTCACCAGCTTTTATCGCGCTATGATGCCATCCTCGCCATTCATCAACCCCAAGATTCAGCGCAATGGCATCGCGCACGTCATCGTTTCGCCCATGAAGAAGCCTTTGTTCTCCAGGTAGCGCTTGCCCAACAAGCTAACCAAGCTAGTAAACTCTCAGCCCCACGATGTACACCACAACCAGATGGAATAGCCCACGAGTTTGACCGTCGATTACCCTTTAGACTCACCTCTTCACAACGTAGCGTCGGCCGAAAACTAAGCGAGACACTGAGCACAACGACGCCGATGCGCTGCCTCTTACAAGGCGATGTCGGTGCCGGTAAGACGATTGTTGCCTTGCGCGCAATGCTCCAAGTTGTAGATGCCGGATACCAGGCAGTATTCGTTGCACCTACAGAAGTTTTAGCCCACCAACACTATGCGACGTTTACCCAAATGCTTGAGAATATAGGCCAAAGCGGGGAACTAGAAGGTACACCAAGTTCAATACCAGTCCATCTCCTGACAGGTTCGCTAACTGCCAGCCAACGACGCCAGACTTTAGCAAACCTTGCCTCTGGGCAGCCTGGTATCGTTGTGGGCACCCATGCACTATTTTCCGACAACGTCCAGCTTGGCGCCCTAGGCTTTGTCGTTATCGATGAACAGCACCGCTTCGGGGTTGACCAACGAGACCGGCTAGCTCACCACGCCCATCTTCTTGTTATGACTGCTACCCCGATCCCTCGCACTCTGGCCATGACTGTATTCGGTGATCTCGACGTCGAAATCCTTCAAGCTCGCAAGCACGCGAATATTTCCACAACAGTAGTCCCCGCCGACAACGAGCGCTGGATGGCGCGCGTGTGGCAACGCGCCAGAGAAGAAGTAGAATCAGGTGGCCGCGTATTTGTTGTATGCCCGCAAATATCCCCAACCGAGAACGATGCTGAAGCAGACCTAGTCGACCAACACCTCACGCCTACTGATATCCCAGACAACGCCGATGTACTCACATTAAGTCAGCGCCTACGATCCTTGCCCTTCCTGGCAGGAATCGGTATCGGAATCTTACACGGCCAAATGCCAAGCTCTGACAAAACCCAAGCAATGACGGATTTTATTGCCGGCACAACCCAGATCCTTGTTTCAACAACCGTCATTGAAGTAGGAGTTGATATACCCCAAGCAACTCTCATGATCATTATGGATGCGCAACGTTTTGGCTTATCCCAACTCCACCAGCTACGCGGACGAGTTGGACGCGGAACGAAACCAGGGCTGTGCTTAGCCATCACGTCAGCTATACAGGGTAGTTTAGCCGCCCAGCGAGTTCAGGCATTTGCCGCAACAAACGACGGATTTGAACTCGCCGAAGCCGATATTGCACTACGCTCTGTCGGCGATGTGATGGGAACGCGCCAATCCGGAGCCCAAAGCTCACTACGTTTCATCTCAGTCGTTAACGATAAAACGATCATCGAACAAGCTCGAAGTAGCGCCCGCGATCTTGTCAAAACTGACCCAGATTTAGTCCACCATCGCCCATTAGCAATCGCAATTTCTGATATAAATGTCTCCAACCGACAATACTTAGAAAAGAACTAGGAACACACATGAGTCGAATTATTGCGGGAAGCGCTCGCGGACGCCAGCTCAAAGTTCCCACCTCAGGAACCCGCCCTACATCCTCGCGGGTTCGCGAAGCTCTCTTTTCCCATTTAGAGCATCGCGACTTCATCGCAGGCTGCGCAATTCTCGATCTGTTTGCTGGTTCTGGAGCATTTGGTTTAGAGGCTCTTTCTCGCGGGGCTAGTCGCGCTATCGGAGTGGATAATGCGCCAGATGCCCAGCGAGTCATGGCAGTTAATGCTCGAGAAACTGGCTTACCGTTGCAGTGTATAAAAGCCAATGTGTACACCTACGTCAGCCAGCCAGGAAGCGATGGGCCATTTGATGTCATATTCCTTGATCCGCCCTACGATTTCCCAGATGAGCACCTCACCAACATTCTGGCTCAACTCCCACGGCATTTGACATCTGATGGATTGGTCTTAGTTGAACGAGCAAAACGCAGTTCGCAACCGGTATGGCCACCACAATTACAAGCTGAACGGGAACGCCGCTGGGGAGATACGCGGTTATGGAGTGCCCATATGCGACAAGAGGCGTAAAATAAACGTATGAGTTGTGCAGTGTGTCCAGGATCTTTTGATCCCATTACCCTTGGCCATGTCGATGTTATTGAACGTGCCTTACGTATCTTCGATGAAGTTGTTGTGGCGATTGCACACAACGGAGCAAAGAACTACTTATTTACCGACGAAGAGCGCTTAGAACTTGCACGCCAAGCCGTTGCACATCTACCAGGGGCACGAGTCGAACTTGTTGACGGGCTGATTGCTGACTTTGCTCGTTCAATTGGTGCTCGAGCCATCGTCAAAGGTGTACGAGGTTCGGCAGATTACGATTCCGAACTGCCTATGTCCTTGCTTAATCGACATTTATCGGGCGTAGAAACAGTATTTATTGTTGGTGAACCGAGTCTTGCACATATTGCGTCCTCATTCGTGAAAGAATTAGCTCACTATGGTGGACCATATCAAGATATGGTTGCCCCGCACGTAGCCCAAGCATTACAAGAAAAGGTGGAAGCATGAGCGACCAAGGCGAGTCCTTACTCGAAATTTTAGATGAACTATACGATATTGTTGTCAACGCAAAAAATATGCCGTTGTCCGCATCAGTTTTAGTCAATCGGTCAGAAATTATTGATCTACTCGATACCGCGCGCGATATTGTTCCCGATCAGATCAAGCAAGCCGATGCAGTACTTTCCCAGGCCGGTCGCGTATCCGATCAGGCTCGAGACGACGCCGAAGTTGTGTTGCGTCAAGCCCATGAAGAAGCAGACTCGATTCTTGCCGAAGCGCGAGAACAAGCCTCGCGGCTCGTGGCTCAAGATCAGATAACTGTAGCGGCAAAGTCCCAAGCTACCCGTATCGTAGATGAAGCGCACCAAAAGGCCAGCCAACTGATCAACGGCGCGAATCAATACTCTGAGCAGACCTTAGCTGAGCTAGCTACCCAACTGATGCATCTCCAAGAACAAATTGCAGCTGGACAAGGGGTTTTGGCACAGCGCCGAAGCCAAGAACAGTAAGCTCTGGGTATTTTTGCTAGGCTAATATCCCATTACTGCTCAGCTTCCAACCCCGTCACGTGCTGACGGTAACGAGAGAACTTAGAAAGAAGTATCATTTATGGATCTACGATCCCCATACGTTGTGTCGGTCTCCGACGTCGTCTCTGGAACCACTAAACAGTTGGATCTGGTACTCCCAGCGTTAGAAGAATGGGGAGTGGGGCTTATCGGAATACCTGAAGGTAGCGAGGTTAAAGCCTACCTCACACTGCAATCAGTTTCCGAAGGTATTTTCGTGCAAGGAAATGTTGTAACTGTCGCTTATGGGCAGTGCTCACGGTGTGCTCGGGATATTACCCAGCCTATGGATGAAGCGGTGGCAGAACTCGTTTTTTGGCCCGAGCGCCGTGAAGCACTCATGAGTGAAGGCGATGAGGAGATTGAAGATATGCCTGTCATTGAAGATATGCATATTGATCTTGCACCTATCATTCGTGACGCCTTAGTGCTAGCACTACCGTTTACCCCGGTGTGTTCCCCAGATTGTCAGGGACTGTGCCCGCAGTGCGGCCAACCTTGGAGTGAGTTACCACCTGATCATAAGCACGAGTTTGTTAATCCGGCCTTCGCTGCGCTCGATGCTCTCGCCCAACAGCTCAAGGACGAATAATGCACGAACATGATTCTCAGCAACTCCTCAGTGCCTGGGGAGTTCAGATCCCGCAAGAGTTGTTGATCTTGGCACTCACTCACCGATCGTGGGCCTATGAACACGGCACTCAACACAACGAACGCCTAGAATTTCTGGGAGATTCCATTCTCGGAGCGGTTGTCGCAGAACAGATTTTCCATGAATATCCGGAAAAATCTGAAGGAGAGTTATCGAAGATTAAGTCTGCTGCGGTTTCTGAACGTGCCTTGGCAGATATCGCTCGCAGCTTGAACCTTGGCTCGTATATCCGGCTGGGCAAGGGCGAAGAACAAACGGGCGGGCGAGAAAAAGATTCCATCCTTTCCGATACTGTGGAATCCTTGATCGCAGCCACATACGAAGCGTGCGGTATCGACGTCGTTATTGCTACTGTGCGCAAGCATTTACACGACAAGATTATTGAAGCAACACACATGGGTCCGGCGCTTGACTGGCGAACCGCAATGGAGGAAAAAGCGCGTGAGTTGGGCATAACAGGTGATGTCACATACCAGATTGACGGGCAAGGCCCAGACCATGCGAAAGTCTATACTGCCCGCGTTTTTATCGCTGATCAGATGTGGGGTAGTGGGCAGGCAACCTCGCGCAAAGCAGCTAAACTTGCCGCGTGCCAAGATGCGTATCACCGTCTAGGTGTAAGCGCTGATAGCGCAGCACAAGTGTAACGAAGCGCGCCGCTATGCCAGAATTGCCAGAAGTTGAGACTATCCGGCGCGGGTTGCTACCCCATGTTGTTGGTAAAACTATTGACAATGTTGTTGAACTTCATCCGCGAGTAGCTCGAATGTCTCCGCATGGGTTACGCCCGCTCGTTGGCGATACTATCTTGGAGATAGCGCGCCGGGGGAAGTTCATGTGGTTTGTTACCCCAACGCAGGCACTGGTTGCTCATTTGGGGATGTCAGGGCAGTTTCGGATCAATACTAACAGTGCACACGTGCGGGCTCGATTTGAGTTTACCGATGCGACCAGCCTAGATTTTGTCGATCAGCGTACCTTCGGCTATCTTCATCCAGATCAGTTTCAGCCAACTATCGACGGCGGACCAGGCGGGCTTGGCACCGAGCTAGCAGTCATCCCCACTACGGTAAGCCATATTGGTCGCGATCTTCTTGACCCACTAGCTGATTTTTCGCATATCGCACAAGACGTTAAGCGCCGTCGCACCGAAATCAAGCGTGCCTTACTCAACCAAAACATAGCTTCAGGCATCGGCAATATTTACGCCGATGAAGCCCTATGGCTGGCGCGCATCCATCCCCAACAGTTAGCCCCAACCTTGCCCCTTAGCCGCATCACCGATCTGTATCACCACGCTCGGGACGTGATGGAACGCGCAGTAGCACTCGGTGGTACATCCTTCGATAAGTTATATGTCAACGTCAATGGCGAGTCCGGTTACTTTGATCGTTCGCTCCATGTTTATGGCAAAACGGGCCAACCATGTGAGCGCTGTGGCACGTTGATCGAACGGATAACGTTTATGAATCGTTCTTCGCATGTGTGTCCGGCATGTCAGCGCCGTCCAAGGTAGACTGAGTATCGTGAGTGAAGAAAATACCCAAATAAGTGTCATGATTATCGATGACCACGAAGTCGTGCGTCGCGGTATCGCCGAAGTCGTAGATCGCGCTAATGGTCTGCACGTTATTGCAGAAGCTGGCTCAGTTGCCGAGGCTGTGCGCCGTGCTGAACTCATGATCCCGCAAGTTGCCCTTGTTGATCTGCGGTTACCCGATGGTACTGGTATCGATATCATTCGAGAACTACGCGAGCGCGTTCCGCAAGTTAAATGCATCGTCTTAACGTCTTTTGACGACGACGATGCGTTGGCCGAAGCCTTGGATGCTGGAGCCAAAGCGTATTTGCTCAAATCGGTGCGGGGTGCGGAAATCACTGATGTTATTCGTGCAGTTGCCGATGGTAGAGTGCTCTTAGATGAACGCACTGTTACGCGCCGGCGAGCCGATCATGATGATCCTACCGCCGATCTGACTCCTTCGGAACGTAAAGTCTTACAGCTCATCGGCGATGGCCTTTCCAATCGGGAAATTGGTGAAAAGCTTGGCGTCGCAGAAAAGACTGTGAAGAACCATATCACTTCGTTGTTGTCAAAGATGGGAATGCAGCGCCGCACCCAGGTAGCGGCATGGGTAGCAGGTCAGCGTGCTGCTGGCTGGCGTAACGCGGGAAGCTAGCCCTAGCTACGGCAGGGTGGCCTATAACAAGTTGGCCATCACATCAGGGGTGCTTCCCAGGCAACTCGAGTACCTTGGGTGTCTTCGCGAGGTGAAATAGTAAACGTGCCATGGTGACGTCGCGCTCGAGCCGCTAGGTTCGATAAACCGGAGCGACGTCCCAGTGACTGGGTAACACCGCGTCCATCATCGACTACCTCGATGCGCACATGCGTTGGTTCTACTGAGAGTTTTACTGCTACTGACGATGCATGGGCGTGCCGGGCCGCATTGGATAGTCCTTCGCGAACAACGGCGACGACGTCGTCGGAAATATCGGCGCCTACGGCATCGTCAATTAAGGCAAAGGTATCGTCATCTGTGGCTACTTCGCCATTCCAGCTAATGATGAGCGAGGGAGCAAAATTCAAGACTTGGAGGGCGACCTTCGTTTCTTGTTCTAAGCGTTCGACTAACGCAACAGAGGCGGAATCGTCGCGCAAGGATTGAACAATGACACGGATTTGGCGCACTGATTCGTCGATTGAGGAAATTGCTTGATCTAGGGCGGAGGCTACTTCATCAGCGTAGCCTTTTGCAACGAGATCTTCTTTGACCGCCGTGATGTGCATTCCAGAGGCAAATAGCTGCTGGATAGCTAAATCGTGTAAATCGCGCCCGATTCGAGAGCGCTCGTCAAGCTCGGAGGCCAGTTCTTCGTTGTGCCGGGCTTCAGCTAGCTCCAACGCAATAGCAGCCTGTTTGGCTGCGTTTTCTGCCATAGCAAGATCGTGGAGATTAAATTCCACACCGCTGACATTACGCAAGAGCAAGATAACGCCGGTTCCAGCAGATTTGGAGGCGAGAGGAGCGTAGAGTGCCGGGCCGTAATTGCGCAACTGTGCTACGCGCACTGTACGCAACCGTTGCATCGAATCGACTACTAGACCGGCTTGTTCATTAACAACCGTCATAGCGCGTCCAGTTTCGGGAAACCGAATACCTAGGAGGCTTTCTGCGCCTTCGCCGTCAACAATTTCTGAAACCCACGTATTTTGGATCGATGGCAAAACCATGATGGCTACATCTGCTTGGGCCGCTATTCGCATTTCATGCACGATGACTTGCAAGGCAACATCTTCATCTGATCCTTCAAGTAGTGAAGCAACAATATTTTGTGAAGCTGTTAGCCAGCGTGCTCTATTTTGCGAGCGGGCAAACATTTGTGAATTTTGTGCTGCGATCGCTGCGGCGCGGGCAAGAATCTCCATTTGGGCGCCGTCGTCGTCAGTGAAGCCACCGGGCTTATCGGTTAAGTAGAGCCGTCCCCAAACTTGTTCTTTAACCGAAACTGCAACGCCAAGATAGTTTTGCATAATCGGATGCCCGGGTGGAAAACCATACCGATTGGCATACGAGGGAAGGTCGTTGACGATAAGCCATCCGTTGACCGGCGTATCAGCAAATACGCCGTGCCCGCGCGGCGGGCGCCCGATCATGGCTGCAGCTAGGCGATCCATTCCAGATTGGACAAACTCCATGGTTTCCCCGTGGGAGTCGAGGACTGCCAGGGCGGCAAATTTTGCTCCGGTCAGTTCACGCGCTGAGTCAACGAAGTGTTGATAGGCTGCGTTTCGGTCTAGTTGTCCGGTGAGTTCGAGGGCGTGGGAGATGACCGCGGTAAGATGGTTGGAATCCATTGGCTTATCCTTCTTGGGCAAGTGACCACGCATAGTGGCGGTTGCGTGCTAACAGCTCGTGATGTTGTCCTTCATCAACGATCGTTGCACGCCCGGTATCGTCGGGGCCAAGTACAATAACGTGATCAGCAGCATCGAGTGGAGTTAGGCGATGGGTAACGACGACGACGGATCGCTGAGCGTTACTAGCACTGAGAATATCGCGGAGTAAGAGATCAGCAGTCTCAGGATCGAGATGTTCGCCGGGTTCATCTATTAATAGGATATCGGCGGGGGAGGCAAATGCGCGTGCTAGGAGGAGCCGGCGACGTTCACCGCCAGAAACACGCACTGCATCGGCGCCGAGTTCGGTATCGACGCCGTCGGGGAGATCTGCAAGCCATGAGCTGAGCCCTGCTTGGGCTAGGAGGTCACGGGCTTGTTCGGGGGTAATGTCGGCTCGTGCGACGCGTAGATTTTCTAGGATGCTGGTGTCAAAGATGTGGGCGTCTTCGGCGGTGAAGCTGATGTGGTGGGAAAGTGTGGAGCGTGCAATTTCTGACACCGGGTGTTGTGCTAGGGTTACGCTGCCCGTGTGGGGTTTAATCAGCCCAGCTAGAGTGTGTAAAATAGTGGATTTTCCAATACCTGATGGGCCAACGATTGCTAGGGATGTTCCAGGTTCAATGTGGAGGTTCAGCGGGGCGCTAACCTCTTTATTTCCGGGCCAGCCAGCAACCATATTGTGGGCCAGTAGGGGTGTTTTCCGGGCAATAACAGGTGTTTGGGTTGCTGCGGGGGAGGTACTAGCCTGGTCAATAATTGCCATTACTCGTTGGGCGGCGGTTCCAGAACGAGTGAGCTGGATAAACGCTTGAGGCATTCGCGCAGTTGCTTCGAAGGCGGAAAGCGGAGTAAGGACGCATACCACAAGGTTAATTTCACTCAAACTTCCGGCGCTTACTTGCCAGGAGCCAACAATTATTGCCCCTACTACGGCAAGCGCTAGTGCAAGGACGTCGAGTCCGCTAGCCAATGCGGTATAGCGTGCAGCAGCATCGCGCTGTTTCCAGATTGCTTCTTCGGTGGCCTGCCGGCTCGATTCGGTAGCTGACTGGAGTCCAGATACGCGCAGTTGTTCGGCATGTTCGAGTAAGTAAAGGGATTGTTCGTTGAGTTGGGCGCGAGTGGTAATTTTGCCTTGTTCGGCAAGTGCTGCGCCGGTCATTGCTAGGAGCGGTCCTATGATGCCAGAAATGAAGAGCGCGATGGCCACTATGAGTGCGATCAGTGGGGAGAGGAAGCCGAGGATTCCAAGGGTTAGAATGGATACGAGTGTGGCAACGGCCATCGGCAGTAAGGATTGGACTACAACGAGACCAATTTCGTCGACGTCGGCGTTGGTGCGGGTCAGGACGTCGCCACGTTTGAGCGAGGTCACGACGTCGGTTGAGGAGTTGGCTAGTTCTCGGTAGAGCTGGGTGCGTAATGTAGCCATTCCGTGGAGTGCAACCCAATGGGAGGCGATGCGTTCGAGATAACGGAAAATTGCTTTCCCGACGCCGAATGCGCGCACACCTACTGATGCGACGCTCAGGTCAAGTACGGGAGGTAACTGTGCGGCTCGGGCAATCATCCACGCTGCGGTAGCACCGAGCCCTACAGTGGAGCCGATAGCGCTCGACCCAGCTAGAACTGACCAGCTGAATTTTTTCTTATCGACGTCAAGTAAACGCACCGCTCGGTGCAGTGCCTGGCGTTGTTCGCGCGGAAAAGGATGAATCATAGGGTTTCTCCAGCTACTCGGCTCTCGGCGGTGACATCCATGATGCTATCTGCTATATCAGCCATGGCGGCACGGTGTGCGATCACAATAACCGTATGCCCGCGGGTACGTAGTTCTTTGATGACGGTGGTGACGTATTCTTCGGCTTCGGCGTCTAGATGTGCTGAAGGCTCATCAAGTATAACGATTTGAGAGGTGGACACCAGAGCTTTGGTCAGTGCCAGGCGTTGGCGTTGACCTACAGATAACCCGGTTCCGCCTTGTCCGATGATGGTGTTCCATCCTGCGGGAAGATCGTTGACGACGTGGCTAAAGCCGGTAAGGTCTGCAGCGTATTGCGCCTCGGCTGTGGAGGGGTCGCTACCTAGGTTCTCAGCCAGTGTTCCCGGGACTAGAGCGGGGCGTTGCGTTACCCAGGTGATATTCGACCACCAGGCTTGGCGATCCAACGTGGCGAGGTCGTTATCTCCGATAAGAATTCGCCCAGCAGAAACAGGTATTAACCCCAGTAGTGTATTAATGGTGGTTGATTTCCCAGCTCCAGATGCGCCGCGAATAACTGTAACTTTACCGGGGGCAATCACTGCAGATAATGAAGACGGCGCGATTGTGGCTCTGCCAGGAGCGTATACACTGACGTTCTCTAAGCGAATTTCGGTAGCCGTCATATCGGGGATGGGGAGGTTGCCGGTGTGTTGGTAGGGTTTGGTTTCTAAAATCTTGAATACTCGATTAGCTGCTGCAACCCCGTTTGCCGAGGCATGGAATTGTGTGCCCACTTCGCGAAGGGGTCGTAACACTTCTGGAGTAAGCATGATGACGACGAGACCTTCAAAAAGTAAAACGTGCCCCGTGACCATTCGTAAACCGATAGATACTGCTACCAGCGCAGTTGTTAAGGTGGTAATGAATTCGAGTGCCGCCCCGGACAAGAAAGCAACATACAGGGTATTCATGGTGCGCTGGGCAAAAGATAATCCCAATTCTTCGACCCGTTTTGCAGGTCCTACTTCGCGGCCCACTCCTTTAAGAGTGGGTAGTCCAGCAAGTAAGTCCAAGAGTTGAGCTCCCAGGCGTTGCATAGTTGAAAGGCGCTGGGCAGAGTAGGAAGCGGTCATTTTCCCGATGAGAATCATGAAAATAGGAATCAACGGTAGGCAGGCCACGATCATCACGGCACTGAGGAAGTCCATATAGGCTACTACACATAATAAAAGCGGGGTAGCAGTGGCGGTGAGGAAAAGTTCGGGGAGGAAATGGACGAAATAGTCTTCTAGGTCATCAAGGCCGCGTGTTGTTAGGGTGACGACTTCGTTAGTGTTGCCGTTAGAGAGCCAGCGTGAACCGAGGTTTGCGGCGTGGTCGATCACGCGGGTGCGCAGCTGGCTGATAACACGCAAGGCAGAACGGTGGCCGATTGCTCCTTGAATATAGCTAAGTACTGCGCGAGCAAGGAATACGCCTAAGAGAAGAGCTATGAGGGTAGCGATGTTGTGTGGTGCTTGGCGAGTGTAGAAAATCGGGGAGATGATGCTTGCGATGAGATAGGTTTGACTGCCAATGAGGGCAGTAATTAACAATCCGATACCGACGAGCAATGCTAGATAGCGACCAGTGGCTCGTGCGTAACGCAACAGACGTGGATCAAAAGGTTTCACAGTGTCCTCACCAGGCAAGGGAACATTCTCTATGACTTTAGTCTAGCGTGCTGATGTTAAAACGGTAGTTTGAGAGTGGAATTTCGCGCAATAACACCGCTCACACTCGGAGGGCAGTAGTGGAGCGGAAGTCCTACTATGTCGCTTTGCAGGAGCTGGGGTAGTGGTGTATTCCCAGAGCAGATCTACATACATAAGGTATGTGTTTAATGGACATGCTGGCGGGGTGGTAACGGATTTTCCGTTACCACCCCGCCAGTGATTTGCTTGTGTGTAGCTAGGCTAGTTATGCATAGCAGTTCAAGCACGAAGGTTATGCGTTAGAAACACTTAGACGTGTTCGAAACGGCGAACCTTAGTTGGGTGGAGACCAGCTGGATCATCGGACATCGACTCTACGCTCAACCGGCGAGAGAAGGAGATGTAGGACCAGACGGTATATACCGCAACGATTGGCACAAAGACAACTGCAGCGATTGTCATCACTGTTTGAGTAGCAGATGTGGCCGAGGCTTGAACGAGTGTCAAGCTGTAGTTTTCATCGATTGAAGACTTTAGTGCGTATGGCACGGTGGTCATAAAGATGAAGACGACGGCGAAGGCAACAGCAGCCATATTGGCAAAGAATCCGGCTTTCTCGTTGCCTTTGAGGGTAACGAAAGTGGAGACTAGTAAACCGATAGCGGCTAGTGCGAGCGGGATCAGAGCAAACCATGTTGTGGAGTAAGCGAAGAATGCCCACAGTGCCCAAACGGCGGTGAGGCCGGTGGAGACGAGGGAGGTCTTCTTTGCAAAATCTTTTGCTCGTGCGGAGAAATCGCCGGTGGTCTTAAGTGCTAACCATAGGGCGCCGTGGGTGAGGAACAAGCTGACTACAACAAGTCCTGCCACGATCGTAAATGGAGTGAACAGTGAGAAGAACCCACCGGTGAGGAAGTGCTGTGCACCTGCTTGAAGTGCGGCATCAACCTGGCTTGGATCAGCAGCAACGAAGCTCGCTGGATCGCCTGCTACTTCGTAGTTGCCAACCTGGATGGCCATGCCTTGAACCAAGTTGCCAAATGCAACGCCCCATACGAGAGCAACTAGCCATGCTGATCCGGTGTGGAGAGTATCCCATGCGGCGCGCCATTTATCAGAGTCAATCTTGCCCCGCCATTCGATCGCAGAAATTCGCACAATGAGCAAGACGAGAACGAGGACAAGCGCAAGATACATTCCGGAGAACATGGTGGCATACCATTCGGGGAATGCTGCGAATGTGGCACCGCCGGCTGTCAGTAGGAATACTTCGTTTCCGTCCCAGTGCGGGCCGATGGTGTTGAGTTGCAAGCGGCGTTCTTTTTCGTTACGTGGCAAAATCTTGAGTAACATGCCAGTACCAAATCCGAAGCCTTCGAGGGTAACGTAGCCGATCCACAATACGATAATGAGGATGAACCACAGAATTTGAAGGAATGATAGTTCCATTGTTATGTGCCCTTTCCTCAGTATGCAAAGCCAAGCTTTGCATCGGGATTAGTGTGATCGAATTCGAGGGTGACGTCCTTGGTTGGATTGACACCTTCGCGTACGTAACGCTTGATGAGAATGTACCAGACGACGCCGAGTGCTGCGTAGAGCAATGTGAAGATAACGAGTGAGATAAATACTTCGACCGGAACGACGTTTTGAGAGACGCCGAAGTCGGTGAGTTGCTTGACCATTTGTGATGGGGTAGCAACCATTTCGGTATTCATATTTGGATAGACGACCCAAGGCTGACGGCCCATTTCAGTCAGGATCCAGCCGAAGGTGGAAGCGATGTATGGTAGCGGGATCGTCCAAACATAGAGCTTAGCAGCACCGCCAGAGCGGATGAGTCGATCACCGCGTAGCATCCACAGGCCTGCAGCAGCTAGTCCTAGAGAGATGAAGCCAAGGAGCATCATGATACGGAATGAGTAGAAGGCGATGAATGGGTTAGGGATGTAGTTAACTTCATCGCCGTATTCTTCGCTAAAGAGTTCCGTATATTTTTCTTGGAGCTCAGTTGCTCCAGTAATCATGGATTCTGGGCCGGAGAAATGATTGGTAACCATGAAGGACTCAAGGCCTGGGATCGGCAGCGTGATGAGGTTATCTTCGGTGAGCTCAGTACCGGTGAGGAGAAGAGCCAGTGGGGCATTTTCCTCATTTTGTACGATGCCCATTGCTGCAGCCATTTTGGTTGGCTGAGTGTTGTACATGTGCTGGCCCATGAAGTGGCCGGTTACCACTGCCAAGATGCCGGCAACGGCGAGAACTTTGAGACCGAATTGTGCAGCTGGTTTCCACAGCTCTCGAGCTTCGATCTCGTTCTTGCGCTTAACGTTGCGAACAATCCACCAGATCGATATGCCAGCGATCATCGCGCCAGCAACCATGAGTGATGCGGAGATTGTGTGTGCGAATGCGTAGAGCGTCGTGGTTGAGAAGACAACTTCAAGGAAGCCGCCCATGCCGTCAAGCTCTGCACGGCCGGTTTCTGGATTGACTACTGCGCCTACTGGGTTTTGCATGAACGAATTAGCTGCGAGGATAAATAGTGCAGAAATATTCGTACCGAGGGCAACGAGCCAGATTGAAATTGTGTGTGCTTTAGGGGAGATGCGTCCGCGGCCAAAAATCCATACTCCGAGGAATACTGATTCGAGGAAGAATGCGAGCAATGCTTCAAAAGCGAGCGGGGCACCAAAGATATCGCCAACGTAGCGTGAGTATTCTGACCAGGTCATTCCAAACTGGAATTCCTGGACGATACCTGTGGCAACACCTAGAGCAAAGTTGATGAGAAGAATTTTTCCAAAGAATTCGGACAGTTTAAGCCATTTGGCGTCACCTGTACGAAGCCATTTCGTTTGTAAATATGCAACGAGTGGGGAAAGCCCGATAGTAAGAGGTACCAGAATGAAGTGGTATACCGTCGTAATACCGAACTGCCACCGCGCAAGGTCGAGGACATCCACCTTATTCACCTTCCGTGCGACCTGTAAGTTAGGGTAATTATTCGATTGGGCTGTCAGGCCCGATCCATTGTGACCTGCAACGCTTATGAGCTGAGCTGATGAGTGTTTTAGGGACACATTGGATCCATAATGTAATCATGTCTTATTTAGCTGCGCTCTGCCAGTTAAAACGCGAAAATACTTCGAGCAATTTTAGGATTTTTGACCTATTGTGCGTGCGTATGGGTGCTTTTGGTGATGGGAACAAGGTGCCTGGTGTGAGCCTGGCTAGCCCTTTGGAAGGTCTCGTTACGGGGATAGTGAGCTAAACGGGGATGTGATTGAAGGGCAAAAGATGTAGAATGTAGAGAGGTTGTTATGCATCAAACTGCCAAAGCTGTTCAAGTGCGCCGCACAAGCGTTGCTGCCGGGGCAGCTGCCCAACGAGACTTTCCACAGCTAAGGCTGTGATATATAAACGTCATATATGGGGTGCACATATATGAAAATAGGGGGTATCCGATGGCGGATGAAGCCATGGATAATGTTGTGCCAGAAGAAAATGGAACAACGCGCAAACGCAGTCGTAAAACGCCTGTGAAACAAAAAGAACGCAAAGCACAAGCTGCTCAATCTGTTGCGCAATCTTTAGATGAGCTATCGAAAAAGCCTCGGAAGAGAACAACGAAAGCGTCTAAACCTACTTCTATTGTTTTCTTTGCTGGCCACGAAGAAGAAACACAACCAGCAGTTGTACCTGAAGTGCCAGTAGTTCCACCGATGACGTCACTATTGTTCCAAGAACCAGATGTCACTAGGGCTGTGCAAGCTCGACGTAGTCGTAAAACTGTTAAAGAAGCACCCGTGGCTGAGGATAGTGCCCAAGCGCCTGAAGTAGTGCCTGAAGAAACAGAAGAAGGCGCAGATACTGCTCGTAAACGCCGCCGCGGAACACGCGGAGGTCGGCGTGCTGCGGAAGCAGAAACCACAACCGTTGAGCAGCCTCGTCCAGAAGATAGTGAAGGTGTAGCGGAGGCCGAAGCATCCCCAGCGCCACGTAAAACAAAGAAAACTAAATCGGCACAGGTAGAGGTTGACGAACCGGAAACCGAAAATGACGAGCCGGCAGTGCGCCGTCGTCGTCGACGCCGTTCCACAGAAGCTGTGGCAGATGAAGTAACGGCACCAAAGGGATCAACCCGACTTGAAGCGAAACGCCAACGGCGCAAAGAAGGCCGGGAATCAGGTCGACGTCGCCAAACTATTACCGAATCGGAATATCTAGCACGCCGCGAATCTGTGGATCGCGACATGCTTATCCGCGAACGTGACGGGCTTAACCAAATTGCTGTGATTGAAGACGGAATCTTAGTTGAGCACTACGTCGCACGGCATACCCAATCCTCTATGGTTGGTAACGTCTACCTGGGGCGGGTCCAAAACGTATTGCCGTCGATGGAAGCAGCCTTCGTTGATATTGGCAAAGGTCGAAACGCGGTTCTTTATGCTGGTGAAGTCAATTGGGACGCGGCTGGACTAGAAGGAAAACCGCGCAAGATTGAGCAGGCGCTTAAGTCTGGCGATCCGGTGCTGGTTCAAGTTACCAAAGATCCGATTGGGCACAAAGGCGCTCGGCTCACCGCGCAAATTACTCTTGCCGGACGCCATCTCGTGTTAGTTCCGAGTGGAGCAATGACGGGAATTTCCCGCAAACTTCCCGAACGCGAACGCAATCGGTTAAAGAAAATACTTAAAGAAGTCGTGCCTGCAGAACACGGCGTCATTGTGCGCACCGCCGCAGAAGGTGCCAGCGAAGAGCAACTCAAACAAGATGTTGAGCGATTGATGAAGGCGTGGGCAGAGATCGAGCGCAAATCGAAGTCCTCGAAGAATGCCCCGACTTTGCTCAAAGGCGAGCCAGAACTGGCTGTGCGAGTAGTGCGCGATATCTTCAATGAAGATTTCCGCAGCTTGAAGATCTCTGGCGATAACGCGTGGTCGACCATCTCGCACTATGTTGAAGAGCTGTCGCCGGAACTCGTTGATCGGCTAGAAAAATGGGATTCGCCAAAGGATATCTTCCAGGACAATCGCGTTGATGAGCAGCTTCAAAAAGCATTTGATCGCAAAGTATTCCTTCCTTCTGGAGGATCTTTAGTTATTGATCGCACCGAAGCAATGACCGTTATTGATGTCAATACCGGGAAATTCACTGGCTCGGGCGGATCCCTCGAAGAAACAGTTACTCGCAACAATCTCGAGGCAGCTGAAGAGATCGTGCGCCAACTGCGGTTGCGCGATATCGGTGGCATTATCGTCGTTGATTTTATCGATATGGTGTTAGAAGCTAATCGTGATCTGGTTTTGCGCCGACTAATCGAATGCCTGGGTCGAGATCGCACCCGCCATCAAGTCGCCGAAGTGACGTCGTTAGGCTTGGTGCAAATGACGCGCAAACGAGTCGGGCAGGGCCTAGTTGAGGCTTTTTCTACCACGTGTGAATGCTGTGAGGGGCGCGGGTATATCACCCACGATCACCCAGTTGAAAAAGACGAAGAAATGCCGTCAAACCAGCGTGCGTCGAAGAAAGAATCGCAGAAAAAAGACAGCGCTAAAGTAGCGGAGTCTGATCCGAAGCACGAAGAGGTCAAAGCTGCACTAGCGAATATTGCTGCCGCTGCTACCACAAAGCATGAAGAATCTGATAGTCAGGTAGACACCTCAGCTCAAGAGCAGAATTCAGAGCTGGATCATGATGGGGAAGTCGAAGCTCAACCGCGGCCAAAACGTGGGCGTCCACGGAAGAATTCAGCTACGAGATCGTCTGAAAGTGGTACCACAACCGCACGTGGCCGCAAGAAGGCAACCTCTAAGAAGGAACTAGAACCCACGCTAGAGATAGCTGAAGCTACTCCAGGCGCATCAGATTCCGCTCCAAACGCACAAGCTTCCGCTCCAGACCAACCAGCGGCCTCTAGTCAGAAGCAGCCGGCAGGCACGGATGGAGAGCCAGCAGTGAAGAAAACTCGACGCAGGGTCTCCTCGTCGGGAACAATTACTCCAACTGGCCCGGCAACAGCGACTTTTATGAGTTTTCCATTGAAGAAGTGAGGAGGCATGCCAGGAATTGTGGCCTGAATCGCTCGATATGAACTTGTATCAGCTCCAGTGTTTCAGTATCGTTAGTTGCTGGCGTGCTTTATCGCGCTAATAATTTTCAGGGCATCCGAAATCGGGTGCATCAGTTTCGACAGAGATGAGCAGAACGTGGTTTACGCGATTGTCAAGGTAGGCGGCCGCCAAGAAAAGGTGTCTGTCGGTTCCGTCGTCGTTGTGGACAAGATTGCAGGCGAAGCTGGCGACAAGGTCGAGCTAGAGCCGATCATGCTCGTCGACGGTGACAAGATCACCTCAGCGGCCGATGGCATCAAAGCCAAGGTTAGCGCCGAGATTGTCCGCGATGAAAAAGGTCCAAAGATCTCCATCATCAAGTACAAGAACAAGACCGGTTACCGTAAGCGTCAAGGTCATCGCCAGAAGCTTACCCGCATTAAGATCACCGACATTAAGTGATCGTTTAACTTACCGTCTAACGAGCTGTTAAAAAGAAGAAGGTCTAAGACATGGCACATAAGAAGGGCGCTAGCTCTACTAGCAACGGTCGCGACTCTAATGCAAAGCGCCTCGGCGTTAAGCGTTTCGGTGGCCAATTTGTTAACGCAGGCGAGATCCTCGTGCGTCAGCGTGGCACTCACTTCCACCCGGGTGCCAATGTTGGCCGCGGTAAGGATGACACGTTGTTTGCACTTGAGACTGGTCACGTTGAGTTTGGTACTCGCCGTGATCGCAAGGTTGTAAACATCGTCGCGGCTCAGGCCTGATTGGCACGAGTCCCATACGACATACTCGAGAGGGTGGAGGGCATAGGCTCTCCACCCTCTCGTGCTTATACATCAGCTTTTAAAGGAACATATCCACATGGCAAACTTTATTGATCGAGTCGTTCTCCACCTGCAGGCAGGCAAAGGAGGCAATGGCGCAGCTTCGGTTCGCCGGGAAAAGTTCAAGCCACTGGGTGGCCCAGATGGGGCAAATGGTGGTCACGGTGGAGATATCGTTTTTCGGGTTGATCCTCAAGAAACAACGCTCCTGGGATTACACCACACTCCGCATTTAAAGGCAACTAACGGTAAGCCTGGTGGCGGAGATCTGCGTCATGGTAAGCGCGGTGAAGATCTGATTGTCAAAGTTCCTAATGGTACAGTCGTCAAAGATATAGACGGCAATATATTGGCTGATATGACCGGCGCTGACGTAGAAATTATTATTGCTGAAGGTGGCCAAGGCGGGTTAGGAAATGCCGCGCTTGCTTCCCCGAAACGAAAAGCTCCCGGGTTTGCGTTACTTGGCGAAGAAGGTCAGGCGATCGACGTCGTTCTTGAACTGAAGTCTGTTGCTGATGTGGCGCTCGTTGGCTTTCCCTCTGCTGGAAAATCGTCGCTCATCGCAGCGATGTCTGCTGCTCGTCCGAAAATTGCTGATTACCCGTTTACCACCCTTGTTCCGCATTTAGGTGTTGTTGAAGCTGGGCAGATGCGTTATACGCTTGCTGATGTTCCGGGTCTGATTCCAGGTGCGTCGCAAGGTAAGGGCCTAGGGCATGAGTTCTTGCGCCATATTGAGCGCTGTGCCGCAATTGTGCATGTGCTTGATTGCGCAACACTTGAACCAGGACGTGATCCGATCAGCGATCTGGAAACTATTGAGGCCGAGCTTTCCGCGTATTCGGAGACGATTCCTCCGATCGAAGGACGGGTGCCGTTAATGCAGCGTCCACGTATCGTGGTACTCAATAAGATTGATGTGCCTGATGCACGTGAGCTCGCCGAATTTGTTACAGATGAGTTGAAGGCACGCGGTTTGGCAGTCTTTAGTGTCTCGGCGGTATCGCGTGAAGGATTGCGTGAGCTCGGTTTTGCGCTGGGGGAGATCGTAGAGCATATTCGCGCCCAAGAAGTTACTCAGCAAGCTCAGCGCCCAATTATTCGTCCGTTGGAGAAGAAAGAAGACTCCTCGTTTACGGTTACGCAGCGCCGGCAAGGGGAGAAGATCTTCTTCCAGATTCGTGGTTCGAAACCCGAGCGTTGGGTTAGCCAAACCGATTTCTCTAATGATGAGGCAGTTGGTTATTTGGCCGACCGGTTGAATATTTTAGGCGTTGAAAAAGCACTGATGAAAGCCGGAGCCCATGCAGGGGATATGGTTGTTATCGGCACTGAAGAAGACGGAATGATTTTCGACTGGGAGCCTACGATGGGTACCGGAGCAGAGTTGTTAAGTCCGCGTGGTACCGATATTCGCCTTGATGAGGTAAGCCGACCTACACGTCGAGAACGCAAGAGTCAGTACTATGAGATGATGGACGCTAAAGAAGCTGCACGCCAGGAATTGTGGATGGAACGGCAAGCTGGTGTATGGACTGAGCCAGATGACCACATCGAAGATTAATCTTTAATACCGCAATAGTTGAACCGGACCTAGGAAAATCTAAGTCCGGTTCAACTATTTCAGTATAAATAGCACGATGTGCAGATAGTAAGATAAGGCACTTGCTGGGTTTGTAAAGTTAGATCTGGACGTAATTTAGTCTTTTCTGGCATTAACGTGTGGCATTTCACTGTACTCAATCGACAGCTTGCTTTTGGCGGTTTTATGGGGAAAAGTTTTAATTTAGCACCCGTTAGTCAAGAGTTATTCAAGGAAAAGTAATGCGAATGTGTTGTCTGACAACCGTGAAGGGAGTACATTCCTATTAATGGGCTCAATCAATTGGCCTAGAGAAATTATCTTTATGATCGTATGCGAGGGATCATCATGACAATTGATTTGAATGTCAGCCGTCAAGCGCTGATGCACGCAAAGATGCAAGATGATGAGTCAAGTCAACTAGAGCATACGACAGCGGCATGGATGGGAATCGACCTCTCGCTCCTAGGCGCCCAGACGTGCGGATCGTTAACTGAGATCGACGTCGAACCATTCCACTACGGCAAGATGGCGGCAGCTACGCGAGCGGCAGCTGGCGGTGGGCTCGATTTCGTAGCCTTATCGGCTGAGTTTGTTGCCGATAGTGCCCATCGGCAACTAGGTATGGATACTGTTAGTGTCGGTTCGCAATTATGCTCCATTCCTGGACTAGGCGTTGTGATGGAGGTTGAGGCACATCCGCGAGCCCTCGCACAAGGCTGTGAAGCGGTTGGCGTTGTTTCGCACAGTTGGGCATCATTGGCGATAACTATTGACGGCCAAACTGACTTTAATGATGATCTATGTCGTGCTATGCACGATGTTCGTAGCGCCGGAGTTGGATTAATCGTCAATATCCGCGCACAATCACTAACAGCGGAACTGACAGCTAGCGTGGCAAAATTCGCCGATATGGTCAGATTGCGGGTACCTGATCCGCATGTAGCGCGCGGGTTGCGTTACGGTATTCGTGCAGCCGCCCATGAAGTGGGGCGAAACCTCCCCGTCGTCGTCGATATTGGAATCGTAATTTCAGCAACGGCACAAGCCGCCCACGAGCGCGCTCTCCTTATCGAAGCAATCACTGGGGTGCCACTTTTCCCGGACGTGCCCAAAATTATTGGTACGGTTCACGAAGTCGCTGACTCAATCGAACGATGGGTAGGCTTGGGGGCTGCAGATGGCGTGGTAGTTTTACCAGCGTCCCTACCCACAGACTTAGGATCACTCATTCGCGGGGTGCTTCCGTTATTGAGCGGGCGAGCCGGGGTTGAAGTCAAGCCTCAATCACTTATCTAAACTAGCCGAAGCGGTAACTAAAGAATCGGGCCAACTCCACCGGCAAATTCACCAATAACAGCAGGTGTTACCGGATCGGGAGTTTAGTGGGGCATGTGCTACCGGATCGGATACTTGTGGTTCAGGTGTTACCCGATTGGATGTTTAGTGGCTCGGCGTTACCGAATCGGCTACTTGTGGTTCAGGTGCCAGTGAACCCGGCGGGCATAAAGATCCTGACGCACTGATAGGTGACGGTGAAGATTATAAAAAAGTGTGGTCGCACAGGAGAGCTAGACTCTCTTATACGACCACACCCCATCTCTGATGTGAACACATCAGAAACGACGATTGTTTCTCAGTATTTACTGCTGAGCATCAGCTTGTTCAAGTTGTGCACGAACTTCATCCATATCCAACTCGCTAGCCTGCTTAACCAAAGCCTGGAGTTGATCACGGTTGAGAGCGCCTGGTCCACCGAAGAGACGAATACCATCGCGGAATACCATCACCGTTGGAATTGACATGACTTGGAAAGCTTGGGCAAGTTCGGTTTGCTCTTCGGTATTCACCTTTCCGAAGGTAACTTCAGGGTGCTGTTCAGAAACAGCTTCGAAAGTTGGGCCAAACATACGGCACGGACCACACCACTCGGCCCAAAAATCAAGTACGGTAATACCAGACTTGACGTGATCTTTGAAGTTTTCGGCTGTTATTTCAACGGTTGCCATTGGGGAACCTTTCGTTGGAGTTAAATCACTAAGTGTGTTGACATCAACCTTAACGCATAAAACTTACAGATATTCCCACTGTGGAAATATTTCGTTTCTAGCATACAAATTTGGACGAGAATTCCTGCTTTTTTCATTGTCACCAGCCTGATCAGGTACCATATATTCATGGACAGTTCCCGATATGCATCCTCCGCCTCGCCCACTGGCTCGCATAGCCCAAGGGCGCGTCGGCGTATCGGAATTATGGGTGGAACTTTTGATCCGATCCATCATGGGCATCTCGTAGCGGCTTCAGAAGCTCAGCACGTCTTTGGGCTTGACGAGGTCGTTTTTGTGCCTGCAGGTGACAACCCGTTCAAAACCGATCGTCATATTTCCTTAGGCGAACATCGATATCTCATGACCGTAATCGCTACGGCGTCAAATCCGCTGTTTTCGGTCTCGCGAGT
Source organism: Arcanobacterium pinnipediorum (assembly GCF_023973165.1). NCBI lineage: Bacteria > Bacillati > Actinomycetota > Actinomycetes > Actinomycetales > Actinomycetaceae > Arcanobacterium > Arcanobacterium pinnipediorum. The sequence continues at coordinate 1,212,587 of NZ_CP099547.1, read as the reverse complement.
CGATATTGACCGCGGTGGTAAAACCTACACGGTCGATACGTTGCGTGAGATGCGCAACTTCTATCCAGGCGATGAGTTATTCTTTATCACCGGAGCTGATGTTTTGCCACAAATCTTGCAATGGAAAGACTCCCAAGAGCTGTGGAAGCTGGCACATTTTGTTGGCGTTAGTAGGCCAGGCCATGAACTCGACATGACCGGACTGCCCACAGATGGGGTTTCTTTACTAGAAATTCCGGCTATGGCGATTTCTTCTACTGGGATACGACGCCGAGTGCGCGAAGGGGTGCCTGCATGGTATTTGGTTCCCGATGGAGTAGTACAGTACATCAACAAGTATCATCTATATAGACCAGAAGAAGCGCAAACAACAGCCCTGACTCCCATCACGGGCAGTTATACTGATCAAATAGATGAATTAAAGAATTCTGTGAAAGGGATGGAAAGCCATGAGTGACGAAACGCGATTAAGTCGTCGGCAGCTGAAGGAACAGGGCAAGCTCAGCGTCCGTCCCGCTGATGGCGTCAACATCAGTGAAACAACGGAACTACATCTGCGTCGTCCCTCACGAAAAGAATTGCGCGAAGCCCGCAAAGCTGAAACAGGTACCTTCGCTGCGGTAACCGAAGATTCGCAGGCCACACATGAAGAAAGTACTACTGGCAGCGCGGGCAGTGATTCTTCCCCAACTACCTCTTCCAGCCCAGCTACGAATACCCCAGACCCTTCAGAGAGCAAGCCTGAACGAACATCGGTTTTCGCACGATTCAAGCTTTCCCACGAAGAACAAAAAGACGATGCGCAAGGCGCACCAGATCTAACCCAGCTATCTGCTCAACAAGACAAGGCAGATGAAGATACCGGGGAATCAGATGGCGCCGGCCAAGATCTCCAGCCAGAAACTCAAGCAAAGTCTGCGGTAGGCTCGGCGGAAGATCATGAGCAATCAGCTACCATGCCCGCCCTAGATACCTCCCAAGCTCACGATGAGCCCAAGATGAGCGAAGAGACAGCTGATCCCCACAAGGAAGAGGCAGAGGCTGACGAGGTCTCCAGCGAGGTTGTCCAACCTGAGGTGAGCGAGGCGGGAACGCAAGACGAGGCGCAACCTCAAGATGCCTCAGACGATGAGCCTGCAGATGATGCTGAGGCAGCCGATAATGGGCAGATGCGCGAGCGACTATTATCAATGACACGCCGTCAACCTACGGCAGATGAGCAAACCGCACTAAACACCGGGGATATCGCGCGCACCTCTGTTATGCCAGAAGGAGCAGACCTCGAGGCAGAAGAACTAGCCCAGCTCACCGATCCTGAGAAAGAGGCTCCACAAGCTCCTACCAGCAGTGAGCAAACAGATGATCCCGATGCTCGTGGTAGCATGGCATACTATGAAGAAGACGATCTAGATAAAGAAATCAGCCCACGTCGTACGATTTTGAACTACATTCTGCTCTTGCTGATCGCAACACTAGTAGGCATACTCGTCGGGCTTGGACTTCAATCCTTATTATTCTCTTCGTTTTCCGATCAATCAGTAACTACCTACACTACCGAACTATTGTTATAGATAGACCAATCTTCTACACACAATAGTTAGCTATCCAAAATATGTAAGGAACCCAGTGAGCGCAACTCAAGAAGCTATAGACCTAACCATTATCGCTGCACGTGCAGCATCTGACGTCAAAGCGACCTCAATTACCGCGATCGACGTTGCCGAACGCCTAGCGCTAACTGACGCGTTCCTCGTCGTCTCAGGTTCTACCGAACGCCAAGTGCGCGCCATCGTCGACGCTGTTGAAGAAGCGCTTCACAAGGTAGGTTGCCGGCGCAAGCGGCGCGAAGGCATGGAAGGTGAAGCACACTGGGTGCTCCTTGACTTTGGTATTCTCATGGTCCACGTCCAACAAGATGAAGATCGCGAATTTTATGCCCTCGAAAAGCTGTGGGGAGACTGCCCGATTATCGAGCTTCCGGAGGATATTCAAGCCTCTGAAGCCGCCCAAGAATCAGCCCTCGCAGCCTACTTCTCTGGCGGTATCGATAACGCAACCGGAGATGACGCAACCACCTCGGCAGATCAACTTTCGTAGGGCCGTAGCGTGGGGGTTAACCGAATCCTGCTTTTGCGCCATGGCCAAACCGCCAACAATGCACAGCTACGTATCCAAGGTACTCAAGATACTCCGCTTAACGACGTCGGTTTCGAACAAGCACGGCAAGTTGCGCGCGAATTAAATTCTTTTGCTATCACCCGAATTATCTCCTCAGACTTGCAACGTGCGCTATCAACTGCGCAAGCTGTCGGGGATATAACTGGATTGGCGGTCGAAACAGATCAGCGATTGCGAGAACGCGGATACGGCATGTGGGAAGGAATGACCTCCGCCGAGATTCACGCTGCATATCCGCAAGCATGGGAGAAATGGCGAGCAGGTATTGAGCCAGATGTTGCCGGCGTCCAGACCAGGGACGCCAATGGGCTAAGTGTGGCACAGGCGATCGAAGAATATGTGCAGTGGGCCCAAGCCGACGACGAAGACCATATTCTCCTTTTCGTCTCCCATGGCTCAGCGATAGTTAATGGGGTTACGAAGTTGATGGGGCAAAACCCTTCCGAGTGGACTATGCTCCACGGCCCTGATAATTGCCATTGGGCAGAGCTTGTTATCCGGCCGAATTCTCACCCGCAGTATCGGGTGAAATCGTGGAATAGGTGGAAATTCAGCGCAGGAACACTGGTGTCAAGTTCGCAGTGATTTGTTTCACGCCTTAGTGTAACGTGCTAGTTGGCATTTTGTAGCATAACTGGCTAAGATTAAATTCGTTCTTCGGGGCATTGGCGCAGTTGGTAGCGCGCTTCCATGGCATGGAAGAGGTCAGGGGTTCGAATCCCCTATGCTCCACCAATAAAGCCGACCAAGTTTGCTTGGTCGGCATTTGTTTTATGTGTTCGTTCCTGTACCTGGGTGGCTACAGATCAATCGGATGGCTTTGTGGTGCTTCGGGTCTTGGTATCGCGTTGCGTTTTATCGGTGCTTCGCATCTTATTGGCGTTTCAGATCTTAGTGCGCGTGATTGGGAAAATGCGGCTCTTCGCGTTTTAGCGGGGTGAAACGTTGTTACTCGGTGGGTTTACTGGCCTAGTATCAGGTGCTGGTGTAGTGATTTTAAAGTTAGCAGCTGTGTTTTCGTTGGCGTTAATGTGGTGGTGATGAGATTTTTAGTGGCCCGGAATAACTATATAAAAGTAAGCAACATACATTGTCTTTGTTAACCCGTTGGTGTTAGTGCGAGCAACACTCGATGATAGAAAATGCCTTGTGATCTTCTCACTGGTAAACAGGTTACACGAAGATATTATGCAGCAGTCTCCAGTTAGGTTTACCGGCATACAGTAATGCACGAATGCGATAGTTGTTGAAATTCGTGAACCCAAATCCGATACGTTTAATACGTTTGATGAGATTGTTTAACGCCTCGGTGATGGAATTAGAAAGATGCGTTTGATGATACGCCAAGATTTGAAGCTGCCATCGTTGTAGCGTGCGTCCTAGCTGCTGAATTTCTGGGGGCATAGCCACATCCAGGCATGTTTGTATCAATTCTGCAAGCATGGTGGTCGCAACACCAAGATCTGTTTGCTGATAAAACTCTCGTAAGCGTTCTTTTATCCGATACGCAATCGCTACTTCAGCGTGAGGATCTCCTAACACAAGCATGCTTTCTAGACGCTGGACCATTGCTGGCAGTAGTTTTTCACTACCATATGTCAGTAAACGCCGAATCTTGTATAAAGGATCTTTTTTATGCCCACGGTGTCCCAAGGTCTGATTTTGTACGCGTCTACGTACAGTATCTAACACACGATTGGCTAACGTAATCACATGGAAATGATCAGCTATTTGAGTTGCCTGGGGTAATACCACGTTATACACAGCACGGTATGTTGGGCTCATGTCTAAAGTGGCATAGCGGATTCGTGCTTTCCAAGCGTTGGGCTGGTCTTTTAAATAGCGGGCTACGTCTATGTAGTTACAGCTTGGGATAATATCAATGATTTGATGATGCTCGACGTCACATACCGTAGTGACATAACTTGTGCGGTGTCCTTGTATGCGAACGAAACTTGTTTCATCAAGCCCGATTGCGTGAGTCTTGTTTAAACGCTTACGGTCTGCTTGTAGTAACACTTGACCATACATAGTTACTGCATCATTGACTGTGTGCCAAGAACAACCAAGTTCAGCTGCGACTTCGCTAATTGTTCGTCCCATGCCTACTTGCTGGGTCGCCCATTTAGCTGCCCTGGTAGTCATCTGGCAACGTTGAGCAGCAATACGTTTATCTTGACTTGTCCATGAACCAACATCACATGCAACGTTTGGACAATACCAGCGGTGCTTACGCCATAACAAGCTCATAGACCGACCATAGACAGGTAAATCTATATACCGTACTCTTGGCCTTTCTTTAACGCGTGCAAGACTTTCACAACGTGGGCATGTTGGTCTCTTAAGGACTTGTTCAATTTCGATTTCCTGTTGAGAGCCATGACGGTGATACGCCAAGACGCGAATATCTTTCAAACTCACAAGCCGAGCAAGAATTACGGTAGGATCATAAGCGGTGAAGGTACGTTCAAGTTTTTGATTCACACTCTAAGCATGAACTACCTTCACCACTTCTGCATCTCCACACCCCGCTAAAACGCGAAGAGCCGAAAATGCCGCTGCTTCTAACTCGGAAGTATGTTTAGTATAGCGGGTCGTGATGTTGAAATAGCTATCTCATACCAGGTCAACGGTTACTTTTGCGAGTCTTATCAATAAACCTCATTACAACTACCAGTCAATCCCTCCAAATCCAGCTTCAACCACCGGCCGATCCTTCCATATCCCATTTCATCTACCATCTGGCATGGCTTCGGCCTGGATAAGACTATAAGTTGTGCCGAAACCGGGGTATTTGGGGCGATGTCCTCATATACGGGGACATCGCCCCAAATACCCCGGTTTTGAAACAGGCAAACCTCATCACCAACCCTAGAAAACCGACATTTCAGTATAAAATCTGGTTTAGTTGGCTGGATATGGTTATTTAACTAGATTGCTGAGGGTAGGCAGGCGGGATAAATGCTGTTTGTGGCGTGGTCAGCATAAAAACAGTAGTTATGGGTCGTTGCCGGTTGGTTGGCAGGGGGGAAACAGTGTCTATCGGGTAGTAGCTAGGATAACCGGGTGTTTGGACGATATGCTCAGAGCTGGCAAGGAGAAGAAAGGTAAGGAGAATAGGTTGCTATCCTCCCATGGAGCAGAAAGAAGAATCCAGGTTAAGCACCGCAACCCCAGAGGCTGAGAACTACCATTCCGGCTAACTACTACACCCGCTCACTACCTCACACCGCCAACTCAACTGGCGAGTCCGCAGCAATGTCTTCCTCTAACCCTGCTAAAACACTAAGAGTCGGTTTTACCTAATGAATCTCCTGATTTGGGAAAATATGGAGGGGGTAACTGGTAGGATGAGGAGAAATATTATCGGTTCGGTTCTTAATGCAGAAGTAGATCGTCGATAATTAATTTTGTAATTATCTTTAGGAGTCAGCATGGCCAAAGACTATCTACAACCGCATAAACCACCGGTTTATCAGGCTCGACAACCAGTAAAGACTATAACGCGCAAACGACTCTACAGTTTCGTTGACAGTGCGTTTGCTGCTTATGGATTATTTTTGACTTTCTGGTTCGTCCTTCTTCTGTTTCTTTCTGGGCTGACCTTTAGTTGGCAAGCTGTTGTATCGTTGATCGTTTTCTGGCTTCTATTAACTTATTTTGCGTTACCTCGGCTCCACCAGATGTTTACTACCTGGTATTTGCCAGACTACTTTATGGCGCGGACTAAAACTGCCGATGGCTTGCTGGGAGACCCGGTAAATCTTGCCGTAAATGGTTCGGCCGATGATATTCATGCCGCAATGCGCCGGGCTGGATGGATTCAAGCGGATGAGATTACGTTACGCTCCTCGCTGGGCATTGTGCGCTCTTCGATTACCCGCAAGTCTTATCCAGCTGCACCGGTCTCGGATCTTTTCTTGTTTGGCAATCGCCATGATTTCGCTTACCAACAAGAGGTCGATGGAAACGCGGCTCAGCGTCACCACATTCGGTTTTGGAAAGTGCCTGATGGTTGGAAGTTGCCCGGTGGCCGAAGCGTAGATTGGTTAGCTGCTGGAACGTATGACCGTGCCGTTGGACTGTCAACAATGACGTTACAAATCACCCATAAAATTGATGCGGATGTGGATGCGGAACGTGATTACGTCATCGACACAGTGCGATATCACGATAAAGACGCAGGCGTATCAGTTATTGAAAATTTCTCCACTCCGTTCCATGATCAAAATGGCGGCGGTGACTCAGTGATGACTGACGGCGATATGCCGGTTCTTGATGTGAGCGGTGCACATAGCAGGGCAGTGGCGGCAGGTATTGATCTCGATCAAGCTGATTATCTTGACCTTGATACGAGCAATGAGTTCTTGAATGAGAAATTGCCGCCGAAATCATTGATGTTCGTTGGCCTTTTGTTGGTGTTGCAACTATGTGTGTCGTTATTGGCACTATTTGCTGTCGAAACCTGGTCGTTGCCGCAAGGTGGCCTGAGTGAGGGAGCAGTGCTTGCTATTTCTGCAATCATCGTCGTCGTCATGTGTTTTGTTTTGTTGGTCTTAACAATTCGGCAGTACCGGTGGCCACGACTAGTATTCCTGATCATTGCTTCGCTCGCTGCGACTGGCGAAATGATTTTATTGTGGGGGAATCAAACCACTAATTATCCATTGTATATCGAAGCAGGAATGTCCGTTTTACTAGTGTTGGTTTTCTCTGCGCCTTCAGTACGCGAATGGGTCTACTCTATTCGGCGCCGTGGAGATGTTACTCGCGGAAAGTAACTTTTTATCTGGTCGGGTGTGGCTCAGTTCCGGCAGGCTCAGCCACACCTAGAGAGAATTCGTTCGATAGTTAATCGTTCGCGTTGCGTCATCGATAATCCCCATTTAGCTTTTACGCGTAACTGCTGAGTTACGTAGCTACAGTGAAAACTCCTATTTTCGGGAAGCCATTGAGCAGCATTTGCCGAACCTTTGTCCTGGTTTTGATCGCAGTCGACGGCAAGTAGGTTTAACGGGTCATTTGCGAACTGTTCGCGTTTATGTGCTGGCCACGACCATGCCCCAGATCGCCAGGCATCGGCGAGCGCAACGACGTGGTCAATTTGAATAAGTGTGGAAGTATGTTGGCCACGCTGAAATGATGTATGTAGCCCGGTATAGGGTTCGATAAAATCTCCGCGCATAACGATGCAATTATGGGTTCCAGGCTTGAATTCGACGTCGTCAAGATCGCGAGCAAGAACATCGTTGCGGGTATCGCAACCGTTGTGATCGACGTCGGACCATGCCGGTCCGAATTCGGTGCGATTATATTCGGGAATTGGTGTAGTTGAACGTGTGGAGATAGCCTCGATCAAGGTGGCTAATTCTTGATCGGTGATGCGGTAATCTGGTTCAACGGACAGCGGGCCACGCCACTGATCTGGACCAACTTTCCATCCAAGATTTTCTTCAAGTGTGAAGATATCTGGCCCTATGCCCGGAATAGTGAGCCAGCCGAACAATATGCAGATCAATGCCTGTACCGTTCTTTTGCCTAGCGTTCGATTCATGTACTCATGTTCTCATATATGATTGGCTCGAAATTTTATATATCCACAAAAACTTGGTAATATGTCTGTGTTACGGGGCATTGGCGCAGTTGGTAGCGCGTTTCGTTCGCAATGAAAAGGTCAGGGGTTCGAATCCCCTATGCTCCACCATTAAGACGCTCATTTTGATACATAAATTTGGGCGCGGGATAAACCCCTTGAGGGTCGTGTTTTCTTTGGAACTACGCGGCTTTCAAGCGGTTTTCTGTTTTTCCGGTGGGTGCAGTGCTCGTTGGGGAGGCGCGGTTAGGGCCGATCTGAATCCTTGGAGGGCGGCCGGACGGCCTGAGTGCCCGAGGGCGTCAAAAGGTTTCCTGATTTGTTCTAGGAAGAATCACTGGCGCAGATCCGATAAAAGCGTAGACCCTGATAACTGCCTGCCCATACATCAATAGTGGATGAAGCCAATCGCGCAGTTCGATCAATTTCCGTTTTTCAAGTGCGTTGGCATTCAACATCTTGAACATGTCGGATGTCAGTTTGGAAAACGTTCGAATATTTTCATCTGTAATCGTGATCATGAAGTTTGCGATATCAGCGTTACTAACAGTTTGTTGAGTTGCGGCGCTTGGGTAGTTCTTTAGGATTTCAAATCGGGGTACAAGATCTTGATGGAAATGTAGTCAAATGATTTCTCAGAACACTGAAGTCCAAAGAAACCAGTCGATAAAATGAATGTTTCAGTTAGTTCAGTGGCCAGCCCAGCGTCCCCAAGAATAGACGGCACGCCGCTATCAGGCGATCTCCACGCAAGCGAGAACAGGATCATGGCCACGATCGAACGCATCGATACCTACAAGGCACGATATGTGGAGGCGCGTCAATACATGGACTGGTTCCTCCCAGCATAGGAAATCATCTCCGAGGACGACCGTTTAGTGGCTCTTCGGATTTTGGCGGGGTTAGGGGAAGATTGTGTTGAGGAGTCGCCAGTTGGGTTTGCCTGCGTAGAGGAGGCATCTGATGCGGTAGTTGGTGAAGTTGGTAAATCCGTAGCCGATTCTTTTGATGCGTTTGATGAGGTTGTTCATGGCTTCGGTGATCGAGTTCGATAGGCGGGCGTGGTGGTAGGCCAGGATCTGGTGATACCAGTTTTTAAGTGTTCGGCTAAGTTGTTGGATTTCTTGGGGCATGAAGTCCTGGCTGGTGTGGTTGATGAGTTGATCAAGCATGGTTTGAGCGGTGGTGATGTTGTCTTGAGCGTAGAAATTTCGGAGGCGTTCTTTGACACGGTAAGCGATAGCGACTTCACCATGAGGGTCTCCTAAGCGTAAAAGTGATTCGATCCGATGTTGTGTTTTATCGGTGAGTTTTTCTTGTCCGTAGACAAGTTGGCGTCTTATACGGTAGAGCGGGTCGGTTTTTCGTCCGCGGTGTCCAAGTGTTTGTTGTTGAACACGCCGGCGTACACGATCAAGGGCTCGGTTAGCTAATGTGATGACGTGGAAGTGGTCAGCGACTTGGGTAGCGTGTGGTGTGACCACGTTGAAAACAGCCCGGTAGGCCGGGCTCATATCGAGTGTGGCATAGCTGATTCCTTGTTTCCAATAGGTAGGGAAGCGGTGAAGGAAACGGGCAACCTCAACATAGTTACGGCTTGGAATAATATCAATGATCTGGTGGTTGGCTACATCGCATAGCGTGGTCACATATTGGGTAGGGCGTTTGTTCAAACGAACGAAACTTGTCTCGTCAAGACCGATTGCAGGAGTTTGAGATAAACGTTTACGATCAGCATCAAGTAAGGCCTGCCCGTAGACGGTCACGGTATGGTTAATCGTGTGCCAATCACAGCCCAGCTCGGCAGCGACTTCACTTATTGTCCGTCCCATTCCTACTTGCCTGGTCGCCCATTTAGCTGCCCTGGTCGTTAACCGACAGTGTCTACTAGCAATGCGTTTGTCCTGGCTTGTCCATGACCCCATATCGCATTGATGGTTAGGACAATACCAGCGGTGTTTACGCCAGATCAAACCCATGGGGCGTCCGTAAACGGGCAGATCGATATAAGGAACTCGTGGCCTATCCTTGACTCGTGCCCGTACCTTGCATCGAGGACACACCACGGTGTTAAGATCTTGCTCGATCTCGATTGACTGGTGTGGTCCGTGACGATGATAAGCCACAGGCACAACATCTTTTAAACTCAGCAAACGAGCCACGATTACGTTAGGATCAGAACTGGTGAAGATAGTTTCAGGTTTTTTGCTCACACTCTAAGCATGAACTATCTTCACCACTTTCACATCCCCTAACCCCGCCAAAATCCGAAGAGCCCGTTTAGTGCTGGAAGCGTTCTTCTTCGGCGAAGGAACCCAAGAGGATGCGGTTCAGCAGATCTGCAACCATCTCTACGTCGAATGCACCACCGCCTACCAAAAGAAGCCGCGCGCCTTGGCTCGTCTCGCGACCGCACTGTATGGACGGCTATAGGTGTGCACCCAGTGCGTTAAAAGGTGTCAAGAACGGCGGATGCATATGCGCCTTTTCCTATGAGACGATGTAGGTGGTTGAAAAGTAGGACAAGCCCCAAGAACCCAGCATCGGGAGCTTGGGGCTTCACCATGCTCAGGAAAGGAGCAAAAGCGATGCCAGTTAAACCAGCGTCCCCGTGCTCCCACCCTGGTTGCCCTGAATTGACCCGTGAACGCTTCTGCAAGGCCCATGCCAAGGCGGAAGACGCACGCTACTGCAAGTACCAGCGCGACCCGAAGATCAACCGCCGCTACGGGTCGCGGTGGCGTAAGATCCGCGCTGCCTACGTCGCCCAGCACCCGCTCTGCGAAGACTGCCTCGAGGCCGGTCGGTACACACCCGTGCAGGAAGTCCACCACGTGCTCCCGCTTGAACACGGCGGCACCCACGACTTCGACAACCTGCGGAGCTTGTGCAAGCCCCGCCACTCACGCCAGAGCGCGCTCGATGACGACCGCTGGAGGCAAGCATCGCGGGTTTACACGTATTGAGTCCTTGCCAGTCAATTATCGGTGCAAGATAATTGTTACATGTTTGTTTTGACCTGTGATCACCAAATCCCGAACCGTCCACCATTGCGGGTGGAAGTCGATGATGAGGTCGTCGTCGAGCACCGCACAAGTGACTGGCCTGAATTCGTTTTCGTCACCGCATACAAGGGTTCCGGCTGGGTGCCAGCTCGACATCTCGCTATTGATGGCAACAATGCGACTGTGATTCGACCATATGACACCACTGAATTAGCAGCTCGTGTTGGTGAACGCGTTGAGCGCATTCATAACGACGCTCAATCAGGGTGGTCGTGGTGTCGCAACGATCGAGGTGAAGAAGGATGGATCCCCAACCGCAGCCTCGACCAGCTTAACTGACAGCTGAAAAGCTTGGCACAGCCAAGAATTTAGTGAGGGGTTGGGGCTCTCGATCTCTACGAGTGTTGGGAAGGTCAGCGGGCGGGGCCAACCGTGCGTAAAATGAACGAATCAAACAGGGTATTGACCCAGGGGTGCTGACTCAGATGAGTCGGGGCTTCACGGAATCAAGAAGCGCGAGGACATGAGAGGGATATTGGATGAGGTCAACCAGCCCGTCGAGTAGATCCAGATTGAGAGGGTAGGTATTGCTTGCGCTCACGGCCCTGAACGCACCTGCTAAACGGTGCCGTACCCGGTCAGGTACACCCGCTTTCTCGACCTTCATCTGAACGTCCTGCCACGTAAACAGGCGTTCCCTCTGCCTAGCTGGCACATTGGCCGCTACGGGTATTCGAATACTGGATACCGACGTAATCGCGTCTGCGGTAAGAGCCAACGAAATGCTACCTTCATCCTCGTGTTCGTTGACGTAGCGGTAGACGGAATGTCCTGGGCTCAGAAACTCCTTTGGTAGTGCATCACCGACCAAGTTCGTTGGCTCGCAATGAATTCCCGGCTCGATGCATGCAGCATCGTCGAGCACTACTCGGTACAGATAGAACGGGACATCGCCCTCTGGTTGGTCACCCATGCGCCTGAGCATGTTCTCGATCGCTGCTTCGTAGGTGCCGAGGTGAAGTGCTTTGGATTTCTGTTGTTCAACCCAGCGGTCGACAGCTCCTATACCGCACATTCTCGTCATGCGTTGAACGGTCTTTGGAGTTAATTTCTCCCGCGGATCGAAGTCCTTCTGTGGCCAGTCAGGGATCGTGCTGGTGTGGTACCAGAACATCTGGCTGACAGATTCGTCGACGATCGATGGATCATCCGGTTCGTATGTGGGGCGAGCGCGGTCTTCTTCGGTGCAGTCAATTCCGCAGCCAGGGCAGAATTCCTTGCCTTGTTCCCAGCTTTCCACCCAGTCATGGCTAACGAGTTCTTCGTGTCCGCACCGTCCGCAGCGCATACGACGCGCACGCCCGAAGTCAATGTCACGCTCTAAACACATACATCCATTATAAAATAGGAATAACAGGCAGTGGGGTGCCACTCCTGGCCTCCGATTCAAGGCCGTATCGACCAATGATAAGGAGATGCATCATGGCGAAAGACGGCACCAACCGAGGTGGCCGCCGCGTGCGCGCAGGTGCGAAGCCTGATGCGTTGAATGAGAAGCTCGCAGCAGGACGTAATACGACCCGCCTTGAAGATCCGCTTAATGAGCCTTTTGATTTTGAAGGCAGCGATATTGGTGATGGTGCGATACTTGCTGGGGAGACAATGCCCGAACCCTCGGATTATCTTTCTGAGGTTCAGGGTGATGGTAAACCGCTTGGCGCTGACTTGGTCTATCGAGAAACGTGGCAGTGGCTCGATGCCCGTGGCTGTTCACAGTTTGTGGCCCCGCGCTTGATTGAATCTTATGCGCGGGCGTTTGCTCGGTATGTGCAGTGTGAGCAGGCGATTTCGAAGTTCGGTCTGCTCGGTAAACATCCGACGACGGGTGCTGCGATCGCGTCTCCGTTTGTTGCTATGTCGCAGTCGTTTGGTAAGCAAGCGAATGTGTATTGGTATGAGATTTACGAGATTTTGCGTGCTACGTGCACGAGTGATTATTCGGGCGGCGCTCCTGGTGATGACGTGATGGAACAGCTCCTCAAAGCCCGCTCCTAGCTCTTTCTTTCTTTTGCCTGCCTGTGTTTACGGGTGGGCGCTTTGCTCTGCCCTGTTTCTTTGAAAGCGAGTGTGTGTATGTCTGCTACGAAGACTGCTGAGGCCACTTGTATCGGCCATCCTGATAAGCTCTGCGACAGAATCGCCGATACGGTCCTTGATGATATTCTCTACGACGACCCAACTGCGCGTGTAGCTGTGGAGGTTAAGGCGTCTGGTCATCGGATTATTGTCACGGGCGAGATCACGACGAAGGTACGTCCCCGCATCCGTGAATCGGTGCGCTACGCGCTAGTGAAGGCGGGCTATAAGCCGTGGAAGTTCCGCGTTCTTGTTTGGACACACCGCCAATCACCAGACATCAACGCAGGAGTCTCCAAATCCTTTGAGGCACGCTTCGGTGACGACACCGAATTCGCACTCCAAGGCGCTGGCGACCAAGGCACAGTTTACGGCTATGCCACAGCCGAAACGCCTCAACGTTAAACGTTGCCGCTCGTGCTCGCACATGAGATCTGTGGTCGTCTTGACGATGCTCGCAAGCAGGGTACTATTGCTGGTATTAAGTCCGATGGTAAGGCGCAGGTGACAGTTCGTTATGACCAGGCTGGGCAGCCAGTAGCGATCGAGACCGTGGTGGTCTCCATCCAACACGATCCAGCCAAGGATCTGGATGAGCTTGCGGCTGAGGTGAAAACTTTGATTGTTGCCCGGCGTGTAAGCCGTATTTGCCGATCGGTGCTGATACCGAGATTCTTATTAACCCGTCGGGCATGTTTACCGTGGGTTGCCCGAAGGCTGACACCGGTTTGACAGGGCGTAAGCTCATGGTTGATACCTATGGTGGTCTTGGCCCGCATGGTGGTGGAGCGTTTAGTGGTAAGGATGCGTCCAAGGTTGACAGGTCGGGTGCTTATATGGCGCGTCTGATTGCGAAAACCATTGTTGATGCCCACCTCGCAGCTGAGTGCCAGGTGGCGATCAGCTATGCGATTGGGAAGGCCAACCCGGTGGCGTTTACGATCGACACCCTTGGCACGGGTGAGTATTGCGATGAGATGCTCACCCGTGCTGCACGCGAGGTGTTCGCGCTTCGCCCCGGTGCGATTATTGATGCTCTTGGTCTGCGAGCACCCGGCTACACCCGCTACTCAACCTATGGGCACTTCGGCCATGCGGGCCTGCATTGGGAGAACTCGTTCGCTCACGTTGACGCGCTAGAGAAGGCGGTGACCAAGTATGCTTATGAAAACAATGCCGATTAGTGAGCTGAAACCCGCGGACTACAACCCCCGCAAGGACCTGAAGCCCGGTGATGTCGAGTATGAGAAGCTCAAGCGGTCACTCACCGAGTTCGGGTATGTTGAGCCTGTCATTTGGAACCAAACCACTGGGCATGTCGTGGGTGGGCACCAGCGTTTGAAGGTGCTCGAAGACCTTGGACATACGGACGTTGACGTGATTGTTGTTGAGCTGGATGAGACCCGCGAGAAAGCCCTGAACATTGCGCTCAACAAGATCAGTGGCGAATGGGATAACGATAAACTCGCCCTCTTGATTGCCGATCTTGACGCGAGTGATTTCGATGCGGAACTGACTGGTTTTGACGACGCCGAGATCGCTCAACTCATCGGCTCGTTGGATGAAGGCGAGGTTGAAGATGATGATTTCGACCTCACCGCAGCGTTAGTAGCCGCCGCGTTCGTTAAGCGTGGGGATGTGTGGACGGTAGGCCGCCACCGGTTAGTGTGCGGCGATGCCACCAGCACTGACGACGTCGAGACTTTGATGGGTGGTAAGCGCGCGAACCTCGTGCTCACCGATCCGCCATACAATGTCGCCTTTGAATCAGGCTCAGGCTTGTCCATCAAGAACGACAAGATGGCCGCCGACAAGTTCTACGACTTCCTGCTATCAGCATTTACGAATATGGCAAGCGCGTGTGAGAAGGGTGCGAGCGCGTATGTCTTCCATGCTGACACTGAAGGACTGAACTTCCGACGTGCTTTTAACGATGCTGGATTCTACTTGTCCGGATGCTGCATCTGGGTCAAAGACTCACTCGTTCTTGGCCGATCTCCATATCAATGGCAACACGAGCCGGTGCTCTATGGGTGGGAGAAAACAGGTAAACACCGCTGGTATGCCGACCGGAAGCAGACCACGATCTGGAACTTTGCCAAACCCCGCAAAAACAGTGATCATCCGACATCGAAGCCGTTGGATCTGCTCGCATATCCGATTGGGAACTCGACCCAAGCGAATGCGATCGTGCTCGATACCTTCGCAGGCTCCGGTTCGACATTGATGGCGTGCGAGGCAACCGATCGTATCTGCTATTGCATGGAGATCGATGAGAAATACGCGAGCGTTATTCTTCGCCGCTATGCTGAGCACACCGGTGACGCCGCTGGTATTACCTGTGTGCGTGACGGTAAGCAGTACAGGTATTTGGATCTGGTCAAGGACGTTGAACGGGTAGGATCATGACCGCTATTCTCCCTCGTACATAAGCCAAAAAGTACTGGATAAGCGCGCAAGGATATGGCTATATGCATATGACCAAACACGAACAGCTAGGGAGGATGGTCATGAACAAGGAAATAGCCGTGCAGCTTCTCGACATCGCCAAACAAAACAGTCTCGAAATCCAAAACCGAGGCGATCTTGAAGTCCGTCGCAGCGACAGCGAGGATTTCCTCGAAGTCAGCGTGTGGGGCTTGAAAGCCATGCTCGAAGCCGCCTACCAGCTCGGAAAACACCTTCAACGATGACCGAATTCGAAACCGATCAACAAGCAATCAAGGACGGTCTCACCATCGAGGTCATGCAACACCGCCAAGCCGAGATCACTGCTCTCAAGGCAAAGCTGGGCAGGGAAAAGAACGCCTTCCATGCTAGTATTATCGCCCTCCAGCTCGAAGCCCGCCGCGCCGAATACGCCGTACTCGATGAACTGATCTAACCCGCACAGTGCTCTAACCACGCCCCGGTCTCTGGGGCTATTCTTATGCCCAACAGGAGGAGGCGACTAGCATGCGAACCCTGACCGAATACACGCCAACCCGGTTCATGGCTGACTGCTCTCGCTATGACAGGCGTAAGGCCGATTTCGCGGTTGCTTTCATTCAAGCGCTCAAGCACACGAAAGGCCGCTGGTCAGGTAAACCATTCCAGCTCATCGATTGGCAAGAGCAAATCATCCGTGACCTATTCGGCACTATCAAACCAGATGGCTACCGACAGTTCACCACCGCCTACGTTGAAATACCCAAGAAAATGGGCAAGTCCGAGCTCGCTGCCGCTGTTGCGCTACTGCTGACATGTGGGGATGGGGAAGAACGCGCCGAAGTCTACGGGTGCGCGGCAGACCGCCAGCAAGCCTCGATCGTTTTCGAAGTCGCAGCCGACATGATCCGCATGAGCCGCGCCTTATCCAAACGCGTGAAGATTCTGGCTAGTCAGAAACGGATCATCTACAAGCCCACTAACAGCTTCTACCAAGTCTTGTCAGCTGAGGCGTATTCGAAGCACGGATTCAACATCTCCGGCGTCGTCTTCGACGAACTCCACACCCAACCCAACCGGGCACTCTTCGACGTTATGACCAAGGGATCTGGTGATGCTCGCACCCAACCGTTGTACTTCCTCATCACCACCGCCGGAACCGATACCCATAGCATTTGCTATGAGCAGCATGAAAAAGCCACAGACATCCTTGCTGGTAAAAAGCATGACCCGACGTTCTATCCAGTGATCTATGGTGCCGACGCGCAAGATGACTGGACAGATGAGAAGGTCTGGGCGAAGGCTAACCCGTCTCTGGGAATCACTGTCCCGATCGAAAAAGTCCGCCAAGCCTGCACGAGTGCGAAGCAAAACCCTGCCGAAGAAAACACCTTCAGACAGTTACGACTCAACCAATGGGTCAAACAAAGCGTGCGGTGGATGCCCATGCACGTCTGGAACCAAAACTCAGCGTCCGTTGATCTATCTGATCTGGAAGGCCGGGTTTGCTTTGGCGGGCTCGACCTCGCCTCCACGACAGATATCACAGCATTCGTCCTCGTCTTCCCACCCCAAACAGGTGACGAATCGTATGTGATTGCGCCGTGGTTTTGGATACCGCAAGACAACCTCAAACTCCGTGTGGCTCGCGATCACGTGCCCTATGCCTTATGGGAACAGCAAGGGTTCCTGCAGACCACGGAAGGAAACGTCGTCCACTACAGTGCTATCGAGGCATTAATCGAAGAACTAGGCACACGGTTCGATATTCGGCAGATCGCGTTCGACCGGTGGGGAGCAGTCCAAATGAGCCAAAACCTCGAAGGACTCGGTTTCACCGTCGTTCCCTTCGGGCAAGGATTCAAAGACATGAGCCCACCATCAAAAGAACTCATGAAACTCGCCCTAGAAGGCAAGCTCGCCCATGGCGCCCACCCAGTGCTGTCATGGATGGTAGACAACATTCACGTGCGCACCGACCCGGCAGGCAACATTAAGCCTGACAAGCAAAAGAGCACTGAGAAGATCGACGGGGTTGTCGCTACGATCATGCCCCTCGACGGAGCAGTCAGATGCGGCGCTGGACACGTCAGTGGCAGCGTTTATGACGCGCGAGGAATACTTGTTCTATGACTTAGGGATACGATCTCGCATTCGGTTACGTCTGGATTCGATCCTTCTAGTCATCTCGATGAGCAAGCCGCGCCATTCCTCAATGGATGCTGGTTTGTTTGACGGGAGATTTAATACACAGCCGGTCTCGTCGAGCCAATCACTCAAGAACAACGCATCACCATTCTCAAGGCTCGCATTTATGAGCCGATGAAATGGTGTGCCGACATCGTAAGCAGACTTGTAAGTGAGCGGTTTAGTCGGATTGAAGTGTTCGAAGTATAAGCGAAGAGTTTTGTCCCAATAATCTTTTGTGGGTAGGGCTCGCGCCGAATTGAAACCGTCAGGTACAACGATCAAGTTTGCCAGTGTATATGCGGATCGAACGAACTCTTGAAGGGAGCTATCGGCAAGTATCTCAGTGAACTCGTCGAAGTGGATCAAAAGTGCTTTGAAAGTCTGTTCAGTTACAGCATTGCCTTTGAAAGTGTTCTCTATGTGCGGCTTCGCCCACCACGTGGATGTACCGTACTGGATTTGGAGACCTTGCTTCAATGTATTCCAGACGGAACACATCCAGTCACCCTGCACGTACTTGATGGGATTTTGACTGAACCTCTCTGGGCATGGTCTTAGCTCCATGCCGATCCCAGCAAGCATGGAGCCCCACATCAACTGGTAAAAGTCTCGGCACTCTTTGGAACTGTCAGGATCTTTTACGCCGCCACCTGCTCTGTATTTCAGCCATGCTTTCACGTGCTCAGAACTAGCTTTGCCCGATAGTTCAGGGGCTAGCAAAAACGTTTCTATCGAGTGAGTGCTCATTTCTCTATTTAATCAGAACGGAAGTGAAGTTACATGGGACTTTTTGACTGGTTGCGTGGCGACACTACCCGCACCGCTGACGATCACGCGATCAGCTCTGGCTACAGCTTTTTCTTCGGGGCGACCTCGTCGGGCCGTCCGGTGACGGAGCGCAGCGCGATGCAGATGACCGCCGTCTACAGTTGTGTGCGGATTTTGGCCGAAGCTATTGCTGGTCTGTCGTTGCATGTTTACCAGCAGAGTTCTGATGGTGCGAAGGCGAAGGCACTGGATCATCCGCTTTATAGGTTGTTGCATGATGAGCCGAACCCGGAGATGACATCCTTTGTTTTCCGTGAAACTCTCATGACGCACTTGTTGTTGTGGGGTAACGCGTTTGCTCAAGTGCTCAGAAACGGCCCCGATGAGGTCATCGGCCTGTATCCGCTCATGCCAAGCCGAATGACAGTTGGCCGTGATGAGGCTGGACGGTTGTATTACGAGTATCAACGCACGTGGGATGAACCAACGGGTAGGTTCGAAAACTTCACCCTTGACGCGCGGGACGTGTTGCATATTCCTGGTCTGGGTTTTGATGAGTTGGTTGGGTATTCGCCGATTGCGATGGCCAAGAACGCCATCGGCTTAGCTCAGGCTACCGAGGACTATGGGGCGAGCTTTTTTGCTAATGGTGCGGCTCCGGGTGGTGTGCTCGAACACCCAGGCACGATTAAGGATCCGGCCCGCGTTCGCGATTCCTGGCAGTCCACCTTTGGCGGCGCGAGGAATGGTAACAAGATCGCGGTGTTGGAAGAGGGCATGAAATACACGCCTATTTCTGTCTCTCCTGAGCAGGCGCAGTTTTTGGAGACACGGAAGTTTCAGATCAATGAAATCGCGCGTATCTTCTGCATCCCACCACACATGGTCGGAGACCTCGAAAAATCCAGCTTCTCTAACATCGAACAGCAGTCATTGGAGTTTGTGAAGTAGACGCTTGATCCGTGGGTTATCCGCTGGGAACAAGCCATTACTAAAACTCTCCTGAGTGACCGTGAGAAACCACAGGTCTAGGTGAAGTTCAACCTCGAGGGGCTCTTGCGTGGGGATTACAAGTCGCGGATGGATGGGTATGCGGTGCCTCGGCAGAACGGGGTAGAGGCCTGGTTAGTGGCAATAAAGTCAGATTTAGTGGATGACGCCGAAGCTAAGCGTACTTTGGAGAGCGTCGCTACAGTAGTTGATCAGGTTTTTGTTACCACCCAAGATGATTCGCAAAGTTTTACTGAGTTAATCAATGCGCTTGGCAGTGGAAAGACTGCCGTAGTCTTTGGTCGCTCAGGTGCTGGAAAATCTACGATGATTAACCTGCTTACCGGCGCTGTTTTAGCTACCGAGCAGGTGCGTGAAGGTGATGGTAAAGGCCGGCATAAAACTACGCGCCGGACACTACACACTCATAATGGATTAATTTTGATTGATTCGCCTGGTGTACGCGAGATCGCCGTCGTCGAAGATGAAGAATCAATCGCACGTGTTTTCAGCGATATCTTGGATGTTGCGCACGGGTGCTTTTTCTCGGACTGTACCCACACGGTTGAGCCAGATTGTGCGGTGCACGCGGCAATCGAGGAGGGCGCCTTGGACGCAGCGCGGCTGGATCGGTATCGTCTGAAGATTTCTTTAAGAGTAGTCTATCCGGTGTTGATTCTCTTTCTATACGCCTTACCTTTATAAAACACTGGCGTAGCTGGGTTTTCGATCCAGTTAGGTTAGGTGTCGAGCGTGTTTCTGTATGTTTATGTCAAGTTCTCGACGATGTCGAAACCTTGACGTAACCCCATTACGCCTCCTTCAACTGGCGTCAGTGTCTCGGTCACTGCCCATAGCTTTGCCCTTGATCCAGTATGCCTGCGCATGCATGAGGTCTTTAGAAATGCCTACCTCTTTAAGTAGGTAGCGCCGGGTTTTCAAAAGAATTTTCGCCTCGCAAATCAGATGCGGGAACCATCCATCCCAGGAGAATTGCTGTGCTTTTTCTAAGAGAGCAACCGCGTTGGGTTCTACCCAATCTACGGTGAGATTTCGGTGGCTGTGGATTGGGATCTCATGGTCGCTGGGATGCCAATCAAGCATCCATATTTTAACCGGGAACTTCTCTGCAAGTTGGTCGATCATCGCGTTGACGTAGGGGATGCCAGCAGCATCGGCGATGAACACAAACCCTTTCGGGGCTGGTTGGGGGATTGCAAAAGGTGCTGAGCCATAATACGAGGCATCGAAACTGTCGCCAACTTTGGCATTGCCTACCCAGGAACTAGCTGGTCCGGCTGGCTGGTGAAGCAGAAACAATAGCGTGAATTCCCCAGTCTCATAGTCGACATCGGTCAAGGTGTATCCACGCATCGATTCTTTCGCAGGTCTATCTGGATGCGGGAACCAACAACGTAAATATTCACCTTCCGCAGGTCGGTGGGTACGAATAAAATCCGGTGAGGAGACCCGCACGGCCTTCATCGTCGGACTGAGCATCCATACCTTAGTCACAGTGCAGGGAAGATTTTCTGCCCGCAACATTTTCATGATTGCCCCGTAAACGCCTTTGCCCATTGTTCTACCTCCTAAGCAGTTGAGTGCGAGTTCGGTGCCACACAGCTAATTTCGGTGCCCACAGCTAATTTTGACACATTTAGATCTACTAGCCAAGGTTAGCCTAACCTAAGCATATAGTAAGCTCATTATTCAGTTTGAGGGTCTCCATAGTTCTGGCATATGTTAAAATGAAGCGAATAGAAATCAGCACATAAAGTGGTTTAAGAACCAGCGGTAAGATGCGTGGTATTGGCACTAACGAAGTTGAGGAGTAGACGATGGCGTCAAAGAACAAACATGGTTTCAAAAACGAAAACGATGAATATTCCCAAATCTATGCTTCTGGAAGTAACTGGTGGCTGTATATAGGTATGTCCCTAGGTGCATTGGTAGGATTAATCGCTTACGTAGAGCATTGGATTAGTTAGGATATCGAACGAAGGCTGTTGGTAGCGCCTAGTACACTCCTCAGCTTTTCGGCGGATTTTTCCCTTGGAAAATAAACGTATCGAGGAATTGTCGAGCTCGTTGGCTACCAGGATCGGTAAAGAATTTCTCTGCGCGTGCCACCTCTTTGATACGCCCGTGATCCATAAATATGACGCGGTCAGCTATTGCGCGGGCAAAAGCCATCTCATGGGTGACGAGCAACATCGTCATTCCATCATGAGCAAGATCGATAATGACGTCGAGAACTTCGCGAACCATTTCTGGGTCAAGCGAAGCAGTTACCTCATCGAGAAGAAGGACATGGGGATCCATCATCAGCGCGCGCACGATCGCCACGCGTTGCTTTTGCCCACCAGAGAGTTGGCGCGGATAGGAATCTGCGCGGTCAGCTAGTCCCACGCGCGCTAGCAGAGCTAAAGCTTGTTCCCGTACCAGCGCGCGATCCTTTCCCCGCACAACTCGTGGTGCGAGCATAAGATTATCCAAGACGCTAAGATGGCCAAAAAGATCATAGCTTTGAAACACCATACCTACATCTTGGCGCACCTCCTCCCACCGCACTTTTTCTGAACTAACAGTAGTGCCGTTGATTTCGATACTCCCTGAATCGATCTTCTCTAATCCATTAATCGTGCGCAGTAGCGTCGATTTACCGCAGCCCGACGGTCCGATAATCGCCACTACTTCACCACGCAATACCTCAAGGCTGACGTCTTGCAGCGCGCGCACTGCGTTATCGTAAGTCTTGGTGACGTTGCGCAACCGAACCGCCGTCGTCGACTCAATAGTATTCATAACTCCTCCATCAAGAAACGTGCCCCCATCTGTGTTCGAGTCGTCGCGAAAACCACGCGATAGGGAAGCAGACGAGAAAATAAAGAACGAAAATTGTGCCGTAGACCCACAACGCAGCCCCCGGATGTTCAAACCGATTAGCGTCGATGATTTGCTGGCCTACTTTGAGTACTTCAACTACTCCGATAAGGGCTACCAGCGAGGTGGTTTTAATCATGCGGGTAGTGAGATTAACTGTGGTGGGAAGAAGTGAGCGCACAGCTTGCGCAATCACCACATAATAATGGACCTGCATCGGCCGAAGACCCAACGCAAGCGCCGATTCATACTGATGCGCAGGAACCGCACGAATCGCTGCGCGCACTAGATCGCCCATCTCCGCCGAACCCCAAAGGATAAAAGCGAAAATCGCTGCGACCTCCCCGGAAAGATTAAGGTTAAAATCGCGGGCGAGGGAGAAGAACACAATAAAAAGCACGACGATTTGTGGCATGAGGCGCATCGCCTCCACATACACTTTGAGAATAAACCGAACCCATGTGTGCTTAGAAGTCATTGCGATACCGAGCGGGATACCGAGTGCGATACTGCCTGCCATTGCAATGAGTGCGATCCGTAGCGATACCCACAATCCGCTCAAAAGCCGGACAAAGTTTGAACCTTCAAAAAGAACGCTGGCATTAACTTGTGTTATAAATTCACTTGCCCACAAGCCCATGGCGAACCCTCCTTTCCAGCCCCACTGCAAGTAAGACGATCGGCACGAGGATAACCGCATACGAAACTACAAGTAGTGCAAGGGCCTCATTCGTCGTGTACGTATTACCGATTTGCTCTTTGGCAACGTAGACCAGATCAGGAAGCGCGACAACGCTCACCACCGATGTTTCTTTAATTAAAAATATAACGTTAGCCATGAGTGCGGGCAGAGCGTATGCGAGGGCTTGAGGTAAAACAACGTATCGAATAACCTCTTGACGTTTCATCCCCAATGCAAGCGCCGATTCTCGCTGCACCTTTGTCACCGATCCGAAACCCGATCGCAGAGCTTCGATCATGTAAGAGCCACCGAGGAAGGTTAAACCAATAATTGCTGCACTCTCCCCGTCGAGCACAATACCCAGCTTAGGTAGTCCAAAATAGAGGAAGAAGAGTTGGACAAGCAGGGGCGTATTACGGGAAATTTCAACGTAGCCTGTCACTATCTGGCCGATGACCGGCACGCGCAGCTCTCGAAGGGACTCACAGATGAGACCCACCACGAACGCTAACGCAGTGCCGATCACACCAATGCGCAGGGTGAGCAGGGCCGCTTGTACGTAGAAAGGCAGCCACTGCTCTAAAACTGCGATATCCATCTAGCGTTCGCCGCCCTCAACAACGAGCGAATCAGGATCTACGGCAGTGCCATACACCGGGCGCAACGTCGATTCAAAAGCCTTGTGGAAGAACTTTTCGGGAGCAAGAGCATCCAGCTCGTTATTCAACCAGGTGCGCAATTCGGTGTTGCCCTTGCTAACTGCAGGAGCGATATAGGACTCCTCGCCAAAATTATCGATCGACGTGACCCAATCAGATGTTTGACCAGTCCAGGCAAGCGCTTCAGTATTGTCAGTTACCCAAGCGTCCGCGCGGCCGTCTGCAAGTGCGTTTGTCA
Organism: Arcanobacterium pinnipediorum; assembly: GCF_023973165.1. Classification (NCBI taxonomy): domain Bacteria; kingdom Bacillati; phylum Actinomycetota; class Actinomycetes; order Actinomycetales; family Actinomycetaceae; genus Arcanobacterium; species Arcanobacterium pinnipediorum. The sequence continues at coordinate 1,188,838 of NZ_CP099547.1, read as the reverse complement.
CTTCAGTGTACTGCTCAAACTTGGTGACCTTAAGGTTCGGATAATTTTTGGCAAGGAATGTATCGGCGGTGGTTCCTTTAACGACGACGACGTTGCGCTTATCGATGTCTTTCGCGACAGTTAAGGGGTTATTTTGCGGAGTGGCGACACCCAGCGCCACTTTCATGTAAGGGTCGGCAAAATCTACTTTTTCTGCTCGCTCATTAGTGACAGTGAAGTTAGCGAGAATTATATCTACTTTTCCAGATTCAAGGAATTCGACGCGTGATGCGGCTTCGACTGGAACCCATTCGACGTCAACACCTAGGTCTTGTCCGATCCGTTTGCCAAATTCTACGTCATATCCCACGTATTCACCTTCAGAGTTCACCGATCCAAACGGTGCTTTATCGGAGAAAATGCCGATGCGTATCGTTGCGGAGTCTTGAATTTCTTTTAGGCTACGAAAGTTGGTGGAGTTGGCAGGTGAGACCTCACTAGAAGGTGAGCCTTGCTGTGGAAGCGGTGTTGAAGTAATGCTAGGAGAGCAGGCAACTAGGAGCATCATCAGAGCACTAATGGTTGTGAGAACGAAACTGCGGCTACGGTGGTTTCTAACAATGTTGTTATTCATGAGATTCCTTCTCAAAACAGCAGGCTGAGAAGGACTACCGAGAGGCCTAGCTCAGCCTCAATCGGTACATAGGAAAATACGCAACGCTATATAAGCGTGCTAGGGGAGACCGCGAGACTGTACGTGTCACAACACGTACAGCACGTCGTTATCGCGATAAAACCCATAGCATCAGGATATTACTTTGATCTTCAACTACATGAGTTGTGCAGTAGAAAGTGCGCTACTTCACCACAGATGGTTAGCCGCCGTCAGGCAGTGTCATTGATTCTTCTTACGCCTGCTACGTGCTCGTATGCTCTCGATCCGGCGTGGTCGCAATCCCTGTGGATGTTTCATCAACCAGCGCGAGCCGAACGATGATTCGTTTTCGATAGCAGACAGCGCAGCACGCTGTTGCTTATGGATCAGGCGTACCAAGTCACGTTGGGTTACCCATCCGGCAATTGTTTCATCGTCGTTAATGACGACGACGGCCGAAGCGTTGTTGTCGATAAGTGACGAAAGAACCTGGGTTGGGAGCATCTCGGGCGTGATATAGGTATGGTCTAAATCGATGGCGGACAGCGGGGTATCTGGCGAGATTCCCTCAGTCGATACATGCGCCCAGATTAACGCGGTGAAACAGCCGACGTATTTTCCGTCGTCGTCAGTAACTGGTATCCGTGTTCCTTGGGTGCGAACAAGGACGTGGTTTGCTTCGCGAATCGTTGCAGAAGTAGTGACCGTAGCAGGTACCGGCGTCATGAGCTTTGCGGCTGGGACGCGTCCAACTAAGGTGTTGTCAACCGGATCGTCGAGAATGTCGCCGCGCCGGATGAGCTTGGTTGTGTAGATCGTCTTACGGGTTAAGAACCGGCTGGTGGCGGTAGCTACCACCACAGCTAGCATCATCGGCATAATTAATGAATACTGTCCGGTCATTTCGATAATGATCAGAACGCCAGTCATGGGGGCGCGGGCAGCGCCAGCAAACGCTGCTCCCATTCCGATGACACCGAAAACTGAGGCGGAAGTGCTTGTCAGTGGCGCAATTGCCTGACCGAAAGCAGAACCGACCATCGCACCGATGAAAAGGGTGGGGGCAAAAACACCACCGGAACCACCGATACCGATGGTTGTGGCAGTAAATAGTGCACGCATGAGGGCTAAAAGTAGCAAGAATCCGATAGCGTATTTTCCTTCGAGCGCGTCAAGTTGAATCGGATATCCCGAGCCATACATTTCCGGCAAGAAATAGAGCATGACGCCGATTGCGATACCGCCAATGCCGGGGCGGGCCCATTCTGGTAGGTGATAGACGGAGTCGATGACATCTTCTACCGCATACAAGATCTTTGAAAATCCGAGGCCGGCTAGGGCTGCGATAAAACCGATGAGAATAATCAAGATGAAGTCAATGCTATTGCCGACGCGCAATACGTAGGGAATAGCGACGACGGGGACGTCGTCTAAGAAGGCATGCCCAACCAGCGAGGACGCAACCGCTGCGATCACGCACATGCCGAAAGTCTCGGCGGTGAAGTTAATCAAAATAAGTTCCAGTGCAAACACTGCGCCAGCTAGGGGAGCGTTGAAGGTAGCAGCAATACCGGCAGCACAACCACAGCCCACAAAGAGCACGACTTGGCGGGTAGTCAAATGTAACTTATTAGCGATCGATGAACCTAGGGCTGCTCCGACTTGAACAATTGGGCCTTCGCGTCCAACTGAGCCACCGCCGCCTAAGGTTAAGGCCGAGGCAATAATTTTCACTACTGCAACAGCGCCAGGAATTTTCCCGCCTTTACGCTTGACCGCTAACATGACCTCGGGAATACCGTGGCCGCGCGCTGAAGGTGCCCACTTCGTAATCATCGGGCCATACAAAAATCCGGAGATCGCAGGAGTGAGAATAACAAACCATGCGCCCCACCCTAAAAAGCCGTGGCTTGCGCCCGCATGTGCGGAATAGTCGGAGTAGCCGGTCATCAGATAGGTCCAGCCCTCGATACAATAATGGAATACGACAGAAGCTAAACCGACGACGGCGCCAATCACTGCGGCGATGACAGCTAACGTTGAACGATGGGAACCCAAGATTTTCGTAAAGGACTTCATACTGTCAGGTAGGCTTTCAGATACTGTTAAAAGACGAGTCTGATCATGTTTAGGATACACCTACCCACGGTGTCGTTGGCTCCCACGACGATGAGCCTTTGCGCTGCAATAGCAGACCAACCAACGTTTTTCCGCATTAATGTGCGCGATACGGATTTAGCGTGAGTTAGCAGACATGAGCAACGGAACACAAACTCTTCTCAAGAACCCTGTTCTGCAGCAACGTGTTGTGCAATAAGCTCACGTGCAGCCTCAGTGGCATCATCTATAGAGTCAAATAAATATTCCGGAGACGTAAGCGAAGTAATCACACCCACATTCTGTGCCGCCCGTACGTGCTCTGGACGTAAGCCCTTGATCATCGTCGTAATACCGCGTCGGTTCAGCTCGATAACCACCTCAGCGAGGTGCTTAGCTCCAGAAGCATCTAAAATCCCAACGTGAGACATAGATAAAATAACGACTTCAACAGATTGAGGCACCGTAGCTAATTCGGTGACAATGCGCTCAGCAGCGCCAAAGAACATCGAACCATCAAGACGGAAATAGACGATTCGTTCGTCGTTCTTCATTTTCTCACCCGGTAACGTCAACTGAACAACACCAGATAGTCGCGATAGTTGGTACATTGCCCAAAGAATAGCAATGACGACGCCGAAGGCGATAGCTGCTACAAGATCGAAAACGACCGTGATAAACGCCGTCGTCCAGAAAATAAGCCGATCTCCTCGAGTTGAGCCAGTAACTTGGCGAATCGTCGCGAAAGATACCATGCGTACCGCAGTAACAAGCAACACTCCAGCTAAGGCAGCTAACGGAATATGACTGACTAGGCCAGCTGCGAAGTACACGATTGCAGCGAGGAGAATTGAGTGGGTGACCGCAGATAATCGGCTTGTTGCTCCAGATTTCACATTGACGGCGGTTCGTGCAATGGCTCCGGTTGCCGGCATTCCGCCAAACAATCCTGATCCGATAGAAGCTAAACCTTGACCCACCAGTTCGCGATCAGGAGCATAAGAACCTTGCCCAGGCATCCCAGCAGCAACACGGGCCGAAAGTAATGATTCAATCGCAGCCAAGAGCGCAACTGCACATGCAGCTGGAGCAAGTTCACTGAGCAAATCCCAACGAATCAGTGGCAATCTCGGTGCAGGTAGTGAATCTGGAAGGGCGCCGATAGTCGGTATGGTTAATTTTGCGATGTAGGTAATTACCGAGACGACGATAACTGCAACCAAAGAGGCCGGGAACGTCGCAGAGATCCGCGAAGAACCAATAATGATCAGCATCGTTATCCCAACAATTGCGAGAGTGAACACCGAAACTGTCCAGTTCGCGTCAACGACGGCGAGATACGCACCACGAAGTGATTTGACGCCTGCTGGAATTCTTGTGCCCATCGCTAGCGGTATTTGCTGTAGGGCGATAAGTGTGGCAATTCCTAACGTAAAGCCTTCGACTACAGACCACGGAATAAGCGAAACGGCTCGGCCGAGCCCCAACAAGCCCAGAGCTAAAACTATGCCACCAGCCATAAGAGAAAGAAGCACGATGGAATTTGCGCCATGTTCGGCAACAATCGGGGCTAGAATGACGACCATTGCCCCGGTTGGCCCAGAGACTTGAACATGTGATCCACCGAAGATAGCGGCAATGAGCCCAGCAATAATGGCTGTGACTAGTCCGGCAGCTGCCCCGACCCCGGAAGAAACTCCGAATGCGAGGGCGAGGGGGAGGGCAACGATGCCAACTGTTAGCCCCGCGATCAAATCGTGTTTGAGGTTTGCGTGGAGGTAGTCATCTTTCGTAGGTAGTAGGGAATGTAGATGTCTAGTAACGGTGGAAAAATGCAACGAAAGATCACGACCTTTGAGCTTAAGAAACAAGGTGCTTTCAGGCGCTACGGAGCGACGTAAAATAAAGTGGGTTACTGTGCAAACTACGACTACTACGGATGCCTAGAACATTGTACATTATCCCAAAAAATACTAAAGAACTCAATTAACAATAGGGTAGCTCAATCGATTAGATCAACATGGTCTGCTCATTTTTATCGTGTGCAGCATAGGTTTTTACGCAATGATAGTTTAAACTTTATCTAGGCATGACAATCATAGGTATATTTAGAAAGCGCGGTCACTCTCGTGGGTGAAATTATCCAATTATTATGGACTAGACACTCGTTTTTCTTCGAGCTATTCCTTCAGCACCTCCTGATATGTTCGATCTCCATAATCATGGCCTGCATCATCGGAATCAGCCTCGGCGTCGGTGCTGCTGAGCGTAAACAAGCCAGTGGCATCGTAATGGGTACGGCAAATTTTGTTTACACCATTCCGTCGATCTCGATGCTCGGTTTTTTGATTCCACTAACCGGTATCGGCAATACCACCGCCATTATCGCTTTGACCATTTACGGTTTGCTTCCCATGGTTCGAGCAACCTATACCGGATTGACGAACGTCGATCCTTTGCTCGTGGAAGCCGCGCGCGGAATGGGCTCTACTCGCCGGCAACTGCTGTGGAAAATTAAGATGCCGCTAGCGTTGCCCGTGATTGTTTCGGGACTGCGGAATATGGTTGTTATGACAATCGCGCTTGCCGGTATTGCGTCCTTTGTTGGTGCTGGTGGCCTAGGCGTTGCGATCTATCGCGGTATTACCTTAAATAACACTGCTATGACGGTGGCAGGAAGTTTACTCATTGCTATCCTCGCGCTTGTCTCAGATGCTTTAATCGGCTTGTTTGCAAAACTTCTTGCACCGGGTGCTAAGCGTAATCGGGTCGCTGTTTCTGCGCTAGGAACCACGTTCTTGGCTGCTCTGCTTGTGCCAGTGGTGGTTGTGGGCGTTCAACAAAGTGGTACTACTATTCACATCGCTACCAAACCTATGACGGAACAATACATTATCGGTGAGATTTTAAAGCAAAAGATTGAGGCTGAAACTGACCTGAAGGTGCAGATTACTCAAGGCGTAGGCGGTGGCACGTCCAATATCCATCCTGGCATGGAGAAGGGTGATTTCGATATCTACCCTGAATACACTGGAACCGGATGGGCTGCAGTGTTAAAGCATGATAGCAACTACGCGCAAGCCGATTTCCCCAAGCTGGTTGAGCAGTATCAAAATGACTATGACATGGAGTGGATTACCTCATACGGGTTCCAAAATACCTATGGTATAGCGGTACCTGATGAACTCGCCAAGCAGTACAATCTGAAAACTATTTCGGATCTTGCTCCTATCGCAGACCAGTTAGTTTTCGGGGCGGAACCAGATTTCTTTGAGCGGCTTGATGGATATAACGGGCTTACCGCAGCCTACCGTATCGAATTTGGCAGCACCAAAGATATTGATGTTGGTTTGAAGTACGAAGCTATGCGTAGTGGGCAGATACAGGCGATGCCGATCTTTACAACTGATGGTGAATTGGCTGATTCTGGATTGACGGTGTTGGAAGACAACCTCGGTTTCTACCCAGCCTATGACTGCATGAACGTTATTCGCGGTGACGTCCTACGCATGTATCCACAACTGCGTGAGATTCTAGAGAGCCTAGAAGGAACGATTGACGAAGAAGCAATGATTTCAATGAACTCTCGAGTTGAGAACAATGGAGCTACTCCAGCTGAGGTAGCTCGAGACTTCCTTGCCACGTTAGAGCAGACGAAAGGGACCGCAAAATGACGACACACCAGCCCAATGAGGGCAGCGAAATCATGATTAGTTTTGACGACGTAAAAAAATCCTACGGAGATAAAACCATTATTGAATCGCTTTCGCTATCCGTAAAAAAGGGAGAGTTTCTGACGATCTTGGGAGAGTCCGGTAGTGGGAAGTCTACGCTCTTGAAAATGGTCAATGGGCTCGTGGCTCCAGATAGCGGGACCATCATGGTTGATGGAACGAAAGTTGCAACCCCTGCTCCCGCTACTAACGAATTAGTCAAATTGCGCCGTAGCATCGGCTACGCAGTTCAAGGTTCGGTCCTTTTCCCGCACCTAAGCGTGGCGCAAAATATCGGCTATGTCCCAAAGATTTCTGGTGCCTCAAAAGAAGAAATTAAAGCAGATATTGAACGAGCCATCAAGATCGCGGGTCTCGATCCGGAACTGTTGGACCGAATGCCTGCCCAACTATCTGGTGGACAAGCTCAGCGAGTTGGGATAGCGCGCTCGATTGCTGGGCGTCCGCGGATTTTGTTGATGGACGAGCCCTTTGGGGCAGTCGATGAAATTACTCGCAGATCGCTCCAAGATGAGATTGTCGACATCGTCGCACAAGAAGAACTGACCTGTTTATTCGTCACTCACGATACTGCTGAGGCACTCAAACTTGGTTCTAAGGTTCTGGTTCTCAAAGACGGGGCTATCGAGCAATACGATACTCCAGATGAAGTTGCTAACCACGGAACAACTGAGTACGTGCGCACGTTGATCAATCACTGATGTGCTCATCGACGTGAATCTGGCCGATTAGCTCCGATAATTTCAATACCTTCGTTGGTGCCGTGGTGGTAAAGACCTACCACGGCACCTTAAGCGTTAATCTTTGAATTAATCAAGTCAAGCAGACGTTGCGGGTCCTTGGCGCACTCTTCGATTTCTGCAGTGTTCACCAGTTCGTAGTCTGCTTCGTCGCTCAACATAATAATTGCCGGAGCATTAGTTGTTGCCATAACTCGTGCCGTACGAGCATCCATCTCATTTAAATGAACAGTCTCAAGAGGTAGCGGGGCTGCTGATGCGGCTTGCTTCCATGAGCTTTTCCCCAAGGGATTTAAACCATGGGTAATATCGCATAACGCGCACTGGGTTTTACCCATAATCTTGCCCATAAGGTAGGTAAGTTCACCCTGGAAACCACCATGGGCATTGTAGACGGCAATAAGTTTGGTGCTATTCATCGAGAACGTCCTTAAAAATTTGAAGTTGTTTGGGTTGGAGCAAAATAATCGAACCACGTTTCTGGGTGATCATTCCGCGACGTGCTAAGTCGGCCAGAGTTTTACTGACAGCTTCTCTGGTCGAGCCAGCCAAACTTGCTAATTGTTCATGGGTCATCGTCACTGTCAAATGATTTTTCCACGGGATAGACGACGGTTGTCCGGTTGTTAGCAGAAGTGAAGCCAAGCGCTGAGCAAGAGGCCGAAGCGCCATATCACTGAGCCGGTTCTCCAAATCAGTTACGCGTTTTGCCAAGATACGAGTAAGCTCTTGCGAAATACGAAGATCTGCCAAGAAATATGATTCCACGTCAGCCATACTGAGCTGGCATAGCGTAGATTCTTCAATTGCTTCTGCATAGCTAGAGCTAAGATACTGCCCGATAATGGGCATATTCCCAAAAATGTCACCCGGTCTATAGATTGCTAAGGTGAATGTTTTCCCATTGGGATTTATTTGGAAAATTCTTACTCGGCCAGTCTTGACAATAAATAACGTTACCTCTGGGCGAAGTGGATCGTAGATAATATGACCAGCAGTAAAAGTTTTGCGCGGCAGGATACGGTTAAACTCAATTAACTCTTCCTGCGGAATTTGGGTAAAAAGATCTACTTCACGCAAACATGGTTGGAATTGGTCACTATGCGAATGCATATCGCTAATTTCGGAAGTAGAACTTGTTCTGTTGCTGTGTGGGTTATTCACACTACAAGGGTAGGTCATGCTGTCTTGCTTGCCAAATAAGGCAGAAAAGCTTTAGCTGTAAATACAGTGATCATTGCGTAAATAATGTGACCCATAAGCGACATCATTGCTACCTGCCCAATTTGGAAGATAGGCTGGCCCATCATAAGAGGCATTGTTGTTAAAGGACCGATAATCCAAAGAGCTACTCCTAGACCTATAGCAAAGATAATCCGTTGTCCCAACGTTTGTGCAGGTATGAACGCCGAAAGGCCACCAGCGAGCAGACCGAAGGCAACAGATATCACCATATGTAGTGCGAAACCGATGACCGGAGATTCTGATCCGATCATCCCAGCGATCATGGGCAACATTCCCATCATCGACATCATCATTCCAAAAACGAGACCGCCGGCAATTCCTCCGATACCTCCAGCTGTAATATAGGAGATAAGTCGCGGCGAGATAGGATTGTGGTTAGAGGTATGAGTATTCATAATAAACTTCCTTATTTAAATAATGGGCGTGACGTTCATGCCCATTTTCAAAGTACGCGGCTTGTGTGCACAGTTCAGTAATCTAAAATACATAAGGATAGTTTGCGTCGATGAAGATTTTAGATCCCTGGTTCATAGCGTTTGGCGGGAATATTAAGCGAAAATATTTGTCATAGCTTGGAATGGTCGTATAAAGGTTGAACTGGTGGGGCAATAGAGACAAGAGAATGTGGCCGATCGTTTTGGATCGGCCACATTTCTTTTAGCTCGAAATTAGCTGTGGAACTTGCGAGAACTACGTGCAGCTACGCCAGCAACTACCAACGTAAGACTCAACAAGGCGAGTGCAATGGTCTCCACACCAGTGCGTGCCAGAGTTGAAGATGGAGTTGTGGCCATGTCCTTAGTGTTATCGGCTTTTGTTGTATTTGTTTGCTCAGCGTTCTTATCCGTGGTGGACTTTTCGTTGTGTTTGCCGTCTTTGTGGTTTGTCTGCACTCCGGGTGTGATTGTCTTGGCAGCTTTGACCACCCATGGAAGTTTGAAGCTTGCAGGGTTATCGACGCCAACTTCACTAAACTCCAAACTGTGCATACCGGCAACGAACTTAGCAGCAGTTTCTGCACTGATTGTGAGCTTTGCTCGACCGTCCTTAACTGTGACAGTTCCCAGTGAAATAGGATCAGAGCGTAATTCCACCTTCCACGTCGAGCCTTCGCGAGCATTGCTGAAGACGAATTCCACTACGGTTGGTGTGCCGTGAATGAAGGAATTGACGGGCTTGCCATTTTCGAAAGCTTCGACGCTCACAGCTGGATTTTCACTATCACCAGATTCTGGGGATTCAGTTTCCGGCTTGTCTGGTGTGGTATCGCCGGTGTTTGGCGTGTCTGGTGTGGTATCACCGGTGTTTGGTGTGTCTGGTGTGGTATCGCCGGTGTTTGGCGTGTCTGGTGTGGTATCGCCGGTGTTTGGCGTGTCTGGTGTGGTATCACCGGTGTTTGGCGTGTCTGGTGTGGTATCGCCGGTGTTTGGTGTGTCTGGTGTGGTATCACCGGTGTTTGGTGTGTCTGGTGTGGTATCACCGGTGTCTGGTTCCGGATCCGGATCGACGACGTCGGGTTGCTCAGGTTGCGGAGCAACTTCTTCTTTGAGTGTCAGATCCACTCGTTGATCCAAGGAGCGATCCACAACAGACAGCGCATGTGCTGCCATTGTGGCAACGAAATACTGCTTGCCTGGCTCAAATGTATGTGCTGAAACATCGAAGGTGGAGCTGAACTGACCATTGACGATATGGGACGCAGGAACATGAGTGTAAAATTTGTAGTCTTTAATCCGATTGACATCAGGAGTAGTACCTGGAGTCCATGCGGAGGTGTCTGCAATAACCACGTAAACGCCTAGGGTAGCACCGTCACCGAGGTATCCAGTGCCAGTGACTGTGAACGTGGTGGGCTTTGCCGGATCTATATCTGTAGTTGGTGATACGACGAGCTGAGGATCGGCGATTTCCGTGGGGTTCCCAATGGTAAATGCATCAGAGGTCAGAGTCTGTGACGACTGATTTCCATTAATGAGCTTGATTTGGGCATGGTAAACACCGGCGGGTAGGTTCTCGATCTTCCAGTTGGTTAGATCATCGTGAGCATAGTATTGCTTAATATGGCTCTTGAAGTTAGCACCGCATGCTTTGACGCATTCGATACGAATGAGATAGACAGCGTGCTCCGGTTCGTTACCCGTTGGTGCCCAGCTCACCGTCGCTACGTGTCCGTTGGGATGGACAAAGGCGCCAAAACCAGATTCGTCGATCTGCATTTTGAATGCTTCTTGATCAGCTGGAATGAGAACAGGGTCAGACAGTGGACTCCATTCACCCCAACCGCCAGCGTTTTGCGCACGTACTTGGATCTGGTAGCTCACGCCAGGAGTTAAGTCAGTGAATTTCCAATATTCTGGCAAAGGTGCGCTCATATCAACGGTGGCAAGGCGTGAGGTATCATCAGATCCCACCAGATTTGCCTCATAGCCCGTGATGGGTCCGCCGTCGGTCGGCTCAAACCAGAAAGCTTCAACTGCGGTGGTGTCACCGGAAAGTAAGCGAATAGTTAAGTTCTTTGGAATCGAAGGAGCTTGTACGGATGGCGTAGTCTCTGAATCAGTGTCGCTTCCGTTTTCTGGCGTGCTGCCTTCATCATCGGGCGCCGTGGTGTTATTGTCTGGGGGAGTTGCAGGATCTGTTGAAGGGGACTGGGCAATTGTGAAGCTATCTGAGAGAACTCCAGAACCGGGGAGCGGGTCAATACCCCAATTATCGAGTGCGTGGATGGCAATGTAATAGGTATGCCCTGCTTTTACTTGGTCCGGTCCAAATTCGACCGTAGTAGCTCGCACATTCCGAGCAATAAGAGTTTGTCTACCTTCCATTAAGGAAACACGGAATTCTCCACGGAAAGTAGCTGGGCGTTGCCAACTTACGTTAACTTGGTTGCCTTCGACAGTGACGACGACGTTTTGTGCGGCCTGTGGATGGTCTGTAGACGGCACTGGTACAACAATTGCAGTTGTAGATCCAGTAGATGTATCTGCTGCATATGCTGGAGCAATATGAGGATTAAATAGCAAAGCGCCAGTTGCTGCTAGTGCCAGACCAGTGCGCATCAGGCTTTGGCTAGTCTTGCGTAGCCGTACGGACATTACTTTCTCCTTTGAATGAATCACGGATTAGGGTGAATACTAATTCGCGTAGATAAGGTTAGCCTAACCTGACCTACGCCGATGAAGAGTTTATTTTACTAGGACGAAAATGTCTCGTTATGATGAGCTTTACTAACAGACGTAGCCGTTAGGTAGCGCGATGAATCTTATTGGTTGACGATTCAAACACGCTACGGAGGTAAAACATCGAAGGCTAAATTATATTAGAGTTGTTGAGTCTAATTTAGTCTAAGCAGGGAAGAGAAAGACTGTGGCTATATTTGGGTGGCGTCGTAAGAGTCCAGAATATCAAGCACGTGAGCAGGAAATCAGGGCTTTGCTTGATGCACTGCCACCACTAACTCGGCATCAAGATGACTTCTTTGATCTGGGCGCAAAACAAGCCGCACAAGCATGGATGGCTGGAGATTTTGATGCAGTAGATAGCATTTATAACTCACTTGTTGGCCTGGATCGTCCCCGATTTCTTATCGATTTCCATTTTTTAATCAAGCCGGTTCCTCCAGAACATCTCGCAGCTGCCCAAGCCCACGGTTCGATAGCTTCATTGCTCGGCGCAATCCAAGCTGCAGTTTGGGTTTCTGGTGAATATCGCGGGTATGGAACCATCGATACGGTAACTGAAGAAGGCGGAGAGGGGTTCGAAGACTATTCTCGTATTGCTATGAGATTAGCTTTGCAAGCGGCACAGCTTGACCCCACTGATCCGCATCCTCTCGTATTGGGGCAAGGTCCTACTCGAATATTTGATCGTAAGAAAGTTCTTGAGTGGGCCGAACTTTGGCAAGAGCGTGATCCGTGGAATTACGCCGGATGGTACATGTTGTTGGGAGTACTTGACTGGCGTTGGTTAGGTGAAGAAGATGATTTGCAAAATATTGCTTCTCATCTTGCACACAATGCTCCTGAAGGTAGTCCAGCCCTTGCGGTTTCTATGATTGCATTAGCAATAACATCAGTTACTTATCGAACTTTTGGTGAACTCTCTTACCCAAAGGTAGACGAAATTGTATGGCTTTCCCCGCAAGGTCAGCAAACTGTAGCTACAGCCTTCGAACGACTTGTTCCGCACATCGATATCACAGATCCGCTCGGTTTTTTGATGGTGAACTGGCTAGTTTACGGTACTTCTATGGCTTGTATGCCACAACTCTCCGTTAAACTTTGGGAGATGATGGACGGAAAGCTTGCCGTTGGTCTTTGGGGTATACGTGGTGAAGATTCACTCGAAACTGCGATCAAAGCTCGCGAGGATGCCTATCGGCAAGCCTATATCCAACTACATCCATTGCCTGAAGATAACCGTTGAAAGCATTACTTTAATTGGTGTTGCCGTCGAGCAACATCGGCCCTTGTAATGCCGAACTACAATTACCTACACGAGGCATCCTTACTAATAGATGACGACGTCGTTATCATCGACCGGATGAAAGTAGACGTATTTGAAGCCAAAGTTGAACGCGGTAATAAAACTTAGTGCGGTCACCAGCACAGATGAAGTTGAGATGACGCGCGGGTGTTCGAGCAGGGCGCGATAGCGTTGCCCATTGAACTCAACGAGTGGCTCCATGCTTTCTTTGACGATAAATAGGTCGGGTTTTTCGCGTTCTTTGAAAGCAATGAGTTCGGCAGTGAAGTCGCGTGCAGTGATGATTGGCTCCAATGGCTCGAAGAATTCCAGGCTCTTTGGAAGTGAGAACCGAGCATGCAAGTGTCGATTAACTATAGCTATCCGGTAGTTCGTGAGAACCAGATATCCGATCCAGAACAGCATATAGCTCGTTAGCACGAAAACGAAGAATCCCAGGCCGGCAAGCACAGTTGGCCACCAATGCGCTATAAACCCGATCACTGCACCAACTACTGCCATCACAGTACCGTGAACAGAGAGCTTGGCCAGCGGTGTCCAGTTGGTTGTTTTCAGCAGGCCGATAGTTGCGTAGGCCACGATAGCGTAGAGGGCATAGAAAAAGCGTTGAAGCGCGATAGCGGTGATCTCAGAATCGAACTGTGCAATGAAACCGGGAGTCCCCGGAGCGTAATCCGTCCCAGTTATTGCCGCGATGAGTAGCTCGGAACTGACCCCTAATCCAATGCCACACAGCCCGGCAATAGCTAGTGCCATGAACAAATTCTTTTTCACTATTGTTTATCCTTAAATGCTGAATCTGTATTTCTAAATTCCTAAACTGCGCTTGAACGCAGATAGTTGGCGCCGAGAAACGAAAAAGTGCATGCCGTTGTGGAGATGGACTCGGATCGTGCCGGTGACAGAAAAATCTAGATGCGATATCGCGGCAATATTGACGATCTCTGATTGCGAGATTCGAATGAAGCTAGTTCGTGGTAGCCCGCTTTCTAGTTCATATAGGCGTTTCTTCACCTGCCAGTAGCCCAGGTCGGTGCTCACCCACACGCTACGATCCTTGGTGAAGAAGGCAAAGCACTCTTGTGGAGTAAAAATGTGGGCTTCGTTGTCCCGAACACCGATAACATTAGCGCCGTCAGAGTTTTTGGTGCCTCGGGCAAGTTCTTCAATTGCCGTCACTGTAGCGTCAATAAAAGGTGTTGTGACGTCAACCGTCGCTTCGTCAAGTGTGTGATCGATAGTCAAGGAAAATTTCATCACTTTTCTTTCCGAGAATAAACCTACTGGTTATAGTTATAGTGTATCTGCATTGCCTATAGCCTCTCAGATGCCTAGTCGGTTGCTTTCGCCAGCTAACCGGCAGTGCGAAAGTGAAGAGCACCACGTCATCTTCAATGTGGCAACGGCACTAATCTCGATAAACTCCCAATTATGGATCACTCGCCTTTTTCTTCACCGCCGGTGCATTTTAGTGAGCATCGCCCATATATTCGATTTATTTTGAGTCGAGGAGCGGGAAAGGGCAGAGCGCACGCCTTAACCCAAGAAATCTTGCGCCACTACCCTCATGCGACCCATACTCGACTCGGGGATTCTCGCCCGGAATCAGGGCAGGTGACAATTTCGCTGACCCGCGGCCCCGATCATGTCCGCGAGCTAGCTCTCGAATGGGATAGATTTTGGGGTGACCAAGGTGTTTGCTACGTTGCAGGTGGCGATGGTTCGGTTAATGAGGTAGCCAGTGCCTTAGTAGGCAAAGGGTGTGCGTTTGGCGTTATCCCGGCTGGAACCGGAAATGATTTTGCGCGCAGTTTGTATCAGGGCGATGTTCGGCATCGCCAAGCCCTAGAGCTTGTGGCACAAACGAAACATAGTCAATTTTCGCCAATTGACGTTCTCAAAGTCAACGACCAATACTCAGTTAATGTTTTTTCCTTAGGTTATGATACCGAAGTCCTCCACGCGGCGATGCGTATCCAGCGTCGCATGCGCATGCTAGGCAGCAGTGCATACGTTGCTGGTGTCATGCGAACGTTGCTTCGGCGAAAATCGGTTCCACTTCACTTCGAGTATCTCGACATCTCCGGTCAACGAGTCATTGTCGACCAATCATGTATCGCCTTCGTGGTAGGAAACGGTCGAATGTATGGCGGCGGGTATCAACCGCTGCCACAGGCGTTGTTAGACGATTCGGTTGCTGATTTGTTCTATGCCGATCAAATGGGACTGATGCGCTTTGCTCGCCTCCTAAGTGATTATCGGTTTGGCCGGCACATCACCAAACCCGAAGCACACATGGCGCAAGTCCACGAGATCGACGTCGAACGCAGTGACGGCGAGCCGCTATTATGGAATGTCGACGGAATAGTGTGTGAAAGCCAAAAAGTTCATATCAAAACCATGCCCCATGCACTGACGCTAGCCAGATTGCCGTTAGGGGAGAACTAATGCGTGCATTGAGGTTATCTGCCTGTATCTTCGCTGGAGCCTTCCTCGGGGTTGTCATCCGCTGGACAGTCCTATGGATATTCCCCGATACCAACCTATGGCCCGTCTTTTTCATCAACATCGTGGGCAGTTTTTTGTTGGGCTGGTTCACCGGCCAGATCAATCACAGCCACTCATGGTCAAATGTCAGTGACCAAACACGTCTCTTCCTGACAACAGGTCTCTTAGGAGGTTTGACAACCTATTCAACCTTCAGCCTCGATATTGTTGGCCTAGCGGCAACACAGATAATCTGGGCACTGGGTTTTGCAGGATTACAGTTGTTCTTGGGAATCGGCGCAGCTATGTGCGGTCTTACCTTGGGAGCAAAGGCAGGCCGGCGATGATTGTTTTCATAGGAATTGCTGGCGGCTGCGGAGCTGTTGCACGATATTGGCTTGACACTGGAATTAAAAAAGCGATCTGTTCGCCCAATCCATTTTCTACGGCAGTGATCAACGTCCTTGGGTCGTTCATATTGGGCCTGATCGTAGCAGCCGAGCTCGATCCGATGTGGAGTGCTGTTTTGGGCCTGGGCCTATGCGGCGGTTTTACTACATTTAGTACCGCTAGTGTTGAAGTTGGCAACCTATTACTTGCAAAGCGACTGATATATGGATTGATCTATGGCGGTGCAATGTGTGTGCTCTGCGCTCTAGCTGCTGGTCTAGGAATTGTTCTCGTATCGGGGTAATGCTTACAGTGCATGGTTGATGACATTAAGTATTTGTGGTGATCTAGGCAGAAGGTAACGCTATGCATAATCGGATGCGTCAGGTTCTACAACGCAAGGATGAGATTCGTCGGGAACTGAACTGTCCAAACCAAACTCTTGAGCAGATACGTCAGGGCTATGCAATGAAACTGCGATGGTGGAACGACGGTGGGCCGCGGGTATCAGTACACCAAACTTTCGCTGGTAGTAACCGTGTTTCAGTGACGTTATACGGGCAGGACTTTAATTGCGGGCACGCGATTGTCTACGCCCATGGTGGCGGTTGGATTGTTGGACATAGTTCCACTCACGACCGATTGTTGCGGATGATCAGTGCTCGTTGCCAGTGCCCGGTCTATTCGGTGAATTACTCTCTTGCTCCGCAGGCGAAATATCCTACCCAGGTTCAGGAGGTTTCGAGTGTGGTTCGTGCAGTGGCGCCACGGTTTTCGCGCTTGGTGCTGATGGGCGATAGTTGTGGCGCAACTTTAATGATGCAAGTGTTTCGAGCTTTGTCACAACCGCTTTCACGCGACGACGGCGGTAGCACCGATGCGATGAGTGCGCAGATAAGCGGGTTGGTTTTGTTCTATGGAGCATACGGTTTAGAAGATTCACAGTCGCTAGCACAGTTTGGGGCATTGGATCCTTCGATGACACGCGCAGACTTGCGTGGATATGAAGAAGCTATTTTACCTAAAGGGCAAAGTAGGGACGTGCTAAATTTTCTTGACGGTCATTTGACGGGTTTTCCGCAAGCTTTCATTGTTGGTTGTGAATATGATCCACTTCGAGATGATTCTCGGGAGTTGGCATTGCGTTTAGAGCATGACAGTGTTCGGGCTGAGTATGTTGAACTTCCAGGCCTTATGCATGCGTTTTTGCAATATTCACGAATGTTGCCTGAAGTTAGCACGATAGTTAACCGCGTGGCGCAATGGATTGATTCCATTGCGCCACGCGGTAGTAGATAATTGTAGAGATTATTTGCGACCGTAGCGACGGTTGAACTTCTCGACTTGGCCAGCAGTATCGAGGATGCGGCGCTGTCCGGTATAGAACGGATGTGAGGCGCTAGACACTTCGATGTCAATGACTGGGTAGGTGTTGCCATCTTCCCACTCGATAGTGTTTTCGGAAGTCAGCGTAGAACGAGTTAAAAACGTATAATCTGCTGAACGGTCGCGGAAAACGACTGGATGATAGTCCGGGTGAATTCCTTTTTTCATAGGTTCCTCCTTATTAGCAATACTGAAGAACTATAGCAATAATGAGAACTATTCGCAATAGTGCGTGTCTCAGTCCGTGAGCATTTGATAAATTTAGCTGGCATCTTAATGTAATAGTGTGGTCTAATCGTGTGCTATTAGGTTTAGTTTCAATATCACTGAAAGGAGACGTCCATGATTGAGGTATATCCATTTCTCACCTTAGTTCCGCCGATTGTTGCGATTGTATTGGTGATCTGGACGAAGAAGGTCATAGTCTCCTTGTTTGCTGGTATCGTAAGTGCTGCGTTTTTAACAGCAGATGGCTCACCAGTTCAAACTGTGGTGTTGATCTGGAAAACATTTTCCGGCTTGTTTTGGGATAGTGAACAAGGGAGTGTGAACTCTTATTACATACTGATCGTGTTGTTTCTCTTAGTCTTAGGAATCATCACATCGCTAGTTCTCATGGCTGGTGGCACCTCTGCATTTTCCGTATGGACTGCGCAGCGGATTAACACCGGGCGCGGTGCGCAATCACTCGCGGCTGGACTAGGTACGGCAATCTTCGTCGATGATTACTTCAACGCTTTAGCAGTCGGTCAAGTAGCGCGTCCGGTAGCCGATCAGCATCGCGTTTCGCGAGCAAAATTAGCTTATCTTATCGATTCATCCTCAGCTCCAGTGGCTGTACTTGCGCCGTTTTCTTCATGGGGAGCTTCGATCATTGGCATAATGGCACCGATTATCGTCACAGTCGGGGTAGATGTTTCAGATGCTGGAGCTTTTATCCGTTCAGCGGGCTTAAATTACTACGCGATCGCAGCAGTGGTGTTACTGTGGTTCACCGTAGCTTTTGATCTCAACATCGGCCCGATGCGTCACGAGGAACGACGCGCACGCCTCACTGGTGAAGTCTATGATCCAGATGTTCAGGTTCCAGGGCAGCTTTCTGACAACCTGCCAAAGCATGAACCTGGTGCTCGTCGAGCGCTGATAGTTCCATTCGTTATCCTAGTGGTGGGAGTTATCGGCGGAATTGGTTATACCGGCTATGCAGCTTCAGGCTCGGTATCGATTCTTGAGGTTCTTGCTAATACAGATGTTGCACTGTCGTTAAATATCGGGGGAGCTTGCGGATTAATTGCCGCCGTGTATTACTATGTGCGCTACACCCATGATGATCGGGTATTTACTAGAAGAATATTTAGGCACGGGGTTATCGAAGGCGCGAAATCTATGCTGCCAGCAATCGAGATCCTGTTGAGCGCCTGGGTTTTGGGTGGACTCATTTCAGAGTTAGGTACGGGCCAATATGTAGGCTCTCTTGTAACATCTGCTGCACTACCGGCTCAATGGCTCGTGCCAATTATGTTCGTTGCAGCTGGAGCTATGGCATTTGCTACCGGCACATCGTGGGGATCGTTCGGAATTCTTTTGCCAATCGCAGGTGATGTTTTGGCGGCAGTCCCAGGCGGAGCCGAAGTTCTTATCCCTGCATTTGGTGCAGTGCTGGCTGGAGCCGTATGGGGAGATCATTGCTCTCCAATTTCCGATACGACGATATTATCCTCAACAGGAGCAGGGTGTAACCATATTACCCACGTAACAACCCAGTTACCCTATGCGCTAATCGGGGCTACATCCGCCTTCTCGGGTTACGTCACATTCGCATTGACTGGCTCAGGATTAGCCGGGCTGGGGGCAACACTTGTGATCTTAATGATCATCGCAACCCTCCTGCAACGCATCTATCCGTTAGATATGGAAAATGCCTAGTAACCAAAGAGAATTGAGCCATAGTTTACTTCTTGTTTCTATTCTGCCGGTATAGTTATAACCATTGACCGTTCTATAAGTTAGGGAAGTTAATGTCTACTCCAGATAACACTGAGAACATTCCACATTCAGATCAACCACAACCGCAAGAATCAACGCCGCAGCCGGCGATGCCGGCCCAGCCGCAAGAATCGATGCCGCAGCCGGCGATGCCGGCCCAGCCGCAAGAATCGATGCCGCAGCCGGCGATGCCGGCCCAGCCACAAACGGCAATGCCCCAACCTGGATATGCGCCCGGGCAAAGCTACGTCACAGCCCCACAAGGCCAGTATCCACAAGGATATGTTCCCCAAACTTCCCAACCCAACCCGGTTATATCTAGTTTGAAAAACGCCGTCCAGGCTCTGAACCATATTTGGCACGGACGCACCGCCCAACTATTTGCCACTATTTCCGAACAGCGCCTATTTGGCTGGGTTATCGTTGGAACCTATGTCCTGATGTCCGGATTCTTGGCTGCCACCTCCGTGGCACGATCGCCTCTAGGGCTCTTTGGTAGTAACTCAGCTCAAGATTTCTTCTATCGAATGCGAGCTCCGTATTATCAATACTTCTCGTTGAACTTCGGTGAATGGCTATATGCATTCATCATTTTCTTAATCATTGGCTCCCTGAGTATATCGTTGCGTGCGCTGGCCATTATTTTGACTCTCAAGATGCGTGGGATTGCTATTACCTTTACGCGAGCAATGACTCTCTACACCGTCACGATGATTCCAGTATTGATCTTCATGCCGATTATGTTCTTTGTCATCTTACTTCCGGCAACAGGTTTTACGGTTTTCCTCACACTCGTCGTCGTTCTCTTCCTCATTGCGGCATCGCTCATCGGTGAACTTCTGCTCTATGTCGGAATCAACCGTGAGGGGCGGATGGAAAAGTCTCCGGTAGTACCATACGTCTGGTTGCTCATTGCGTGGGCGGTTATCTCAACCATCCTCAATATGCTTATTATTACTAGCTTCTAAACTCGGAAACATCAGTGGAGGGCTTGGCGCGAAAATGCCAAGCCCTCCACTCATATCGCGACGATCTCAAACTATGATGTATAGCTTGCCACAATGCGGACGCTAGTTTTGAGTATCTGACACGCTCTTGTTACAGTTACTTCAGCTCAAAAGTTATGAGTGAACCACGATAGTTCAACAGCACGAACGGAGGAAGAACATGCTCAAGCGCAATCTTCATCTCTGTTCTTCCTTCTCATGGCTTTTCTCGTCTTCATGGATACCAACATCATCATGGAAACCGGCAATGGCTGTTCCCGTTATCCGTTATTCCTATTTTATTCAAGCCTTGGTTTTTCAGACCAAGGCTTTTTTATTGACATGTACTTCTCTGCGAAAGGCCAGCCGATGAACGACCTCGTCCTATCTCTCGATCACCTCACTCATGCTAGTGATCTAGAAGCACACAGTGATCTCGGCCAAATCATCGACCAAATTCGCCACGCCCAGCAACGCGGCGAAGTATCCCACAACGTCGTCGTCCTCCCCGGTTTTTGCGACGTTCACGTGCATTTACGCGAACCAGGACAAACCTACAAAGAAACTATCGCAACTGGTACCCGAGCGGCAGCCCGCGGCGGCTTCACCACAGTAGGTGCTATGCCTAATCTGGATCCGGTGCCAGATTCCCTAGCGAATCTAGAACTCGAACAAGTAGCCATAACCCGAGACGCACTCATCGAAACAATTCCATACGCTTCAGTGACGAAAGACGAAGCAGGCATCGAGCTTTCCGACATCGCTCAGCTAGCACCACACGTCATTGGTTTTTCCGACGACGGACACGGCGTCGATAATCCGGAATTGATGAAACAGGCTTTGCGCCAACTTGCCCAAGCACAATCAATCGTCGCAATACACGCCGAAGTTGGTCAACTCCGCCCTGCAGGAGCCTCCATCAACGATGGGCCATTCGCTGCCAAACATAACCTTGTAGGAATTCCTAAAGAAGCTGAATACCTCCAAATCGAACGCGATATTCAGATGTTGCGCGAACTCAAAGCAGAAGGCTACCTACCGGCATACCATGTCTGCCACATCTCATGCGGTGAATCTGCTCAACTTATCCGCGATGCCCGAGCCGAAGGCCTGAATGTCTCGTGCGAAACAGCCATGCACTACCTTCTCGTCGATGAATCGATGATTTCTGATAATGGGCGGTTTAAGATGAATCCGCCACTGCGCCAACCTAGTGACCGTCAGGCCCTCATCCAGGCCCTCATTGATGGCACAGTAAATATGATTGCCACCGATCATGCCCCGCATTCTGCCCAAGAAAAAAGCCAGGGACTAGCCGGTTCAGCGTTCGGAGTTGTTGGGTTGGAAATTTCTTTCCCACTGTTTTACACCCACTTCGTGAAAACCGGTCAGCTCAGTTTAGAACGCGCCGTCGAACTATTTACCACAGCTGGCCGGCAGCGCTTTAATATCCCAGCGCGCCAAACCGACTGGACCATCTGGGATCTTGACGCTAGCTACACCGTAGATCCCAACGAATTTGCTTCCCTAGGCCGAGCAACACCATTTGACGGATGGGATATTTCTGGCCGATGCCTAGCAACTTTCTACGATGGTCATCTTATCTACAACGCACTTGATGAAGAGACAAAGTAATAAAACCCGCAACTCAGGAGAACGCGATGCCTAAAAACACAGCAGTAAAATCAGTCCTCATCATCGGCTCTGGACCGATCGTTATCGGCCAAGCCGCAGAATTTGACTATGCTGGCACCCAAGCCTGCCTTGCATTAAAAGAAGAAGGCTATCGAGTCATCCTCGTTAACTCCAACCCGGCCACCATCATGACCGATGCGGAGGTTGCTGACCGGGTCTATATGGAACCCTTGACCTTAGAATACGTTGCTAAAATTATCCGAAAAGAACGCCCAGATGCGATAGTTCCGGGAATCGGCGGTCAAACTGGTTTGAATCTGGCAATGCAACTGGAGAAGAAAGGCATTTTGGCTGAGTGCGACGTCAAACTTCTGGGCACCCCTTCTGAATCTATTGAACAAGCAGAAGATCGCGAACAGTTCAAAGCACTCTGTGAATCTATCGGCGAACCAGTTATCGCCTCTGAAATTGCCTACTCCGTTGAAGACGCCAAGGCAGCTGCCCACCAGATCGGATACCCCGTTGTTTTACGTCCAGCCTTCACTCTTGGTGGCACCGGTGGCGGATTTGCACATAACGAAGCCGAACTCGTCGATATGATGTCTAACGCTCTACAACTTTCGCCAGTGCGCCAAGTTCTGATCGAAAAATCGATTCTAGGTTATAAAGAAATCGAATTCGAAGTCATGCGAGACTGTGCAGATAACACCATCTGTATCTGTTCGATGGAAAATATTGATCCCGTAGGAGTGCACACCGGCGACTCCGTCGTCGTCGCCCCTGCGTTGTCACTAAGTGATGATGATATCGATACGCTCAAACAATCAGCTTTCAAACTCATCCGCGCGCTCAAGATCGAAGGCGGATGCAACGTCCAGTTCGCCGTCCACCCAACCACCCACGATTACTTCCTCATCGAAGTCAATCCACGCGTCTCACGCTCATCGGCGCTCGCATCGAAAGCCTCTGGATACCCCATTGCCCGCGTAACTGCCAAAGTTGCCATGGGCTTAACCCTCGACGAAATTCCAGTTGCCGGAACTACTGCCGGTAAAGATCCCCAACTGGACTACCTCGTAGCTAAATTCCCGCGATTCCCATTCGATAAGTTTGCTGACGCGCCAAACCTACTTGGCACTCAGATGAAAGCAACTGGCGAAGTCATGGGTATCGGCTCCAACCTCCAAGAATGTTTGTTGAAGTCAGTACGGTCCTTAGAAATTGGTGTTGATCATTTCCACATGGACCAGTTTGCTCGTATGGACGACGGCGAACTATGGGATTACGTTCGTGAGTTTCGTTCCGATACCATATTCGCTATCGTCGAATTATTGCGGCGCGGTGCCTCTATCGCCAAGCTCCACGAAGTCACTATGGTCACTGAGTACTTCCTCGAGATTTTTAAGTCCATAGTTGAGATGGAACATAGGCTTGCCGAGCATCCGGGCGATGTTGAGGTATTGCGTGAAGCAAAACAGATGGGCTTTGCTGATTCAGTAATCGCACGGCTATGGCAAACAGATGAACTTTCAGTCAATGCCAAACGTCATCAAGCCGGAATTATTCCAGTATTCCGAATGGTCGATACGCTCAAATCTGGAGCCTACGTACCATACTTCTACTCCTCGTTCACTGGTCAGAACGATTCGAAACTCACCGATCGCAAGAAAGTCATTGTATTGGGTGCCGGCCCGATCCGTATCGGTCAGGGCGTAGAGTTCGATTATTCTTCCGTGCACGCTATCAAGACGATTCGTGAAGCTGGATACGAAGCAATTATTATCAACGACAACCCAGAAACCGTCTCCACTGATTACACCACCGCAGATAAACTTTACTTCGAGCCCCTAACACCTGAAGATGTTATGAATATCGTCGAGTTTGAAAAGCCTATCGGAGTTATTACCTCCCTTGGTGGGCAAACTGCGATCAATCTAGCTGGTCCGCTTTCCCGCCGAGGCGTCACCTTGCTTGGCACCTGTCTTGAAGCTATCAATCGTGCCGAAGATCGTGACGAATTTGAAAACTTACTCAATGAACTCGGTATTCCACAAGCCCCGGGCAAGGCAGTAACGAACGTCGAAGACGGTATCGCAATAGCTCAAGAGGTTGGCTACCCAGTATTGGTTCGCCCATCTTTCGTGTTAGGTGGGCGCGCGATGCGCATCGTTGGCTCAGATGAACAGTTACGCCACTACCTCCTTCAAGGTTTAGAGATCGACGTCGATCGCCCAGTGCTGGTTGATAAATATATTTCTGGCAAAGAATTAGAAGTCGATGCAATCTGTGATGGACATGACGTTTTCGTCGCAGGAATTATGGAGCTTGTTGAGCACACTGGGGTACATTCGGGAGACTCGATCTCGGTCTATCCAAGCTTTTCCGTATCAGGTAAAGTCAAAGGCCAAATCTTAAAGTACACCAAGGCGTTGGGGCTTGCGATTGGGATAACCGGTTTGTTCAACGTTCAATTTATTGTTGATGAGAACGAGAAAGTCTACATTATCGAAGTCAATCCGCGATCGTCTCGAACTGTCCCATTCTTATCGAAAGTAACCGGATATGGACTACCCAAGATCGCCACACGCGCAATCTTGGGCGAGACCTTAAAAGAACAAGGTATTTTCGATCTCTACCCACAAGAAAGCGACCGATTCTTTGTCAAAGCACCAGTGTTCTCTTTCAATAAGCTCAAAGGCCTTGATGCTTACCTTTCGCCAGAGATGAAGTCGACCGGCGAAGCAATTGGGTATGACGATGATCTTAACCGAGCACTGTATAAGGCGCTGCAGGCAGCTGGTATGAGGCTTTTGAATTACGGCACCGTTTTGGCGACGATTGACGATAAGGATAAAGAACGCGGGCTTGAACTAATAGGTCGTTTCTACAACCTGGGCTTCAATATCGCGGCAACTGCTGGAACAGCGGCCTACTTGAAAAAGCATGGTATCCGCACTCGCGCACTGGCTAAAATTTCTGAGGGATCAACCGAAATCATTGATGCTATCGAAGCTAATCAGCTTTCCTACATTATTAACACTCAAGATGTTGAAGAGTCCTCTCAGAAATCAGACGGCGCTCAGATTCGTGCGAAAGCCTCAGAATTTTCCGTCACCTTGCTCACTTCACTCGATACCGTCAAGGTATTGCTCGACGTGTTAGAAGAGATAACTCTCAATGTTTCCACCATCGATGCCCCACGTCGTCAAGGAGCCTAACCAGATGAATAATCTACGTGTTAGAGCACGTGTTGTCGACGTTGTAAATCTGACTGACCAGATTTATCGACTGCGCCTAGCCTGCGACGAATTCACTACAGCCCAGCCAGGGCAGTTCGTCAATGTCAGTGTGCCTGGATTCTTCTTACGTCGCCCGTTAGCGATTGCCGATATTGAATCTAACCACGATGGATCAGTCATCCTAACCGTGATCGTAGCCAAGGTTGGGGCCGGGACGCGTGCCCTGGCAGACGTGGTTCCCGGTAGTGAAGTTGAGGTTTTAGGACCTTTAGGCAACGGATTCGATTTAGACTCCATCGGTCAAACTCCCGTCTTAGTTGGGGGAGGTTCGGGAATACCGCCGCTGTACTATGCTGCTAAAGTCATCACGGCTCGCGGCGGACGCCCACATGTTTTGTTGGGATTTCGAAGCGCTGGTGATACCTATTCAATTGAGGAATTTCGCCAGTTGGGATGTGAGGTCAGTGTAGCGACCGAAGACGGATCGATGGGTAGCGCCGGATATGTAACAGCTGTGTTACCCCCGCAGACCGAGCAAGTGTTGGCGTGTGGGCCACAAGGAATGTTGAAATCAGTAGTTGCGCAGGCATCTGGACGAATCCAAGTTAGTTTGGAAGCACACATGGGATGTGGCTTTGGAGCTTGCTTGGGCTGCACCGTGCACACGGTACGAGGCCTAGAACGCGTATGCCTCGAAGGCCCGGTTTTCGAAAGCACTGATGTTATCTTTGCCAAGGAGGAGGCATGAGCACCAATCGACTCGCGGTAAATTTATGTGGAATCGAGCTTGATAACCCGATTATTGGTGCCTCAGGAACATTCGGTTTCGGTGCGGAATTTGCTCGACTGTGGGATATAAACAAACTCGGTACCTTTTCGTTTAAAGGAACAACAGCCCAACCTCGATCTGGAAACGCGCAGCCTCGTGTTGCTGAAGCACCTGGCGGAATGCTTAATGCCATCGGTTTGGCTAATCCAGGTGTTGAGGCAGTCATAGCCCAGGAACTGCCAAAGATGCGTGAATATTTCACCAAACCAGTTATGGCAAATGTTGCTGGTTTTTCACTTGAAGAATACGCTCACGTGGCGCACGCTCTTGACGCCGAAGAAAACGTAGGTTGGCTCGAAATCAACATTTCGTGTCCCAATGTTCACGACGGCGGAAAAACGTTTGCCGATTCACCTGAGTCTGCTGCGCAAGTGTGCGACGTCGTCAAAAACGTCACTACTAAGCCCATCATTATGAAACTTTCCCCCAATACCGGGCGTGAGGTTGAGATAGCTCAAGCCTGTCAAGAAGCTGGTGCCGATGCACTTAGCCTTATTAACACCTTTGTGGGAATGCGACTCAATTTGAGAACCGGACAACCAATTTTAGCTAATCGCACCGGCGGAGTATCTGGCCCGGGCGTGTTTCCAATGGCTGTGCGAATGATTTGGGATGTTAGCCGCGCAGTCGATATTCCAATCATTGGAATCGGGGGAGTGCAAAGCGCTAGCGATGTTATTGAAATGATGTATGCCGGAGCAACTGCAGTTCAAGTAGGAACTGCAAACCTTATTGATCCCTATGCAAGTCTCGATATCATCAACGAACTGCCCGCAGAGATGGACCGCCACCACATCTCAACACTGCAATCTTTAGTAACCAACAAAGTGGAAGGAAACCACCTATGAACCGCGAAGTAATTGTTGCCTGTGACTTCGATTCAACCAGCACTCTCTTGTCCTTCCTCGACCAGTTCGAGACGGTTAAACCGTTTGTGAAAATAGGTATGGAAATGTTTTACGCTGGCGGCCCGCAAGTTGTACGTGAAGTTAAAGAACGCGGACATAAGATCTTCCTTGACCTCAAACTCCACGATATTCCACAAACCGTTCGCAAAACCATGCGGGTATTATCTAACCTTGATGTCGATATGACTAATGTGCATTGTGCTGGTGGTATTTCCATGATGGAAGCTGCCCTCGAAGGTTTAAGCCGTCCAGATGGTTCGCGGCCACTACTCATCGGCGTCACCCAACTAACATCGACCAGCCAAGAAACACTAGAAAACGAACTTCTTATCACTGCGCCGATGCCTGAAGTGGTTGCCGCCTATGCAGCTAACGCACATAGTGCCGGACTTGATGGTGTTGTCTGTTCTCCACTTGAAGTCCAAACCGTTCATCAAGAACTTGGAGACAACTTCCTTACCGTTACCCCCGGAATCCGGTTTGCAGACTCAGCAGCTGATGACCAACGCCGAATCACTACTCCCGACAAGGCCTACGAGCTAGGATCAAATATGATCGTTGTGGGCCGACCAATCACTCAAGCTACCGACCCAGTAGCTGCCTATAACCGTTGCGTAAAGGAATTCTCCCGATGAATATTGCACACACCGTTGCCGGGGCTCTACTCGATATTAAGGCTATTTTCCTGCGTCCAGATGATCCGTTCACCTGGGCCTCTGGAATCAAGAGTCCTATCTACACTGATAATCGTCTTGTGCTCACCGCACCAACCCAGCGCACTGTGGTTGAAGATGCGTTAGCTGCTCGGATTCACGAAATGTTCCCAGAAGCCGAAGTGCTTATGGGTACAGCAACCGCGGGTATTGCACATGCAGCTTTAGCCGCCGAACGTCTTGGATTGCCCATGGGGTATGTGCGCTCTAGTGCCAAAGACCACGGACGGACTAACCAGATCGAAGGCCGCCTAGAGCCAGGAGCGAAAGTCGTAGTTGTTGAAGATCTCATCTCCACTGGTGGTTCAGTGATCGACGTCGTCCACGCACTTCGTGCAGCGCAAGCCGATGTTTTAGGCATTGTTGCCTTGTTCAGCTATGGTATGCAAGCTGCAACGGATGCGATGATCGCAGCAGATGTTGCTCTGACTACGCTAACAACGTTCGACGACGTTATCGAATTGGCAGCTCAAACCGGGCGTATTCCAGCCTCAGATATTCCTCGTCTGCGCGCATTTCGTGACAACCCGCGCGACGATGCCTGGATGCGGATTGGACAATAGACGTGCGTTCCTTGATTGATATTAGTGATTTATCGGTTGCCGAGATTGATGAACTGATGCGGTGTGCACACGATATGATTTCGCATCCGGAAAAGTATGAAGGTGTGGCGAAGAATAAAATACTTTCCACGCTATTTTATGAGCCTTCTACGCGCACGCGCCTCAGTTTCGAAGCTGCGATGTACCATCTGGGCGGGCACGTCTTATCTGTGCCCTCAGCTGCGCACTCGTCAGCAACAAAAGGTGAAACAATTGCCGATACTTTGGCGGTGATATCGAACTATGCCGATATTGTTGCAATGCGCCATCCCCAAGACGGAGCCGCACTTGTGGCAGCTACTGCCAGCCGGGTTCCAGTTATCAATGCTGGCGACGGCGGACACTTCCATCCCACGCAAACCTTAGCCGATCTATTAACTATTGAACGTGAATTTGGCCGGCTATCAGATCTTAGAATTGTTGCTGTGGGAGATTTGCTCTATGGACGCACAGTGCATTCACTACTTCATGCGTTGATGCGCTACCCGGGGAACACGTTCATTATGGTTAGCCCCGAAGAATTGCGTTTGCCCGGTGATTTTGTTGCCCGGCTGCGAGCAGCTGGAAGTGAGGTTGTAGAAACAACGTCCTTAACCCAAGCTCTACCGCAAGCCGATGTTATTTATATGACGCGCGTCCAACAAGAACGCTTTGAAGATCGCGAGCAATACGAACGCCTTAACGGAGCTTATGAGCTTAACGCGCAGGCGATGACCCATGCATCATCAACAAGCATCGTGATGCATCCCTTGCCACGGGTAGGAGAAATCGCTACCGAGGTCGATCACGATCCACGCGCACGCTACTTTGAACAGACCTACAACGGGAAAATGATGCGGATGGCGTTGATCTATTCGCTGTTGCGTGATGCCCACGATCATCCACAGCCCCTGCCGCGCCACGAAATAGCCGACTCGATGCTAACAGATGAATATCGGTGCTCTAATACACGATGCGTTACTAATCATGATCGCGATGTGGTGTTGCGGATAACCGGGCAATCATTGTGTGCTTATTGTGATTATCCCGTAGTTTCCCTGCGATAGTTTTGGCCATGATTGTCAACTAAAATGACAATCATGGCCAAAACTTCCTGCT
This sequence comes from Arcanobacterium pinnipediorum, assembly GCF_023973165.1. Classification (NCBI taxonomy): domain Bacteria; kingdom Bacillati; phylum Actinomycetota; class Actinomycetes; order Actinomycetales; family Actinomycetaceae; genus Arcanobacterium; species Arcanobacterium pinnipediorum. Next base: position 1,159,644 of record NZ_CP099547.1, on the reverse strand, counting down.
ATTCTCGTTCGTCATTCGTCCTGATCACAGCTCAAGTATCAGCTATCTGGCTGATCCTAGGCTTAGTTCTACGATATGTATCACCGGGTTTAGTTGATTTTGTTAATCAGATATTTTCTTATATTTCCCTTCCCGGATATCCCACCCTTTTTGTTACGCTCTTGATGGTGTTACTGACTTCGGGGATGTTGCGTGGTCATAGGGCAGCTCTTATTTTTTATCTCGGTGTTATCCAGCTTCCCAGTGTTATTGTTGCCATTTTGGAGCTCACACTGTTTTTTGATGAATTCCAATTATTACCTGCCACAGTACAGCTGGGGACGATCTCTAATCTGTTTTTTGCATCGCTATATATCGTCGTCGGTATTTGGTCAATCGGGGAATTTCCACGTCGGGTGCGCGGGCGCTGGGTATTTAGTGTAGCGATTTTGATGGGCGGATTAGCCTTATCCGCGATCGTTGTGTGGATCATGCTGTCCATGATGCATTTTGAAACATCCGATAATCTTTTGACGACTGCAGTCAATACAGCGATGGGATTATCGCCGGAGGATCCGGCGGAAAACGTGCGGTTTTGGGTTCCGGCATCGGTACGCATCGTAGCTGGAATCATCTCCGCCGCTAGTCTCTTTATTGCGCTTATTGTGCTCTTAAAATCGGAAAAAGTTCCCTCTGTTAGTGCAGCAGAACATATCATGATCCGGCGGTTGTTACTTGATCCGCCATCGCAAGATTCACTGGGCTATTTTGCTACTCGATACGATCGCAATATCGTAGTTTCACCAGATCAACGTGCTGCAGTGACATATCGGGTTGTCAATGGGGTATGTCTGGCAGCAGGAGACCCTATCGGCGATCCGCATTCGTGGGGTGGCGCTATTAGCGCCTGGCGTGATTATGCGCGGAAGAATTCGTGGGTAATCGCCGCTGTTTCAGCCTCGGACGCAGGTGCACGCGCATATAAATCAGCCAGTTTGTATCCGGTGCCGTTAGGTGATGAAACTATTATTGATGTAGCAGATTTTCATCTGAAAGACTTACCAGAGGTCCGCCGGGCATTAAGCGGTCCGCGACGCGCTGGATATACGGTTAAAGTACGCCGGCAGAGTTCCATTTCGGCAGAAGAGCTCACAACTCTATCGCTGTGTGCTGATTCGTGGCGAGTTGGCGAGGAGCGCGGTTTTACAATGGCATCGGAGAGAGTTGGCGATCCACGCGATTTTCGTAGCGTCATAGTCACCGCGCATGATGCTCAAGGTCAGCCAGTAGGGCTGCTCACCTTCGCTCCGTGGGGATTGCATGGGCTTTCGCTTGACGTTATGCGCCGATCTCCAGATGCTATTTCTGGAGTCACTGAATTGATGGTTGCTACCCTTGCTCAAGAGGCTCCAAACTTCGGCGTTGAACATATTTCGCTGAATTTCGTTGTTATGCGCGAAACAATCGAACGTGGCGCAAAAGTTGGAGCAAGCCCGCGGCAACGCTTTGCGTTGAAGTTCCTTATGTTCACGTCGCGTTGGTGGCAAATCTACTCACTGTATCGCTCAAACGTGAAGTACCGGCCGCGCTGGCAAACACGATACTTGTGTATTGACAATGCTTTCTTCAGCGCCCGAACGCTCGTCGCATATGCTGCTGCCGAAGGATTTCTACCGCAGATTTCTCGGTATTTCCCGCCTGTGGGAGATCCAGAAGAGATTATCGCGCTCGAAAAATCACTGATCCATAAACCAGCCCCAGAACCGCATATTCCGGAACAACGCCGAGTTCGCCGTCAAAAATTAGCTGACCTCGAACAGCGCGGAATAGTTGGGTATCCGGTTGGAGTACCACGCACGCACTCTATCGCAGAAATAATCGATTCTGAGACCGCCCCTGACGCCGATATTTCAATCACCGGCCGTGTCCACCACATTCGTGATTTCGGCGGTGTTGTATTTGCTGATCTTGTCGAAGAACATCGCAAGATCCAGATTCTTTTTGAACGCACCGCCGGCCAGCCCTGGCGTGAGTTTCGCAGCTCAGTCAACCGTGGTGACCTGATCTCAGTAACTGGAAAGCTTGGCGCCTCACGCACCGGGACGCCGTCGTTCCTAGCAACACAATGGATGATGGCTGCGAAATCGCTCGTGCCGATGCCACAAGTTGCCTTGACCCATCCTCATCTACGCGCAAAATTCCGGCATATTGATTACGCGTTGAACGCGCGCGCCTATGAGCTTTTTACGATGCGGGCCAAGATTGTTGCTAGCGTGCGCCAAGCACTGTATCGGGACGGATATTTAGAGGCTGAAACTCCTATTTTGCAGACCATTCATGGTGGGGCAAATGCGCGACCATTTCGAACCCATATCAACGCCTACGATCAATCGCTTACGTTGCGGATTGCGCCAGAACTGTACTTGAAGCGACTCATCGTTGGCGGGGTGCCAAAAGTTTTCGAAATCGGTCGAAATTTCCGCAATGAAGGCGTCGATAACACTCACAATCCGGAATTCACATCCCTAGAAGCCTATGCTGCCTATGGCGACTGGAATACGATGCGAGAGCTAACTGAAGAGCTAATACGCACAGCCGCCGTCGTGGTTAACGGTAAGCCAGAAGTTGTTGCTGACGACGGCAGCATCTTGGACCTGAACCAACCTTGGCCGGTTATTCCAGTTTTTGATGCTGTCTCAAAAGCCGTCGGACGCGAGATCGTACCTGGAGCAGACATTGGTGACTACAGTGACCTCGTCCAAGAATATGACATCGAAGCAGAGAGCGTTGGCCAACTTGTTACCGAGCTTTACGATCAACTCATCGAGCCAAACACTGTGTTCCCGACGTTCTACACTGGTTTCCCGGTAGAAACCTCGCCACTGACCATGGCTGACCCGGATAATCCGCATATCGCGCAACGCTGGGATCTTGTGGGGCTAGGTATGGAATTAGGTACCGCATATACTGAGTTAGCCCATCCACTTGAACAGCGCAAGCGTTTCACAGCGCAGTCGCTCCTGGCAGCCGGTGGGGATCCAGAAGCAATGGAGATCGATGAACCGTTCTTGGCCGCGCTCGAATTTGGTATGCCGCCAACAGGTGGGTTGGGTATAGGAATCGACCGAATGGTTATGTTCTTGACGGGTACGACGATCCGCGAAGTGCTTGCTTTCCCATTTGTTAAGCCGGAGAAATAAACGGCTGGACGAATTCTGGGTGAGCAAGGGGGAACAGATGCTTTTCTCCCCACAAGTTCACTAGCCGCGCGTTCAGGAGGGTTGCTAAGTGCTGTTGCTGGCCTAGAAACTGTTTTTCATCTGCGTTGCCAGAACCAACAAGAATAGTGACGTAGATGTCTGAAGATAGTTGCTGCGAAGCTAGCTTGTGATGGACTCGAGATTCGAGACGGCTAGCGTGATACAGCTCAGAAAAGAGGAAGCGAGCATTATCTCGCCCACGATAGCGCTTAGTAAGCACTTCTTGTGATACGAAAGGCTTTAGTGCGAGTCCGACCACGGGAGAAAACACCGCAGCTAGTTGGCTCCCAACGCGAAAAAAGGCTTCATGAGGCTTAGTGTTTGGATGGGCTTGAGGGAATGTGGGGTCTAAGAGAAGAAGGTGGCTAACAAGTTCTGGCCGATGTATCGCCCACTCTAAGGCCACCAGTGCGCCTAACGAATGTCCAATCACTGTTGTTGGCGTGTTCGTGGCGCGTTCGAGAAGGGCAGCAGGTGCATCGGACCAAGGGTGGATCCAGGGATCGAGAATGTGGGTGTTGGGAAAACCGATTTCGTAAAGTTCAGGTGCGAGCGCGAGACCGGGGAAGAGGATAGCCATAAGGATATAGTATTAGGCCAGCGCTTGCGATGAGTAGGCAAGAAAAGAAGACCTGTGCGCGTTGAGCATAGCCGATGGGAAACTGAATAAATTCAAAAAGTGCGATGAGTATCGTTAAAAATACGTAGGCAGAGATGACGATCAGCATCACCGTGCGCTTGGTGCCGACGATTTTGCGTTGCGCAACAAGAATCAGGGTAGTAGCGGCGACGACGATGAGGCTTGCGCTAACTACTGCCGATGCCAGCAAGTGGGGAGTCAGTGTTGTTTTCTCACAAAATTCTAGGGACTCAGCGCACTGAAGAGGTAACGAGACGTCAAGTATCGTAAAGATTGCGAAAATTGAGTAGGCGATGGCGATAACTAGCTGCCATCGACTCCATAATCTGTAGTAGGCGCTAAGGCAGGCCAAGCCAGCGAGCATCAGTAAGGCAGAAAGTAGATCAGTGGTTGCGAAGACCAGCCGGTAGGGGCTTTCGATCGCGAAGTATTCTGAGAGATAGCTGATTTTGGGATTGAGTGGAAAATTAAAGAAGATCTCTAAGATGAAAGAGGCATAGATAAATCCACTGGCTATACATAGCCACACGCCTATTGTGAATATCCGAGATGAAGGAAAAATAGTTACCACCAGCGATGAGTTTTCAGGATGTCGGACATATTGATTTTACCAGTTAGCTCGGTGCGGTGTGTTATGCGTTGGCAACATGGTGTGGCTTGATGTGGCGAGTTTGACAGCGGTCGGTCTGGCTGAGATGAAGAACACTTTTTGCATTTCTCGTAAAAGTAAGTAAAAAATAAAGAAATGGGGTAATTATTAAAGTGATATTCAAAATATAAGGAGAAGAAATGGGAAGATTCTTAAGATCTACTGTTTTCGCGATATCGGTTAGCCTTAGCCTAGGTATAACTCCGTTAGCAGTAGCCACTCCAGTTTCTCACGTGCAGCATTCTAGCGAAGTCTCGTTGACGGATATAGATTCCTTAATAAAGGATCATGGCGAGCGCTCATCGCAACGCGTGCGCGTACTAATTATGCTTGAGCGTCAGCCAGCGTATGCATCTGAGCTAGGCGAAGCAGACAACAAAAATCGCCAGGCACAACTTATTGCACAATGGCGTGAGAAGTACGAACTCGAACCAGGACGCCAACTAGGCTTTCTCGTCAACGGTTTTTCTGCAACGATGCCGGCAAGTAAGATTCCAGCATTGCAACGCGAACCAGAAGTAGCTTCAGTCAAACGTGAACGAACCTACGAAAAACTAGAGCATAATGCACGCAAGATGGAAGGTGTGCCACGCGCACACGAGCTCTTCGGTCTCGATGGGGCCGGCACAGTTGTCTCCATCATTGACTCTGGTATAGATCCTCGGCACAAAGATTTACAGCTTTCGGCGCAAGAATGTGACCAGGCCAAACTGGCACCAGATACCACACACGGTTCGTTATTTACCTGCAAAGTTCCAGCAGGATACAACTTCGCCGATGACAACTACGAAATTATTGACCGTGAAGAAAGCCAGCACGGCCAACACGTCTCTGGCATCGTAGGAGCTAATGCGTCAATCCGCGATGATATAGCCCAACCCGATGTGCTTGAAAATAGTGCCTTTGATGGTGTGGCACCAAAGGCGCAACTCTTGGCTATGAAAGTCTTCCCCAATAATCCAGATGCCCGCGCAAATGATTCTGATATCATCGCCGCGATCGAAGCATCGGTAAAGCTCCGCGCAGATATTATCAATATGTCTTTAGGATCTGCCAACGGTAACCGCAACGATTCTGATGGTGTTGCACGCGCAATTGCCAAAGCGCGTGAAGCTGGCGTTCTCGTCGTCGTCGCCGCTGGTAACGAAGGTAAAAACTTTTCTCCTAATGGTGAATTAGATAACTATTCAGAGCAACTTGACGATGGAACTCTCGGTTCGCCAGCCGCAGATAGCGCCAGTTTTACCGTTGCATCAATCGACAACCAAGTTCAGGTCGTTCCAGTAGCGAACTGGCGCGTTGGCCAAGACGGTCAAGATCAACTCTTGCCACACAAGAGTGCAACTGGCAGTGCTGACGGGCAACTCTATGAGCTTGTCGATCTAGGCTACGGGCAAGAAAGTGATTTCACCGCGGAGAAGAAAGCAGAACTTAGCGGCAAGTTCGCTCTTATCCAACGAGGTAAAGTAACCTTCGCTGATATGTTCGAACGAGCTTTTTCAGCCAATGCACAAGGCGTTTTAGTCTATAACGACGCAGCGCGCGGTGAAGAATTCATCGGAATGGGAGGCATCGAGCACTACACTCAATTCTCAGCTTCCACATACCATTCAGTTGGAGTCCAACTCGTCGATGAACTTAAAACCAACAAAGTTTACGTTAAGTTCACTAACGAGCGTCAGCTAACGGACTTTGGTGGAACACAGACCTTGCGTCCGTCCTCGTTTACCTCTTGGGGTCCAACCCCAACTCTTGATTTCTCCCCGCACATCTCTGGTGTAGGTGGAGAAGTTTATTCCTTACAAAACGATGATCGCTACGTTTCTTTGTCGGGCACTTCCATGGCAGCGCCAAATGTCGCTGGACTTTCAGCGCTACTGTGGCAACACTACGCTCAACAATTCCCAGAACTGAGCGGTGTAGAACGCACTGAACGGATCCGCGCAGCGCTGATGAACACCGCGCAAATCCCCGTCAATGAAGCAGGTATACCATTTGCACCTCGCCAAATTGGCGCCGGCTTAGCGCGAATCGACTATGCGGCTACGAGCCCAGTTATTGCCACCGTCAATGGTCTACCATATGTCTCCTTGCGAGAAGTACAAGGGCAAACATCATTCACTGTTTCCCTGCACAATTACGGGCAAGAAGATGCAACGTATTCCATCCCTGCACAACAAGTTCTCAATGAATCAGAGTCTGATTCTGGAAATGCAATCACAGTTATTTCATCAGAACAGCTCAGTGCTGACGTTCAAACCGTCACGATTCCAGCAGGTGAAGAACGCACCGTAACATTCACCCTTACCCCCGATACCGCAACGTCTCACTTCATCGAAGGATGGGCGAGATTTACCGGTCAAAATGTTCCAGATATTGCAGTGCCATACCTGGGCTTTGTCGGAAGTTGGAATGCTGAGCCTATCATCGAAAAGCCTGGCGTGCCATGGGGAGATCCAGTGGAACACACTGCTTACACTGGCTTAGCTACCTTACGTGAAGGCTTAGTTGTTCCTATCGGACTCCTCAACGACGTCTTAGATGACGAACGTGATCTAACATTGTGGATGTCGCCTAATGATGACGGACTCCAAGATGTCATATTCCCGCAGTTGCTGGTACGTCGAAATGCCGCTGAGGTCGAATACGAAATCGAATCCGAAGATGGCACGATTCGCCAAACCACAGGCAAACAGCAAGATCTACGTCGCTACACGCTCAAAGCCGCTTTAGGTCCTAACGTGACGAACGACGACATCGTTGAAAACGCGAGCGGATATGGATTTGACGGCCAGACCTACGATCCACGAAATGTCGCCTACACCAACGTTCCTGACGGACGCTACATTTTTAAAGTAAAGACACGCGTGTCACCAGAATATGACTGGCAAGTAACTCAACTGCCATTTGGTATTGACACCACAACACCAACAGTTACGTTCGGACGATACGATGAAGCAGAAGGATACGTCTACTTCACCGTCAATGACTCTGGTTCTGGAATCCAAGTATTACCCGTTGTCGATACTGATTCGCAAACCAATCTCATTGCAGAACGAGTAGGTGATTCCGACTCAGAATTCCGGGTCGCGGTTCCTGAGCACACCAAGCACATTGTGGTTAACGCTGGCGATATGGCTGCTAACGTGGCTACTGCGGTACATATTCTTAATCCGCAAGACAAGATCAGCGTTGCGTTTGCAGATGATATCCAAGCTGGCCCAATTGGACCGATTAAACCATACGTCACCTTCCTTGGTGAACCTGACGGTCCGAAGCTGGTGGTAGACGGATACGTTGCGCAAGATGTTGCCAAAGTGACTATTAACGGTACTGAAACTGAAATTGTTGACCGCAATTTCTATGAATATATACCACTAGTTGCCGGCGATAACGATATCAAGATCGTAGCTTACAACGCTGCCGGAGAACAGGTGAGCGCGCTTGATCTAACACCGTTCTATGATGCGCTACCACCGGTCTTAACCATTGACTCACCCGCGCCAATTTCTGAGAACACAGTGACCCTAACCGGATCCATTACCGATGATAATCCGCAAGCTCAATTGGTTGTCCTTGTCGATGGTGTCCCTGCAACAATCAACGAAAATGGCGAGTTTAGTGCAGTCGTTGAAGTTTCAGACGACGCCCAGACGGTCACTGTTGTGGCTAGCGATGGTGCCCAGCGCATTTCAGAGGCGGTTCCAATTGCAGGACGTGGTGCCGATACACCGGTTCCACCGCCGCCGCCTTTGCCGGGTGGACCAGTACTTCCACCTCCGCCACCACCATTGCCTGACGGTGGCTTCCCATCAACGGTTTCGCTTCCTGAAATAACAAACGCCCAATGTAGTGAACAGATAGATATCTGTGCGGTTCCAACCGATACGACCAATTACGATCGTGAGACGAAGGTATTCCAGCTCAAGGGCACCCTCAATGCTGAACTGATCGCCAAACTCCAGTTGGTTCCGACAGGAGAAGCTAAGGATGGCAAGGTTGTTGAACCTGAGCCATTAGTAGCGCAGATTAATCCAGCAGATGGCACTTTCGCTATCGATATTCCAGCACGTACCGGACAAAATGATTTCCGGCTCGAAATCTTTGTTCCTGGCGAGACTGCGGATAAGCCAGTCAAGGTCAAGGAACATGGGTTTAAGCTTCTCATTGACGTCAATGTGCCAGAAATACACATCGATCAGCCAGTGACGGTTGGTGGCTCGATCTTCACGGCCACCAGCGAGGTAGTCTTCTCTGGAAAAGTCTCTGACGATGGTTGGGGCTATAAGTTCTTAATCAATAAGGACACCGTTGAAGAGCGGGAAAATAACTCCGGGCACGGTCCACAATCCAATGAACGTGAGTTCACTTATCCACTCAAGGTTGAAGACGGAGATAAGGTTCTTATTACCGTCATTGATAGTTTCGGAAATCAAATCCTTGGTGTCTACCCGGTCGTGGTCGATAAGGAAGCTCCAATGCTCCAAACCCAATACGGCGAAGAAGCACTGGTAGAAAGTTCTGTCATTGCAGACAAAGAGCCAATCGATGTTTCGGCAACTGATCTTCATCTGCGTAGTTTGAAGGTTGAGCTAAAGGATATCGATGGCACTACCATCTCAACACAACGCCTCTTTACCGATATTAACGTCACGCAGCGTCCTATCGAAGATCTGATGGCTGATGTACGAGAGATTCGCGACCTGGCACCAGATGAAGAAGCCGATGCAGATACTGCTCTGAATGCGCAGCTACAAGGTAGTCAGGAAGATACACCAGATGAAGCGGCTCAGGAAGAAAGCCCGAGCGTGGAAAATGAAGTGTTTGTTTCTGGAACTGAAGCTAACGTCGTCGACCAAAAGCTCTCCGTGCCAATTCCAACGCGAGATCTGCGCGCTGGTTTGTACACACTGACGGTTCTAGCTGACGACTTTGCAGGCAACGTCAAGACCTCAGCAGTAACGTTCGTCGTTGATAGCTTGCCTCTCATCGAGGGTCCAGATACGGTGGATCTAACGTTGACTAGACTAGAACTAACTAATTTTTATCTAGTTAGCGAGCTGATTTTTGCAAAGTTCTCCATCGTTGATGACGGATCGGCTGATATTAAGGGCGACGGTAGTGGTAGCGGAGAGCCTCGCTTCCTGCTCGATCCATCTACTGTGCTCGTGCCGGGAACGAACAACGTTATTTTGCGTGCTATCCAGCCCAACGGTATGGAAACACACAAACTTTTGACCGTTAATATTACTGTCAAAGACGATGCTCCAACTCCACCCGGACAAGATCCAGACAATGATGGTGCTACCGATACATCCACAGACGGTTCAAACAATGGTTCTGGTATCACAGATATAACCAATGGAAAGCCTGGAAACGCCCATAGTGGTTCGACGCTTATCCCGCTAGCTAATACTGCTAGCGCGACCCACAGTGGCAAACTCGCTACCACAGGTTCATATTCTGGATATCTCATCCTTCTAGCCGCACTGTTGATTGCCGGAGGAATGGTGCTCAACCAAAGATCACGTCGCCTTTAAGGTGATGATGTGAATAGATAGGGTTGGTAGCCAAGATGTTGGCTACCAACCCTATCGTCATAACGAGCCAAGTGGAGTTCAAGAGTAGACTAGTTTCCATGCGGATTCTTATAACCGGCTTTGAGCCGTTTGGAAATGATACGGAAAATGCGAGCTGGGAAGCTGTCTCTCGCCTCCCAGAGCAGATCAGCCTCGCAGATGCGCAGTTAGTTATTGAGCGGCGATTGCTACCCGTTGAATTTGGTCGGGGACCGGCTATGTTAGGCCAGGCGATCGAAAGTATTGCGCCTGACGCAGTGATATGTGTAGGTGAAGCGGGCGGGCGCTGCGATATCACTCCCGAGATGAGAGCTCAAAATAGTGCTCGCGCCAGTATTGCAGATAACTCGGGCCATATTGCCACCGGAGAAAAGCTTGATTGTGGCCCGCACACTCTCCATTCACGGCTACCCAATGGGCATATCGTCGAAGCACTCGTTGCCGGCGGATATCCAGCCTCACTTTCTGATGATGCGGGACAATACGTATGCAATGCAGTTTTTCGGTCAAGTTTGACTCAGTTCGCTGGCCCTGCTGGTTTCATTCACGTTCCAGCCCTACGCTCCAGCGGTGTGGCCAGCGTTGGCCGAGAAACAGATGCGAATATGCCGCATGAGCCAAAAACAGATCGCCACAATCTCGATTTTGACGATCTCGCCCAGGCGCTTGAAATAGCATGCCGCGTTGTTGCCCAACACCTGCGCTAAGCTTGTTCTGAGCGCTTAGGCTCGGTTACTCGCGGGTACTACGATGATGATAGCTATCTTCGCTTTTAGTTGCCCGAACCTCAGAGATAATCTCAGCACTTGAAGTCCAATCACGGGAGAGTTTGGCTGCTGCGTTAAATTCTGCGTCGATAATCTCAGACGGGGTGTAGGTAAGTAGTGAGACGATAATCGTGACAATCAAATTTGCTATAAATCCCGGCACTATTTCGTACAGATCGAAAATACCGCCAGAGATATTGCTCCACACCACAACGGTCAGTGACCCAACTACCATTCCCGATAGGGCTCCCGAGGTAGTAATTCTACGCCAGAACAGCGTCAGTAAAATGATTGGGCCGAATGCACCTCCGAAACCTGCCCACGCGAATGCGACGAGTTTCAAAATAGTGTCCGATGGGGAGATTGCTAAAACAGCTGCAATGGCTGAAATGGTGATAACTGCTAGTCGAGAGAGAAACACACCATAATTTTGCGATACTGCCTTGTGGAAGAACACTGAGTAGATATCTTCGACGAGCGCCGAGGATGAGACTAATAGCTGAGAGGAGATGGTTGACATAATTGCTGCCAGAATTGCGGCAAGCATGAAACCAGCAATGAGCGGGTGGAAGAGGACTTGGCCCATGTAAATAAAGACTTGTTCGGGGTTTTCCAAGAGCTTTTGGCCCGATTGTTGAGCGTATGCAATTCCGACCAGTGCAGTTCCCATGGCGCCGAGAATGGACACTATCATCCAGCCGATGCCAATGCGTCGTGCAGCAATGGCTTGTGAAGGTTTACGTAACGCCATGAAGCGAACAATGATATGGGGTTGACCGAAATAGCCTAGTCCCCATGCCAGTGCCGAGATGATAGCAATCGTTCCCGTAAATGTTAAACCGTTACCACCTGTCATTGATTGTAGATGCGGATTAACTATTTCGGCAGATTCTAGAGCTTGGTGCGGTCCGCCGACGGCGATCAAACCTATGACTGGAACCATCACGAGTGCCAAGAGCATCATGATTCCTTGAACGAGGTCAGTCCACGAGACGGCGAGGAAGCCACCAAGGAGCGTATATAAGATTGTTACTCCAGCAACGAGGAGCATACCGGTTAGATAGTCTAAGCCGAAGGCTGCTTCGAAGAATGTGCCGCCGGCAACCATGCCTGAGGAGACATAGAAGGTAAAGAAAAAGAGGATGACGATTCCGGAGACAATCCGTAACGTATGCGATGAATCGCGTAGCCGGGAGTCGAGGAAAGAAGGAACAGTAATTGAGTTGTGTGAAACCTCAGTATAGGAGCGCAATCGTGGTGCCACAAACTTCCAGTTTAGCCATGCTCCAATAGTCAAACCGATAGCGATCCACGATTCGATGAGCCCGTTGGCGTACAGTGCTCCAGGTAACCCTAGCAACAGCCAACCAGACATATCAGATGCGCCGGCAGAAAGAGCGGCGACGGCGGGGTGGAGTTGGCGTCCACCAAGAATGTAATCATCGACGGATGAATTCTTTCGATAAGCCCACAAGCCGATTCCGACCATCGCGAGTAGATAAATGACCATGGACAATATTTGGAACTGCTGATCGCTCATGTGATACTCCCACTGGTTGATTATCTTTAAGAGTACCGTATCGGCTAAAATGTCGTCATTAAAGATTCAAAATCTTAGTAAAAAGACAAAGTTGCTAGTATATTGACTGATATACAACAAGCTCAATTATGTAGTGTTCAAAGGGGAGCCTCATGGTTACTTCACTTAAAAACGATATTGACCTTCCACACGTCGCCCAAGATGCGATTCGTCGGGCGAAAATATGGGCCGATCGAGCTGCGGAACTACCTACTGATCGAGCCGGTCAGTTGCTGGCAGATGTTCTTGCTTGTGAAGGTGGCTTAGATTTTACGATTGATTTTGTTGACAAAGTAATTCGCCCAGAAAACAAACAGGTCGCGGCACGGAATTTAGAAAAACTCTCGACTCAAAAGATCGATTTCTTGCCTGCGTATTTGTCGCTTCCGGCCATGGTGGGTGGAAAGATGGCAACTTTAGCACCCAGCATCGTAGTGGGTAGTGCGTTTCGGGTATTTCGTGCCCTGGTAGGTGACCTGGTTCTTGATACTAGCCCGAAGAAATTAGGACCAGCAATTCGCCAGCTTCGCAAAGATGGCTCGCGGCTTAACCTGAATTTGTTGGGTGAGGCAGTGCTTGGAAAGAAGGAAGCACGCCGGCGACTCAGCGCAGTTATGGATCTTCTCGACCACGAGGACGTCGACTACGTATCTATCAAGGTTTCAGCCGTCTTGGGTGTGCACAACCCCTGGGGGTATGACAAGGCTGTAGCAGATGCAGTGGCAGGTCTCTATCCGCTCTATCACAAAGCGCATCAATTAGGGAAGTTCGTGAACTTAGATATGGAAGAGTATCACGACTTGCACTTGACGATTGACGTTTTCAAACAGCTTTTAGAGATGCCGCAGTTCCACGATTATTCTGCAGGTATTGTTCTCCAAGCATATCTACCTGATGCTTTGGAAGCGATGGTTGATCTTCAACAGTGGGCTAGCCAGCGAGTAGCGGGCGGTGGAGCGCCTATTAAGGTCCGGTTGGTTAAAGGCGCGAATCTGCCGATGGAACGCGTCGATGCAGTGATGCACGGTTGGACGCTTGCTACTCAGCCTTCGAAGGCTGCCTCGGATGCCAACTATTTGCGTATTTTGGAATACGCTCTGCGCCGTGAACATATTCGTAATGTCCATTTAGGTATAGCTGGCCATAATATGTTCTCCTTAGGTTTTGCGTTGTCGCTTATCGAAGCCCGGGGGATAACTGAAGGCTACGACGTCGAAATGCTCAAAGGCATGGCAACCAACCAGGCGCGTGCTGTGCGCGAAGATGTTGGCACTATCTTGTACTATGTACCAGTTGTTGATCCGGCTGAATTCGACGTCGCTATTTCTTATCTTGTGCGCAGACTTGAAGAGTCGGCAGCTGAAGAGAACTTCATGTCGGGCGTGTTCGATTTTCCCCATGACGTATCTGTTTTTGAACGCGAACGTCAACGCTACGTCACCGCATTGTTAGGCGCCTTCCCACAAGCTGATGAGCAGTTGCGCAAGGTGTTGCCGATAGAAGGTATTGGCGAGGTTCCAGAGCTTAGTTTTGGCCCGCGACGTATTCAAGATCGCCGGGTCGACGACGTCGAACTGGTCACCTCGTTCCATAACGTTGCTGATTCGGATCCGTCGTTGCCAGCAAATGTTTCGTGGGCAAGCAGTATTTTCCAGCGCATGGCAACAGACGATTTAGGCACCCAGTTGGCTGATTCTGCTCGCGTGCACACTGAAGAAGAAGTCGTTGAACGAATTTCTCAAGCTCGAGATGCCGCCCAATCTTGGGCTGATCGTCCGGCTCACGAGCGGGCATCAATTTTGCGCAAGGCAGGAAAGATCATCGGGCAGCGGCGTGCTGATTTCATTACGGTAGCAGGTAATGAGTGCGGCAAGATACTTCACGAGGGTGATATTGAAGTCTCGGAGGCGATTGATTTTTGTCATTACTATGCAGATCTTGCCGAAGAGTTAGAAACTCTTGACGGAGTCGATATTCAACCAGCGCAGGTCACTGCCGCGGTGCCGCCGTGGAATTTCCCGATTGCAATTGCTACCGGATCGGTAGCTGCACCCTTGGTTACTGGTTCTGCAGTTGTTTTCAAGCCAGCAGAACAGGCTCGTCGTACGGGCGCGTTGGTTGCCCAAGCAATGTGGGATGCCGGTGTTCCGCGTGAGGTGCTCCAGCTTATTGACATCCATCCAGATGATTTACCTGATGCTGGTCGCGCGTTAGTGACCCAGGTTGATCAGGTGGTTTTTACGGGCTCTGCGCAAACAGCTCAATTGTTCCGTTCGTGGAAACCAGATCTTCGTATTTTTGCTGAAACTTCAGGTAAGAATGCCATTATCGTTACTGAACAAGCAGATATTGATCTGGCTGCGAAAGACATCGTGACGTCGGCATTTGGGCATGCTGGTCAAAAATGTTCGGCTTGTTCGTTGGCGATTTTGGTTGGCTCTATGGCCGATTCGAAACGGCTCTTGGATCAGATCGTTGATGCGACGCGTTCGCTCGTGGTTGCCTACCCAGATACTCCTGACGCAGAGATGGGCCCGGTGATTGAGCCTGTTGCTGGAAAGCTTGAACGTGGATTGGCGCAACTAGAACCCGGTCAAAAGTGGCTTTTGACTCCCAAACAGCTCGACGATTCAGGACGGTTATGGTCACCTGGTATTCGCTATGGAATCACGCCGGGATCGGAGTTCCACCAAACGGAGTATTTCGGTCCGGTGTTAGGCATCATGCGAGCAAAGGATCTCGATGAGGCAATCGAGTTACAAAATGGGGTCGATTACGGTTTGACCGGAGGTATCCATTCGCTTGACGGCGATGAAATCTCAACGTGGCTAGATCGAGTTCAGGTTGGCAATGCCTATGTTAATCGAGGTATTACCGGAGCGATTGTGCGCCGGCAACCGTTTGGCGGCTGGAAGCGTTCCTCGGTGGGAACTGGGTCAAAAGCAGGTGGTCCGGACCATTTGCTGGGGATGGTTCATGTCAGTGCACGTAACGATGACTCTGTTAGCGATCTGGAGATTGTACGTGAAGATATTTCTAACGGCATGATGGGCGAGCTTTTCGATCTCGCGCACGCTGTTGAACCGCATCGCAAGGATCTGTTCAAAGCCACTGTGCGTAATGTCGATCATGCTTTAATGACACGTTACACCGCAGATATCGATGTTTCACAACTGGGCGTGGAAAAGAACATTTTGCGATATAAGCCAGCCTCAGTTCATGTCCGGATTGAAGATAGGCATGAATGGGACCTAGCTCTTGTCATGGTAGTGGGTGCGGCAGCTGGCGGTGCGGATATTACGGTATCAGTTGCCGGGGAAATTCCAGGTTCCTTTGCTGTGCTACTGTATCGTCATGGCATCGCTTTGACGGTAGAATCCCATGAGGCGTGGTTGAAGAAACTCACCGCAGAACCCGCTTTCCCATCTCGTATCCGTTACGTGGGAGAAAATGCGGCAGATATTGCTCGCGGCGTTGAAGGTTCGATCGATGTTGCGATTTATGCTGAGCCTCTCACAGGTAATGGACGAGTAGATTTGCGGCCATTCTTCCGCGAACAAGCAATTGCTGCAACGAACCACCGTTTTGGCGATCATACGCGCATTCTTGACGGAGTTTTGTAATGACTTGGGGTGGGGGCTAATGTTTTAGCCCCCACCCCAAGTTGTGCATGTGCGGTAGAATTCGTTTGTCGTTAAGCCCAGTTTGGGTTCTACGTGCCATGCAGTGACGATTCTTTATTTAGAATGCCGGAATGATTTCACCATCTGGATAGGTTTGACGGATATATTCGCCCACCTTGGGATCATGGAGAAGTTTCTCTAGCTTTGCAATGGCTTCGGCTTTAGGAGAATCTTTCTTCCACGCCAAAATATTTGCGTATGGGTTGTTTTCGCCATCTTCGATTGCAATCGCATCTTTTGCCGGGTTTAACCCATGATCTAGAGCGTAGTTTCCGTTGATTACAGCGATATCAACGTCTGGTAGCTGAACGGGAATAATAGCTGCTTCTGATTCGATAAGTGTGTAGTTGTGTGGATTCTTCGCTAAATCGTGGATGGTTGGGTTTTCGACATCTGCTAGTTCAAACAATCCGAGCTTTTCGAGGAGTTTGAGTGCGCGCGCCTGATTTGATGGATCGTTATTTACGAGGATGGATCCGCCATCTGGAATGTCTTTGATGTCTTTGATTTTTTGGGAGAATACCGCGTAGGGCTCTATTTGGATGCCTTCGCCATGTTCGAAATTGTAGCCTTTCTCGCTCACTTCAGTGTCGAAATATGGCACATGCTGGAAGTAATTGGCGTCTAATTCGCCTTCTTCGAGGGCAATATTGGGCTGAATGTAATCAGTGTATTCTTTGATCTCGATCTTCAACCCTGCTTCGGCAGCTAGGTTGTCATTGACATACTTCAAAATATCTGCGTGGGGTACTGGTGAGGCGCCCACTGTGAGGGTGATGATTCCAGATTCGTTTTCGTCTGATTTGCCGGTGTCTGTTCCCGATGTGCATGCACTAAGGGCAAGTGCACAGGCAAGGGCAGTGGTGAAATAGGTACGTAGTTTCATGATATTCCTTAAATTAACGCAGTTTGGGTACTGAATAAACTAGATTGCTGGGCAAAGCATTAGGTGACTTGGCCCAGTGCCAAGGCGATTGGAAATCCCGGTTGGTTGAGCCTTAGCGGTGATCAACCGACCGGCTAAGCATGTCACCAATCCATTGAACGATTTGCACAATAATCAAAATAGCGATCACGGCGATGATGACGACGTCGAAGTGGTGGCGGATGTAGCCTTGATTTATTGCCAACGCTCCCAGGCCGCCACCGCCAACAATGGAAGACATTGCCGAATAGCCAATAATTGTAATGGTAAGAATGGTGATCGATTGGAAAATCGCAGGTAAAGCTTCGCGTACTAAAATTCCGGTCATGATCTGGCGCGCAGACGCGCCAGCCATTTGCGCAGCTTCGACTTTGCCATGTTCTACGGCAAGCACATTTGATTCAATCAGACGAGCAAAATATGGTACGGCAGATACAACGAGTGCGATGGTAAAGGCTGGCCAGCCGACGGTTGATAATCCGGGGATGCTGATAAAGCGAATGGCGTATAGGACGATGACTGCCAAGATAATGAAGGGGATAGCCCGGCCAATATTTACCGTTGCTCCGATAATTTTATGCGCCAGCTTGTTCGGGATTAGCCCGTCTTTGCGGGTTTCGGCAAGAATTACTCCGAGCGGAAGTCCAAGTATCACAGTGATGGCAGTGCTAAAGAAGACCATGACCAAGGTTTCAGCGATTGAGGGTAGGAGTTGATCTAGGACAACTTGACGGTTGAACCAGGTTCCTTCCTCGCCACGAGCTGTTAGTAGTGAAGAATATAAAATGGCAGTTACTGGGCTCATACTTCACGCACCTGTGCAAAGATCGTTGCTTTATCGAATTGACGTGCGCATTGATGCCCGGCACCTATTGGCACGGTTAAGGCAAGTCTGCCAACTTGGACGTCGCCGACAGTTTCGAAGGTTCCAGAGGCAATATCTGCACCTATTTCAGCGACTTTACTCATCACTCGTGATCCGGTGGGATCTCCGGGCTGTGAGGTGAAGTAGAGGTCTACCACATCATTTAGCTCAGTTATTTGGGTATCGAGTTCGGGCAGCGGAATGAGCATCCGTGCCAGGGCAGAGGTGGGGTTGCGTAGGATGTCACGGATGGAGCCAGTTTCGCGGATTGTTCCAGCATCTAAGAGTGTTACCGAATCGCAGATGCTACGAACTACAGACATTTCATGGGTGATAACGACGACGGTGACGCCGGTTTGTTCCCGGACATTTTTAAGTAGTGCGAGTATCGACTCCGTTGTTTCCGCATCTAGCGCCGATGTGGGTTCGTCAGCTAACAAGACTGACGGGTAGTCAGCTAGTGCACGCGCGATGCCTACGCGCTGACGTTGTCCACCAGAAAGCTGAGCTGGGTAGGATTGGCTTTGTTGCTCCAATCCAACGAGCTGGAGCAATTCGCCTAGCCTGAGGTCAATCGAATAGTACGGTACTTTTGCGATGTGCAAGGGATAGGTGATGTTTTCGTTCACTGTGCGTGAGTCGAAGAGGTTTGCTCCTTGAAAAACCATTCCTATTTTGCGTCGTGCTGCGCGCAACTTAGCCGGGGATAGCTGGGTGAGATCTTCGTTGTCAACCAAAATAGATCCGCTACTTGGACGCTCGAGTGCGGTAAGGCATCGGATAAGTGTTGATTTACCGGCACCAGATTCACCCACGATACCGTGGATCGTATTATCGGGGATCGTCAACGATAGGTTCTTCAGTGCGTAGACATCTGAGGCACCTTTTCGGGGGTAAATCTTTGTAACGTTTTTTAGCTCAATCACGCGTTCCTCCATCGCACTCGGCAGTAGCACCCGCCAATTTCGGGTTGCTGCAGCGTCGTAGAGCCGAGTCTCTCAGCTGCTCTTGATGAATAACTATAGATTGACATGTTCGGAGTAGAAAATCAACTGAGTCTCACATGTCGAACGCTTCAGTGTTCGTGATAATGCTGTAAAAACGTCATTATTTGTACGGTGAGGGAAGTTCAAGAGGTAGTTGTTGGGTATCTCACGGCAAAATAATTTTAGGTTCGAGAACGAACCGGCCTGATGATACGAGTAGTAGCCGTACGCAAAACCTGTGGGAGGCGTATGCGACCATGAGAATATGACTACACATGATGAAGATAATCCAGTACAAGAGGTCAGCATTATCGATGGAAAGGAGAACCGTCAAGCTATTGAAGTTTATGCGATTGCGGGCACGAGTAGCGAGCTGGCTACCTTTACCTCCTCAACATAAAAGGGTTGCCTCCCAAAAAGTTTTGGGAGGCAACCCGATGAGCTGACGAGCAATGTTTAACAGTGGGCAGCAGCTACTGCTAGAGCCAGTGCCTTTTGGAATTTGCTTTCACGTTCTTGAGCATCCATATCTGGGCCAGGTACAGTGATGTGGTCTGACACTGTTAATACGCTTAACGCATGGCGATCATACTTGGTTGCCAAACCGTAGAGCGCGCCAGCTTCCATCTCCACTCCCAAGCAACCGATCTTTGCCAAGGCTTCATTTTCTGCCGGATCAACTCCGTAGAAACGGTCGCGTGAAACGATTGTTCCAACGTGTACTGTCTCATCATCACCGGCCGCATCAGCTGCGCCGCGAACTAGTTGATAGGAAGCAATCGCCGAAAAGTGAGTGCTCGGTGCCATATAGGTATTGAGCACACCCTCATAGTGAGCGCCGTTGGCAATGATGACATCACCTACGTTGACTTTCGGTGACAAACCACCAGCAGTACCAACGCGGATAATACGCTCCACATCGTAAAACATGAATAGCTCGTTGACGTAGATAGATAGCGATGGTTGGCCCATGCCTGATGCCATAATTGATAGTGGCTTGCCGTTGACTTCGCCGGTGTAGCCCACGATTCCGCGCACGTTGGAAACCATTTGCGCATCGGGCATTAACAGCTCTGCCATCTTTGTTGCACGCTTTGGATCACCCGGCATGAGAACTGCAGGTGCGAAGTCGCCTGGTTGTGCACTGATATGAGGTGTTGCCATAGAAATTACCCTTTCACGTCACTAATCACGAAGTTTTCTTGATCTGATACTTAAATATTGTAGCTGAACTATCGTCTTGCCGGTCTGAAAAGTCTTGAAAAGCGCTGTGCTATACGGTCTCGCTTAGCTTTGCGCCGTTGTGCTGGTGGTGCAGTGACCGCAATTCGCGAAGAGAAATCTAACCAGTATTCTTCACGCAGCTCCAAGAAATCTCGAGGTGGGCCGCCGGGGCGATCAGCTAGCGAATCTAGATATGGATACATGTCGTGCCCACGCAAATAAAGCACAATGACGTTAAGTGCTGCAACAATTGGAACAGTAAAAATTGCCCCCACAATACCAGCAACGGCAGAACCAGCTGCTACTATCAAAACAATGGCGAGTGGATGGATATTGAGTGCATTGCCCTGAAGTATTGGCTGTAATAGATTACCTTCAAGTTGTTGAACAAAAAGGATACCTACGGCCATCATCGCAGCCATAAAGAATGATTGCGTATTGACTAAGACAATAATAATGGCCACGAAACCAGATAAGAAAGCTCCAACCACCGGTATGAATGCAGCGACGAAGACGATAACTCCAATAGGGAGCGCTAGACTCATTGGTGTTTCGAGGAGCATCGCGATACCAGCAATACCCAGCGCATCGATTAAGGCGACGAGTGCCTGGGTTCGGGTGTAGTTTCCGATCATAACCCACGCACGGATACCGGCTTCATTTGCGGAATTTTGGTAGTGCATGGGCAGGAGGCGAACACACCAGTGCCATAGGCGTCGGCCATCTTTGAGGAAAAAGAACAGTGTGAACAAGGTGAGTAAAAAGCCGGTAACTAAAGAGGTTACTGTTGAACCAACTGCCACGACTCCACCGAGTATTTGAGAAGAATTGTTCGTCAGCGTTTGCTGGATTGAGCCCCAGGCGTCGTTGACTCTATCGCCAAGGTGTGGAAAGCGTTGCGTGAGGTCTTGAACAATCGTACTAATACCTTCGTTTAATTGTTCTGAAATATCTGTAAAGCCAGAAACTATGCCAACAGAGGAACTCCACATGAGTACCACAAAAATTCCTAAGGAGGATAAAAGGACGCCACCGGCGGCAAGGCTGGCTGGGAATTTCGCGTACTTTTTTAACGCGGCAACTAACGGTTCTAAAACCACAGCAAGCAAGAACGCTACCATCACTGAAATCAGTAGAGTGTAAAACTTAATTGATAACCAACCCAGAACACCAAATGCTAGCCCAACTACCAGCAACCGCCAAGACCACGCGGCTAAAGTTCTTAGTGGTTGAGGGACTCGACTCACTGAGTAGTCTTCAGCCGTTGCGTGCATAAAATCTCCTTATATGCGTAGAATAGTTTGAGCCCATCAAGTCATGTTTTTGCTGGGCCTACCTCAAAGTGAAAATCACGATGGAGCTGTATGAGCCATTATAGACTAATCGCGTTTGATTTAGATGATACGCTTGCCCCGTCTAAGTCCCCATTGCCTGAGGATATGGCGCGAGCACTGCGTTCGTTGCTTGACATATCCGAAGTATGTGTTATCTCCGGTGGTAACTTTGAGCAGTTTTCTACCCAGCTTCTTGATAATCTTCACGCTCGGCCAAGCCAGCTTGAAAAATTACATTTAATGCCCACGTGCGGCACTCGGTATCTGCGCTATATTGACGGCCAGTGGCAAACCATATATGCTCGTGACCTCAGCGCTGATGAGCGTCAGCGTGCGTTAGCCTCCCTTGAGAAACGAGCGAAAGAACTCGGGTTATGGGAAGACGAAACATGGGGACCGATTCTTGAAGATCGAGGCTCACAAATAACCTTCTCTGCCCTAGGCCAGCAAGCTCCGGTGGCCGCTAAACAAGCATGGGATCCTGATAAGAGTAAAAAAGAATCCCTGCGAGCCGCCGTTGCACGTGACCTACCTGATCTCGAGGTGCGATCTGGTGGTTCGACGTCGGTTGATATCACCCGAGCAGGTGTTGATAAAGCGTATGGCATGGCTGAATTAGCGAAACAAACTCATATCGCGATTGCTGACATGTTGTTTATTGGAGACCGATTAGACGAAGGTGGAAACGACTATCCAGTGCTTGCGTTGGGAATTGCTGCACATGCCGTGACCAGATGGCAAGATACTGTTGAATATGTCAACGACTATGTAAAGAACGCGGAGAAGAACGATGGCGCGGAATTCTGATAGTGCTTTGACTAATGCGCAAATCGAAGCCAAGTTAGCTCGCTATGATGCCTATCCAACTGCTCATCAGATTGCTGGTGGGGCAGAGCGCGGACTTGCATGGCTTATGACGATTTGTGGCGTCATCGGCTTGTGGGCTTCATTGTCGCTTATTATCGCTGAGAAACAGAAATTGGCTAATCCGCAGGCAGTGTTGTTGTGCGATGTCAACCCACTCGTTGGCTGTGGGGAATGGATTGGGGCGTGGCAAAACGAGGTCTTTTTTGGAATCTCAAATTCCGTGCTAGGACTTGCTTTCTTCGCAGGAATAACTGCGCTGGGACTCGTTTTACTGGCGCAGGGCCAATTTAGTCGGTGGCTGTGGCAGCTCCTATGCGCCGGATTAACCGGCGGAATGATATGGGTCATATGGTTTATGTATGAGAGCTTGGCAGTGGAAGGTAAACTCTGCCCATATTGCATGGTGACATGGGTTGTTACTATTGCGCTTTTCGTCCACGTCACAGCGCGCACTAGCCAGGCAGGACACTTAGGGCAGGCCAGTGCGGATCTCGGAAGAGCCTACGCCAGAAATCGCTGGCTGATTACTGGTCTAGCATACGTTAGCGTCACTGGGTTGATTGCAGTAACTTTCTGGAACCAACTATCAGTGTTGTTTTCCTGATATGAACCCTTTGCGGATTATGACAATCCACAACCTTTCCTCACAGCGCATCCATATATTCTGGGACATGTTCACCATAGCCCAGCTCAACCAAAGCATTTCGTAAGTCCATCATTGCCTGGGTGATATCAGCAGCCGGTGCAGCACTGGCGTTATGGAGATCAGCGGCATTAGGTGAATCGGCGGGAATGACATGAATATGAGTGTGGGGGACGTCAAAACCAAGAATCGTCACTACGCTGCGTTCAACGTCAAACGCACGCTCTTGCGCAGTAGCGATGATCTGGGCGACCTTCATTGCGTGAGCGAAAACCTCAGGTTCGACGTCGTTAAACTTAGCTACTTCGCCACGCGGAATAACCATGACGTGACCTGGACGCGAGGGTTCGATTGTAGCCATAGCGACGACGTCGTCGTCGGCCCACACGAATTTTCCTGGAATCTCGCCGGCAATGATTTTTGTAAATATACTACTCATATTTGTAGTCTACTCCTTTAGCGGGTTCGGCTAGTGAGACGTTTGGTGGATCACATGCGCCCTAGACGACGAAAACCCGTTCCTAAGCTAACATTAGGACTAATGATTTTATAACAAAAATAAGGAGAATCATGTCGGCAACAAGTAGCTTTCCGTATCGCTACACTGCCGAACTTGCCAATACGATCGAAGCATCATGGCAAGACCGGTGGGACAGTGAAGAAACGTTTAACGCACCCAACCCAGTTGGTGACCTATCTGACGGGACGCAGCTATCTGATGCCTACTTCCTTCTTGATATGTTCCCATATCCTTCCGGTAAAGGATTACACGTTGGACATCCGCTAGGGTTCATTGCCACTGATTGTTTGGCACGCTATCACCGTATGCAGGGCAAAAACGTTCTATATACCATGGGTTTTGACGCCTTTGGTTTGCCTGCCGAACAGTTTGCGGTACAAACTGGTCAGCATCCTCGAGTCACTACTGAGCAAAATATTGATAATATGCGCGCTCAGCTGCGCAAGCTTGGTATGTCGCACGAAAAGCGCCGTTCGGTTGCGACAACCGATCATGACTTCGTCGGCTGGACGCAGTGGATTTTCCTCCAGATTTTTAATTCTTGGTATGACGAAACAGCTGCAGGCCGCGAACCTGGTACAACCGGTCGAGCTCGGCCAATTCGCGAATTGGTTGCTGGATATGAAGATGGGTCTATCCCAACCCCTGATGGTCAGCCGTGGGGGCAGATGTCGCCAGCGCAGCGCCAAGCAGCTATTGATTCGCGCAGATTGGCATACGTGGATTATGCGCCTGTTAATTGGGCGCCAGGTCTTGGTACTGTTTTAGCCAACGAGGAAGTTACCGCTGATGGACGCTCCGAGCGCGGAAATTTCCCCGTTTTTAAGCGCAATTTACGGCAATGGATGATGCGTATTACAGCCTATTCCGATCGCTTAGCATCAGATCTGGATAAGGTTGATTGGCCAGAAAAGGTTCGATCCATGCAACGCAATTGGATCGGAAAATCTCACGGCGCGCACGTTAATTTCACGGCTCATGGTGCCGATAGTGATCACACCCTTACAGTTTTTACTACCCGGCCAGATACCCTCTTCGGTGCGACGTTTATGGTGGTTTCACCAGAACATCCTATGCTCGAAAGCGATTCTCTTCCGAGTGCATGGCCAGCAGGCACTGAAAATGAATGGACTGGGGGTGCGCCTGATCCTGCAACAGCAGTTAAGGACTATCAGCGGGCAGCTTCGCAGAAATCAGATAAGGAACGAGCCGACGTCGATAAGACGAAGACCGGCGTCTTTACTGGTATTTTCGCTACCAACCCAGTCAATGGCGTCAAGATTCCGGTGTTTACTGCCGATTACGTGATGATGGGTTATGGAACAGGGGCGATCATGGCTGTTCCATCGGGTGATCAGCGAGATTTTGATTTCGCTCGTACCTACAATATTCCAATCATTGCGACCATTGAAACACCTGATACGTTTGATGGCGAATCGGCGTGGACTGACGACGGTTTGATCATCAACTCTCAAAACTCCGAGATTTCGCTCAACGGCTTAGACATACCTGCCGGTAAAGCAAAGATGGTTCAGTGGTTAGAAGAAAAGGGGATTGGCAGTGCTGCCATCACCTACCGGTTGCGTGACTGGCTCTTTTCTCGCCAGCGTTATTGGGGCGAACCCTTCCCGATTGTTTACGACGAAGATGGCGTAGCGCATTCACTTCCAGAGTCGATGCTCCCGGTGACGTTGCCTGATACTCCGGACTATTCACCACGATCTTTCGATCCTGAAGATGCAGATTCAGAGCCAGAGCCACCGTTGGGTCGCCTTACTGATTGGGTGAATGTCGAGCTCGATCTTGGTGACGGGGTGAAAAAGTATCGTCGAGAAACCAACACTATGCCTAATTGGGCTGGTTCATGCTGGTACGAACTTCGATATATCGATCCAACCAATAGCGAAAAGTTCATCGATCCTGAAAATGAAGCGTATTGGATCGGGCCTAAGGAAGGAAAGCCTGCGGGTGGTACCGATTTGTATATCGGCGGAGTCGAACATGCGGTACTGCACCTACTTTATGCTCGGTTCTGGCATAAAGTGCTTTTCGATTTAGGATATCTCAGCTCCAGTGAACCCTTCCACAAACTGTTTAATCAGGGTTACGTCCAGGCATACGCCTATACGGATTCTCGAGGGCAGTATGTGCCAGCTGAGGAAGTAGTCGAAGTTCCTGCAACTGATGGCTCGGGAGAAGTCACGTTTGAATGGAATGGTCAGCCCGTTAACCGTGAATACGGCAAGATGGGTAAATCCTTGAAGAATATCGTCACCCCTGACGATATGGCTGCCCAGTACGGAGCTGATACATTCCGCGTTTATGAAATGTCGATGGGGCCGTTGGATGCTGACCGTCCGTGGGAAACCCGGGCTGTAATTGGTGCCCAGCGTTTCTTGCAACGATTGTGGCGCAATATCATTGACGAACAGACCGGGGAACTGGTTATCGTCGATGAACCAACTGATATGGAAACAGCGCGCCTGATGGCACGCACCATCCATGATGTCCGTGAAGAGTTTGAGGCGATGCGGATCAACACCGCTATTGCCAAGATTATCGTGTTGAACAATCACGTCACCGGCAAGGCAGTAACACGTGAGGTTGCCCAAACTCTAGTTTTGCTCACCTCACCGATTGCACCGCATATTGCCGAGGAGCTGTGGAAGAGGTTGGGTCATTCAGATTCGTTGGCTTATGAACCATTCCCGACTGTCAGTGATGAATCGTTACTTGTTGATGACACCGTAACGTGTATTGTTCAGGTCATGGGTAAGGTGCGCGACCGGATCGAAGTTCCAACAGATATCTCTGATGCCGATCTGCAGGCGCAGGCGATGGCTTCGGACAAGGTTGCACAGTATCTGGATGGTGAACCACGAAAGGTTATCATCCGCGCACCGCATTTGATTAATTTCGTTCCGTAGCAGTATTGGTTGGGGCATGCGCCCCAACCAATACCTGGTTCGAGGCGATGAATACAGCTGTAGAGATAGTTTGATCTTCAAGAATGGATACAGATAGTTCATTCTTTGGATTCGGAGTATTCATGTTGGGCTCTATGGGTGTATGATTTTACGAAAATAACGACGTATATTTCCGGCCAACTGTGAAGAATGAAGGTGAAAACTGTGAGCTCAATGAGTGGTACAACTGTTGAATCGACTGTATTTGACGGATTACCAGCGTGGAAATTAACATCCGTGAGTGGGGCAAGTGCTGTTGTAGTTGAGCGCGGTGCAACATTGATTTCGTGGGAGCCTGAACCTGGGATCAACGTGATCGATGGCTATATTTCTCGAGCTGAGCTCGAAGATGGCCGTGACGCACGCTCTAAGGTTATGGCTCCGTGGCCTGGCCGCTTATCCGGATCAACCTATGTGTTCGAAGGTCAAACCTATACTGTTGATGAACTCCCGCCGGGGGCTGCCCATGGCTTAGTCGGAACTGCTGACTTCGTTGCAACAAGTACCGCAGGTGCCTTGGTTTTAGAATATTCCTTTCCTGGATCGGCTGGCTACCCCTGGCCGTTCAAACTCTCAGTGGTATTTTCAATTGAAACAGGCGCTGAGCGAGAAGAACATTTAACTGTTTCCTTGACGGCAGAACACGATCTTGCCCATGGTATTCCGTTAGCTTTGGGCTGGCATCCGTATCTGCGTTTCCCTCAGTCGCGTGCTTCGAACATGTCTGTCATGATTCCGGCGCGCACTCGGGTTGTTTATGATTCGACTCTAGTTCCACGCCCGGGTGAAGCAGCCTACGCTGGTATCAACGCGCCGTTCCAGCTTGATTTCCTCGGTGCCCAAAAGCTCGATGCCTCTTTCCGTGGCCTGATTCCAGATGAAAATGGCGTTGTAACAACTGTTTTACGTGACCCAGCAACAAACGCTGAGATCGACATCGCACAAGAACCTGCGGAAGCTCCACTAGTTCACATTTTCACCTCCGATGGTGTAACTCGCAACGAACGCGGATCGGTAGCTATTGAACCGTTAAGTCATGTTGCTGATGCGTTTAACCGACCTGATGCAGCTGGTTCGATCGTTCTTGCGCCAGGAATCTCACGATCGTTAACTGTCACGGTCACATATCGTAAGTGAATACCTCGCTTTAGTGTCAACGATCGTAGCGGTGTTACTGTAGGTGTGCGGGAGGTAGATTTGTTCTACCTCCCGCACACCTACATATCACAGAAGCCCCAGTTCGTTACCGACGCCGGGTGCCAAACAGACCACGGGTGATCTCCCGTGCCAATGTTCGCCCGGCAGTCTTGAGCACACTATCAAAGACTGACTCGCGGCGCTTGGCCTGGCGTTGAGCATCTTTTTCTGCCTTTTTACGCAGTTTTTCCAGCTCTTTTTCACGATTACGTTCTTCTGCCGCGATTTGTTTTTCCAACTCTCGAGCCAGGCGTTCTTGTTCTTTAGCCTGCTCATCGGCAATCCGTTGTGCTTCCTTCGCTGCTTTCTCAGCTTCGATCCGCGCATTAATTAATTCGAAAGCGGACTGGGGATCGACCGGATCGCGGTACTTATCCATCGAATAGGATTGAGCTATGGCCTCTTCGATTGTCGCATCAGAGGCCACTCCCATAGCCGCTGCCGGAGCCCAAATTCTCGTCGGAGCAACAGGTGAAGGACGGCCATGGTCGTCCAAGATCGTCACGATTGCTTCGCCGGTTCCCAGATTCGGCAATATCTCTTGCAAATCTAGCGGTGAGGTGGGGAAGGTTTTGACGGTGTCTTTGAGTGCTTTTACGTCATTTGGTGTGTGCGCTCGAAGAGCATGTTGTACTTTAGCGCCGAGTTGGGCCAGCACATCTGCAGGAACATCTTTTGGAGTTTGGGTGACGAAGAAAATTCCGACTCCTTTGGAACGAATTAGTCGTACCGTCTGGATAACCTGGTCGATAAACTCCGTTGAGGACCCGGAAAAAAGCAGATGCGCCTCGTCGAAGAAGAAAACAAGTTCTGGCTGGGCTAGATCGCCACGCTCTGGAAGTACCTCAAAGAGCTCGGCCAGCAGCCACATCACAAACGTAGAGAACAGTGCGGGACGAGATTGAACATCTGGTAGCTCTAATGCCGAAATCACCCCGTACCCATCGCCATTACGCCGAATAAATTCTGTGACCTCGAAAGCAGGTTCCCCAAAGAAAGAATCGGCGCCTTGTGCTTGAAGTTCAGCGACTTCGCGCAGTATAACTCCAGCAGTCGCAGAGGCAATACCACCAATAGTAGAAAGCTGTGGTTTTCCTTCATCTGATGTTAAATAGGAAATCACAGCTCGCAGATCATTAAGATCAATGAGTGCGAGGCGTTCTTGATCTGCCCAGTGGAATATCAGGGAAAGTGCTGACTCTTGAGTATCGTTAAGTCCAAGCACTTTAGACAGTAGCAACGGTCCAAAATCCGAAACAGTTGTGCGAATGGGAGTTCCTTTTCCTTCTCCGCCTAAGGTATAAAGTTCGGTTGGGAAACTCTGTGGGTGCCACGTTTGACCTTGGCTACGAACACGCTCCATTAGTTTCTCAGATTGTTCTCCTGGCTCTAGTAGTCCAGTAAGATCTCCTTTGATATCTGTGATAAAAACGGGTACTCCAGCTGTGGATAATCCTTCCGCAAGGAGTTGCAAGGTGCGAGTTTTTCCAGTCCCAGTAGCTCCGGCGACCAGCCCGTGCCGATTTAGCATTGCTAACGGCAAAGCAATTTCTATGCCGGGTTGTGGACTACCATCTTCGATATAGGTGCCGATAGTCAGCGCTGCAGCTTCGGAGGCGTATCCGGCAACTATTTCTTGCGCGTAATCGCTCAGCGGCTTGGTAGCAGTGACGTGGGGCAGTTGTGCGGCCGATGAATCATTTTCTACTTCAACTTCGCTGCTATCGGTATCCGATTCGTTAGACTGTGAGGTAGTAGCGGGATCAGGAGTGCGATCACTACCTAGTTGAGCTGCTTCATAGGCTGCTTGGGCGGCGGCTGCTTTAGCTTCGGCCGCTTCGGCTTGAGCGGCGAGTGCCGCTGCTTTGAGTTTGGCAAGGTCTGCTTGTGATGTCATGTCTTCAGTCTAGTTCAGAGCGTAAGCAGACAGGAGTTATTTTACGTTATCCACATAGATTGTTCTTTTTTGAGTTATCCACGAGTTATCTTCTGTACCTGCAACGCGATGTGGTGACAGGGATACTCGATATATGACTCAGCCATTGCCACGTAATTCACAACATTTTCATCTGGGAAAGCTTCGGCGTTCACCACGTACTCGCTTAGGGTATAGCGATACCTTTAGCCAGAGCGGCCAGGTATCAACACCACAATCACCGAATCGTCAACGAACATTAGCTAAGGCAGCATTAGCGATGGGTGCTGGTGATGACGTCAGTGCATTGGCTTTGCAGGGCCGAAGAAGTCGTTTCCTGCTAGATTCTGATGCTGGACGAATTGTTGCAATTATTTTGGTAATTTTGTGTATCGTCGTTGTGACAAGAACATTTGTGTATGCTTCACACACCGAGATATCGTCTGCTAGCGCTATATCTGAAACTAAATCTGCGTCGAGTTTAGGTGGCTTAGAGCAACCTATTGGTGATGAGGCACCAGAAAATACAGTGCCGGTGCCCAAGAACAACTCTCTAGTAGATCCTGGGCAAGTTACCGTCTACCTCACTGGAGCAGTTCACAAACCAGGTGTCTATACTTTACCAAGTAAGTCGCGCGTAAATGACGTTGTTACCGCTGGCGGTGGATTAACCGATTCAGCAGATACCCGATACATCAATCTTGCTGCACTGATTTCAGATGGTGAGCACGTACATATCAAAGACGAGGGAGAATCTGCTGACGAGGTTGCTTCTCCTGATGCACATCAAGCTCAAGAGCAGACGATGGTCGATATTAACTCTGCCTCTCAACTCACTCTTGAATCTCTTCCAGGAATCGGCCCGGCAACGGCCAGTGCAATTATTAAATGGCGTGAGGAACATGGGCGATTTCCCAGTGTTGATTCTTTAACAGATGTACCTGGAATAGGAGTGAAAACACTGGATCGGTTGCGTGAATATATACGTGCGGATTAGCGGTGAGTGCACAGGATTATCGGCTGGCAATGCCAGCTCTTGCTAGCTGGTGGACGGTTCTTCTTGGTCCGCAATATGCGCTCTATATTGGCAGCTTTTCGCTGGTACTGATTGTATTGTTGAGTATAGGTGTAGGTAGGAAAACGCTGTCGAGGTACACACCAACGATTTTCGTCGTCTGCCTAGCAGGTTGTTGTGCATCGATGACAACAACTATTCATCATGAAGCAGCCCAACGCGGGCTTATCGCATATGTCTATGATCTCCAACTCTCAGTCACCGCTACCGGACGCATCGAATCATTTCCCATAGATGCACAGGGCTCCACGAGGTTCATCTTTCGGACCTTCGAAGCACAAGCTGGCGCGGATTATGAGCAATCGCAGTCTTTGTTGGATGTTAAAATTTCAGGTTCGGCTAACGTCGAGCGCTACGATGTGGTGCAGATTGAGGGAGTAGTGGAAAAATGCCAGTATCAAGGCATTAGCGATATGTGTTTTTCAGCGCGTACGCTACGCCTGGTTCAACCAGCCCAGGGATGGCACGGCTATGTGGGACGGATACATAAAGCACTGCAATCTTATGATGAGTCGACGGCGGTAGTTCACGATGCGCTGCTGACCGGTATTGCTATTGGTGATGATTCACGCCTGCCACAATCGTATCGCGAAAAGATGCGGGTTTTAGGTTTAGCGCATTTGACTGCAGTTTCAGGTGCACATATTTCGATGATCATCCTGATTGTTGTGATGTTAGTAGGATGGCGTTGGCCAGTTATCACGGGGTTGTCATCTTGTGTAGCGATAGTGGGGTTAACAACGGTAGTAGATCCACAACCATCGGTGTCACGGGCAGCGCTGATGGGATTGCTCTATAGCCTAGGGATTGGAATGAGATATTCAGTCACAGCTTTTCCATTACTTGCTTTGACGGTGATCGTTAGTTCATTGTTCGAACCCAATATTGCAAGAAGTTTGGGATTCATCCTCTCAGTTATTGCAGTTGCGGCGATTGTGGCAGGGGGCGCTCCGGTAGCTAAATATTTGTCAACGATTATGCCAAAGTGGGTAGGTGAAACTATCGCGGTGCCCTATATTGCCGGGGTAGTAACTATTCCGTTGATAGCAGGTTTTCAACAAGAGTTGTCAGTTTTCTCGGTGATCGCAAATGTACTTGTTGCTCCCGTGATTTTTCCCCTTACAATTCTCGGTCTTGTAGGAGGTTTTCTCATGCCGCTAATTCCTGCGCTGGCAACTTATTTTTTGGCTATAGCTCAGGTATGTTCTGGATGGATTGATATAGTTGTGGAGCTGGTACCAGTATTATCCTTCACGCCCTATATAACGGGTTTGATCGTAAGCATTTTAGGATTAATAGCGTTGTATGCGGTTCATCGCCGTTACGGCGTAGCTAAGATAGCCACAGACGTGGGATACTAGAACTATGACATGGGAAAAGATAAAACTTGCACCGATTCTTCTTATACAATCTGGTGAAGCAGTTTATGCAGATAGAGCAATAAGGTTGGTTAAACACCAAGCCCGAGAGTTAGATCCGCATACCGATATTCAAGAGATTGATGCGCAAAGCTACAGCGCAGGATCGTTGTTTGCGCTTGCCTCCCCGTCGTTGTTTGGAGAACGACGATTACTCATCGTGCCAGAATTAGAATCGCTCAACACTGCCTTAGAACATGATCTTCTCCAGTATCTTGAACACCCGGAAGAAGATGTTTTTATAGTTTTACGGCACAATGGCGGGGCACGC
The DNA here is from genome assembly GCF_023973165.1 of Arcanobacterium pinnipediorum. Lineage (NCBI taxonomy): Bacteria > Bacillati > Actinomycetota > Actinomycetes > Actinomycetales > Actinomycetaceae > Arcanobacterium > Arcanobacterium pinnipediorum. The sequence continues at coordinate 1,127,302 of NZ_CP099547.1, read as the reverse complement.
GGCAAAAAAATGCTCAATGCCTTAGCCAAGGCGCAAGTGCCAACAACAAAGATTGAGGCGGTAAAGAATCAACGCGATAAGACCCAAGCGGTTATGAATGATGTTCGAGCTGCAGGTCGGAAAATGACTACAGAAGCTGTCGGTGCACTTATTGAGGCAATCGGTTCAGATCTACGAGAACTTTTAGCTTCCGTCCAACAGCTGCTTGCCGATGTCGAAGGGCTTATCACCGACGAACACGTCCATACATATTTCGCGGGACGAATCGAAGCAAAAGGCTTTAATGTTGCAGATGCTCTCATTGGTGGAAATGTCGGGCAGGCAGTGAATTTGGCACGTCATGCACTGGCAACTGGCTCCAGCCCGACTGCAATTCTCGGGGCAATTGCATCAAAACTAAGGACCATGGCGCAGCTACTTGGCCAACGCTCAGGAGTTATGGACGTCAAAGTTTCTATCGTGCCGTGGATGGCCGATCGCGCTAAACGTGATATGCGCGGATGGAGCGCCAACGGTTTAGCGGCTGCAATTTCGGCAATCGCACAAGCAGACGCAGATGTTAAAGGTGGCTCCCGAGATCCTGGATATGCGCTCGAACGCGGTATCTTAGCAGTTGGCCGCGCCCGTGCCCTGAAATGAGATCCATTGCCGTGCCCTCAAATAAGATCCATTAAGTTACCGAGCTTTCAACATTGAGCATCTAGAGTTACTGGTATTGAGCTGGGATCAAAGAACAGTTGTGGCGGGTAAGAACGATCTTCGTTCTTACCCGCCACAACATTTCCTTGCGATAAAACGCGAAGTAGTTACTATCCCAGCTTAGCTACCTGAACGGCGAGCTTCGACTTGCGGTTAGCAGCCTGGTTCTTGTGGATAATACCCTTAGAAACGGCCTTATCCAGCTTGCGGCTGGTAACCTTGAGGGCTTCGGTAGCAGCCTCTGCATCGCCAGCAGCGATTGCTTCGCGGGTCTTACGAACGAGTGTTTTAAGCTCGGACTTGTAACCCTGGTTGCGTACACGACGCTTCTCGTTGGTCTTAATGCGCTTCTTTTGGGACTTGATGTTTGCCACGTGAATCTCTTTCATTTCTCGTGAATGCTGGTTAGCATCCACGAAAGGAATACGGTCGGTGAGGGATTGCCTGATCCGGACTGTGAGGCGTGGGGACACCCGTGGTTATGGATCGCGGCCGGACTCATTACCCGACCAGGTAAGTAAAGTCCATGAACCAGCATAGCAGTTCATCAGCGCATAAACCCTGTGATTTCAATGCAACGCGTCACGACGCCATGTCAGCGCAGATAAGATTGAATCTCTCGAACGACGGTGGCATAAATCTGTTGGTCTAGTTTGCCACCAGTACGTCGAATCTGGTCCACATGAGCAATGAGTAACCGATTGAGGCGAACTTCTGATTGCCGATGGCGGTCATCCCAATCTCCAGAGCCGATATCCATCCAGTAGCGTCCCCAGTGAGCTTCGTCGTCGGCATCGTGATCGTGATCTTTAGAGGTCGTTTGGGCAAAAACCACATGGTCAGGGCCATACATTGCCACGACGAGGACGGGGCGATCTTTGCCGCGTCCGTCGTTTTCTTCATACGGCACCCACGCCCAGACAACTTCGCCAGGATCAGGGGCATCGTTTCGGATCGGAGCGTAAGTAAATTGGGGCAAGCCAAGGGTATGAACGTCGTACTCGATTGCTTGCTCATGAGGAAGAGGTAGGTGAAAAGCTTGAGTTTCTTGTTTCTGGTTTCCAAGCTGAGAAGCCGATTTCGGTGAGCGTCGATATTTGCGGCGCTTCGTGGACGCTGACTGGGTGTTTTTTAACGCCTGGCGACCAATCTCAATCACCAGGCTCGTGACACGATTCCATATACTCATTATCAGGCATCCATTTCGTCATTATCGGTAGCGAACAAAAGTTCGGTGAGCTCAACGTGGACTTCTTCAACTCGTGGCACGTCACGCAACACAAGCGGTTGAGCGGCAGAGGTTTCTAAGATAAGCGTCCCGGCACCAACTAAGCGATCGATGAGATCGTGTTGATAGGCAACATTAGATACCCGCGCAAGCGGAATATCGTGGCCAGTTTTCGAAAAAATTCCGGTGCGCGTGATGATGCGACGATTAGTGATGGTGTATGTCGATGTCATCCATCGCAGCCACGGCAAGAACCACACGACGAATATCCCAGCTACGCCGAGAGCTATCGATAGCCAAGTTCCCCACGGACGAAGCGAATCAGGAAGGAAGATCAGCGCGAAACCGAAAGCGACAAGGATCAGAACAAGTCCGCACGCGTTCCACAACAGAGTTTTTACATGCTCGTGCATGTGCCGAATGACATGCTCATCGCGGCCAAGTAGTTTTTCTGATAATGCCATAGCCTTATTCTGCCACAGGTGCTACGAAACTCGACACTTAACATCTACCACACAGTTAAGAGCTGGCGTTAAATCCAGACAATTAAACCAACAAGTATCGTGAAAAAGCCTGCCGGTATAGCAACGATGCTCAAGAGCGCAGTTACGATCGTTATCCGTAAGTCATCACGCAAATAAGGCGCATTCTCAACCCCACCAGCACCAGCAATTCCTGCTCGTTGCGCAGCTTCGACACGTGCTAAGAATACATTGCGTTTGCGAGCCGCCTCAGCTTGAGCATCGGCTTGACGTTGGGCGTTTCGTACCCGCTGAACTTCGTCATCAAAAGAATAGTGCGAATTTCCCACTAGGTTGCCATTTTCGTCGATAATAGTCACCGCCGTAGAATCAGCAACGCTACCGGTGAGTTTTTCGATTGTGGCATCAACGGCACGTTCTAGACGGAAACGCAAAACAGCAAACGTAACCACAGCCAATGCGAAGAACATTGAAACGGCAAACGGCCACCAGCCGATCCACGTCGTCGCCGCCCGGCCAGCAAACCAGCCAACAATCAAGGACACTGCGGTAACCACGCCACTGGCGCCAACCAAGATTTTTCCAGGTAAACGAGTGAAGCGTTCAATAATTGGAAGAAGATAATTTAACGAACCTGCGGTGATACTCATAACCTAAGTGTGCCACTAAGAGCGCCAATATGCTTAGCGCTGGTATCGTGGGATCGACTATAGGAAAAGGAGAACACGTGCCTGTATCAACTGCCGCAGAGCTCGCAACGATAGAGCCTGCCGCCACTGATCCGTCGCGGATCCGTAACTTTTGTATTATTGCCCACATCGATCACGGAAAGTCCACACTTGCTGACCGGATGCTTCAGCTCACTGGTGTGGTTGCAGAACGCGATATGCGCGCGCAATACCTGGATCGGATGGATATCGAACGCGAACGCGGCATCACCATCAAATCCCAAGCTGTACGTATGCCATGGACGGTTAATTCCAACGCGTATGCGCTCAATATGATTGACACCCCTGGGCACGTCGATTTTTCTTATGAAGTCTCGCGGTCGCTAGCAGCGTGTGAAGGTGCGATCTTGCTGGTAGATGCAGCTCAAGGCATCGAAGCGCAAACCCTAGCAAACCTGTATATGGCGATGGAAAATGACCTGGTCATTATTCCAGTGCTCAACAAGATTGACTTACCGGCCGCTTATCCAGAGAAGTATGCGGCAGAAATTGGAGCCTTGCTCGGCGTTGATCCCGATAGCGTGATTCGGGTATCGGGCAAGACTGGCCAGGGCGTTGCGGAACTATTGGATCGTATCGTCAAAGACGTTCCCGCCCCGGTTGGCGATGAGAATGCGCCTACGCGCGCCATGATTTTCGATTCGGTCTACGATTCGTATCGCGGAGTGGTGACCTATGTTCGCGTTGTGGACGGCAACCTAACGCCGCGTCAGCGCGTGTCGATGATGGCTACCGATACTGCTCACGAACTGCTAGAAATCGGCGTTATCTCGCCCGAACCCAAACCGTCGAAGGGCTTAGGCGTTGGCGAGGTCGGCTATCTGATCACCGGCGTCAAAGACGTCCGCCAATCGCGTGTTGGTGATACAGTCACTGATTTGCGCAAACGAGCTGAGCACGCATTGGCCGGTTATCGCGATCCAAAACCGATGGTGTTCTCGGGTATTTATCCGATCGACGGTTCAGACTATCCAGCTTTGCGTGATGCGCTGGAGAAGTTGAAATTGAACGACGCTGCACTGACCTACGAGCCAGAAACATCCGTTGCGCTTGGTTTCGGTTTCCGCTGTGGCTTCCTGGGTTTGTTGCATCTGGAGATTATCCGCGAGCGCTTAGAACGCGAGTTTGATCTAGACCTCATCGCAACCGCACCTTCGGTTATTTATCGAGTAGTCACCGATGCAGGCGAAGAGCATGTGGTTGCTAACCCGTCGGAATTCCCGGACGGCAAAATCAAATCAATTTATGAGCCGCTCGTTGAGGCCACGATTTTGACACCGAAGGATTACGTTGGTTCTGTGATGGAATTGTGTCAGCAACGTCGCGGAATTATGGGCGGAATGGACTATCTCTCTGAAGATCGGGTGGAGTTGCATTACAAGTTACCACTAGCTGAAATCGTCACTGATTTCTTCGATCAGCTCAAGTCGCGCACTAAGGGTTATGCTTCGCTCGATTATAAAGAAGAGGGCGAGCAGATGGCGGATTTGGTCAAGGTTAATATCTTGCTCAACGGTGAAACCGTGGACGCATTTTCGGCGATTGTTCACCGCGATGCCGCCTACCATTATGGTGTGGAAATGACTGCTAAGCTCAAGGCGCTCATTCCGCGGCAACAGTTCGAGATTCCAGTCCAAGCTGCGATCGGTACTCGTGTTATTGCTCGCGAGACAATCAAAGCCTTGCGTAAAGATATGCTGGCTAAATGTTACGGCGGTGATGTTACTCGTAAGCGTAAGTTGCTTGAAAAGCAGAAGGCGGGTAAGAAGCGTATGAAGTCCATTGGTCGCGTCGATGTTCCGCAAGAAGCCTTTGTGGCCGCGTTGGCTTCGGAGATGCCGGAGGCTAAGAAGAAGTGACGACGACGAACCAGCCAACTGAGCGCAACAAGAATTACGGCCGTATCATTTCGTTCACTCGCCGCGGTTCGCGGTTGGGGGATAAGTTTGAAAAGGTGATGGCTGAGCATGGTCCGCACTATGTGATCGACTATCCGGCCGGTCAAGCCCAGACGACGATTGCCGATGATGCGTTCATTGATCTGGCGGCTGCCTTTGGGCGAGTTGCGCCGATTGTGGTCGAGATCGGCCCGGGTTCTGGCGAACAGCTTATTTCTCAGGCAAAGGAACATTCGGAGTGGAATTTCCTTGCGTTGGAAGCGTGGGCACCTGGCGTGGCGCGGTGTGTGAACGCTGCCGTGCGTGAAGGGGTGGAGAATGTTCGTGTGATGGAGGTAGATGCTGCCCAGGCACTACCGATTATTTTCCGCACCGATGTTGAGGCGCCTAACCCACGGGCTAGGGAAGTATGGACGTTCTTCCCCGATCCGTGGCGCAAGACCCGCCATCATAAGCGCCGTATTGTTAATGAGACGTTTGCGCGCACGATCGCTGGCGTTTTAGCTGACGATGGTCTATGGCGCATGGCCACTGATTGGGACAACTATGCCTGGCAGATGCGTGATGTTATTGAGCGTAGTCAATGGCTGACGAATCTGCATCCGGGTGAAAATCCAGATCCAAACGACGAAGGCGATTTCGTTGGCGGATTTGCGCCTCGGTGGACCGGGCGAATCATGACTCGCTTCGAACAGCGCGGTATTGATGCCGGCCGCACAATTCATGATGTGGTTGCGAGGCCGGCACCAGTTGCCCACCGTATAACGTTGCCGTGATTGGGTTATCACCGAAACCAGCCCATGAGCTGTTGCTTCCCGATTCTGATGTGAGCGCTGGTTTTGGCGCATACGTCCATATTCCGTTTTGCCAGGTGCGGTGCGGATACTGTGATTTCAATACCTATACGAATACCGATTTCGGTACCGGCGCATCGGTTGGTGACTACCATGAGTCGGTACTGCGTGAAATTGCGCAGTCCGCGCACTATCTTACTGGGCATGAAAATGGCACGGGCCTGACCTCGATCTTCTTCGGTGGCGGCACTCCCACCATGCTCAACGCAACCCAACTTGTTGTGGTACTTGATGCGTTACGCAGGCAGTTCGGCGTCGTTGATGGAGCTGAAGTAACGACGGAGGCCAACCCGGAAACCGTTGATCGCCAAGCCTTACAAACGCTCAAAGACGGCGGTTTTACGCGAGTTTCGTTCGGTATGCAAAGCGCTGTGCCGCACGTTTTGGCTACGCTAGAGCGTCAGCATACTCCAGGCCAGGTATCGAAAGTGACGCAGTGGGCGCGTGAGGTCGGGTTAGAGTTTTCGGTGGACTTGATTTATGGTGCGCCGGGGGAGAGCCGTGACGATTGGCAGCGTTCCCTTGACGTCGCCGTGGCGTTGGATCCGGGGCATATTTCGGCCTATGGTTTGACGATTGAGCCGGGGACTGCGATGGGCCGGCAGGTGCGACGCGGTGAATTGTCAGATACTGATCCAGATGAACAGGCTGCTAAATATGAAATGGCTGAGGCAGCGTTGAGCGCAGCAGGCTATTCCTGGTATGAGGTATCGAACTGGGCTAAGCCTGGGAAATACTCGCGGCATAATCTGGCCTACTGGCGTAATACTAACTGGTGGGGTTATGGCCCGGGGGCACACAGTCATATCAACGGTACGCGGTTTTGGAATGTGAAACATCCAGGTGCGTATGCGCAGCACCTTTTGGATGATACGTTGCCGGTCGCTGATGTGGAGCATTTGAGCGCTGCTGAGCGGCGAGAAGAAGACATCATGTTGGGGGTGCGGCTTGCTGATGGCATCGTTATTCCTGATGGTACGCAACCTTCGGTGGTTGCGGGGCTGATTGCCGATGAACTCATCGATCCGGCGCCTGCGCTGGGTGGGCGGATCGTCTTGACGTTGCGCGGGCGGTTGCTCGCAGATACGGTGATTCGGGCGTTGTGGTAGTTCTTATACTGTGCATAGACTTTGCATTTTCAGGTTTTTCAACGAGAAAAGACGCGTTACAGACGCAAAATGCAAACTGTGTGCACATCAGTAAATTGTCACGCTTGGAGCCGCAGTTTATGCATCGAGAACAGCGGTTGACGCATTAAGAATCCATCTCGGTGTTTTTCTTAGGTTGGCGCGCCAGAAATTATCCCTTGTTATCTTCTAACTGGGTCTCCAGGCACCCCGAGCAGATCAGAGTTGATACATCGTCGGCTATAATCAACACAGGATTAAGCTATCAGAAAGTGGTTAGCCATGGGCTCATACATCATGCCGGGAATTACAGTACTTTTCTTTGCTCTCATTGGGGTGGGAATGATTTATGTGTTGATCGGTTCGCGCCATCAAGGAGCGTGGGACGACGATGCGCACGTCACGGCAGCGATGAAAAAGCGAGGGTGGAAAGTTAAACCGAAAATTGATGAAGCGACGTCCTTTTTACTCGGCTCACATACTCCCGGGGAAATGTGGCCAATAATTGCCGGTCAAACAGGGGTCCAAGGGATAGCTAAAGATTCCTGGAAGGCGGTAACTCTCCGGCGCGGTAGTGATGATCAACTTGTTATTTCGTTACAGCTGGCCCAGCGCTCCGATGGTGCAATTGCACAACTAGCTGAAGCCCTTGTTAAACACCGTAGCGAAACTTTTGATCTACGAACTGTTGTTGGTACTACGCCTGATTATTTCACTCCAGACCTACGCACTGCGATAACCTCGTGGACTGAGATGGAGTTTTTGTATTTTCACGGTGAGCATCTCACTGTGGGTGTGCCCACCGAGCATGGTAGGCCCGATATTATCGACTACCTTGAGGAAAATATTGCCAAACTTCGTGCAATAGGGAAGACGTTGCCAGCACAGGTGTGGAGCTAGATTCGTTTTCGGTGCTTCGGGCTTACGAGCTGCGTTGGCGAATTCCGTTACTTTCCGCCACTAACGAAATCAATCAGTTCTTCCATGCGTCCCAAAAGGGCTGGCTCTAAATCAGTGTAGGTGTGTACAGAATCCAGAATACGTTTCCATCCCAAGCCAATATCTTCGCCAGTCTCGTGTGCCCAACCCAAGCGGGCTAGGGTTCCGATTTTAATATCTTCACCGCGTGGTACATCTGGCCACGCTTGGATTCCGAGTGTTCGTGGTTTTACTGCCTGCCACACATCAACATAGGGGTGTCCGAGAACTAAAACGCCTGGTCTGCGCATCGCCACGTGAGCAATTCGTGATTCTTTGGAACCAGGAACCAGATGATCTAAGAGCACCCCGGCACGAACCTCATCGGACGGATTGAAAACATCGAGGACGTCCAGCAAGTGATCGGCACCGAACAGTTCTTCAATCATGATGCCCTCGTACGCCAAATCTTCACCCCAGATTTTCGAAACTAGTTCAGCGTCATGCTTGCCTTCGACCCAGATACGTGAGGGCCGCGCCACCCGCGCCCGGTGTGCTACGTGTAAGGACCCGGAAGCCGTCAGTGTTTTTCCGGCAACCGTTCGCACGTCGTCGTCACGTCCAGAAACGAGTTTCGCTACCGGTGGTTTGAGATCGACGGCGACTCCTTCGAACCAAAAGCCCTTGCCTAGTTCAAATGAGCGGCGATGCCCCTGGCGATCTTCTAATTCCATTTGCCATTGTCCAGAAACTTTTCCGATCCGCACAACCTCGCCCACGTATCCAGTTGCCACGTCTTCTAATACCATGCCAACTTCTACTGGCAGTGGGCGGGCAGCTTTCGGTTTATGCATACCTGAAGCAAGAACATCATAGCCATAGCGATCAAAACTCATGCCAACTAGCTTAAAAGAGGCTATGGATCGGGGTGTATTCGCCACGCCTGTGTGTGCAAACAAACGGGTGCTAAGTTTGAAGGGTGTACCGGTAGCGAAGAACCGATGAGACTGACATAGCATCTCAAACCTGCTGTGTTCGCTCAACGTGAGATCGACGACCACAGTGGTGCGCTATCATGAAACTTCTAGCCTTCCGACGTAGAATTGGCACTCGGAGCCTGCGAGTGCAAACTCGATGTGCCCGCAGACTGCGAGTTAGATACCAGTGAACCGCGAAGATAGCATTAAGGAGGTTACGTGTTAGATCAACGCAAGAAAATCGTGCTTAACGCGATTGTGCGTGACTACGTTGCCACCCGCGAACCTGTTGGTTCTAAAGGTATTGTCGAACGGCATAAGCTAGGAGTTTCTCCGGCAACAGTGCGAAACGATATGTCCCACTTAGAAGAAGCTGGCCTCATCGTTCAACCCCACACCTCAGCAGGGCGCATACCAACAGATGCCGGATACCGGGAGTTTGTCGATTCCATTCATGACATCAAACCGCTCTCGATTGCTGAACGTCGCGCCATAGAAAAGGTCTTAACATGTGCCGAAGATCTTGATGACGTTTTAGAACGCGCCACAAGAGCGTTAGCACGTATCACCGGGCAAGTTGCCATTATTCAATATCCATCGCTGCGTCGCACAGTTTTGCGCCATGTGGAGTTGGTTCCGTTAGGCCAACTTCGGGTCTTGTTAATCATTATTACCGACGAAGGGCGAGTCGAAGAGCGAACCTTGACGCTCAACGAGCCAACAACGAGTGAGAATATCGCCACCGTGCGCAACATTGTCAATGCCCAGTGCGTGGGCAAGAAACTTTCCGATCTAGATCAGGCCTTAGCCAACGTTTACGCAGACGTCCCCGAATCGACGTCGAACCTGGCGCAAACAATCGGGGAGATGATCGTTCAAGTCTTAGCCGCTGATTCTGAAGAACACGTTGTTGTTGCAGGACGAAAGAACCTCGCCCAATACGATGCCGATTTCAACGGTACAATGTCTGACTTACTTGACATCTTGGAAGAACAAGTTGTGCTAATGCGCATGCTGGCACCAACTCAAGGTGGCCTTGCAGTCCAGATCGGCCGCGAAAACACTGAAGCAAAAATTGATAACGCCTCGGTTGTATCAACCTCGTATTCGGGAACAAACCAATCCTCAGTTGCTCGGCTAGGGATCATTGGTCCAACACGCATGGACTATCAGCGCACCATGTCTGGGGTGCATGCGGTAGCAAAATACTTATCCGATATTCTCTCTGGGACGCATGAGTCCCGCTAATATTTTTCACACAACCCACATAAGCGAAGAAGGATCACGTGGCTGATTATTACCAAACTCTTGGTGTAGACCGGAATGCAACCCCGGAAGAAATCAAGAAAGCTTACCGCAAATTAGCGCGTAAGCTCCATCCTGACGTCGCCGGGCCAGATGGCGCCGAACAGTTTAAAGAAGTCTCTGAGGCCTACGATGTACTGTCGAACAAAGAAAAGCGCCAAATGTATGACATGGGTGGCGCAGATGCAGTCAAAAACGGTGGCGGCGGATTCGGTAACGCAGGCTTTGCTTTCGACGGCGGATTCGGCGATATTTTCTCCAGTTTCTTTGGCGGCGGGGCAGCTGAGCGCGGACCTGCTTCGCGGGTTCGACGCGGCGCAGATTCTCTAGTTCGTCTCGATTTAGACCTCAAAGAGGTAGTTTTTGGGGTGGAGAAGAAGATCAGCATCGATGCGCTGGTCGAATGTGGAACGTGCCATGGCAACATGAGCGCGCCAGGCACCGAACCGGTGACCTGCCCACAATGCCACGGTTCTGGCTCGATGCAACGCGTCACGAATTCGATTCTCGGCCAAATGGTGTCTGTTGTGGCCTGTAACCAATGCCAAGGATATGGCACTATTATTACCTCCCCATGCCCGGAGTGCGCAGGTGAAGGCCGGGTACGAGCAAACCGATCCGTTACGGTCAATATTCCTGCCGGTGTAGAAAACGGGATGCGTATTCGCATGCAAGGACGTGGCGATGCTGGCCAAGCCGGTGGTCCAGCAGGTGATTTGTTCCTTGAAGTCTATATTGGTGAAGATCCGCTCTTTGCGCGCCAAGGCGATAACTTGGTTGGTGCCATCGAAATTCCGATGACTGCCGCAGCTTTAGGAACCACACTCGATGTGGAGACCTTCGACGGTCCACACACCATAAAGATCGAACCAGGAATGCAAGCTGGCGATATTATCACCTTACCGGGCTTGGGAGTGGGTAGATTACATCGCGGTACGCGCGGTGATTTGAAGTTGCAGATGGCGGTAGTAACTCCAACCGATCTCGACGACGAACAGCGTTCGTTACTCGAACAACTAGCCGAGCTTCGGGGCGAGGAACGGCATACTAAACCGGTTACTGCAGGAGCTTCAGTTTTTTCAAAATTGCGCGATAAGTTTACTGGGCGAGCTTAATGACACTTCCCGTATATATTGATACCACCCTGACTCAGATCAGCCCAGGCGATGTTGTGCAACTGAGCGCAGGCGAAGCCCATCATGCAGCCACAGTGCGCCGCACCCGCGTTGGCGAACACATCGACGTCGTCAATGGCCGTGGTTTGCGCGTAACCATCGCAGTTACAGCGGTATCGAAAACCGAACTCGTGGGGTCTGCGCTGGCCGTAGAGCAAGATCAGCCCCACGGAGCACACATTACGTTAGTCCAAGCCCTAGCAAAGGGTGGGCGCGATGAGCAAGCCGTAGAGACCGCCACTGAATATGGCGCCGATAGTTTCATTCCGTGGCAGGCAGAGCGCAGTATTGTTTCGTGGTCTGACCCGGCTAAAGCCCGCAAAGGTCAAGCCAAATGGGAGGCCAGCGCCATAGCTGCCGCAAAACAATCGCGCAGATCGTGGGTGCCACAGGTTCGTGATGTGGTTTCGAGCAAAGAATTAGCACAATATATTTCCCAGGTGGTTGCCGATGGTGGGCGTGTCTTTGTCTGTCATGAAACGGCTAGTCAAACGCTAGTATCCGCCCTTGACCAGCTTGGGGAGCACATCGTACTTATTGTTGGACCTGAAGGTGGTATCACCGATCAAGAGCGCGAAATGTTCCTTAACGCCGGCGCCCAGATAGTACTTCTTGGTCAAAACGTGTTACGTTCCGCTACTGCTGGTCCGTGGGCTATCGCTGTTATTCGAGCAAACGCGTAGAATGGAACCGATGAATATGACTCATGTAGTAACCGTTCCCGAGCGTATCCCGATGATTAACGTCCTAGGGCAACGCGATGATGTGTTGCGCGTGTTAGAAAAAGGCCTGGCGCCAGTGCAGTTACATGTGCGTGGGCGTGAAATCCGTATCACCGGCAGCCAGCCAGAGATCGACGTGGCGCGCGACCTCATCAGCGAACTGATTTCCGTTGCAAGCTCAGGTCAACATTTGACTACTGAGGCTGTCGAGCGCGCTTTGAAGCTCACTGTTGAGGGATTGCGGCGACCAACTGAGGTGTTAACAACCGATATTCTCACCGCTCGTGGCAAAACTATTCGGCCAAAAACATTGGGACAAAAAGAATATGTGGATGCTATTGACGAAAACACCATTGTTTTTGGTATTGGCCCCGCTGGTACTGGAAAAACATATTTAGCGATGGCTAAAGCGGTTGTAGCGCTGCAAACAAATCAGGTCAAGCGCATTATTATGACGCGCCCGGTCGTCGAAGCTGGCGAATCGTTGGGTTATTTGCCTGGGTCACTCAATGACAAAATTGATCCATATATGCGTCCCCTCTACGATGCGCTCTATGACATGATCGATCCAGAAGCGATACCGAAATTGCTTGCGGCAGGCACAATTGAGGTGGCCCCACTGGCTTATATGCGTGGACGTACCCTCAATGACGCATTTGTGATTTTAGATGAGGCACAAAACACTACTCCTGAGCAAATGAAGATGTTTTTGACACGGCTCGGGTTTAACTCAAAGATCGTAGTTACTGGTGACCTGACTCAGGTGGATTTACCGCGTCATGCAAAGTCAGGTTTGGGGCTCGTGCGTCGGATCTTGCGCAATGTAGACCACATTAAATTTAGTGAACTCGGCGCCTCGGATGTGGTCCGTCATCGATTAGTTGCCGATATTATTGATGCCTATGCGCGCTATGCAGGGGAGGATACTCATGATTGACGTCAACGATGAATCCGGTTTTCATCCGGCGCCAGTACTGGATGAAATTTCAGAACTGGCAACATGGGTTCTTGACGATTTGCGCGTCCACCCGCAAGCAGATTTGTCGATTGTGATGCTTGACGAAGAAGCAATGGCTGCCTTGCATGTGGAGTGGATGGATCTAGAAGGTCCTACAGACGTAATGTCTTTCCCGATGGATGAATTGCGCCCTACTCCGCTTGGTGAAGAACCACGCCCGGGTATGCTTGGAGACATTGCAATCTGCCCGCAGGTTGCAGCCCGCCAAGCTCTTGCTGCGGGGCATAACACTATGGAAGAAATCTTATTACTGACTACTCACGGAATCCTACATCTTCTTGGCTACGACCATGCTGAGCCGGAAGAAAAGAAAGAAATGTTCGATCTTCAACGTCGCCTTCTGCTCACGTTCCTTGCTCGCCGCCCCAGGGATCCGAATGATCCGCGGGCAACAATCGACGATATTGCCCCAACTGTGGAGTGATGTAGGTGTCTGAAATATATTCGGTTCCGTTACCTATTTTGTTGGCTATAGCTGTTACGTGTGCGTTGCTGGCTGCGGGAGGAGCGTTAATGCTCTCCGCACTCTCACGAATCACCCATGCCCAAGTTAGTGAGGCAGAACAAGAAGGCCAGTCGGTACAGTTCGTCTCTTATATCGTGACGAATCGCCTTGCAGCCATTACGGCTGTTACTGCGGTGCGTTCGGGGATTTTGGTGCTGCTTGGTGCTACTTTGATGGTGTTAGTGGGATTAGTCGTTCACAATCTCGTGTTGAACCTGGTGGGAGTAGTGGTGGCCATGATCTTTACTCTTGGCTTAACCAATATCCTCATCCCGCCTACGTTGGGCTTTAAATATCCGGTGCGTGCTGTGCGATTTGGCGGGCGATTATTATGGTTGCTCACCAAGCTAGGTACCGCGTTTGTTTCGCGGCGAGATTCGGATGAAGAAACAAAAGATGGCGACGATGACCAACGTAACTATATGGTCGAACGAGTCTCGGAGTCTGAAGCCTTAGAAGATGAAGAGCGACAGATCGTCCGGTCAGTTTTTGAACTCTCCGATACTCTTGTGCGCGAAGTGATGATACCGCGTCCCGATATGGTGACCATAAATGCTGAAGAGACCTTCGAACATGCAGTTTCGTTATTTAATCGTTCGGGGTATTCGCGTGTTCCAGTGATGTCTGAAGATTCTGACGACGTCGTTGGCATACTTTATCTCAAGGATGTTGTGCGCAAGATTCACCGGAAAATGAGCCAGGAGGCTTTGCACGTCAGTGATGTGATGCGTGAGCCTGTTTTTGTTCCAGAAACGATGATGGCTGATGATGTTTTCCGGGAAATGCGTGCTGAGGCAAAACATATGGCGTTAGCGGTCGACGAATATGGTGGTATTGCTGGCCTGGTGACGATTGAAGATATTTTGGAAGAGATCGTTGGCGATATGGTTGACGAACATGACCACGCTGAACCTGAAGTTGAAGAAATATCACCGGGAGTTTATCGCGTACCTGCTAGACTTCCAGCAGACGAACTCGGCGAACTATTCGGTATCCGTATTGACGACGACGACGTCGAAACTGCTGGCGGGTTACTGACCAAGGCACTTGGGCGTATTCCTATCATCGGCTCCCAAGCCCAAGCCTATGGAGTATTGATGCGAGCCGATCGGTTTGAAGGCCGGCGCAAACGTTTACAAACACTGATAGCTAATCGGGTTGGACCAGAAGAGGATAACGCAGATGAGTGATTCTATGATCCATGACTGGCCGGAAGATTTCCGTGCCGGTTTTATCTCTATCGTTGGTCGACCCAATGCCGGTAAATCAACCTTAACGAATGCGTTGGTAGGGCAAAAGATTGTTATTACTGCCAATCAGCCCGAAACAACTCGGCGTATTGTGCGCGGTATTGTCCATCGCGAGACCGGTCAGTTGGTTTTAGTTGACACTCCCGGTCTGCATCGGCCACGCACTCTTCTTGGGGAGCGGCTCAATGATATGGTTCGAGATTCGCTCGATGGCGTTGATGGGGCATTGATGTGTCTACCTGCGGATGAAAAAATAGGTCCAGGTGATCGCTTCTTGCTCGGTGAACTTGCTCAGGCGCGTATTCCGATATTTGCCGCTGTTACGAAAGTAGACAAGATTTCTCGTCAGGCCCTGGCAGATAAACTCTTTGACGTCAGCCAGCTTTATGATTTTGTTGAAATTATTCCGGTAAGTGCAGTTTCTGGTGACCAAGTAGAACTTGTTGCAGATGTTTTACTCAAGCACATGCCGCTTTCGCCACCACTGTATCCGGTTGATACGGTCACAGACGAATCTGACGAAGCGATGATTGGAGAATTTATTCGTGAGGCTGCGCTAACAGATGTTCGCGAAGAACTTCCGCACTCGATCGCCGTCGTCGTTGAAGAAATGATTGAACGCGAAGCTAAACCTGGTGCGAAGAAACCTCCGTTGCTCGATATTCACGCGCACATCTACGTCGAACGTCCATCACAAAAAGGCATTATTATCGGCCACGGCGGTCAACGCTTACGCAAAGTTGGCCAAGAGGCACGCAAGAATATTGAACAGCTCTTAGGGCGCAAGATATTTCTTGATCTGCATGTCAAGGTGGCAAAGGATTGGCAGCGTGACCCCAAAAAACTCGGTCGGCTAGGATTTTAGGGTTACCGTGAAAACCTATCGTGATGACGCGATT
Organism: Arcanobacterium pinnipediorum; assembly: GCF_023973165.1. NCBI lineage: Bacteria > Bacillati > Actinomycetota > Actinomycetes > Actinomycetales > Actinomycetaceae > Arcanobacterium > Arcanobacterium pinnipediorum. The sequence continues at coordinate 1,111,517 of NZ_CP099547.1, read as the reverse complement.
GTGTTGCGTACCCATGATATTGGTGAAGCTGATCGTATTATTACGATGCTCTCGCGCAACCACGGGAAAATTCGTGCAGTAGCTAAGGGTGTACGTAAGACTGCCTCGCGGTTTGGAGCTCGCGTAGAGCCATTTTCGCATGTCGATATTCAGGTGTATCGGGGGAAAACGCTCGATACTATTTCGCAGGTTGATACTTTGGCGCAGTATGGACGCACGATCGGCAGGGACTATGCGGCGTATACTGCTGCGAGCACGATAGTTGAATTTGCTGATATTTTGAACGACGACGACGTTACGGATATTGAGCTTTTTACGTTGCTCCATGGAGCGCTCTATGCGATTGCTAGCAAGGCTCATCCGCCTGAGCTGGTTGTTTATTCTTATATTTTGCGCTCGATGCTTGTTGCCGGGTGGGGGTTTGCGATTGATGAATGTGCTTCGTGTGCGGTTCCAGGCCCACACTCAGCACTTAATATCGCTGCCGGAGGTGCAGTGTGTGATGATTGCCGTCCGGTAGGCTCTGCTACGCCAACAGTTCAAACATGGCAATTGTTGCTGGCATTAATTAGTGGAGATTGGGTCAGTGCCCACGATGCACCAGTGGCTGCGCGTAAAGCTGTTGGTGCGATTGTGGGGGCTTATGCTCAATGGCATGTGGAAAAACATCTTAAATCATTGCGACTACTTCAGTTAAATTGAGGAATTATGGAACGTATCTATCCCCGGGAACATGAGCCGATTGCGCCACCTGCTATCGGGCAGCGTCCACCGCACATTGATCCACGAGCAATACCACGCCACATTGCGATTGTGATGGATGGTAATGGGCGCTGGGCTAATGAACGTAATCTTGCCCGGACTGAAGGTCATAAAGCTGGCGAGTTGGCGTTGATGGATGTGCTGGCTGGAGCTATTGAAATCGGCGTCGAGGTGGTTTCGGTTTATGCGTTCTCGACGGAGAATTGGCGCCGTTCGCCGGCAGAGATTGCGTTTTTGATGAATTATTCTCGCGACGTTATTCATCGCCGTCGCCATGAGCTCGACGATTGGGGCGTGAAAATTCTTTGGTCCGGGCGCCAGCCACGGCTTTGGTCATCAGTTATTCGAGAGCTTCAAGAAGCACAGCGCCTAACGGCCTATAATTCAACCTTGACGCTTAATTTTTGTTGTAACTATGGCGGACGAGCAGAGATTGCGGACGCGGTTGCAGACATTGCTCAGCGCGTAGCTCAGGGCGAACTTAAACCGCATAAGATTACTGAGCACACTATCGCTCAGGCACTGTATAAGCCTGAGCTTCCAGATGTTGATCTATTTATTCGATCTGGGGGAGAACAGCGGATCTCCAACTTTATGTTGTGGCAGTCTTCTTATGCAGAGATGATGTTTGTTGATCAGGCGTGGCCGGATTTTGATCGGACTATTTTATGGCAATGCATTAGCCAGTATGCTTCTCGCAACCGTAGATTCGGTGGCGCAGTCGATCAGGTGGCTGGGTCTCGCTCCTAAACCCAGCAACCTGCGGTTTCACAGTGCGATTATCGCGAAGATAGCCGTGCGCGAAACGTATTGCTGTGCGCGAAACGTATTTTAGACGTTCGCGACCAGAAATCCGATGCCGTAGGTTACCCACATCGCTAGGTTGCCCCAAACGACGTTTCGGATTGTTGCCGGCAAAATAGGTGCGCTACCCAGCCATGCTGAAACTGATCCAGTGATCGCCAATGCAATACTCACCGAAGCTACTGTCAGTGGTACCGCAACCGAAATCGGAGCGAGAATCATTGCCAAGAATGGGATGATTGCGCCAAGAACGAAGGAAATCATGGATGCCCAAGCTGCATGCCATGGGTTGGTGAGCTCATCGGCGTCGATACCATATTCGTATTGCGCGAGCGCATGAACTGGATCTTTTTTCGTCAGCTCTACAGACATTTGCCACGCTAGAGGTTTTGAGATTCCCTGCCCGGCAATCAAACTCGCCAGGCGTTGCTGGGCGGCGACGGGGCTGGTTCGGAAGAAGTGGCGCTGACGCGAGATCGCGGCTTGTTCAGTATCTCGTTGGGTGGAGACCGAAACGTATTCACCTGCTGCCATGGATAACGCACCTGCGACCATACCGGCTAACCCGGCTGCAAACAGTGCGTGACTGTTCACCGCCGCACCTGAAACTCCCATGACTATACCTGCGGTGGATACGATGCCATCATTTGCACCCAGCACCCCGGCACGTAACCAATTTAGCCGAGACCCGAGGACTGAGTTTTCTTCACTTGCCGGCGTGAAATCAAGATGCGCAGGAGCGCTAGACTTAATTTCGCAAGCACATTCATCATATGCGTAAGTCAGAGTCATAATGCTCTCCATTCTTTCTTGACTGCTATTAACGCCAGTCTAGACTTTAATTTTTCGTTGGTATAGCAAGGTTAGGCGAGCCTTGGGACGGTAGTCCTAAGTTTTGAAGGTTTAGGGTGTGGCAGTCTAAACTGTTATGAGATCAAATGTGGGTGCGCAAAACCTACAAACCTTAACCCAATCGGAAGGCTGGTTAGCTGTGAACTCTGCTCGGCGATACCTTATTCTCACTCCGTTTAATAACCCCAAGGTCATTGCTGGAGTTGCAAAGTTACGCGGCATTGAAGCAGTTGTGGTTCCCACTGCTTCGGGCGTTGCGCTCGTGCGTGAGTTACCGGTGCCCAGTTTTGATGATTGGGATATTTCTGAACTCCTAGGGGAGAGCGTTACCCAGGACGGCGCCGAGGCTGAAGCCGGGTCGGAGTCTCTTTCGGATAACCCGCAGCGCGTAGCAGCACTTTTCTCTGAGCTTTCGGCGTATGGTGTGGTGCTGATTACCGCGGATTTGGGCGACGACGTCGGCGCTGAAAGTGGCACTTCAGGTCTGGTTAACGCGGTGCGATTTATCAACGGCCAACGCAGTGAGGATATCCCTGGTGGTCTGCTCCTTAATAGTCTTGATCCGATGGTTGAGTCATTAATACTTGGCCAGCAGGATCCTGCAGAGGTTGCCGGGGCAATCACGCAGATATCGGTAGCAGAGATTGCAGAAGTTATGCGTGAGGTAACTGAAGATACGGAACAGCCAGATGCCTAATATTTCTGCTTTACTTACGCCTAATCCCTTTGCTGGAGATGATGGATCGCTTCCCCAAGATCTCAAAGTGGCGTTTTCGCAACCGGTTGCCCAACGTGTTCAGGCTATTATCAAAGTGTTGGATCGAGTGTTAGTTCCCGTTATCCCACACTCTCACCCTGGCCGCGATCAGGACGGGCGAATCAAAGAGCATGCCACTGCGGCCTTAGATTTATCTGATGATGCAACAACGTTGCACACACATCTTATTGCTGATGGTCGGCACGCGGTTGCCGTCTTTTCGTCTGTGGAAACTTTGGGCGGGTGGAATCAGAAAGCTCGACCAGTGCCAATGGGAATAGAGTCGATTGCGTTAGCAACGTTAAAGCAGAAAATTGGGCAGATTGTGCTCGATCCTGGCACTGAACATGAAACATGGATCAGCCGTAGTGCAGTGATTTCGCTTGCAACCGGAGGAAACTGGTTAGCGCCTTGGGCGGATAAAAAAGTTGCCGAAAGATTAGGTGAATTACAACAGCGTATCGATCATGTTCTCGATATCCAGATTACTTCTGATGCGTATGGCCGGAGTGTGATTGATGTATTTTTACCTCATGAAACTCCAGTCGATCGCGTTATTCTCGCAGCGCAAGAACTCGGGAGAGCACTAGAGGCAGATCCCTACCTCAAAGCTCGGCTTGACTTTGTTGAGATTCGTCCACGGCAAGCCTGAACGTGTGTAAGCTCACTGTGCCGCGGCGCCCCAGCGGGGCTAATCATTATGTTTCTTAGCGATATAGCTGGTAGAGTTAGGCAATGACCGACCGGCACAAGCCGGAACGCAAGCGGAGAAAATCCCACCTGGGTCCCTAAGGGATCGGGTCATGAGAATACGGCTTAGAACCGTATGCCCTCTGGACTCCGTGCGCGTCGCACGTCAAAGTTAGTTAAGAGGAGCAATTATCAACGAGCCAAGAATCAACGATCGAATCAACGTGGCCGAAGTACGTCTAGTGGGCCCAGCTGGTGAACAGGTTGGCGTAGTACGTGTGGAGGATGCACTGCGACTCGCTCACGAAGCGAACCTCGATCTTGTTGAAGTGGCGCCTAATGCGAACCCACCCGTAGCTAAACTTATGGATTACGGCAAGTTCAAATATGAGGCCGCCCAAAAGGCACGCGAGTCACGTCGCAACCAGAGCAATACCCAACTCAAGGAAATGCGCTTGAGTTTGAAGATTGATCAGCATGACTACGAAACCAAGTTGAAGCGAATTATTAAATTCCTCAACGGTGGCGATAAAGTCAAGATTCAGTTGCGCTTCCGTGGTCGTGAACAATCACGTCCGGAAATGGGTATTAAGCTTATGGAGCGTCTGGCAGCTGATACTGCAGAGGATGCTGTAGTTGAATCTGCGCCTCGTGTTGATGGACGCTCGATGGTGATGGTGCTTGCACCAACGCGTCGAAAGTCAGAAGCAAAATCTGATCAGCGTCGTCGTCGTGAAGCAGAACGAGAAAATCGTCGCGCTGAAGAAGTACGTCGCACCCAGAAAAATGCTGAGCGCGTTGCTTCGTTGCTCGAATCTGCGGATGAGAATTAATTAACGGAAGACAAGCTGACACGAACCGTTTTCGGCTCGACCGAAAGCTAGAACAGAAAGCTGTTTCACTACAGCATTGAGGGAAAATAAAATGCCAAAAATGAAGACGCACTCCGGTGCAAAGAAGCGTTTCCGCAAGACGGGATCTGGAAAGCTTATGCGTGAGCAGGCTGGCAAGCGCCACCTTCTCGAGCACAAGTCCTCCCGCCGTACCCGCCGCCTGTCCTCGGATCAGCCGGTGGCACGGGCAGACGTCAAGCAGGTCAAGTCATTGCTCGGCATCTGAGCCAGCTCGCACTAAAGGAGATATAACATGGCACGCGTAAAGAACGCTGTTAATTCTAAGAAGAAGCGTCGTACAGTCCTTGAGCGGGCTTCTGGCTACCGTGGCCAGCGCTCGCGCCTATACCGTAAGGCTAAAGAGCAAGTAACGCACTCTTTCGTATATAACTACCGTGATCGTAAGGTCCGTAAGAATGAGTTCCGTAAGCTCTGGATCGCTCGCATCAACGCCGGCGCTCGTGCAAACGGCATGACCTACAACCGGTTCATGCAAGGCCTTAAGCTCGCTGGTATCGAACTCGATCGTCGTATGCTCGCTGAAATGGCAGTCAACGATCCAGCTGCGTTCGCAGCTGTCGTAGAATCAGCACGCAAGGCTCTGCCAGCTGATGTCAATGCACCAGCTGCATGATCTAATGCGCTGATAAAAACGTACTACGCCCCCACTCTTTAGTAGAGTGGGGGCGTAGTAGTTTATTTTCAAGGAGATTTAATGCCGCGTACGCAGATACTGTCCTACACCGGGCAGTTGAAAAAAGTTGCTGGACTCTATAAACGCAAGGCTCGTCACCAGTATCGGCAAGCGATTGTTGAAGGTCCGCAGGCAGTTCGTGAGGCTTTAATACATATTCCTGGTCACGTACGTGACGTATATGTAACCTCACAAGCTCTATCTTTACACCGTGATATCGACGCATTGCTTGATCGTCTTGATCCATACACCCATCTTTTGCCACCTGATCTAGCTTCCTCGGTATCGCCCAATTCCCAAGGAATTTTCGCAGTAGTGAATGTAGCGGACGAAGAAGATATTGCTCAAGTTATCGCTAAAGCCCAACTTTTAGTCTGTGCGATCGAAGTGGTAGACCCAGGTAATCTTGGCACTATTATTCGTTCTGCAGATGCTTGCGGTGCCGACGCTGTTATTTTAGGTCGGGGGTCAGTCGATGCGACTAATCCAAAAGTTTTGCGTGCCACTGCAGGGTCATATTTCCATCTACCAATTTTCGAAGATGAAGATGTACGCAGTGTAATCGCCGACGTTAAGCAGGCTGGGATCCAGGTCTTGATTGCAGATGGCAGGGGAGATGTAGACCTCGGCGTACTTTCCGATGCTGCTTTTATTGCCCAGCGTAGTGGGCAACCTGTTGCAGATATTGATCTGCGTCGGCCGACATTATGGTTGGTAGGCAACGAAGCTCACGGTTTTACTCAAGAACAACGGGAGTGGGCAGATGCGCTTGTACGTATTCCGATGTGGGGAGCATCCGAGTCGCTCAACGTCGCGGTAGCTACCTCGCTGTGTTTATATACTTCGGCCCGAGCTCAACGTTATTCAGATGTCAGTGAGCAGAGTTGGGTGCGGTGAGCTATCCAAAGAAAGTGTTATCAGATCGTTACCGAAAACCAGTAGTTATACCTTGCAACGGGACCTTTAAGGATCTACGATGAATTTGTCGGACAACATACGTGCAGAGTTGATAACTGCTCATATGCTCAATGGAGAGGAAAGTCTATGTCTGTGAAAAAGACCCGAATCGTTGCAACTCTTGCAGCGACCGCCTTGGCGCTAAGTGCTTGTGGTGGATCAACTACTGAGGAAAAGAAAACCGAAGATGCAATGACCGGTCCGGAAGGTCCATCTGGTGTTCTTAACGTTGGTGTTGCTTACGAAACTACAAATTGGAGTCCAGTCCACGCTGGATCAGCTCTAGCTAACGGCGTTAATTGGCACATCCTAGAAGGCCTTTATAATTTCAATATGGCCGACTATTCAACCCACCCAGCTCTTGCTGAAGCTGCACCAAAGGAAGTTGGCGAACTCACCTACGAGATCGCACTTCGTAAGGACGCTAAGTTCTCTGATGGTACTCCAGTTAAGGCTGATGACGTTGTAAAGTCATACGAGCGCAACTCTAACGAAGGTGGACTTTACACCCCATTCTTCAAGGCAATTAAGTCAGTTACTGCAAAGGATGATTCCACCGTTACGGTTGAACTCAACTACCCATTTGCAAAGCTCGAAGAGCGCTTGGCTTTGGTCAAGGTCGTCCCAGCAGGCATGAGCGATGATGAGTTGAAGACCATGCCAATCGGTACTGGTCCATACAAGTTCGAGGCCGCTCCAAAAGAGGGAACTCCTATTACAGCCGTTATCAACGAGCACTACAACGGTAAGAATCCAGCAAAGCTAGAGAAGATCGTTTGGAATCCACAAAAGGATGACAGCCAGCGTCTCTCGGCAGCTCTTGGTGGCACCACCGACGTAATGGAAGCTGTACCAGCTGCAACTATCCCAGAACTAACGAGTGCTGGTTGGGAAGTCAAGGAAGTTGATGGTTACAACAACCCATTCTTGATGTTCAACACCACCAAGGCTCCATTCGATAAGCCAGAAGTACGTCGTGCTTTGATCAAGGCAGTTAATACCGAGCGTCTGATCGAGTCAGCAGTCTCGGGCAAGGCAAAGCCAGCCCAGTCCTTCTTGCCTGAAGTAAATCCTGATTTCAAGAAGCCAGCTACCGACATGGGATACTCCATGGATGATGCGAAGAAGCTGCTCGATGAAGCCGGAATGCCTACTGAGTCAATCACTCTTTTGACCACAGATCATCCTTGGGTTGCAAACCTCGCACCACAGATCAAGGAAGATTGGGAGAAGCTCGGTCTGACCGTCAACATCGAATCCAAGGCATCAGCTGCCCTCTACGCAGATAACGCTGACGTTGATAACCCAACCTACGATGTTATCTTAGCCCCTGGTGATCCGTCAGTATTCGGAAACGACGCAGCTATCTTCTTCTCTTGGTGGTATGGCGATAACGCTTGGATGCATAAGCGTTCCAACTTCGCAAATTCCAACCCTGAAATCTACGCACAGATCCAGCAGCTTATCAATGAAGCAGATTCCCTTGCTGGTGCTGAAGCTAAGGCAAAGTGGGGCGAGTTGCAGGATATCGTTGCAGAACAAGCTCCAATCTTCCCACTCTTCCACCGTGCGATGATTACCGCTTACAACCCAGCAACCGTCGATGGCGTTGATGCAATTGCGACTACTGGATTGTACTTGCTTGGAGTAACTCACAAGTAATTCAGACATCTGATAAAAGCCAATGAGGGGCGGATGCGTGAAGCCGCATCCGCCCCTCAACTGGTTGAGAACAGTCGTAAGGAAAAGATGGAATGAATAATTTACTAAGACTAATCGGACGTCGCCTTGTTGCGCTACCAGTCATGGTGCTGGGCGTAACAGTGCTCGTCTTCTTAATTATGGCGTTATCGCCAATTGACCCAGCCTATGCAACGCTCGGTGAAAACGCGACTCCTACAGAGCTTGAAGCGTTCCGTGAGCAGCAAGGCTTGAACGAACCTCTGTTGGTTCGTCTTGGAATCTACATACTGAATCTTGTGCAAGGCGATCTCGGAATCTATGGTGTGGGCGTTTCGAACACAGTATCGTCATTGATCGCTCAGGCTTTGCCCATTACTCTCCAATTAACCTTCTTTGGCCTTATTTTAGCCGTATTGGTTTCCTTCCCACTCGGCGTGGTCGCTGCGATCTACCGCGATCGATGGCCCGATCAACTCATCCGAGTTATTTCTGTTATCAGCATTGGAACTCCATCTTTCTGGTTAGCTGTTCTTCTCGTTCTTGCTTTTATTGGAAAACTGCCGGTATCGGGTGTATTGCCCGGAATCTTTGACGATTTTGGTGGCTGGTTTGTGCGTATGCTCTTGCCTGCTGTAGCACTGGCAATCCCAGTCATCGGGCAAATGACGCGTGTTGTGCGTACATCCATGGTTGAAGAATTAGACCGTGATTACGTGCGTACTGCATTGGGTGCCGGTATTCCAAAATCAATCGTTATTGGTCGTAATGTTTTGCGAAACGCTCTGATCACTCCGGTTACTGTTTTGGGTCTGCGCGTAGGCTATTTGATGGGCGGCGCTGTTGTTATCGAAATTATTTTCGCGATTAACGGTATGGGGCAAGTACTGATTAAAGGTATCCAGAATAACTGGGTGAACCTAGTACAAGGTGGTGCATTAGTTGTTGCTATCGCATTTATCATTGTCAATATTGTGGTTGACATGCTCTATTTACTGATTAATCCACGTATTAGGTCGGTGTGATTATGGGAAAGAAAGAAAAACTCGCAAAAGTTACTCAGCCCGGGGTACGTTTTACGCGTATTCGTAATATGAACCTGGGATCGCGGATAGCTCTATCAGTCTTAGCGCTTATCGTTTTTATCTCGGTGATCGCGCCCTTGATTGCACCTTACGAACCGGATGCGATCTTTGATAAGTGGACGGCACCAAATGCAGACCATCTCTTTGGTACTGATCACGTAGGTCGTGATATCTTGAGCCGATTGCTTTACGGCGGTCGTTTCTCGATGCTTATCGGAATTTGTTCCACTGCTATCGCTCTGTTCTTCGGTGCAATTATCGGTTCTATTGCTGCAGTTGTGCGCAAGTCAATTTCTGAAGTGATCATGCGCATTCTCGATATCATTATGGCAGTACCCGGCATTGCAATGGCCGCGGTAACGGTTTTGGTTTTCTCGGCACGGTTTAGTTCAGATAACCTAGCAGGTCTATTGGTTGTTATCGTCTGTTCAATTGCCTTCGTCTACACCCCACAGCTTGCCCGCATTGTGCGAGCTAACGTGATGAGTGCTTACGGTGAAGACTATGTACGGGCAATCATCGTCTCTGGCGCCCGCGCTCCGTGGATCTTGACCAAGCACATCATGCGTAACACTGCTGCTCCGGTTTTGGTATTCGCCACCGTTTTGGTTGCAGATGCAATTATTCTCGAAGCATCGTTGACCTTCATCGGTTCTGGTTTGCAATCAGCTATGGTTCCCACATGGGGAAATGTCCTCTCCGACGCCTCATCTAATCTCTCGATTATCGTTGGCAAGTGGTGGACTGCGTTCTTCCCTGGCGTCATGATCATGATTACGGTCTTGTGTTTGAACATCCTGTCCGAAGGTATCACCGATGCTATGGTGGCAGCTCCTAAGGGCGTTTCGGTTGCACAAGTCGATGCAACGTCTAAGCGTGAAGCCGATAAGCTTCTGCTCGATCCACGCAAGGCATACGCAGAGCAGGCTGAATCGCTCCAAGCACGAATTGATGCTTTACGCGAAGTTGAAGTGAAACGCATCGATCGGTTTGTATCGGACGCTAATACTACGCCACTTCTTGAGGTGAAGAATTTCTCGATCAAGTTCCCGCGCCATGGTGATGTTAATGTCGTCGATAACGTCTCGTTCACCGTTGCTCCCGGGGAAACGATGGGCTTAGTTGGAGAGTCGGGCTGTGGTAAATCGATTACAGCCTTGTCAATCATGGGTCTTATTGATCCACGAGCTGAGCTTTCCGGAGAGTTACTATACGAGGGACGTAATCTTCTCGAAATGGATCCGGCAGAACGCCAGAGTTTGCTCGGCCACGAAATGGCAATGATCTACCAAGACGCACTGAGCTCACTCAATCCGGCGATGCTGATCAAGTCACAGATGAAGCAGCTCACCTCGCGTGGTGGTACTCGTAGTGCGGCAGAACTCCTCGAACTCGTTGGACTGGATCCGAAGCGGACCCTAGAATCCTATCCACACGAACTATCTGGTGGTCAGCGCCAGCGCGTCCTCATTGCTATGGCATTGACCCGTGATCCCAAGCTCGTGATTGCTGACGAACCAACCACAGCTTTGGACGTTACAGTCCAAAAGCAGGTTATTGATTTGCTCAATGAGTTGCGTGACAAGCTTGGATTCGCAATGGTGTTCGTTTCCCACGATTTGGCACTCGTTGCTGAGGTAGCACATTCGATTACAGTTATGTACGCCGGTCAAGTCATCGAACAAGCACCAACCAGTGAGCTGTTGCTCAACCCAACACACGAATACACTCGTGGCTTGCTCGGTGCTGTGCTGTCCATCGAATCCGGTTCCGGTCGTCTCCACCAGGTTCCCGGAACTGTGCCATCGCCTAAGGACTTCCCAATTGGTGATCGCTTCGCTCCACGTTCCTCACATCCGGATTACGGATTGGACATCCGTCCGGTCTTGACCGAAGTTGGCCCACGCCACTACTATGCCGCGTTGCCACCACGGCCAGAATCACAAACCACTGATACTGCAAAGGCAGGTGAAGCACTGTGACTACGCAGGATACTCCCATCATCGAACTCCAGGATGTAAAAGTCACCTTCCGGACTCGTACTGGATCGCTGTTCAAGCCAAATAAGATCCAAGCAGTTCGCGGCGTCAATATGAAAGTTATGCCAGGTCAAACTCTTGGTATCGTTGGCGAATCAGGTTGTGGAAAATCGACAACTGCCAATGTCATGTGTGGTCTGCAAGTAGCAACCGAAGGACGTGTGTTCTTCAACGGTGAGGAGATTACAAAGCGTTCGGCAGATACTCGTCGCCGAGTAGGCCGGGTCGTCTCTGTGGTGTTCCAGGATCCAGCTACAGCTCTTAATCCGCGTATGGTTGTCCAAGACCAACTTGCTGATCCGTTGCGAGTACACAAAATTGGTGATGAAGCCTTCCGAAAGAAGCGCGTTAGCGACCTGATCTCAATGGTCGGTTTGCCAGCCTCTGCACTTGATGCGCTCCCTGGCCAGCTCTCTGGTGGTCAGCGCCAACGCGTTGCTATCGCACGAGCCTTAGCTCTCGAACCAAAGGCCATCATTGCTGATGAACCAACCTCTGCGCTCGACGTTTCGGTACGTGCACAGATTCTGAATCTGTTAACAGATCTCAAAGAAGAATTAAACCTAGCTATGGTCTTCATTTCCCACGACATTCAAACGGTCCGTTACGTCTCTGATCGTATCGCTGTTATGAATCAAGGACTTGTTGTTGAGGAAGGTCCAGCTGATGAGCTGTTGGCCAATCCACAAGATGCCTACACTAGGAAACTTTTGGGTGCTGCTCCGTCGTTGCTTCACCCGACTCTCTAAGGAAAAGGATTATGACTGATTTTCGTGGAGTTATTCCACCAGTAGTAGTTGCAGAACATGAAGATGGCACATTCGATGTGCAATCGTATCAACGTGGTTTGGATCGCATGATTCAAGCTGGTGTTCACGGAGTTTTTGCTCTGGGTTCATCAGGTGAAGGAGCTTTTGCTACGCCGAGCCGGCGCGAAGAAATTCTTCGCGCAACCAATGAAGTTGTCGCAGGGCGCGTGCCAGTCCTTGCTGGCGTTATCGATACCCAGACCGACCGTGTGCTAGAACATGTTCGGCAAGCTGAACAGATCGGCGTCGATGGCATTGTTGCTACTGCTCCGTTCTATGCTTTAGGTGGCATGGCTCAGGTTGAAAACCATTTCCGCGCTATTGCAGCCGCAACTGAACTGCCCTTATTCGCATATGATATTCCGGTATGTGTACATGTCAAGCTCCCACCTGCATTACTGATGCGTCTGGGACAAGACGGCGTCCTTGCCGGCGTCAAGGATTCTTCGGGCGACGACGTATCCTTCCGTTTCCTGCTTCAAGACAATGAGCGAGCCGGACATCCGCTTTCGCTCCTGACTGGTCACGAAGTTGTAGTTGACGGTGCATATCTAGGAGGCGCAGACGGTTCAGTTCCTGGGTTAGCTAATGTCGATCCAGCTGGTTACGTTCGGCAATGGAACGCCTACCAAGCAGGGGACTGGGAGACCGTACGCAAAGAACAAGATCGGTTATCTGATCTCATGCGCATCGTCATGGTTCCATCTTCTACTACTGGCTTTGGCGCGGGAGTTGGTGCGTTCAAGACCGCGCTCAAAGTTTTGGGAATCTTTGAATCCAATCAGATGCCAACACCTGTTTCGCAGCTTACTGCCGAAGAAGAAGAAGGCATCGCACAAGTGCTGCGTCACGTCGGCTTATTAGGCTAGCTATATCTAGTAGGGGAAGTCTTGATTTCCCCTACACAATAGCTAGTCTACCTACGCGTGAGAATATAGTTTGGGGATCGCATCTATGCGATCCCCAAACTATATGTGCTATTGACCGTGAATCAATATCAACGATTAATAGCGGCCAATCTAAACATATTCGCCGCTAGGCACGGCCAAACATTATCAGCTTTCACGGCTCGATTAGCGCGCGAGAGTGGAATTATTCGTTGCTATCTTCGAGCTTGTCGGTGAGCTTCTCGCCAAAATCTTCAGCGCGCTTAGCCGCATCGTCAATCTTAGCGCCCATCGTTTCCGAAGTTTGCTCAATCTTCCGATCCGCTTTTTCAACCACGGAATCATTTCGACCCAACAGATCTTCGGCCTTATGCTTCGTCTCACGCACAATTTCCGATGCTTTTTCACCAGCGGATCGAACACTATCAACCACAACAGACTTCGTCTCAGTTAGTTTCTCTTGCACCTGTGATGAATCAACTTTTTCACGAGCCTCATCAAAGGCTGATTTAACGGCATCAGTTGCGCGATCAAAAATATTCTTATCCTCAGACATCACTATCTCCTTAGTCAGGTTATCGACGTTTGGTCACACTAAACGTCCGTGTAGAAATAAACGGACTCTTCCGTGTATTTTCACTTACTCTACCGAGGCACGTTCCCTAAGTCTTCGTCACGCTGTGTTTTCAGCTAAGAGCGAGGACTCAAAATCCTAAATCAACGTCAAGGGTGACGAAGTATATGCACCCACGTATCTATAGTTTCATCTTTGACACCGTACAATTAGTACTGATAGTTCTTCAGGATGAAAGGTTATTATGGAACCGCTCAGTCCATTGGATGAAGCCGGGATTGCACAAGCTATCCATGCTGCCCAAGAAGCATTTTTGAATGCTCAAACACTCGATGAGTTAAAAGAAGTTCGTCTGTTACACACCGGCGATAACGCGCCCATCACACAAGCTAACATGGCGATCAAAACCCTTGATAAAACACAACGTCCGATAGCAGGGCGCCTTTTGGGTACTGCGCGCAAGGAGATTCAGCACGCCTTAGCCACTGCCACAGAACGCATCGACGCTTTAGTAGAAGCACGAATGCTCAGTGAAGAAACCGTCGATGTCACGTTGCCGGTAAATCGTCAGCCCAGTGGTGCGCGCCATCCGTTACCTGCTCTAATGGAAGATATTTCCGATCTCTTTATCGGCATGGGATGGCAAGTAGCTGAAGGACCAGAACTCGAACACGAGTGGTTTAACTTCGATTCGTTAAATTTTGGGCCCGACCACCCAGCTCGGCAAATGCAAGATACCTTCTACGTCGATGGCGTTGCTCATCCAGGTTCATCATCTGAGGTCGAACAACAACCCGGCCTAGTCTTGCGCACGCACACATCACCCGTGCAATCTCATGCGATGCTCGAACGCGGAGTTCCGCTTTATATTGTTTGCCCTGGAAAGGTTTTCCGCACCGATGCACTCGATGCCACACACACCCCGGTATTCCATCAAATCGAAGGTCTTGCCGTGGATAAAGGCCTAACCATGGAGCATTTGAAAGGGACGTTAGATCATTTTGCGCAACAGCTTTTCGGAGCTCAGGCACGCACCCGGCTGCGCCCGTCATATTTCCCTTTCACCGAGCCGTCGGCTGAAATGGATTTATGGTTCCCGCAAAAGAAGGGTGGCCCGGGCTGGATCGAATGGGGCGGTTGCGGAATGGTCAACCCTGAAGTTTTACGAAATGCGGGAATTGATCCTGAAGAATATACCGGATTCGCATTCGGGATGGGAATCGAGCGCACGCTGATGTTACGCAATGCCATTGCAGACATGCGAGACATGGTTGAAGGCGATATTCGCTTCTCCCACCAATTTGGCACTACCGGAAGGGGAAACTAATGCCACGTATTCCTATTGACTGGCTTGGCACTCATGTTGAACTCCCGCCAGATTTGACCGCCGCGCAGTTGGCCGCAGATTTGGTCAAAGTTGGTTTAGAAGAAGAAGCAATCCACGCCCCGGACGTAACCGGGCCCGTCGTCGTCGGAAAAGTACTCACTATTTCTAAAGAACCGCAGAAAAACGGCAAAGTTATTAACTATTGTCGAGTAGATGTAGGTGAGCATAACGACGAACCCGGCCAAGGCAAGGAACCTGTCGATTTTGCCTCACGCGGGATAATTTGTGGTGCACATAATTTCGTTGAAGGCGACTACGTCGTCGTATCACTTCCGGGCGCTGTACTCCCAGGCGATTTTGCGATCGCAGCTCGGAAAACCTATGGGCATATCTCAGACGGCATGATCTGTTCTGCGCGCGAACTCGGTTTAGGCCAAGACCACGATGGCATCATCGTACTAGCTCATTCTCAAGAACAAGCCCAAGCCGAAGGCGTTCCAGAAGTCGGTAAAAACGTCTTGCCATACCTTGGACTAGCTGGTGAAATTCTCGAAATCAACGTCACCCCGGACCGTGGATATTGCTTCTCAATGCGCGGGGTTGCACGCGAATACTCCCACTCAACCGGAGCTCAGTTCACAGACCCAGGACTTGTGGCTAACCTAGATACTGAATATCGGCAAGCCAACAACAAGGGATTCGCTGTTGCGATCGAAGATGATCAACCTATCCACGGCAAACCTGGTGCGGATCGATTTGTGACGATGGTTGTTCGCGGTATCAACGCGCAAGCACACTCACCAAAATGGATGCAAGATCGCCTCACAGCAGCAGGAATGCGTCCAATCTCCCTCGTCGTCGATGCAACAAATTACGTCATGCTTGACCTCGGTCAGCCACTGCATGCCTACGATCTGAACAAGGTAACAGCTCCACTTGTGGTGCGCAGAGCACATGCAGGTGAGCATCTAGTTACCCTCGATGGCGTAGAACGCACGCTAGATCCCCAAGATCTCGTTATTGCTGATTCTCAGGGAGGTCACGGTGCGCGAGTAGTTGGACTTGCTGGAACTATGGGGGGTTCCGATACAGAAATCAGCGATTCCACTGTTGATATTTTGATCGAAGCAGCTCATTTTGACCCAGTTTCGGTTGCCCGGATGGCTCGTCGTCATCGCTTGCCTTCCGAAGCGTCTAAACGTTTCGAGCGTGGCGTTGATCCGACGATTACTCGTATCGCTGCGCAGATGGTGGCAGAAATCTTGGTGGACTTCGGTGGTGGAACTATCGACGACGATAACTTCGACGTCGATAATACTCCAGATATCGCACCCATTGATTTCTCGATTTCTGAAGTGCAGCGGCTAACTGGACTACAGGTTTCACCACACAAGATCAAGAGTATTTTGACCGATATCGGTTGCCAGGTCGAAGAAAATGGCGACCAGCTTCAGGTCACTCCAGCTCCGTGGCGTCCAGATCTGGTAGGTCCGGCACACTTTGTTGAAGAAGTTGCTCGATTGGTGGGCTACGATGAGATTGCCTCAATTTTGCCAACTCCAACCGGAGGAGCCGGTTTAACGCTCAAGCAACGCCACCAACGCGACCTTGTTCGTTCACTTGCAGAACAAGGCTGGACGCAGGTTGTTTCCTACCCCTTTGTTTCGCAAGCGACATTCGATAACCAGCAGATCGACGTCGATGATCCACGCCGAGAAGTCATTAAACTAGCCAACCCACTGCAAGAAGAATCGCCTTATATGCGTACTTCAGTATTGGACTCACTACTTGATACTGCGAAGTTGAACGTTGCTCGATCCAACCCAGGTGTGGCAATTTTCGAAGCTGCCAATGTGACTCGGCCGCATGAACTTCATCCTGCACCTAACCCTGGTGTTGGGCAACGCCCCAGTGATGAGGCGCTTGCCTCTATCGCTGTTGCGATGCCACAACAGCCACATCACATCGCTGGTGTTGCCACACCACATGTTGCCCCTGCACAAGCTGGTTTTCCTGCTGTTACCTGGGACTGGCGTGACGCCCTGCAAGCATTGAACATTATGGCTCATACGCTTGGAGCTAGTGTTGAGTTCCGCAATGAGGCTCGTGCGCCATTCCATCCAGGGCGGGGCGCTGCGGCACTCGTTAACGGGCACGTGATTGGATATGCTGGCGAGCTGGCACCTAAGGTGTGCAAGGCGTTTGACCTACCTGCGCGTTCAATTGCTTTCGAAGCTGATACTGACATGCTCATCGCAGCCGTTGCACAGACAACCATGAAGATTATGCCGGTCAGTTCTTTCCCAGCCGCAAAAGAAGATATCGCTCTTATTGTCGATGAGTCACTGCCGGCAGGTCAGATTCGTGAAGCAATTTTGGACATCGCTGGTGACATCGTTGAAGATATTAGACTCTTCGACGTCTACACCGGTGATCAGATCCCTGAGGGGAAGAAGTCATTAGCTTTTGCGCTTCGTTTCCGTGGCCGCGACCATACGTTAACTGCGGAAGAAACAGCTATGGTTCGCCACCGCATTATCAAAAAGACCGCAAAACTATTTGATGCCCAATTGCGATCCTAACCTCGCAATGGCGCAAATAAATACGATCCTATAAGTCCAACCGGATCTCAAAGCTCTAGCGTGTGAAGTATGTTAAAACCATGACTTCACACGCTAGACTTTAGTTATGGACTCTTCAACAATTCTTATTACCGGAGCCTCGCGTGGTATCGGGGCACATATTTCGCGCCGCCTTGCACGCCCCGGAAGAACTCTGTTGCTGCTGGCGCGCACCCACGAAGCATTGTATGGCACTGCGAAAGCCTGCAACTTGCGAGGAGCAAAGGTAGTGACATTCGGCGTTGATCTCGCAGATCCGCAACAAATCAGCACCTTCCTTGACCAAGTCACCGATTTTAATATCGATATGATAGTTAATAATGCCGGCGTAATGTATGAAGAGGCTTTACCGTGGGAAACTGATCCAGATAACTGGTGGAAAACCCTTGAGATTAATGTTCGCGCTCCTTATTTGCTCGCTCGCGGTTTAGTACCGCGCATGTTAGCCAACGCCGGCGGGAGAATCGTGGATCTATCGTCAGGAGCTGCGGTTTATGACAGTTCCTTAGCTTCCGGATACTTTGTTTCTAAGACTGCACTTTTGCGCTTTGCCGGTTCGTTGCATGAAGCAGGCTATGAGAGGGGATTGAAGGTCTTTTCTGTCGCGCCCGGAGTAGTTCAGACCGATATGACGGCCAACAGAATAATGCATCAAGATCGCACCGAGTGGAATTCACCTGATGAAGTGAGCGAGATCATCGCTTTGATAGCTGATGGCGAACTCGATGCGTTAGCTGGCAGCTTTATTCGGGCCGGTAGTGATTCTATCGCCGAGCTAACCAGCCGAGCTCGAAATGGAATTGGTGCTGTGGAACGTAAACTTCGGTTGACCCCTTGGGAGCACTGAGCGCCATAGCGTAATGCATCACTTTGATGCTAGCCATCATCCACATACTTGTATAGTTATGCATAGTGCTAACAACAAGTGAAGGTGCCCAATGTCAGGATTATTGCCACGATACGATCAAAGTATGATGGCTGCTTATGGATTGCCACCCTTGGTTCTTTCGCGTGGTGAAGGGGTGACTGTCTGGGATACAGAGGGAAACTCATATCTTGATTTAGATTCCGGCGGTGGCGTCACTTCACTTGGGCATAAGCATCCAAAGTTGCGCGCGGCACTATCGGCGCAGGCAGATAAGATTTTGCACGTCGCAAACGTCTATGCAACCGAACCGCAAGTGGCTCTAGCAGAACGTTTGCAAGAATGTCTTTCCGACGAAGGCTATCTAGGAGCCACTGCGCGCGTATTCTTTTCCAATTCTGGTTCTGAAGCGATGGAATCAGCGTTAAAGTTGGCCCGTTTGCACAAGCCTCACGGCCGAATTCTGACCTTAAACCGCTCCTATCATGGTCGTACGATGGGAGCGTTATCGCTAGCTGATCACGCCTCACGTTCGCCCTATGAACCTCTTGTTGGCGGGATCGAAGTGCTAGATAACGCTAGTGAACTTGCCCAGGCTTTTGCCGACGACGTCGCCGGGTGCGTAATCGATGTCCACCACGGACGTTCTATTGAGCGCCTCAGCGATGAAGAATTGGGGCGCATTCGGGATTTATGTGATCGATATGGTGCATTGTTAATTGTTGATGAGTCATTATCAGGCGTTGGTAGAACTGGACGCTGGTTTGCCCATACCCCACGAGTTGTTGCTGATGTTATTACCTTAGCTCGAGGACTAGGCGGGGGAGTACCTATTGGGGTAACGATTGGCTTCCAAACTGCTGGTCGTTTGATCCAGCGTGGCATGGAATCGTCAGCCACTGGCGGCAGCCCGCTAGCTACTGCTGCTGGCTTGAGCGTGGTGGAAAATATCAAACCGTTATTGCCACACGTGGCGTTAACTGGAGCATGGCTCAAACAAGAATTAATCACTTTGGGCTATGAGGTCCAAGGCGAAGGGTTGATGCTCTCGATTGATATTGCTGATGCTTATGATGCAGAACGCGAGTTACGCGAACGCGGTTTCTTAGTATCGGCAACTAGCAACGAGCGTATTCGATTGTTGCCACCGTTAATTATTACTCGTGAAGAGCTTATTCCGTTTGTCCGTGCGATGGGAGAAATGCAGGAGACCAAGCTATGAACCGTAGCGTTCCCACAACGCGTGCAGCACGCCAAGCAATGATCGTAGCATTGATCGATCATTCCCCAATTTCTTCGCAAGGAGAATTACGAAAAATTTTACATGACCATGGGATTATTGTTACCCAGGCTACGTTGTCTCGCGACCTTGAAGAATTGCGGGCATTCAAAGAACACAATTCTGCTGGACAACGTGTGTATCGAATCCCTGGAGTAACTGAGCTAGCAGAATCTGACAATGGGGTTCGCGCCCAACTCAAAAGATGGGCACGTGAACTGTTGGTCAGTGCCCAACAAGCTGAAAATCAGGTCGTTTTGCGTACCCCGCCCGGTGCGGCACAACTCCTTGCATCCTCATTAGATCGTGCCGTTATAGAAGGTGTTCTAGGATGTATTGCCGGAGATGACACAGTGTTAGTCATTGTCTCATCGACCCAGCGAGCCATTGAATTAAAGACTGAACTGTTACTACTAGCTCATGCCCGTACGGGAGAAAACGAATGACGAACCAAACTATATCTCAGCAATTAAACCATCGATCGATACGGAAGTTTTCCCAACAAAGCGTTCCGCAAGACGTTAATTCAACGTTATTCGACGTCGCAATGCGGACCTCAACCTCACGCGGTTTTCAGCACGCTGGGCTTATTCGCGTTACCGATCAAGGTCTTCGCAACAAGCTTGCCGAGATTGGAAACCAACCGTATATTGCCCAAGCTCCCGAATTCGTCGTCGCAATTGTCGATACTCGTCGCAGTGTGCGTATTCTTGAAGAATTGGGACACGATCCGAGCCCTGCAAAATCTATGGATGCGTTCCGCGAAGGGTTCACCGACGCGATTTTGATGGTTCAGAATATGACTGTTGCTGCCGAATCTATGGGGTTAGGGGTAACGCTTTTAGGATCTATTCTCAACGATATCCCCGAAGTTATTTCGTTGTTGCACCTTCCAGATTTTACTTTCCCTGCTCTAGGAATGATCTACGGTTATCCAGATCAAGAGCCGCAACTAAAACCTAGAATGGACGTCAACCTACGTGTTATGCACAATACCTACAACGAGCCAGAATCATGGGTTGAAGCCTTGGCAGATTATGACCAAGAGATGACGACGTATTACGATACGCGTGATTTGAATCGGCGCGTTGATACCTTTACGACGCAGGTTGTGCGAAAGTTACGCACAACGCCGTTAAAAGATCGCTATATTGACCACGTCCGCTCCCAAGGATTCGGACAGTAGATAGGCTACACATCTCGCCTGAGCATACTGCGTACAGCATGCTCAGGCGAGAAACAGTGTGATGGATGTGAGAACACACCATCTAACCTCGAGCTAGGTCATACCGAGAGGTTCGGACTAACTCAATCGTCTTTTTCCGCCTCTAGAGCTTGTACTCGAGCTTCGGTTGGATCGATATTTTCCGGATGGAATTCTTCGCCATTTTCGTCAGCTCCAGCCTCTTCTTCCCACTGCTGAGAGATCGTTTCCCAGGCCGGTTCAACCGCGGCAGTCTCATCGTCTTCGATTTCTGCAACGACTTCAGCAGATACTTCACGATGTTGCTCGAGAGAATCAACGATTGACTCGTCGAGTGCCTTAACTAAAGCAGTTTCATGTTTGCGTGTAAAAGCACGCGTGACATCCCACTTGGCTCGGAGCAGATTGCGGATTTTGTTTCGAATCTTGGTTTCACGTTTAATATCGGCACGCCGAGTAAACCACGCGTAAATCAAAATACCCATCATAATGATGCCAACGTATCCAACCATCGGATACAAGGTGCCCACTAGCGACTCAAAACCGAAGAACGATAACCCAAATCCAATGAAAGCAAAGATGCTTATTGCAGGTAAGAATAAGGCCGGGCGCGAAGACGTTACGCGTTTAGCCAACGCATAATACAAACCGATAGCAGTATTAAAAATCATGCCGTATATGATAATTGCCATCGCAACACCCGCTACGGGATGGATCTGGTTAACAAGCTCAAGCATCGGCATTGGTGCATCGTGAACCTTGTCTATCCGAGCAAAGATCGCTAAGACGGCAAGCATTAAAATCACGCCAAAAATACCGCCACCAAGCAAGCCACCTATCCCTGCAACTCTCGTGTTGAGCAGGTTACCGCCCATAACTAACGCCATCGAAATAGCCAGCGCCATCGACATCGTCACATAGTTGATAGCAGACAACGTCAATGAAGGAATCGCTGGGGCCAACTGTTGCATCGCAAGTGGTTCGAGTGCGCTAATCGACGCTGTTGTGTGCGTAAATGCGTGAACCGAAGCTAGAACAATAAAAACCAGGATAAATGGCGTAATTAAACCGATCACCGTCGTGACTTTATCGACGTCGAGCATTCCGGCAAAAATAATTAATCCCACAAGCACAATCGACCCAACCCACGTTGGTAACCCATACTGTTGATGGAAATTAGCACCAGCTCCAGCAATCATGACAAAGCCCATGGTAAAAAGCACCATGATGGTGAACACGTCAAGCATTCGTGAAATTATCGGATGAGAAACTTCGTCGAAAACTGCCGAATGTTCTTTGGCTTGAAAATAGGAGCCAAGTTGCATAACAACATAGCCAGACAATGCGAACAGTAACGCTGCTCCCAACGCGGCCCAGATTCCAGGTACGCCAAAAGCAATAAAATAGACGAGCAATTCTTGGCCAGATGCAAATCCAGCACCAATAATAAGCCCCATAAAGGCAAGTGCAATAACAATAGCTTGTTTTAACAAGATCTCTACTACTTCGAACTAAGAACGACGGGTAAGGAACACTGCTAGTCTACGTGGTTGGACTTTGCAGGCTAACTAGAGGCCAGGCACTGGGATACGTTACACATTCCTTTGCCCACACATCGCAATGAGAGTTGGAGTCTCGATACTAATTAAGGCACAATAACGTCATAATGAAGAATATTTGGATCACAAGTGAAAGGAAATCCCTTGGTTGACATCCTCGATGAACTCCAATGGCGTGGGCTTGTTGCCCAACATTCAGATATTGATGAGTTGCGCAAAGCTCTTTCTGAGGGATCCATTTCATTTTATTGTGGATTCGATCCAACCGCTGCTTCCCTCCACCACGGGCATCTAGTTGCAGTGAAAATGATGCGGCATTTGCAGATGGCTGGGCATCGCCCGATTGTTTTAGTTGGCGGAGCAACAGGTTTAATCGGTGATCCACGGCCAAAAGGCGAGCGCTCGCTCAACACTCGTGAAACAGTTGCACAATGGACTCAAGCCTTGCGCGACCAGCTTGAATCTTTACTCGATTTTGAGGGTCCACATGCTGCGATTACTGTCAATAATCTAGACTGGACGCAATCGCTGAGCGCTATCGATTTCCTGCGTGATTTAGGAAAACATTTCCGGATGGGGACGATGTTATCCAAAGATATCGTAGCGCGCCGCCTACAATCCGATGAAGGTATTTCGTTTACCGAATTTTCCTACCAGATCCTACAAGCAAATGATTACCTTGAGCTCTATCGGCGCTATGGTTGCACCCTTGAACTTGGCGGCAACGATCAATGGGGTAACATCGTTGGCGGTATGGATTTAGTCCACAAAGTTGAAGGCGCAAACGTCCATGTTTTGACCAACCAGCTCATTACCAAAGCCGATGGAACTAAGTTCGGTAAGACCGAAGGTGGCGCTGTTTGGCTCAATCCCCAGATGCTCAGCCCGTACAAGTTCTACCAGTTCTGGCTAAATACTGCAGATGCCGATGTGGTGCGGATGTTGAAGGTCTTTACATTCCTACCGCGCGAAGAAATCGAAGCGCTCGAAATCGAGGTAGCCGAACGCCCACATGCTCGTCAAGCACAACGTGTACTGGCAGATGAAGTGACTACGTGGGTTCATGGTCAAGAAGCAACCGCCCGTGTTAAGGATGCGTCAGCAGTTCTTTTTGGTAAAAAAGATCCCTCTGACGTCGATCCGCAGACGTTGCGCGATGCTGTAGGTGAACTATCCTCGAGCCA
This sequence comes from Arcanobacterium pinnipediorum, assembly GCF_023973165.1. Lineage (NCBI taxonomy): Bacteria > Bacillati > Actinomycetota > Actinomycetes > Actinomycetales > Actinomycetaceae > Arcanobacterium > Arcanobacterium pinnipediorum. The sequence continues at coordinate 1,087,995 of NZ_CP099547.1, read as the reverse complement.
GGAAGCTATCGGGACGAGTATCCAAGATGTGCTGGTCAATTTAGGATTTGAAAAAGGCCGCGGTGCAGCTCGCAGAACTATTGCCTCAGGTGGGGTTTCAATCAACAACGTCAAAGTTGATGACGAAGAACGCGTGCTTGAAACTGCCGATATTCTCGGTGACGGACTGATCCTAGTTCGTAAAGGTCGAAAGAATATGGCAGTTGTGTATGTGAACTAATCAAAACGAACGCGATGCTTAGCAGCATCGCGTTCGTTTTTGCGTATTCGAAAGATTCTCGCTTGCTAAGAACGACTCGATGAATTGGTGCAAATAGACAACCATGATAGTCACTATTTCTGTTGAAGCCAGACAGCAATTTTTGATGGTTTCCGGTAGTGAAAAATGTAGCTAGGTTGTGGAGACTAAGATGATTGAGCATAACGAACCGCAACGTGTTTATCGGCCTGATCTATGTTATACGTATGATATCGTCGCCCAACGAAGGGCTCAAGCCCCAGATCACGTGGCATTTCATGTATCAGAGTATGATTCAAGCAATCGCAATGGTAGCGTGGATTATCGCGATATCACAATGACTGAGTTTTCTACTGTCGTGGATCGAATCGCGCTATCGCTGATCCAATCTGGACTCAACGTGGGCCAACCGTGCATTATTATGGCTTCAACGTCATATGAGTGGGCGCTTGCAGAGTGGGGAATCTGGCGGGCAGGTGGTGTCGTCGTGCCCGTTTACGAAACCTCACCTGTTGAGATCCTTGCCCATATTGTGAAGGAACTCGATGTTCAGATTGCCTTTGTTTCAGACGCTATCGTCGACAAATTAATGCTAGAACAAGGGAATTTGAGCAAAATCCATATCGTATCGATCGAAAAAATATCAGAGTTTGCAGCTCAGTGCGTTACTGAGCGTGATGTTGCGATGCTAGATTCACGAGCACGGGATCGTGAAGATGTAGCCTCGATCGTGTATACATCGGGAACAACTGGTCAGCCGCGAGGCAGCCGAATTCTTCACCGCAACTTCATCGATCTGGTCCTCAATGTACAAGCGGCATGGTCGGATGTTCTCAATGACCGTGGTAGAACGGTTATCTTCTTACCACTGGCACACGTATTGGCGCGTGGCCTACAAATGATCTGTATGTGGGCAGGAATGCGCATAACCTACATGGCAGATCCGCGCAATCTCATTGCTGCTCTACCTGCTATACAACCGACGTTTATTGTTGCTGTACCACGTGTATTTCACAAAATTCTTGAAGCTACTCGGCACAAAGCACAAGCTAAGTATCTGGGCCCGCTATGGTCACGAGCAGAACGCCATGCTTGTAACTGGGGTGCGTTAGCCGAGGAAGCAGATCTGAAAAATATTCCACTATCAACTCTTGCTAGTTTGCCACAACGGTTAGAACATGTAATTTTTGATCGGCTTTTCTTCAATCGAATTCGCCACTTACTTGGTGGTTGTATGGAGTTTATACTCTCTGGAGCTGCTCCTTTAGATCGAAATATCTCACTCATGTTTCGTGGGTTTGGCTTGCCGGTAATGGAAGGGTATGGCCTTACGGAAACAACCGCACCGTTATCTGGAAATCGTCCAGGTCGGATACGTTCTGGAAGCGTCGGGGAACTCATTCCAGGAACCACCGTACGCATTGCTGAAGATGGGAGTATCTTGGTTAAGGGCATTGGTGTTTCACCCGGGTATATAGATTCACAGGCAACGGATGAAGCCTATAAGGATGGATTTTTCAATACCGGAGATCTTGGTGAGATACGCGATGGTTACTTGTATATCACCGGTCGTGCAAAAGATATGCTGGTAACTGCAGGTGGAAAAACAATTGCCCCAGCTAAATGGGAAGCACTGGTAGAGGCCCATCCATGGATAGAGCATGCGGTTATGGTTGGTGACAATATGCCGTATGTGGCGGCGCTTTTGGTTCTTGATAAGCAAAATCTGGCGGAAAACTTTAAAGATATTTTGTCCGTTATCCCGCAGACATCTCAGCCTAAAGACTATAGGATAGTCACCGATGAGCGAATTGTCACCGAGTTACACAAAGTAGTAGAACTGGCCAACAAGCATGTTTCTCGAGCTGATGGTGTCAAACGATTCCAAGCTCTTCTTGCTGATTTAGATCAAGAATCTGGTCTCATCACTCCAACTCTGAAAATTAAGCGCGGTAAAGTTTTAGAGTATTTCAGCGAAATCGTTCAAGCTATCTATCGTAGGAAGAACTAGACGTTATTTTCGACCAGTGGCTAGAAGGTTATCGAGCAGTAATCTTTGGAATTAATACTGGTGTGTTGTTCTTATAATTTTGGTACTCAGGATCATCACCCCAACGAATTTCTGCTTTCTTCTCCAACATTGGAATTCCGGAAACTTTAATTAATAAAAATGCCACAAAGGCTGGAGAGAGAATTGCTATCCACTGCCAGCTGTGCAACACAGGCGACACAGTGATCAAAACAGCACTCCATATAAGAATTTCGCCGAAATAATTGGGATGGCGCGAACGCGACCATAGTCCAGAATGGATAAATCGTCCGCTATTGGCGGGATCTTTGCGGAATTGTGCTTTTTGATAATCAGCGAGAGCCTCAATGGCGAACCCAAGAATCCAAACTATAACACCAACAATTCCTATCACTGCGAAACTGGCGCTGTTCGTCGTCGTAATCCCAATCCATGCCGCTAAAGCGGTAAACGTAATCCAAAGTCCTTGCACAGACCAGACAAGAAACAAGCGTGCGGGATCGCTTAGAATCTCGGTAAAGCGATCGTCCTTACCGGCTTTGCGGATTCGTAGAAATAGATAGCTACCCAATCGCAGGGCCCAGATAACAACCATTGCACACAGTATAAAGCTACGCAGGCTACGAACCTCGGTGAATAAAATTGCCACAGTAGTTAAACCAATGTAGGTCAAACTACCAGTGAGATCGAAATATTTTTCCGATGAAATTGCCCAAGAATGAATGAACATCAGCCACTGGATAACAAAAGCGCTCAATACGAGCACAAGTAACAGTGGCCAGCCACCAATCGTTGTTCCTGATACGGATCCGGCAACGCCAACCCCAATCGCGATAAAGAATATCGCTGCAGCAAGAAATAATTTATGCATGAGAGTCCTTAGATCCTAACTCCGTAGCTGATCGTAGTAGGTAACCTGATCTATGAGTTGTCAATACCTTCATTAAAGAGCGCCAGATAACCGCTAGCTTTATGCATCAAAGTGATGTTCTTTATGCTCCAAAGAGAAGCTCGATACGCTTATCTGGCACAAACCATATGATAGCGATAACAATATAGATAATGTAGGAGCCGATTGGTAAAAAGTACCCCATTGGGATGGCGAAAAAATAGGCTAGGAGTGAGATTTTTCCTTTGTAGTCTTTGCCGATTTGGTTAGAGAGCGTGGAGTTATTGCCTTCAAGTCGCACAATGTTGTACTGGAGAGTGTGATAGGTTATCGAACACATAAATAACACTGCGCCATAGAGCATCGTCGGTGCTGCTGTAAGGGGATTGGTGCCACTCCACTCAGTAGCGAGTGGCACGAGTGACATCCAAAAAAGCCAATGGAGATTCTTCCATAGCGTTGTTCCAGAGATGCTCGACGATATATTGATGAGATGGTGATGATTTGCCCAATAAATACCAACATAGATATAGCTCAAAACATAAGCTAAAAATGTAGGTGCCACTTCCACAAGCCCATCCCACGTAGTATCGGCTGGTGGATTGAGTTTTAACACCATAATGGTAATGACGATCGCAAGCACACCGTCACTAAATGCCTCCATACGACTACTGCTCATCGTCAGGACTCCTTGCTGAGTTCGATGTGGATGGGATCACTAGATTTACATATTAACGCTTTTGGAGCTATAGGGGAATGAACGCGATGCAACGCACTCCTCTTAAGATAATGTAACGCGCTCGTATTAAGGGGTGAAAATGCCACAGACAACTCAGTAAATTATTCGGTAAGGACGTTAAGCACCCTAACGTAGAATGTGTGGTGGGTGTTACGTCATTTTGGTTTGACGGTTGTGTGGGTGGGTGGGTACAGTTTTTATCTGTCGCCACGGAGCGTGTGAATGTTCTGGTGATGATGTTTTCTTTCCAAGTTGATGTGTGACTGGTCCTGGATTTTGTTTTGGGTGTGGTTGTGTGTTAGTTTGGTGGGGTTATCCTTCTTGATGGTTGCCTGTTGTGGGTGGTTGTTGGGTGTGGGTGTGTTGTTTGATATCTCAATAGTGTGTCAGCTTTTTATAATGATTGTTTTGTAAGGGTTTGCGTGCTGGCCTTTGTGGTTGGTGTGTTTGCTCTTATGTTTTTTCAAGGGCGAGCTTTTGTGGTTTGTTTTTGATTTTTTTGGATGAGCTAGTTTTTGGTTTGTCTGTTTTGTTGAGCCTGTTTGGGCTTTTCGGACGTGTATTGATTGGATGCCTCTTTTGTGGGGTGTTTGGTTTTTGTTTGGAGAGTTTGATCCTGGCTCAGGACGAACGCTGGCGGCGTGCTTAACACATGCAAGTCGAACGATGATGCTCCAGCTTGCTGGGGTGGATTAGTGGCGAACGGGTGAGTAATACGTGAGTAACCTGCCCCCTTCTTCGGGATAAGCCTTGGAAACGGGGTCTAATACTGGATATTCTGCACTGGACGCATGTTTGGTGTTGGAAAGGGTTTCTGGTGGGGGATGGGCTCACGGCCTATCAGCTTGTTGGTGGGGTGATGGCCTACCAAGGCTTCGACGGGTAGCCGGCCTGAGAGGGTGACCGGCCACATTGGGACTGAGATACGGCCCAGACTCCTACGGGAGGCAGCAGTGGGGAATATTGCACAATGGACGCAAGTCTGATGCAGCGACGCCGCGTGGGGGATGAAGGCTTTCGGGTTGTAAACTCCTTTTAACACTGAACAAGGCGAGAGTTGAGGGTAGGTGTTGAATAAGCGCCGGCTAACTACGTGCCAGCAGCCGCGGTAATACGTAGGGCGCGAGCGTTGTCCGGAATTATTGGGCGTAAAGAGCTCGTAGGCGGTTTGTCGCGTCTGCTGTGAAAGACCGGGGCTTAACTCCGGGGCTGCAGTGGGTACGGGCAGACTAGAGTGCGGTAGGGGTAACTGGAATTCCTGGTGTAGCGGTGGAATGCGCAGATATCAGGAGGAACACCGATGGCGAAGGCAGGTTACTGGGCCGTTACTGACGCTGAGGAGCGAAAGCATGGGGAGCGAACAGGATTAGATACCCTGGTAGTCCATGCCGTAAACGTTGGGCACTAGGTGTGGGGCTTCATTTCCATGGGTCCTGTACCGTAGCTAACGCATTAAGTGCCCCGCCTGGGGAGTACGGCCGCAAGGCTAAAACTCAAAGGAATTGACGGGGGCCCGCACAAGCGGCGGAGCATGCGGATTAATTCGATGCAACGCGAAGAACCTTACCAAGGCTTGACATACACTGCGACATGCTAGAGATAGTGTGGCCTTCGGGGTGGTGTACAGGTGGTGCATGGTTGTCGTCAGCTCGTGTCGTGAGATGTTGGGTTAAGTCCCGCAACGAGCGCAACCCTTGTCTTGTGTTGCCAGCACGTTATGGTGGGGACTCACGAGAGACTGCCGGGGTTAACTCGGAGGAAGGTGGGGATGACGTCAAATCATCATGCCCCTTATGTCTTGGGCTTCACGCATGCTACAATGGCTGGTACAGAGGGTTGCGAGCTTGTGAGGGTGAGCGAATCCCTTAAAGCCAGTCTCAGTTCGGATTGGGGTCTGCAACTCGACCCCATGAAGTCGGAGTCGCTAGTAATCGCAGATCAGCAACGCTGCGGTGAATACGTTCCCGGGCCTTGTACACACCGCCCGTCACGTCACGAAAGTTGGTAACACCCGAAGCCCGTGGCCTAACCTTTTTGGGGGGAGCGGTCGAAGGTGGGATTGGCGATTGGGACGAAGTCGTAACAAGGTAGCCGTACCGGAAGGTGCGGCTGGATCACCTCCTTTCTAAGGAGCTGCCTTCACACCTGGTTTTGTTTATTGTGGGTGTGGCTGATGTCCCTGTTTTTTGGGGGTGTTGGTTGTGGTGGTTTTTAGTGGAAATGTTGTTATGGATTGCTGGCATGCTGTTGGGGTGTGGGGTAATACTCCGTGCTGCCTGTGTTTCTGGATGCTCTTTTGTGGGGTGTTTGGGGGTGTGGTGTTGGTGTGGTGGTTGAGAATTGTATAGTGGACGCGAGCATCTTTGGTTTTTTGTAAGTGTTCAAGAGCGTTCGGTGGATGCCTTGGCATACGGAGCCGATGAAGGACGTTGTAGCCTGCGATAAGCCTCGGGGAGTTGGCAAACGAGCTGTGATCCGGGGGTGTCCGAATGGGGGAACCTGGCTAGAGTTATTTCTAGTTACCAGCATCTGAATGTATAGGGTGTTTGGGGGTAACGCGGGGAAGTGAAACATCTTAGTACCCGTAGGAAAAGATATTCTGTGAGTAGTGGCGAGCGAAAGCGGATGAGGCTAAACCATGTGCGTGTGATAGCTGTCGGGCGTTGCGTGTGTGGTGTTGTGGGGCCATGTTTGATCCCGCCGATGAGGGGTCGGATAGTGATAAATGCTGGTGTGTAGGCGAATCAGTTGGGAAGCTGGACCGTAGACGGTGAGAGTCCGGTAGTTGTAACATGTCAGTCTGTCTTATGTGGTGCCCGAGTAGCACGGGGCACGTGAAATCCCGTGTGAATCTGCACAGACCACTGTGTAAGCCTAAATACTTCGTGTGACCGATAGTGGATAGTACCGTGAGGGAATGGTGAAAAGTACCCCGGGAGGGGAGTGAAATAGTACCTGAAACCGGACGCTTACAATCCGTCAGAGCCTCCTTGGTAGGGGTGATGGCGTGCCTTTTGAAGAATGAGCCTGCGAGTTAGTGGCATGTAGCGAGGTTAACCCGTGTGGGGTAGTCGTAGCGAAAGCGAGTTTTAAAAAGCGAATTTTAGTTGCATGTTCTAGACCCGAAGCGGGGTGATCTACCCATGGGCAGGTTGAAGCACGTGTAAGAGCGTGTGGAGGACCGAACCCACTTCAGTTGAAAATGGAGGGGATGACCTGTGGGTAGGGGTGAAAGGCCAATCAAACTCCGTGATAGCTGGTTCTCCCCGAAATGCATTTAGGTGCAGCGTCGTGTGTTTCTTACTGGAGGTAGAGCGACTGGATGGCCGATGGCCCTTATCGGGGTACTGACGTCAGCCAAACTCCGAATGCTGGTAAGTGAGAGCACGGCAGTGAGACTGCGGGGGATAAGCTTCGTAGTCGAGAGGGAAACAGCCCAGACCATCGGTTAAGGCCCCTAAGCGTGTGCTAAGTGGGAAAGGATGTGGAGTTGCTGTGACAACCAGGAGGTTGGCTTAGAAGCAGCCATCCTTGAAAGAGTGCGTAATAGCTCACTGGTCAAGTGATTCTGCGCCGACAATGTAGCGGGGCTAAGCACACCGCCGAAACCGTGGCAATGAGACATTAGTGTTTTGTTGGGTAGGGGAGCGTCGTGCGTGAGGTGAAGCAGCACAGGTAACTGGTTGTGGATTTCGTACGAGTGAGAATGCAGGCATGAGTAGCGAATGACGGGTGAGAATCCCGTCCGCCGTATAACTAAGGGTTCCAGGGCCAGGTTCGTCCGCCCTGGGTTAGTCGGGTCCTAAGGCGAGGCCGACAGGCGTAGTCGATGGGTAACCAGTTGATATTCTGGTACCGGCGAAAGACCGTCAATGCTGAATCGTGTGATACTAACCATCCGATCTGCCATTGTCTTCCTTCGGGTTGATGGTGTGTGGGGAGCGTGGGGCCTGAGCATGTAGTAGGCAAGCGTGTTAACAGGGGTGACGCAGAGTGGTAGCTTCGCGTGGCTAATGGCTTGCCACGTTTAACAGTGCGGCCTGTTTCCTAGGTAAATCCGGGAAGCGTGAAGGGTGAGGCTGGATGATGACCCATTATTGTGGGGAAGTAGAGTGATCCTGTGCTGTCTAGAAAAGCCTCGACGTTAGGTTTTAGCCGCCCGTACCCGAAACCGACACAGGTAGTTGGGTAGAGTATACTAAGGCGAGCGAGTGAATCGTGGTTAAGGAACTCGGCAAAATGCCCCCGTAACTTCGGAAGAAGGGGGGCCTGATCCTTGAAGCCTTTTCTGGCTAGGGGTGATGGCCGCAGAAACCAGGGAGAAGCGACTGTTTATCAAAAACACAGGTCCGTGCGAACATGTAAGTGGATGTATACGGACTGACGCCTGCCCGGTGCTGGAAGGTTAAGAGGAACGGTTAGAACACGTTTGTGTTCGAAGCTGTGAATTTAAGCCCCAGTAAACGGCGGTGGTAACTATAACCATCCTAAGGTAGCGAAATTCCTTGTCGGGTAAGTTCCGACCTGCACGAATGGCGTAACGACTTCTCCGCTGTCTCAACCGCGAACTCGGTGAAATTGCATTACGAGTAAAGATGCTCGTTACGCGCAGCAGGACGGAAAGACCCCGGGACCTTTACTATAGCTTGGTATTGGTGTTCGGTACGGCTTGTGTAGGATAGGTGGGAGACTGTGAAGTTGCCACGCTAGTGGTGATGGAGTCATTGTTGAAATACCACTCTGGTCGTGCTGGATGTCTAACCTTGGACCATGATCTGGTTCAGGGACAGTGCCTGGTGGGTAGTTTAACTGGGGCGGTTGCCTCCTAAATGGTAACGGAGGCGCTCAAAGGTTCCCTCAGCCTGGTTGGCAATCAGGTGTTGAGTGTAAGTGTACAAGGGAGCTTGACTGTGAGACCGACAGGTCGAGCAGGTACGAAAGTAGGAACTAGTGATCCGGCGGTGGCTTGTGGAAGCGCCGTCGCTCAACGGATAAAAGGTACCCCGGGGATAACAGGCTGATCTTGCCCAAGAGTTCATATCGACGGCATGGTTTGGCACCTCGATGTCGGCTCGTCGCATCCTGGGGCTGGAGTAGGTCCCAAGGGTTGGGCTGTTCGCCCATTAAAGCGGCACGCGAGCTGGGTTCAGAACGTCGTGAGACAGTTCGGTCCCTATCCGCTGCGCGCGTAGGAAACTTGAAAAGGGCTGTCCCTAGTACGAGAGGACCGGGACGGACGAACCTCTGGTGTGCCAGTTGTACCGCCAGGTGCATGGCTGGTTAGCTACGTTCGGAAGGGATAACCGCTGAAAGCATCTAAGCGGGAAGCCTGCTTTAAGATAAGGTTTCCATAAACATTTAATGTTTTGAAGGCCCCCTATAGACCATGGGGTTGATAGGCCAGGCGTGGACAACAAGTAATTGTTGGAGCTGACTGGTACTAATGGCCAACCACTTAACAAAAGACACGATATTAACATGTTTCGCGTTCACTATACGATTCCCAACCCCCACACTAAAATACAGTGGTGGTGGTATTAAACTCCAAGATTTTTGACGGTGGTCATAGCGGTAGGGAAACGCCCGGCTCCATTCCGAACCCGGATAGCTAAGCCTACCAGCGCCGATGGTACTGCACTCGAGGGAGTGTGGGAGAGTAGGACACCGCCGTCAACACAACTTCATCATAAGAGTAGGCCAGGAAGCATACAACACGCTATCGTGTCACACGCTCCCTGGCCTACTCCCAGATACAACACCTAAAAAACAACATCCTTGTTGACTAGCAAACTCTAGGTTCTAGTCACAAGTCATTTTTGTTTGTATACCTAATGTCTTTGCTGGTGTAGAATTAGAGCTAACACACGATCAAGACGTGTATTGATTTTTTATAATTTACCTGAGGAATTTATGGCTGATTACCGAAACAACAATGACCAACGCGACTCCCGAAATAGTGATTCCTCAGGCTGGCAGCCTGCTACATCACACAATGGCAGTCGTCGTGATGACCGTGGCGGGCGTCGTTGGGATAATGACCGCCGGGATAACCGTCGTGACGATCGCGGAGGTCGCCGCTGGGATAATGACCGTCGCGATGACCGCCGGGATGACCGTGGTGGTCGCCGCTGGGATAACGATCGCCAAGATAACCGCCGTGACGATCGCGGCGGGCGTCGGTGGGATAACGATCGCCAAGATAACCGTCGTGACGATCGTGGCGGGCGTCGGTGGGATAATGACCGTCGTGATGACCGTGGTGGTCGCCGCTGGGATAATGACCGTCGCGATGACCGTCGTGATGACCGTGGCGGGCGTCGTTGGGATAATGACCGTCGTGATGACCGTGGTGGTCGCCGCTGGGATAACGATCGCCAAGATAACCGCCGGGACGATCGTGGTGGTCGCCGCTGGGATAACGATCGCCAAGATAACCGCCGGGACGATCGTGGCGGGCGTCGTTGGGATAATGACCGTCGTGATGACCGTGGTGGTCGTCGTTGGGATAATGATCGCCAAGATAACCGCCGGGACGATCGTGGTGGTCGCCGGTGGGATAATGACCGTCGTGATGACCGTGGTGGTCGCCGTTGGGATAATGACCGTCGCGATGACCGCCGGGATGACCGTGGTGGTCGCCGTTGGGATAATGATCGCCAAGATAACCGTCGTGACGATCGTGGTGGTCGCCGGTGGGATAATGATCGCCAAGATAACCGTCGTGACGATCGTGGTGGTCGCCGTTGGGATAATGACCGCCGGGACGATCGCCAAAACGATGGCCGACATACCCGCCAGTGGGATAACAGGGAAGAATCTCGCGATACCCAAGACTCACGCTCTGCCGAGCAAGATTCGCGTTATCTTCTCGACGAGATTCCCGAGTCAATTACTTCGCAATCGCTCGATGCCGATGTACGTCGCCGACTACTCAGCTTGACCAAAGACAACGGCGAACGCGTTGCACGCCACCTTGCCTATGCTGGGGAAATGATGGACATCGACCCAGAAGTAGCCTATATTCACGCCCGTGCCGCATATATGCGAGCAGCACGAGTAGATGTTGTTCGTGAAGCACTCGGTTTGACAGCTTATGTCACTGGGCGTTATGCAGAAGCGTTACGCGAATTGCGTACCTATCGTCGCATGAGTGATGACTATTCGCATGTTCCCATTGAAGCCGATTCCGAACGCGGATTAGGGCGACCAGAAAAGGCATTGAGATTTATCGAAGATATCCCGTTAGCTCGTCTCGATGCTGAAGCAAAGATTGAACTTGCCATCGTTACCTCCGGAGCTCGTGCGGAAACCGGCGATCACGAAGGCGGCCTATCGGTCCTGCAAAAGATCCTCGTAGAAAACCTTGACGACGGGCTTGCTGCGCGTGTCCAATTGACTAAGGCAGACCGACTTGAAGAGCTTGGTCGTATCGAGGAAGCCACCGAGTTGCGCAAAGAATGGCAAGTCCTACTCGAGGACGGCAATGATTTTTCGATGATGGTCGATCTTGATGAAGTACTTGACGACTTACCAGAAGAAGAGCCAGACCTCGATACAGAATTTGATGACGAACACGATGACTTTGCTGAGCTACGTGAAATCGATTCCGAAGAGGCCAGTGACTTTGAAGACGAATTTTCTGACGACGATTTCGACGACGAAGAAGCATCGGAGTTCGAAGACGACGAACCAGCTTCCACGTTCAACGATGATTTTTCCGAATCAGAATCAACGCTAGATACAAGCGATGAAAACCTCGACGATGAGCATCTTGAAGACGATCAGGAGGCCATAGAAGAATTTGATCAAGCTTTCGAAGAATTGTTTGATCCTGAGGAAATAGATGACTAATCCAACGATTCTTTCGGCCTACGATGTCATACTCTCTGATCTTGATGGCGTAGCATATCGAGGTAATAGTCCTGCAATTGGTGCTATTGAAGGTTTTCAATACGCAAAGGAAAACGGGGTGCGCGTCGTCTACATGACGAACAATTCGGCGCGCATCCCCGAAGATACCGCGGCGCATCTAACTGAGATCGGAATTCCAACCCAAGGTGGCGACGTCGTAACGAGCGCAATCACCGGCGTTATGTTACTCGCAAAACTCGTACCTCCAGGCGCTAAAGTCTTACCGCTAGGTGCCCAAGGCGTCATTCAAGCGCTGATAGAAGGCGGATTTACGCTCGTAGATTCTGCTGATGATCACCCGGAAGCTGTTCTGCACGGCTTGAACCCGGAAGCTACATGGCTCCAACTTTCTGAAGCCGCGTTAGCGATTGAGCGCGGCGCACAATACATAGCAACCAATATCGACGCAACCTTACCAAAAGAACGCGGCGAGTATTTGGGAAACGGATCGTTGGTTGCCGCTGTTTCGCACGCCACTGGAGTTGTGCCGCCGTCGTCAGGAAAACCCGAGCCGGCAATGTACGAACTTGCTCTGGAAAAATCAGGTGGCAAAAAGCCACTCGTCATCGGCGACCGACTCGACACCGATATTCTCGGTGCCAACCGAGCACGGTTTGATTCCGCGCACGTCTTGACCGGAGTGACCTCGATGCGGCAAGTCATGCTCGCTGATCCAGATCAGCGCCCAACTCACCAGATATTCGATCTACGTGATTTGAGTGCACCTATTGAACAGCCCATCTTTTCCGAAGGTGGGGTAAGTGTTGGAAACACGCGAGTTCAGATCGCAGACCAAACAATATTAATTGACAGTGCCCCCATTGAAACTACCGGATTTGAACTTACGTTAAGTCAATATCAGGCACTTGTCGCGCTTGTTTGGCAAGAAATTGATTCTGGGCGTGATATGTCGTGGATTCCTGAATGCCAACCGATATCGTCACGGTAGCGCAATGGTAGACGAAACCGCTCCATCGGCACAACCAATTCCGCGTCCGCAAGCTCCCGTTGATCCGGACCTGCTCCTCGATGGCTTAGCACAAAAAGACATCGCGGACCAGATTTCAGACCTTGAAAGCCTACATCGCGAATTAACGACTATGCTCAGTCGAGCACAAGCCTAAGAGGCATAATGGCAAATTTAACCAGAATTGATTCCGAATTAGTTCGCCGCGGATTAGCTCGATCTCGTGGCGAAGCCTCTGAACTCATTCGCGCCGGCCGTGTTTTACTCGACAAGAATATTGTGACCAAACCCGCCCGGCAAATGGATCCGGCTCAGGCGCTCATAGTCAGTAATGAACAGCGCGATGATTACGTGTCTCGAGGAGCTTATAAGCTTCTTGGTGCACTGGAATATCTCGGCGAGAAAGCCCCTAAGATCGCTGGAGTTCGCGCATTGGATGCAGGTGCTTCAACTGGTGGATTTACCGATGTTCTTTTACGAAAAGGTGCTAGCTCAGTTGTCGCGGTTGATGTTGGATACGGGCAGCTGGCATGGCGGTTACGCGAAGATCCGCGAGTAGAAGTGCTCGAACGAACAAACGTGCGCACCTTAGATCCTGAACTCGTAGCACCTGCCGCAGATCTGGTGGTTGGTGATCTTTCCTTTATCTCGCTCACACTTGTTATTCCCGCTTTAGTGCGGTGCGCGGCGCAGCATGCTGACTTCCTGCTCATGGTCAAGCCTCAGTTTGAAATCGGCAAAGAACGCTTGGGTGCTGGAGGCGTTGTGCGCAACCTGGAACATCACGTTGAAACAGTTCTCAAAGTTGCTCGATCCGGGGTTGAAGCAGGGCTCGGGATTCAAGCGGTTGCTCCGTCACCATTGCCAGGGCCAGCCGGAAATGTCGAATATTTTGTTCACATGAAGGGTAGCGCCAGCGGCATTGGGGATGATGATCTCGAATCGGCAGTGCGTCATGCGGTGGCCAGTGGTCCAGCACGAGCCCAGCTAACTGACCATCTATAATGGTGGTCGACGGGGTAATGGGGAGGTAGTTATGACTCGAAAGATTGCTCTCCTATCGCATGATAGGAATCCTGATGTGATTGCGTCGGCACGCGAAATTGCGCGTGAACTCAGTGCAGCGGGTGTCGATGTGTTGTGGCTATCGAGTACTTCTAGTCAAGCACACCAAACAGAAAATATCCCGGTTGTTAATTCGCAGCAGATCGACGACGTCGAACTGATTCTTGTTATCGGCGGTGACGGAACTATTTTGCGGGCTGCCGAACTCGCCTATGGATACCATATCCCGATTCTCGGGATCAACTATGGGCACATGGGCTTTCTTGCTGAGGCGGAGCCAGAATCGATGAGTCATGTTATATCTGCGATTCGCCACGGGCAATGGAGTGTTGATACCCGAATGGCTGTCGAGGTCCGAATTCAGGCTCCAGGTAGCCAGGCCGTTAAAACGTGGGCCTTAAATGAAGCATCAATTGAAAAAGATCCGCTTTCTCGGATGGTCGAGGCCCATATTGCGATCGACGATGTGCCACTGTCGGCGTTTACCTGCGATACGGTGTTAGTCTCGACGCCTACTGGTTCTACTGCGTATTCGTTTTCAGCCGGTGGACCTGTTGTGTGGCCAGATGTAGATGCCTTAGTGGTAACACCAGTAGCTGCGCATGCACTTTTTGCTCGTCCACTCGTTGTTAGTCCAGATTCGCACGTATCAGTGCGCATAGACAGTGAGAACGCCCATGTGTGGTGTGATGGTAGGCGTCTTTTCAGGGCACCAGCCGGAACACAGGTTACAGTGACGAGAGATTCACATCGAGTGCAACTAGCTCGACTCAATGCAATGCCATTTACCGGACGTCTCGTTCGAAAGTTTGATCTGCCTACTCGTGGTTGGCGCCGTCACGGAGAACAAAATGATTGAAGAACTCAGTATTACTAATCTCGGCGTAATTGAAAAAGCTAGAGTTACTTTTGGTCCCGGTCTGAATTCTATTACCGGTGAAACTGGTGCAGGTAAGACGATGGCTTTAACATCGCTACTATTGTTGATGGGTAGTAAGACCGATTCTTCAAAAGTGCGTTCCGGTGCACAAAACGCGGTCGTAGAAGGCACGTTCGTCGTTCCAATGAATTCACCTGCAGTCGATATTGTGCGTAACGCAGGTGGAGATGTTGATCTCGACGGCGAACACGCAGTTATTTATATCAGCCGGCATGTGCCAGTCAACGGGCGCAGCCGAGCCTACGTAGGAGGACATGTTGTTCCGCTTGGTGTACTGAAAGATTTAAGTGAATATTTAGTGACTGTGCACGGGCAGGCCGACCAGTTGCGTTTGAAAACGCTAGGTGCACAACGTCATGCTTTAGATGAATTTGGTGCAGATGAGATCAAGCATGCCACTACGGCGTATCGCCAGCAGTGGGATACGTATATCGAGCTAACGAATCGCTATCGCGAGTTTCAGGAGAAAGTATCGCAAGCTAGCACCGAGCGACTTGCCCTGGAAGCGTTTATCAAACGGGTTGATGCGGTAGAGCCTTACGTGGGCGAAGAAGATGAGCTTAAAAGCAAAGCTTTGCTTTTAGAAAATTTCGAAGATGTACGAATGGGAATGGTCAATGCTGTTGGCGCATTGGATCACGATGCCACTGGTGCGTTGCAACAACTAGATACGGCTGCCAGTGAACTGAAGAAGATTTCAGCTCATGATTCACGGCTGGTTGAAATGGCTGGGATTCTTACAGAGCTTAGTTCGCGAGCCTCCGATGTTTCTAATGAACTAAGTTATCGGCTGAGTATGTTTGAGGCAGATCCGCAAGAGCTGGATGAAATTTATCAACGGCGCTCAGAATTACGGGCTTTGCAACGTGAGCTGGGTATGGGGATTGCAGAGATTGTTGAACGTCGCCAGAGCGCAGATGAGCGCCTGGAACAGGTGACCAATCCCCAGGCTATGCTCGATTCGCTTGCGCACGATGTTGAGGTTGCGCGCGAGGCTGTGTGGGAGTTAGGTAAAACTCTCTATCAGCTTCGAGTCAAGTATGGGGAAAAATTAAGTAAAGCAATTAGCACCGAATTGAGTGAGCTCGCCATGAAAGATGCCACATTTTCGGTTGAAGTTAACTTAGTCGATGAGCCGCATTCGATGGGAGTAGATACTGTTGAATTTAAGTTTTCTCCGCATCGCACAGGTGCGCTAATGCCACTTGGAAGTACGGCTTCTGGTGGCGAAATGTCGCGCGTCATGTTGGCGTTGGAGGTTGTGATTGCGCAAGGGCTAACCCGCAGAGATCACACATTCATTTTTGATGAAGTCGATGCTGGAATTGGCGGGAAAACGGCACTTTCTATCGGTCAGCGATTGGCTCGATTGGGGAAAAATTTTCAGGTTATCGCCGTTACCCATCTTGCTCAAGTAGCAGCCTATGCTGACTGCCATATCACGGTGCACAAGTTACTGCACGATAGCGGTGGAACTACTGATGTGCGGGCGTTAGATCACCACGAGCGCACTGTGGAATTAGCTCGAATGCTCTCTGGACATGCCGAATCGGAGGCGGCACTCGCACACGCGGCTGAGTTACTTACCAGCGCGCATGTGTCATGATAAGCGTATGGTATTCAAACGTCACAAGAAATCGGCGGAGGACCTTCGGACAAAATGTGAAGGTATAGCGAAGGTAGATTCGCGTACGAAGAATTTGACGAAACGTCTTTCTGCTGGAGATATCGCAATCATTGATCATGAAGATCTTGATCGCGTTTCTGCTGAAGCTCTGGTCGAATGTAGACCACTAGCGGTCTTGAATGCAGCAAAATCTACTTCTGGACGCTACCCCAATCTTGGTCCAGTGATTCTCCAACAAGCTGGTATTGCCTTGATTGACGATCTTGGTTCGGCGATTATGGATATTCGTGAAGGTTCGCGGGTAACAGTCGATGGCGAAGGAGTTGTACGTCAATACGACGATGTGATTGCTGAGGGAAGGGTCCAAACCGCCCAAACAATACAGGAAGCTCGCGATGCTGCCCGCGCTGGAATGTCTACCCAGCTCAAAGCCTTTGCGACAAATACCATGGAATATGTTGAGCGGGAACAAGATCTTATTCTTGACGGTGTAGGCATGCCTGAGGTTAAAACTGTATTTGCTGGCCGGCATGCACTTATCGTGGTTCGCGGATATCGGTATAAAGAAGATCTCCAAGCATTACGTACTTATATTCGTGAATACCGGCCCATTTTGGTTGGTGTTGACGGTGGTGCAGATGCGTTGATTGAAGCTGGCTATAAACCTAATATGATCGTTGGGGATATGGATTCGGTTTCAGATGCCGCATTGAGATCGGGAGCAGAGGTTGTTGTCCACGCATATCGAGATGGTCGTGCACCTGGTCGCAAACGTGTTGAAGACCTCGGGATTGATCATAGTATTTTCCCAGCAACGGGTACTTCAGAAGATATCGCGATGTTACTTGCAGATGCTAAAGGTGCCGATCTAATTGTTGCGCTGGGAACACATTCAACGCTGATCGAATATCTTGATAAAGGACGACGCGGGATGGCTTCGACGTTCCTTACCCGGCTACAAGTTGGGGCGAAGTTGATAGATGCCAAAGGTGTGAGCCAACTGTATCGGTCGCGGATATCGAATTGGCAAATTGCTTTCTTGTTGATGACGGGTCTGTTAGTTATTGGTGCCGCATTGGCTGTAACCGATGCGGGGCAGATTTTGTTCGGGTTGGTTAAAGTTTGGTACTCGAATACCATTTTTTGGTTGAAGGGTCTTTTTTAGGGTGGAATTATGATTGACTTTCGTTATCATCTTGTCTCATTAGGGGCAGTTTTTATCGCGTTAGCGGTCGGGATTATCCTTGGTGCCGGTCCGTTACAAAATTCCATCGGCAATGTTCTAAATTCACAGGTACAGGCTCTATCTGATGCTAACTCCAAGCTTAAAGAAGAGATGATTGAGTACCAAGAAACTATTGCCCAAAATGATGCAGCCTGGGAGGATTTAGCTCCTTCGCTCGTTCAAGGTAGTCTTACGGGTCGTTCAGTTGCGCTTATTTCACTTCCGGGTGTTTCAAGTGATGAGATAACTGCGGTTTCAGAACGTTTAGTTCAAGCAGGTGCCTCGATCAATATGCAGGTTACGATCAATCAGTCATGGACCGCCGCTGACCAAACTGCCTATCGGACGACGTTTGCTTCGCAGTTAGCGTCCTATATCGAAGGTGGCGATCCGAATACGGATCCTAATACGCTCATGACTGATGCACTCTACCAATTAACAGTCAATGGTATTGCGTTTGGCCAAAACGTCACGTTGCGTGACATCCTTACTGGTTCTGATGAGCCGATGATGACGTTGGCTAAGCCAACTGATGGGCCAGCGCAGGTTGTTGTTATTCTGTCACCAGATACAGATCAAGACGATATCGATAAGCGTGCTGCGCAAGATCCAGAGGTCCAGGCACAAGCAACTTATGATGCTCAAACCTTTGCGGCGCTCGGAAGTCGTTTTAGTTCGAAGATACCTACAGTTGTTGTGGGGTCTGCCGATTCGGCTGCCGACGTTGCTAGAGTTGTGCGTGATTTAGGTGATGCGTCTACGGTCGATAACCTTTCAGATTCGATGATTGTTGGAAGCATCAACACTGTTATGGCAGTTGCTCATGAGCTTAACAATAATGTTGTCCATCTCGGTTTTGATGATGGTGCTGGGCAAGCTTTGTCCCAGCGCGTCGAATCTGTTAAGCCAGAAGATCCGCCAGCACCAGCCCCTGCTGCACAACCAGCACCTGCGCCTACTGAAGAACCAGCACCGCAACCAGCATCATGAAACGTATAGTTGCTAGTTCCTTGCTGGCGCTCTCAGTCAGTGCCGGTGTGGGGTTGTTGTCGAAAATGATCGCTGCGCCGTCGTGGTCCCGAACTTCGTATCGCGGGTCGTCGGTATCGTTGCGTGGCGGGGTGAGTGTTGTTGCTGGTCTGGTTGCTGGTAGTAGCGTGACGCCGGATTCTCAGTTGCGTTTCGCATTGTTTACGACGACGGCGGCTGGGACGTTCGCCGGGTATATCGATGACCATCTAGAGGATAAATTTCACGCCAAAGGCAAAGGCTTTCGAGGTCATTTGGGTGCGTTACGGCATGGACGATTTACTTCGGGTGTAGCCAAGATTGCAATTATCGGACTTGGGTCAGTGGTATCAGGGATCGCGTTGGAAAAACCGCGCGATGTTGTGGGGTATTTTGCGGTTGGTGTTGATGCTGCGTTGATTGCCGGGACTGCAAATATCATTAATCTGCTTGATTTGCGCCCAGGTAGAGCTTTGAAAGCAACACTTGGAGTATCTGTTCCGGTGCTCTGTCTATCTCCAGATGCTCGTATTGCAGGTGGTGCGCTGATTGGAAGTTGTTGCGCCGCTTTGCCGTCAGATCTTTCTGGTGAGACGATGCTGGGGGATTTGGGTGCCAACGCTATCGGTGCTCATCTGGGTGTATTGGTTGCTCATCGCGCCTCGCTACCTGTCAAGCTAGCTGCGCTCGGCGTCGTTTCTGCTTTGACGTTAGCCTCAGAACGTTTCTCGTTTTCTGAGGTTATCGAAAATACGCCGTTATTAAAGTTTATCGATGAGCTAGGTCGTCGTTAAGAGCAAGCTATGAAGAAAATCTCCTCAGTGATCGGTGCAGCAGGCATGATTGCCATTGTCACACTGGGTGCTCGATTCATGGGTTTGGTTCGTAAACTTGCACAATCATGGGCGATGTCAGACGGTGTTGTTGCTGGCACGTATGATACTGCGAACACCGTGCCCAATATTTTGTTTGAGGTTGTTGCAGGCGGTGCCCTAGCTGGTGCGGTCATTCCGTTAATATCGCGCTTTTTAGCGCACAACCTCCATCAGGAAGAATCAAAGACGGTTTCTGCACTGGTGACCTGGATTTTGACGGTGTCGATTCCAATTGCGGTTATCGTGATGTTCTGTGCCCGGTTCATCACCTCTTTTTTGCTGGCCTCTGGCAGTGCAGCGCAAATTGATTTGGGCACGACGTTGCTACAGATTTTTGCTTGGCAAATTCCGCTCTACGGGTTATCTGTGGTTTTTTCTGGGGTTTTACAAGCGCACAAACGCTTTGGTCTTCCCGCCGTGGCGCCATTGATTTCATCTACAGTCGTTGTGGGAGTTTTTGTATGGTATGCCCTAAGCGTTGGGGCGCAAACCCAGCCTCAAGACATTTCCACCATGGCGATCGTGTTATTGGGGTGGGGGACGACGGCGGGAGTTGCAGTCTTCTCGTTAGTCCAACTTCCTGCGGTTATGCGTATTGTAAAGATTCGCTTTTCATGGTCGTTTCCGCCCGGAGTTGCCCGTGATACGGTGCGCTTGGGAGGTGCTGGCTTAGCTGGACTTATCGCCCAACAGCTTGCCATTTTGTCGATTATGTATTCGACTAATGATCTTTCTGACCCGGGTACGTTTGCTGCGTTCAATTACGCGTATGCGGTTTTCATGGTCCCGTATGCGGTTTTGGCTGTTCCGATTGCTACGGCGGTATTTCCACGTATCTCGCAGGCCTTTGAGCTACATGAGATGCAAAAACTGCGCCATCTTGTAGAAAACTCAACGTATTTGGTTTTACTTATGGGCGCAACGGCTGCGGTGCTTATCGCCACGTTGGCTACTCCAGCTAAAGGCATTATAGAACTTGGTAATACGATCACTGGTCTTGACATTGCCTTGCAAAGTATGGCGTTTGGGGCGATTGGATTTTCTTTGCTTTACCACGGTGCGCGTGTTTTGTACGCACTTGGTAGGCCGTATTTGGTCATAGCTAGTAATTCTATTGCGTGGTGTGCGGTTATTGCTTGCTTGGCTTTAGGTTATGTTTTTGATGTTCATGGACGTGAAGCGACCTTGCAGTGGGTAGGGGTTTCACTTTCGGTGGGGTTAACTATTGGGGGAGTTGTACTTGTTGGCTTCCTCCGCCACGCTAGTGGTGCCCGGATTGTCTTTGCCTATCGGGCCCGGTTAGCTCGAGGCGGTGGCGTGTTGGCAATTTCCGGTAGCGTTGCGTGGTTCTTGGTACCGCGGGTGGAGATTTGGTTTATTAACTTACTTGGTCCTGGAATTATTCCGTCCTTGATTGCGGCTAGTATCGGGGCACTTGTGGTACTTGGACCAATGTTTTATATAGTTGGCATAGATTTTCGGAAGAAGGCATTCGTGTGAAGACCTACCCTACTGCTATCGGTGAGCTCGCGTTACGCGACGTTTTCGTTCCAGATCACGTCGATGTTCTTTCCTCGTCGTTGACTTTCCACAGTCCTATTTTTGACGTCTATGACGATGAAGTTGTGTTCCCATTTGGCGATAGCGCCCGCAGACAATACATGAAACATGCTGATGCGGTGGGCATCGTAGCAGTTCGCCCTAGTGGGGATACATGGGAAGTCTTGTTGATCCATCAATATCGCCACGCCCCACGGTTGATGATGTGGGAAGTACCAGCCGGATTGTGCGATATTGAAGGAGAAGATCGCCGCAGCGCAGCGATGCGCGAGTTGGCTGAAGAGACCGGTTACACCGCTGATAATTGGCAAGAGTTAGTGCGGATCCATGCCTCTGCTGGCGTTAGTGATGAGGCAGTGACGCTTTTCCTGGCTAGAGGTATTTCACAACTGTCCGACGTCGATTTCGATCGGATTGAAGAAGAGCGTGAAATAACGGTGCATTGGATCGCGATGTCCGACGTCATCGATGCCATCTATCGTGGTGACCTTACAAGTCCGGCGTTAGTTACAGGTATCTTGGCAGCCCAACGTCTACTCGATGAGTAATAAACACCATTAAACGTCTATATTGCGACTATTTCATGTTCGACTGTGGCGTAAATCTGACCTACCGACTTGCAAAACTCGAATATTGCAACAAAAATGTTGTGTAAAGATTGATTGGTGCGGGAGGTGTACATGGTAGATACAGAAGATGTTGGCACCTGCGAACAAATCCTGAGATTGATCGTTGAACGCGGGCCTATTACCGCCGGAGAATTAGCTAAGATTTTGGTTCTAACTCCAGCTGCGGTGCGCAGGCATATTTCAACGCTTGTAGCTGAGAATAATATCGAAGCCTACGCGGGGAGTAATCAAGGCCCAGCTCGTAGAGGGCGTCCCTCGCGGCGCTATATTGCTACAGCTGCCGGCCAAGAGCTCTTGGGCCAAGGATATGCAGATTTAGCAAACCAGGCGTTAGCTTTTTTGCGAGCTGAACTTGGGGATGATGGCGTCGATGATTTTGTTCGGGCGCGCACCTCTAAGCTCGAGTCACGCTACCGATCAATTCTTGAAAAATCAGGTCAATCAACTGCAGAGAAGACTGCTACGTTAGCTCAGGCGTTGTCCAAAGATGGTTTTGTAGCTACTTTGCGCAGAGGCGGACCGCATGCTTTAGCGATTCAGTTATGCCAGGGGCATTGCCCAATTCAAGAAGTAGCTAAGGACTTTCCAGAAATGTGTGAAGCAGAAACTCAAGCTTTTGCACGTTTACTCGGGGTCCCTATTCAGCGACTGTCCACGTTAGCAAACGGCGGGCACGTGTGTACCACGAATATCCTCTTGGGTATTCCACAAAATTTGCGTTCTCGTGTAGCGACGCAAAAATCAACGTCAGATACAACTGACGATCGGGAAGGAAATAAATGACCCAAACCGGGACGGGCCCAGCACAGCTGACCCAAGAAGAAACAATTGAGGCCGTTGGCGGGAAGTATCAATACGGTTGGCATGACACTGATATCGCCGGCCAAAGCGCCAAACGCGGCTTAAATGAAGATGTTGTGCGCGATATCTCAGCGAAAAAGGCTGAGCCGGAGTGGATGTTAAAGAAGCGTTTGAAGGCTTTGACGTTATTTGAACGCCGACCAATGCCTAACTGGGGCGCGGATCTTTCTGGAATCGATTTCGATACGATTAAGTACTATGTGAAATCTACTGAGGGTCAAGCCAATACGTGGGAAGACCTCCCCGAAGAGATCAAGAACACCTATGATCGACTAGGTATCCCAGAAGCTGAAAAAGCACGACTCGTCTCCGGCGTCGCGGCACAGTACGAATCGGAGGTCGTTTACCACAAGATCCGCGAAGATCTCGAAGAACAAGGCGTGATCTTCCTCGATACTGACACCGGATTGCGCGAGTATCCAGAGATCTTCCAAGAATATTTCGGTACTGCGATCCCGTTAGGTGACAACAAGTTCGCTTCGTTGAATTCTGCTGTTTGGTCAGGTGGATCTTTCGTCTATGTTCCAAAAGGTGTGCATGTTGAGATTCCACTTCAAGCATACTTCCGCATCAACACCGAAAACATGGGCCAGTTTGAACGCACGTTGATTATCGCAGATGAAGATTCGTATGTGCACTACGTCGAAGGATGTACGGCACCAATCTACTCTAGCGATTCACTGCATTCTGCCGTTGTGGAAATCTTTGTGAAGAAGAACGCGCGAGTTCGCTATACCACAATTCAAAACTGGTCCAACAACGTCTATAACCTCGTCACCAAGCGCGCCATCGTAGAAGAAGGCGGCACTATGGAATGGATCGATGGCAACATTGGTTCAAAGGTGACGATGAAATACCCAGCCGTCTACCTCACCGGCCCACACGCGCGCGGGGAAACACTATCTATCGCGTTCGCAGGCGAAGGGCAGTACCAAGACACCGGCTCAAAGATGGTCCACATGGCACCGTACACCTCCTCATCAATTGTCTCGAAGTCAGTTGCACGCGCAGGAGGGCGTTCTGCATATCGTGGCTTAGTCCAAATTGAACCGGAAGCCAAACATTCTAAGTCCAATGTGTTGTGCGATGCGCTGTTGGTAGATTCGATTTCACGTTCGGATACCTATCCTTATGTTGATGTTCGCGTTGACGACGTCGAAATGGGTCACGAAGCCACTGTATCGAAAGTCTCAGAAGAACAGTTGTTCTATCTTATGTCCCGAGGAATCGAAGAAACTGAGGCGATGGCGATGATTGTGCGCGGCTTCGTTGAGCCCATTGCGCGAGAATTGCCGATGGAATACGCACTTGAATTAAATCGCCTTATCGAACTCCAGATGGAAGGATCTGTCGGCTGATGGCTACCGTTATGAATTCGCGCGCCGATCGCGCATTATCCTTTGATCTTCAGACCTTCCCCGTTCCGCACGGGCGCGAAGAAGAATGGCGTTTTACTCCCCTAGAGCGCGTAGCGCCACTTTTTGAGCTCGCTAGCGGCAATAGCGTTGACGTTAGTGTTTCTGGCGAAGCTAACTACGAAGTTGGCGGGCGCGACGATCAACGCTTGGGCAATGGTTTTCCGCCAGAAGATCGTACCGCCGTCGTCGAATGGAACTCCTTCCGTGAAGCACACATGATCACGATTCCACGCGATGCGCGCCTCGATCAAGAGGTCACTGTGTCAGTAGTCAGTAAATCTGATGAACAGGTCTCACCACTTCATTTTTACTTCGAAGCTCAAACCCACTCCGAATCCACGGTCGTCCTCCACCACTCTGGCTCTGGCCGAGTTAATGAAGGCGTAGAAATTGTGGTCGGCGATGGTGCTCACTTAACGTTCGTCTCCGTCCAGCAATGGAATGACGACGCCGTCCACACCGCCTCACATCGCATTCGAATGGGACGTGATGCGACACTCAAACACATTGTTGTTTCGCTAGGTGGCGATCTGGTGCGGGTAACATCCTCAGTTCAATACACTGCCCCTGGTAGTGACGTCAATATGCTCGGTGCGTACTTCGTCGATAGCGGGCAGCATATTGAAAATCGCCTGCTGGTCGATCATAGCGTCGAAAACGCTGTATCAAACGTGACCTATAAAGGTGCACTGCAAGGCCAAGATGCACACTCAGTATGGATTGGTGATGTTCTAATACGCCCAGAAGCAATCGGCACCAATACCTATGAACTGAACCGCAACTTGGTATTGACCGAGGGTGCTCGTGCTGATTCAGTTCCTAATCTTGAGATCGAAACTGGTGAAATCGAAGGTGCCGGCCATGCCTCAGCTACCGGACGCTTCGATGACGAGCAACTCTTCTATCTCATGTCACGAGGAATTGCAGAAGAAGAAGCCCGCCGGCTCGTTGTACGCGGTTTCTTTGCTGAATTGATTCACCAAATCGGTGTTGAAACAGTGGAACAGAATCTAATGGCCGCCATCGAAGAAGAGCTCGATTTAACCATGAGTGGTACCTCCCATGAGTGAATATCGGGTATGTTCAACAACTGATGTAGCAGCCGGGTCTGTACAAGGATTCGACCTGCATATAGCTGATGACCAAGAACTCAGTGTTGCCATTATCCAATCGGATCAAGGCAACTGGTTCGCTACCCATAATCAATGCACCCATGGACGAGTCAAACTATCAGATGGTTGGGTTGAAGATCAGACCATTGAATGTTCGCGCCACGGAGCAGTATTTGACCTTCAAAGCGGGGATGTCATCTCATTGCCCGCCACCCGCAAACTCACAACCTACCCGGTGCGCATAGACGGCGATAACGTCTATATCACCGTCTAAAACGAATAACTTTATTAAAGAGAAGAGAATAACCAGTGTCTACCTTAGAAATTAAGAATTTACACGTATCTGTGGAAACCGCAGATGGACCAAAGCAAATCCTGCGCGGAGTTAATCTTACGATTAACTCCGGTGAAATCCATGCAGTGATGGGGCCAAATGGTTCTGGAAAATCGACCCTTTCCTACGCCATTGCAGGGCATCCTAAATATGAAATCACCGAAGGCGAAGTCCTTTTAGATGGTGAAAATATTGTCGAAATGTCTGCAGATGAACGCGCTCGTGCCGGTCTATTCTTGGCTATGCAATATCCAGTAGAAGTCACCGGTGTTACAGTAACGAACTTCTTGCGCACAGCCAAGACCGCCATCGATGGTGAAGCACCTAAGTTGCGCGAATGGGTTAAATCAATGAAGCAGGCAATGAGCGATTTGAAGATCGACGAAGATTTCTCATCGCGCGATGTCAATGTGGGCTTTTCTGGAGGGGAAAAGAAGCGAGTTGAGATTCTCCAGCTCGAAATGCTCAAGCCAAAGTTTGCGATACTTGACGAAACTGATTCTGGTCTCGACGTCGACGCATTGCGTTTGGTCTCCCAAGGCGTTAATCGCGTCCATGAAAATACTAACAATGGAGTCTTGCTGATCACCCATTACACTCGTATTTTGAATTACATCAAGCCAGATTTCGTACACGTATTTGTCGATGGTCGTGTTGCGGAATCAGGTGGACCAGAACTCGCTGCAGTTTTGGAAGCCGATGGCTATGAGAAGTATGAAGGTTAGATTGTGACTAGAGCACTCGTTGCTCGAGACGATTTCCCCATCTTAGACCGCGAAGTCTATGATGGGGTTCGCCTCGTTTACCTTGATTCAGCAGCTACCGCGCAAAAACCGATCCAGGTTATCGATGCGATGCGCGAGCATGCGTTATTCCACAACGGCGGGGTCAATCGAGGTTCACATATTTTAGCTGGTGAATCTACGCTTGCTGTTGAAGACGCCCGCGCTGCGATCGCACACTTCGTGGGGGTAAAACCCGATGAAATTTCGTGGACCAAAAATTCTACCGAAGCCTTAAATGCGCTGGCTTATACATTCTTAAATGAAACCTATGAGCACCGTCAGTTTGGCAAAGATACGATCTTTGCGTTAGCTCCGGGCGATAATATCGTTGTGACTCGGGCTGAGCATCATGCCAATTTGATCCCATGGCAAGAACTTGCGCACCGCACCGGAGTCGAACTTCGCTGGCTAGATCTCGATGCGGACGGGCGCATAGATCTTAGTACTATAGATGTTATTGACGATAAGACAGCCGTTGTTGCTTTCGGCCATGTTTCTAACGTAACAGGGGCAATCGCCCCGGTTAGCGAACTTGTAGCGTGTGCGCGGGGGCATAACGCATTTGTTGTTCTCGATGCCTGCCAGTCGGTGCCCCATATCCCAGTTAATTTCAAAGATCTCGACGTCGATTTCGCAGTATTTTCCGGGCATAAAATGCTTGGTCCTACCGGTATTGGTGTTCTCTACGTCAAGTCTGAAATCGGGAAAGTAATGCCACCGTTCTTAACTGGTGGTTCTATGGTGGAAGTTGTCACGATGGAAAAGACAACATTTGCGCCGCCACCGGCACGTTTCGAAGCTGGTACCCAACCAGTTTCGCAAATTGTTGGGTTAAGCCGAGCAGTCCAATACCTTACTGAAATAGGTATGGACAATGTGGCTGACCATGAAACCGAGCTGACAGCTTACGCGTTATCAAAGATCGAAGACATTCCTGGTATTCGGATACTAGGGCCACGTCAAACAGAGCATCGCATCGGGGTGATTGCCTTTGAAGTTTTAGGTGTACATCCCCATGACGTAGGGCAACTTTTAGACTCCTCAGGAATCGCGATACGAGTCGGGCACCACTGTGCACAACCCATTCATCAACATTTTGGTGTATCGTCGTCATCGCGGCTTTCGTTTGGCCCATACAATACGAGTGCTGATGTTGATGCGTTCATCGATGCCTTAGCGCGCGTGCGTTCTTATTTTGGAGTGGAGGGAGAACTATGAGTGAACTTGATCAGATGTATCAGCAGATTATTCTCGATGCATCACGCGAGCGCCACGGTGAAGGCCATATTGACGATGCCCACGGGGAGTCTTTCCAGGTCAATACTACCTGTGGTGATCAGGCAACGTTACAGGTTCGCCTTTCTGCCGATGGATCTCGGGTTGAAAAGATTGCTTGGGACGGGCAGGGCTGTTCTATCTCGCAAGCCTCGTTATCGATTATGCATGATCTAGCTGAAGGCAAAACTGTAGCTGACATTGATGAACTTTATACTGCTTTTCGCGATATGATGGATCAACGAGGCCAAGAGCTAGACGAGGATATGGCAGACTTGCTAGATGATGCAGCCGCGTTTCAAGGTGTTTCGAAGTTTCCAATGCGTATCAAGTGTGCATTACTAGGATGGATGGCACTGCGCGATGCAACAGATAAAGCCCTTGACCAAAAGCATACGTAACCTAATTTTTAAGTAATCCGATATCCAAAACGGCTGCGAAGCTGAGGAGAAGAATATGACTGACTCGCACGTCACTGTTGAAGAGATTGAAGAAGCTCTTCGCGATGTGATCGATCCAGAACTCGGGATTAACATCGTTGATCTTGGCCTATTGTATGGGTTGAGCATCGATGGAGATTCCGCAGTAGCTGATATGACACTTACATCAGCAGCATGCCCGCTCACTGACGTTATCGAGGAACAAGCTGCTGTAGCGGTAGCTAACCTTGTTAGTGATTTTCGGATTAACTGGGTGTGGCTGCCACCGTGGGGGCCAGATCGGATCACCGAAGATGGCCGTGACCAGCTTCGGGCTTTAGGTTTTAACGTCTAAACCTAGCCAGTTACATCACCTCGTTGGGGGAGCATTGGACAATGCTCCCCCTTCTTGGCTGAAAAACCGGGGCAGGTGAAGGAGATCACCGTGACTACCAGCTTCGTATATGCTCGGCCTTGCCTGCGCAGCACAGCATGATGCGGTTAGCTGTTCATAAGCTTGTCACGATACTGGGCTGTGTTGCGCTACACGGCTGTCAATCGTGGGCGCGGAGCAGAGCGCAGGTAAGCTAGATACGTGATTCATACCCAAGATCTATCAATGAATATCGGTACGCGTGCCTTGATAACTGATGCCACGTTGCATATCGATAAAGGTTCGGCTATCGGTTTGGTGGGCCGAAATGGTGCCGGCAAAACCACGCTAATGCGCTTATTGGCCGGCGAAGGTACAACCTCAGAGGTTGTTGAATACGGCGGTTTGATTACTCGCAAAGGTTCAATTGGCTACCTTGCACAAGATCCGGGTATTGGTGATCCAGCACAAGTAGCTTTGGATCGGATTCTTTCTGTTCGTGGTATTGAACGAATGCTGCGCTCTATCCAGCGAGCTGAGCATGACATGTCTACCCTTAGCGGTCCAAAGCAAGAAAAAGCTATGGAAAAATATGTTCGCCTCGATATGGAGTTCACCGCTGCTGGAGGTTATGCGGCCAAAGCACAGGCAGCCCAGATCGCGGCCTCACTAGGATTAGATGAACGAACACTTGGGCAAGAATTGCACACGCTTTCGGGCGGACAGCGACGTCGCGTCGAACTCGCCCGGGTCCTATTTTCCGGCGCCGAAACACTTTTACTAGATGAACCAACTAATCACTTAGATCACGATTCAATAATCTGGTTACGAGATTGGCTTAAGTCCTATTCCGGCGGTTACGTCGTGATCTCTCACTCAGTTGAGTTACTTCGCGAGACGGTTAATCACATCTGGTATCTTGACGCTAACCGGTCAGTTATTGACTTGTATGCCATGGGGTGGGATGCGTATCTTAAGCAGCGCGATGCAGATGAGGTTCGTCGTCGTCGCGAACGGGCAAACGCAGCTAAGAAAGCTGCAGCGCTTACCGCCCAAGCCATGAAAATGAAAGCCAAAGCGACAAAAGCAGTAGCCGCACAAAATATGCTTAAACGCGCTGAAAAATTGCTGGAGAATGTCGAAGAGGAGCGTACGGTCGATAAAGTTGCGCATTTGCGGTTTCCGAAACCCGCGCCGTCGGGAAAAACTCCGCTTATGGCGCAGAGCCTAACAAAGTCGTATGGTTCTTTAGAAATCTTTGCCGGCGTGGATTTGGCAATTGATCGCGGGTCACGGGTCGTGGTTTTAGGGTACAACGGTGCTGGGAAAACAACGCTATTGCGAATACTTGCCGGCGTTGAGAAACCTGATACTGGCAAGGTGATCGCTGGTCACGGTCTTAAACTTGGATATTATGCCCAAGAACACGAAACAATTGACACGAAAAAGTCGGTTGTGCAGAATTTGCGCTACGTTGCTCCTGAACTTGATGACACCGCAGTGCGTTCGGTTCTTGGATCTTTCCTTTTTTCTGGTGAGGACGCCGATAAGCCAGCCGGGGTGCTTTCGGGTGGCGAGAAAACTCGATTGGCTTTAGCGATGCTCGTGGTTTCAGCGGCCAACGTTCTACTCTTAGACGAACCGACAAACAATCTCGACCCCGCCTCGCGACAAGAGATTCTTAACGCGTTGCGTAAATATGAAGGTGCAGTTATTTTAGTTACCCACGATGAAGGAGCAGTCCAAGCTCTTGATCCCGAGCGAGTGCTATTATTACCTGATGGAGATGAAGACTTGTGGTCGGATGAGTATTTCGATCTGATCACGTTGGCGTAAGCGATGAAAAATTTGATTATTATGCGCCATGCCGAAGCCGGGTATGGCTCGGTTGATCACGAGCGCGCGCTAACTGCCTTTGGCGTTAGCCAAGCCCAATGTATGGGTAGAATGCTAGCTGAGCGGTTCGCAGTTATTGACTATGCTTGGGTTTCAGATGCCCGCCGTACGCGTCAGACTCTGCGCGGTTTAACATCCGGTGGTCTGAGCGTTGAGCATACGAGCCTATCGGCAGATCTCTACCACGGTAACTATCTCGATCTTGCGCGGTGCGTGAGTGATACTCCGGCGCAGTGTTCGACGGTTTTGATCCTGGCTCATGAACCGAGTGTAAGTTCGCTTGTTGGTTATTATGCTGATACATCCACTGAGCCCGCCCGCCAACTGATGCGTGGGTTTAGCCCCGCTACGGTAGGCATCGCGAAGGTTGAGGTGGCGTGGAATGATCTCGGGATGGGCATGTTACCAACGTGGGAGAAACTCAACGCACAGTGAAACCCTGCTGATGGGCTTAACGAAGTTGCGGATATAAAAGTGTGGGTGTGGAGTTTAGATCCACACCCACACATCTTGTTTGTTTGCGTTATTCGCGCGTAATATGGACGCCCTTTGGAACGACGACGATGCCGCCCTCAGACACCCAGCAACCACGCGCTTTATCGTGCTCATGATCGATACCGATCTGCGCACCTTCATCAATCTTGACGTATTTGTCGACTATTGCGCGAACGATTGTGGCGTTGCGCCCGACGTTTACTCCGTCGAACAACACAGAGTCACGCACTGAAGACCATGAATTGACGCGCACATGCGGGGAGAGTACCGAAGCGATTACTTCACCACCGGAAATAATGACACCGGGGGAAATGATCGAATCAAGTGCGTGGCCTAGTCGTTCATGGTGACCGTAGACGAACTTGGCTGGTGGTAGCCCGGTGTAGCCAGTGTAGAGTGGCCAATCGGTGTTGTAGAGGTTGAAAATTGGGCTGATTGAGATGAGATCTTGGTTTGCTTCATGGAACATGTCGATTGTACCGACGTCGCGCCAGTAATTGCGATCGCGTTCGGTAGAGCCAGGAATTTCATTGAAGGTAAAGTCGTAGACGCCACAATCTCCTTGAGAAACGAACATCGGAACAATATCGCCACCCATGTCGTGTGAAGATTCGGTATTTGATGCATCGGCATATAATGCTTCTACGAGGGCATCGGCTGAGAACACATAGTTGCCCATCGAAGCAAGGAATTCATTAGGCGAATCTGGCAGCCCATCGACGCGTTCGGGCTTTTCAATGAATTGACGGACTTTCGTTTGATCTTCAGGTGCAGTGTCGATCACGCCGAACGAGGAGCACATTTCAAGTGGCTGGCGCAAACCTGCGATGGTAAGTCCGCGTCCGGACGCAATGTGCTGGTCTACCATTTGGGAAAAGTCCATCCGATAGATGTTGTCTGCACCCGTGATTACAACGTAATCGGGGCGTTCGTCATCGAGAATGTTCAACGACTGGAAGACGGCATCAGCTGAGCCGGAGAACCAATTCTTGCCAACACGTTGTTGGGCTGGAACTGGTGCAATATAGTTATCGAGCAAAGTGGACATACGCCAGGTTTGGGAGATATGGCGGTCTAGTGAGTGCGACTTGTATTGGGTGAGTACCACGACTTTGAGGTACCCCGAATTTACAAGGTTGGAGAGGGAGAAATCGATAAGACGGTAAATACCACCGAAAGGGACTGCTGGTTTAGCGCGGTCTTGAGTAAGTGGCATCAGACGTTTGCCTTCGCCGCCGGCAAGGACAATTGCTAGGACACGTGGTTTTGATCGCTTTGGTCTATACATAGTTATAACTTTAGCTAAGAGTCGATTGTGATGGGGTGCTTTTACACAATTATCTCTAAGGAGTTTCAAACCTAGCGATAATCGATGCAGGAGCGTGGCGAAAATAAACCTCTGGCGTAGCTTCCGCGCTTAACGGCGTGATTCGCGATATTGTTAGAAGAAGGATATAGCGAAAGGAAAGATCATGCGCGTAGATCTATTGACTCGAGAATTTCCGCCACATATTTATGGTGGGGCAGGAGTCCATGTTGCTGAACTATCTCAGGTCTTGGCCAAGCACGCAGATGTGCATGTCCATGCCTTTGATGGTCCGCGCCCAGATGGCGAGTATGATCCTATCAACGTTTCGGGATATAACTATCTTGACGAGCTCGAAGGGCGCAATAGTGCGCTAAAGACTTTCGGGGTGGATTTGGCGATGGCCGGTGCAGTTAGCGGCACCGATATCGTTCATTCCCACACTTGGTATGCCAATATGGCCGGGCATTGGGCTGGGCTACTCCATGAGGTGCCACACGTTATTTCCGCACATTCTTTAGAACCGTTGCGCCCATGGAAACGTGAGCAACTCGGCGGCGGCTACAATCTTTCCTTGTGGGCAGAAAAAACTGCCTATGAGGGAGCAGACGGTATCATCGCCGTCTCGCACGCCATGCGTGAAGATATCATTTCTTGCTATCGCGAGCTTGATCCGGATAAGGTGCATGTTATTCACAACGGGATTGATCTTCAGGCCTGGAAAGCACCGCAAACCGATGAGGAACTCGATCAGGCACGTCAATATATGGCCTCATATAATCTTGACCCGGATAAGCCAACTATTATTTTCGTTGGGCGGATTACTCGGCAAAAAGGCGTGCCTGGTTTATTACGCGCTTTGCACTACGTCCCCGATGACGTCCAGGTGATTTTGTGTGCCGGTGCTCCAGATACGCCAGAAATATTGGCGCAAACTCGCGAGCTAGTCCAAGAATTACAAGATAAGCGTTCTGGGATTGTATGGATTGATCAACACCTTCCACGAACACAGATCCAGCAACTCCTAGCTTGCTCAACGACCTTTGTCACCCCATCGATCTATGAGCCGTTGGGAATCGTTAATTTGGAAGCGATGGCGATGGGATTGCCGGTCGTTGGAACAAACACCGGGGGAATCCCTGATTGTATTGAAGATGGCGTGACTGGCACGCTTGTGCCGATCGAACAGATGAATGATGGAACTGGTACTCCGCTCGATCCCCAAACTTTCGAACGCGATCTCGGCATGGCACTTGCTGAGATGGTTTCTGACCCAGCTAGAGCTTCTCAGATGGGCTTAGCTGGGCGAAAGAGAACAGAAGAACATTTCTCTTGGGAATCTATTGCCGTCAAGACGATGGCATTTTATAACGAAATTTTGGCACGTTAAACCATATCCGTGACACTAGATGAGGTTAAAGATAAAACATGAGTGATGTGTTAAAGGTAAATAACGTTTCTGTTGTGCGTGACCAGGCGTCTATCCTGTCTGATGTTTCGTGGCACGTTAACGAAGGTGAGCATTGGGTGATACTTGGGCCAAATGGAGCAGGTAAAACAACGCTCGTTTCACTCATTTCTGGCTGGTCACTGCCCACGACCGGAACAGTGGAAATTATAGGAGAAACAACTACTGATACGGATTTGCGCGAACTTAAGTCGATGGTTGGGGTGGCTTCTGCCGGGATTGACGCGCGCATTTCTGGTCGAGAAAAAGTTCTCGACGTCGTTCGCACGGCCGCCTATGGACGTAGCGCAACGTGGACTGAAGACTACGACGCCGAAGATAGTGATCGCGCCCGTGGCTTGTTAGCAACACTTGGCGTAGAATCGTTAGCTGAGCGGGGATTTGCGCGTATCTCTTCTGGAGAGCGAAAGCGCGTTGGTATTGCCCGTGCACTTATGCCAGATCCGGAAATACTCATTCTCGATGAGCCGTTAGCCGGCCTAGATTTCGGTGGCCGAGAACAGCTCATTGTGACGTTAGAAGATCTTGCTCGGGCACCTTATTCACCTGTGATGGTGATGGTAACTCACCACGTTGAAGAAATCCCGCAAGGTTTCACTCATGCCCTCCTTGTTAAAGACGGACGTGTTTTTGCTGCCGGAGAGATTCCTTCAGTTATTACGGAAGCCAATATCTCTGAACTTTTTGGACTACCAGCACAGCTCAGTCACGCCAATGGGCGATATTTTGCAAGTGTGCGCCGTTAAGTTGCCGTTGAGGATGTTATTGGTATCCTTCGTTGCGTTTGGTAAACTTAATGTAACAGTATGTCCGAAGAAAGGGCAAAAATGGCTTGGGGAATTTGGGCAAGTATTTTCGTTGTCTTGCTAATTTTAGAAATGCTGACCGTGGATTTTACGTTCACAATGGTTGCAGGTGGCGCGCTTGTTGCTACCCTAAGTTCTGCGTTAGGGGCCGGACTTGTTGTTCAAGTCATTGCCTTTGCTGTGGTATCTACAGTTCTACTTATTCTCGTTCGTCCGTGGGTTCGTCGCCATATCAACAATTCATCTAACAATGAATCAAATGTGTACGCATTAACCGGGCAAAACGCAACAGCTCTTACTCGCGTTGATGCGACCAGTGGCCAAGTAAAAATAGGTGGCGATACCTGGAGTGCAGTAAGCTCACATGAGCCTATTGAAGCAGGCACAACAGTAGTAATTACCGCAGTTCAAGGCGCACAAGTCGTCGTCGTACCCGCATAAATTTTTATAGAAAGGCGAATCGATAATGGAAACAATTGCGATTTCATCTATTATTCTTCTCGCTGTTCTCGCCTTAGTTGCACTATTTATTTTTGTAGCAATATGGCGGGCAGTGATCCAGGTCCATCAAGGATATACCGTTATTATTGAACGGCTTGGTAAATACCACAAGACGCTCAAGCCTGGGCTACATTTCTTAGTTCCGTTTATTGATTCGGTGCGCCAGCGCATCGATATGCGCGAACAAGTTGTTCCATTTCCTCCCCAGCCGGTTATCACTTCCGATAATATCGTCGTAAATATTGATACCGTCATCTACTACCAGGTCACTCAACCAGAAGCTGCTACCTACGAAATTGCTAATCCGATGGCGGCAATCGAGCAACTGGCAGTAACTACCCTCCGTAATATCATCGGCTCGATGGATATGGAGCAAGCCTTAACTGGCCGTGACCAAATTAATGGGCAACTTCGTGGTGTACTCGATGAGGCTACTGGCCGATGGGGAATTCGTGTTTCACGAGTTGAACTAAAAGCAATTGATCCGCCTGCTACGGTCCAATCTGCTATGGAACAGCAAATGAAAGCCGAACGTGATCGTCGTGCAGCTATTTTGACTGCCGAAGGTATTAAGCAGTCAGCAATTTTGACAGCTGAAGGTGAAAAGCAGTCACAAATTCTGCGAGCTGAAGGCCAAGCACAGGCAGCTATTCTTGAAGCTCAAGGCGAATCGCGTGCTATTCTCCAAGTTTTCGATGCTATTCATCGCGGCAATGCCGATCCGAAGTTGCTCTCGTACGAATACTTGAAGATGTTGCCGCAAATTGCTGAGTCTTCGTCGTCGAAGCTATGGATTGTGCCAACCGAACTCACTGCCGCGCTCAACGCCGTCACCGCAGGATTTGCCGGAAAAGGTGATGACGATGTCAAAGTTGATTTCAGCGGGCTTGACGATGCCGAATTTGCTTCCTCGTTAGCTGAAACGAATTTGCAAAACACCGAAGATGCACTTGCTGATGCTAAGGGCGAGGCAGATCGGGCAAATGAGGTAGTCGAAGAATCTGGGCGTTAACCTTTGAGTGCCGTCCACCAGTTTTGAGATAGAAGACTCCCCACCGCATACTGATTGTGGTGGGGAGTCTTTTGTACACTAGAGGCTGTGATTATCGAGTTAGAATCTTTAGAAGATCCCCGGTTAAACGACTATACGTCGTTAACAGATGTGGCGTTGCGTAAAAGCCTTGAAGCTGAACGTGGGTTGTATATCGCCGAAGGCGATAAAGTTATTGCACGCGCGATTAATGCCGGTCATATGCCACGCTCGTTTATTATGTCTGAGCGGTGGCTCCAACCCCTACAGCCTATTATTGAAAAGGCGACTGGAGCTCGTGACGGTGGCGCAGTTGCAGTATATGTTGCCAGCGAGGAACTTATTGAAGAGCTGACCGGTTTTCATGTCCACCGAGGGGCTTTAGCATCGATGAACAGACCGCCGTTACCAGCACTCGATAGTCTTATCGGCGCACATAGTTCTGCACGTCGTATCGTTGTTTTAGAAAACCTTGTTAATCACACAAATGTTGGTGCAGTGTTCCGATCAATAGCCGCACTTGGATTTGACGCGGTGTTATTGACCGATTCCGCATCTGACCCATTGTATCGACGCGCGGTGCGAGTATCGATGGGTACAGTTTTCCAAGTGCCATGGACCCGCATTGATCACTGGCCACGCTCAATGCAGATTTTGAAAGAGCGTGGCTGGATCACGGCTTCCCTTGCTTTGCGTGAGGATGCGCTAACGCTCGACCAGTTCGCACAGTTACCTGAAGTCAGTGCTCCGGATTCCAAAGTTGCTCTTATCTTAGGAACTGAAGGAGATGGCTTAAGCAATGCGACGATCGCCCATTCGGATCACGCGGTGGTCATCCCCATGGCAGGCGGAGTTGATTCGTTAAACGTTGCCGCTGCTGGAGCTGTTGCCGCGTGGGAGTTGCGGGTTCGTTAGTATAGGTCTTCGTGCTTTTTAGCTTCCTCATAGGCTGCGATAGCATCGCGTAACAATTCTTCTACTGGCATCCGTAATGCATTTGCAAGCCGTATAAGCGTGCCGAGTTTCGGATTGAGTGGAGAATTGCGTTTACGATCTGATCGGCCGTATTCCATTTGCTGGTAGTGTTCTCGGTTAATCTGTGCCTTGTGGGCGACCTCTTCTTGAGTCATGCCTAGTTCTTTGCGACGGGCGACTAAAGTCTTGCCGAGAATTGTTCCTAAAATGCGTTCTGCGTATGAATGTTCAATCATGTTTCTAGCATTGAGGTATACCCGGCAAAAGTCAGGGGGGTATACCCGGCATGGGTTAGTGAGTTTTTTAACAGGATGATGTTTTGTGTTATGAAATTGGTGCAGCGGCATTAAATCCGAGCTGACGCCAGGCTTCGTAGAGTGCAATGGAAGCACTATTAGCTAAGTTAAGCGACCGTCGGCCTGCAAGCATAGGGATTCTTAGGTGCTTGGTTAGATATGGATCGTTGAGTACGTCATCTGGCAGTCCGGTGGGTTCGGCGCCAAAAAGTAGCACATCGCCATCGCGATAACGTTCATCGGCATAGTTATTTTCAGTATGTGATGTGAAGGCAAATACTCGGCAATTCTCGCCAAAATAGGCTTTTGTTGCCTCCCAATTTGGGTGTATGACGAGGTCGGCTAAATCGTGGTAGTCCAATCCGGCACGACGCAGATGTGCGTCGTCGAAATTGAAAGCTAATGGCTCAATTAGGTGCAAACGAGCGCCGGTGCAGGCGGCTAAGCGGATGGCATTGCCGGTATTTCCAGGAATTTTTGGCTCATGAAAAACGAAATTTAACATCTCTTAAGAATATCGCAAAAACGTCAATGGTTTTATGTGGGAGATTCGCGATAGTATATCGAACAGATGTTCGAAAGGGGGATGAGATGCCCAACCGGCTAGCCTTGGCGCGCGATGTGTTGAAGCAAGCGGAGATTCATACTGGAGTACGGTCAGTAACTCCCTACGATAATGACGAATCAGTCTACCGAGTTCCGCACTACTTATCAGCAGTGTTCCCGCATGGCATTAACTACGGAAGCGTCATTGAATTATCGGGTTCATTAGCAGTGTGCATGTTAGTTGGGGGAATAATCGCTGAGTACGGTGGTTGGGTGGCTCATGTTGGGATTCCGGAATGGAGTTGGGATGTTGCACTAAAAAGTGGAATTCGGACTGAAAAATGTATTGCGATTACCGATGTCAAACATGAGCTAAACGCAGTTCTTTCAAGTTTGATTGACGGATGTTCGGTTGTTATCGTGTCCAGTTCTCTTGTTCCTAAAAAGTATCAGCGAACGTTGGAGAGAAAAGCACGCTCGCGCCGATGCGTAGTTGTGAGCTGGGGATCATGGCAGGGCAGTAGTCAACACATTGACGCCACGATACGTGAGATTCATGGAAGCGTTTTACGGGAAGCTACCGGGATAACTGAGATTGGTCCTATTTGCGGCATCGATTACGAGATTACGTCGCGTGCAGGTAGCACATGCGTGAATTTTTCTAAAAAAGGGTGGTGTGGAGCGTGATATATGGAGCAGTGTGGATTCCGCAATGGGATATCGCGGTGGCAATGCACGAGAAAAATTGCGATCTTCTAGCTGCGGTAGCAGTTGTCCGTAACCAAGAGGTTATCGCAGTTAACCAACCGGCGCAGCTACTTAATGTTCATGTGGGTATGTCGCGTCACAGAGCAAGCGCACAATCATCGGTAACGGTGATCGCAGAAAATATGTCACTTAGTAATCGACTCAGTGACGAAATATGTGAAATCGTGCAACGCCATGTTCTACATTGCGCACTTGTTCAACCGGGGCTTATCGTTTTCCCATGCTCGGCAACAGTTGACTGCTCCACCCTAGCAGAGCAACTTATTGGCGATATCGCGGGAGTGGACTTCGAAGCTCATATCGGTTTCGCTCCTGGGGTTTTCGCAGCTGTTGCTGCTAGTTGGCAAGATAGCGCAACTCAGAACATAGAAGATGTGGTTGATCACCTGCCAATAGAAAGAATCATTCAACCATATTTCCCACGCGAAAAGTATCAACGAATGCGAGAATTTGTTGAGTTAGCTCAACTTTTGGGGTATAGATCGCTTGGCGATATTCGCCAAATTCCACGTCAAAATTTTATAGCACGATTCGGTAAAACCGGTGTAGAGATTCTCCAACTTTTAGAAGGAAGCGATCCTTGTCCACCATATTTCCATGCGCCAGAAAGTGAAACTATTGAGCGCGTGTTAGATACACCAGTTTCGCATCTCGATCATATTGCTTTTCTAGGTCAATCTCTTGCCTTTGATATGGCAGAAAAACTCAGGTATCGAAACGTCATGGCAGATGATTTACTCGTGCGGATCACCCTCAGTGATGGAGTAGAAAAAGAACAAATATGGTCGATGGAAAGTATCGATATTAAAGGTATATCTCAGCGCATACGCTGGCAATTAACGGCATGGCTAGGTCAACTACGCGATGTAGATACCACGCCAGATAATGATGGTGTGGGTATTACTCAGATAGTTATTACTGCCTACAATTTTCGACCATCTGGATTAGCACAACAAACATTATGGGGTGACGAAGGTGAAGAACATCGTAACGTTCAACGAGTAATTGATCGAGTGCGTAGCTTGATAGGTGATAGCGGGGTACAGATTGGAAGATATCTTGGCGGGCGCTACCCACGCCAAGCCTATGGAATTCAGCAGTGGGGAACGCACACGAAAGTGGCGAAAAATTGCCAGTGGAGTGGCGAACTCCCGCGCCCATGGCCAGCAGTCATACTTGAAAAACCTGAAGAAATTTCTTGTGTATGTCGATGCGGTGCCCCATGCGCTGTTAGCAAGGAGGCAATGATCGTATGCAGTGGAAAATGCGAGTTAGTAGACGGCATTGCAATTTATTTTCGAAACCGTAAATACTCAGTAATAAAGATTGCCGGACCATGGTTGCATACCGAAGGCTGGTGGAGTGCAGAGCAACATTATTACCGAGCATGGTCGCAATTCGTATGCGATGGTATTGCCTTTTTGAGTTATCGACAAGATGGAAAATGGTGGGTAGAAGGAATCTATGAATAGTTTGTATGCTGAGCTCCATGCTCATTCGAGCTACTCGTTTCTCACCGGAGCATCGCAGCCAGAAGATCTTGTTCACCGAGCAGCGCAACTAGAATTATCTGCGTTAGCGATAACAGATTTTGACGGATTTCCCGGCGTCGTTCGGTTTACTCGGGCTGCGCGTGATCACGGTATCTCTACTGTGATTGGATCGGAGCTAAAGTTTATCCACGATAGTTCCCAGCTACTTATTTTGACTAAAAATCCGCGTGGATATCACAAACTATCCCATGAAATAGGTAGCGCATTGTTGGCCTCTGGGAAAAAAGGGCAGGCGCACTATGATATGGAGTCTTTGGCGTCAGCTAGTGATAACTTATGGTATGTCGTGACCGGCGGATCGCACAGCCAGGTGCGGCAGGCCTTGGAGAAGGAATCTGGACTATGGGCGCTAGATAGTGCGTATGGCGCACTTATCGATCTTATTGAACGGTTCGGGCAAGAAAATACGGTTATGGAATTATCCGCATACGGTGATCCGTATGATCGTGAGCGACGAGCAGCATTAAAACAGGTTGCAGATCGTGCAGGAATTGTGTGCATTGCAACTGGAGATGTGCATATGGCAACCGAAAGTGAAAAACCTCTTGCAGATGTTTTGTTCGCGACTCGAAAAAATAGCACACTAGCCGATGTTCGTCCGCTGCTACCACCGTGGCCAACAGTTTTACGTTCAGCAAAGGAAATGACGATATTGCATCGAGATTTTCCGCAGGCAGTTGAGCATGCGGCACAACTAGGAGCTGAATGTGCGTTTGATTTTGAGTTAATCGCTCCGCGTCTTCCGCCTTTTCCGGTACCAGATGGATATACGGAACAAACGTGGCTGCGAGAGTTGGTGAGCCGAGGTGCCTATGAACGCTATGGGAGTAAAGAACGTGCAAGGCAGGCATGGGAACTTATCGATCACGAACTAGAGATCATCAACAATCTTGGTTTTGCTGGTTATTTTCTTATTGTGGAAGAAATAGTTTCATTTTGTCATCGCGAGGGGATATGGTGCCAAGGGCGTGGATCTGCAGCTAATTCGGCAGTATGTTTTGCGTTAGGGATAACTGCTGTAGATGCGGTACGGCATAAAATGCTATTCGAACGTTTTCTTTCGCCAGACCGCAAAGAAGCACCTGACATCGATCTGGACATCGAAGCGGGCCAGCGTGAGCGAGTCATCCAACATGTTTATCAACGATATGGGCGAACAAATGCAGCTCAAGTAGCCAATGTTATTACCTATAGAGCTCGCTCTGCATTACGCGATAGCGCACGAGCTTTTGGTTATCAACCACATGAGATTAATGCATGGATACATGGAAAAGAGCGCCATGAACCGATAGTAGATATTCCGAGCAATGTTTCATCTATCGCAGATAAGATGCAAAATCTACCGCGTCATCTAGGAATTCATGCTGGCGGTATGGTTTTGTGTGATCGGCCGGTGATCGATGTTTGTCCGGTGGGATGGGCAAGTAAAGAAGGGCATACGGTACTGCAGTGGGACAAGGAAGATTGCGCAGATAGTGGACTGGTCAAGTTTGACCTTCTTGGGCTGGGAATGCTGAGTGCGTTGCGGATTGCATTTACACATATCCAGCAACAAGGAGTGCTGGGGTGTGATGGCAAGCCGGTTGGCTTACACAATATTGCTCAAGATGATTCACGAGTATATGACTTACTATGTGCCGCAGATACCGTCGGGGTATTTCAAGTTGAGTCGCGTGCTCAAATGGCAACATTGCCGCGACTTCGGCCACGAACGTTTTATGACATTGTTATTGAAGTTGCGCTCGTGCGTCCCGGACCAATTCAGGGAGGTAGCGTTCATCCTTATATTTCTCGACGGCGAGGAAGGGAGCGCGTAACATATGCGCATCCGTTACTTAAACCAGCTTTAGAAAAAACTCTTGGGGTGCCACTGTTCCAAGAACAACTTATGCGAATTGCTATTGATGCAGCCGGATTTACGCCGGCACAAGCAGATCAGTTGCGTAAAGCAATGAGTTCGCAACGTAGCCATGAACGTATTGCACGATTGCATGCTCAGCTTATGAGTGGAATGCGGCAACGAGGCATCGAGGTGGATACGGCTGAAGAAATTTTCCATAAATTGGACGCGTTTGCAGATTTCGGATTTCCAGAATCACACGCATTTTCATTCGCTTATCTTGTTTATGCAAGTGCATGGCTAAAGGTGCATTATCCAGAACATTTCTATATGGCATTACTACGTTCACAACCGATGGGATTTTATTCGCCACAGTCACTTATTGCTGATGCGCGATTACATGGCATTAATCTTTTGCCAGTTGATGTTACTGCTTCCGAGGTTAAAACATCTGTGCAGGAATTCGTGGGGGAGTTAGCAGTAGGAAATAGTGCTCGAATGCGACTTGTTGATCGGCATCCAGATACTGCTATTCGTCTTGGCCTTGAGCATATTTCGGGGCTCGGAGGCGTTGCGGAACGTATTTATCAGGCGCGAGTAGATAAACCATTTGCCAATATTAATGATCTTGTGCAACGTGCGCACCTATCAGCAAAACATATTCAACTCTTATCGACCGCCGGTGCATTAGAAGGTTTGGGAGTTACGCGGCGTAGTGGAATATGGGCGGCACAACACATTGGAGTGACTCACACATTAACGCATCAGTGGTACCAGCCTGTTATCCCGGGAACTGAAGTGGAAGTAAAAACTGATGGTCTAACGGAAATGACTCATTTCGAAGCCCATAAAGCAGATCTTTATTCAACGGGTATTACTCCGTTTAATCATCCGTTAGAGTTTCTTCGTCCGTATCTTCGTGATACTAAGATACTCACAATTGAACAAGCTTTTGCCCACGAGGTGGGTGAGCGTATCAAAATTGCTGGATGTATCACGCATCGGCAGCGGCCACACACTGCTCGCGGTATGACTTTTTTATCTTTAGAAGATGAGAGTGGAATGATGAATATCGTGTGCTCTGCAGGGATGTGGAAACGTTTTCGCCATGCAACGCAAAATAATATCGTGATAGTTCGTGGGGTTATTGAAAAGCATGATGGAGCAGTAAATTTTATCGCTGATGGAATTGAACGAGTCGATCACTCACTTGTGCTTAGTTCGCGAGATTTTCGATAAATAGTTCGATAACCGTAATACCAATGATGAGCATCTTTACGATAGCATTGAGGCAGAAAGGTGGAATACATGGGCAAGTTTAGAAGTCTTATTCGTCTGGCAGTAGTCATTGGGCCAACTGCAATCAAGATTGTGCAAAATTATGGGCCACAAATCCGGCAGTTAATCCGTGATAACCCGGAATATTTGCAGATTATCAAAGGTAGGCTCTCTGTGCTAACAGTGGGGCAAGGCCGAGCATATAAGCAGCTTACTGAACGAGTGAGTGTTTTGCGGGAACAAACTGCCTACCTCTACGGTTCTGCCAATAGTGTGGATAAGGCACAGAAGGCTGCGCAATGGCGTGACGAACTTGAAAATATTGCTAAGGTTTTGCCGGTTCTTAATCAATTAGAACGCGCAGAGAAGAAAAAGATGCGCAAGAGCATCGATAAACATATTGATGAGTTAGCGGCAAAGATCGTCCAAGCTACGCTTGAAGAAGATATTGAAGATGCCGAAATTATTACCGAAGAAGGCGATAATAAATGAGTGTGCAGACCTCTACTTCTAAGCCATATTCTCAACCACAATCCACACCTGGTTTTATTATCTATGGGGCAATTCTTGGGATCCTCGGCGCTCTTAGTGCGCTGATTGGATTATTCTTACCGTTTTTGTCACTACCTGATAACTCAATAGTTACCGTGGCTGGGCAGAGCATTGATGGATCATATTTCTTCACTCATCTTATTGAAGTTCCTGTGATGGGCTGGGTGCTTGCAGTGCTGAGCATTCTCGCACTGGTACTAGCTGCAATAGCTGTTATGGCATGGAAAACCTTTAACCGTTTGGCGATAATCATGGCAGGCATCTTAGCCTGTGGATCATACGCAATCGTGTTTATTGTTGTTTATCATTACGATCCGCACATCCAAGATGCTTACGCTCTTGGAGCAGGTGTTGGTTTAGGATTAGGGTTTATTGCCATTGGCGCAACATTACAGACTCTATCTGGAATAAGTATTTTTATCGCTGGGATTCAACAGCGAAAATTCTCGCCAACATCGCCGTCGCACATACCAAGCACGACGACTACCGTACAACCAGCCACTGCGAATATGCCGTATCAAGATACGGTGGTTGTACCGCAACAAAATACGACGAACTTGCCACAATAAATGAGTCACGGCATTTGCCTATACCGTTGTATAGCGCAAATGCCGTGAAACAGTTGCTAGATAGATCAGCACTATCAAGAACAGATCGGTATTATTGCTTTGGTGCTATCCCTAGGACTTTTGCAATATCAGGCCTGAAATAATGTGGTCCTTTTAAGACTTTCCCATCTTCACGATAGATAGGGTTACCCTCGGCATCGAG
This sequence comes from Arcanobacterium pinnipediorum, assembly GCF_023973165.1. NCBI lineage: Bacteria > Bacillati > Actinomycetota > Actinomycetes > Actinomycetales > Actinomycetaceae > Arcanobacterium > Arcanobacterium pinnipediorum. The sequence goes on along the minus strand of NZ_CP099547.1, from coordinate 1,043,635 downwards.
CTTAGATAAGTTCGACGCATGTATTTCATGAAGCACGTCAGTTAGCGGTATATCGAGCTCGAGCGCCATCCCGTATATAACGTAAATGAGATCACCGAGGGCATCTGCAACTTCGATGGTATCGCGCGTTTTATCATCAGATGCACGCGCCTCATGCCAAGATTTTTCAATTATTGACCGTGCTTGTTTGCCATAGGCTGCACCAACAAGTTCTGCAAACTCTTCGGCAACTAACGCCAGGCGCATATGGATGCGCTCACGGTCAGCGCTTGGTCCATCATCGGGAGCGGGTAGATGGTAAATCTCGTGAAACTGGCGCACCAACGTTTCGGGATTACGAGCATCGGGAATCGATTCAATAGTCATAAATCCAGACTATACGGCTCCTCAAATTATTGTGCTACAAGAAAGAAAATGCAATGGTATTTCAGATCACATCAAAATGCGTTACGTGGATTTGGCAAATACGCAACATAGATGATAAATTTTTATCCGTTGCTTGAAGCGATACTTTTATTGAGTAGCGATTCAACCACCTGCGCGGGTGGCGGAATAGGCAGACGCGCTAGCTTGAGGTGCTAGTCCACGTATAGTGGGTGGGGGTTCAAGTCCCCCTCCGCGCACTGAGAATCCCGTTTGATGTATCAAACGGGATTCTCATTTATCTACCGGCATAGCCCACCTCACGGTATGGAGATAATCCAATGCTGCCCAAACAATCACTCCAGCCTCAATACCGTTGTGGACTTATTGGTTCTCCGATCTCGCATTCGTTATCTCCTGCTATTCATCATGCTTCGTTTGAGTGCTTGGGGATTGACGGTAGCTATGAATTACTGCCAACAGACCTCGATGAACTTCGATTGCGGTTAGATCAATGCCAAGACGCCGGTTTTCATGGCTTGAACGTTACAATGCCGTTAAAACAATCAATCGTGGCGTTGCTGGATGACCTGACGCCTAGTGCACGCCTTTCTCATTCAGTTAATACCGTTTTGTTCACCGATGGGAAGCGAATCGGTCATTCAACTGACGGCGATGGCATACTTCAACCACTGCGCGATCTGGGAATTGACCTTGACCATATTAAACTGGCGATTCTGGGTTCAGGAGGGGCTGGAGCAGCAGCTGTGGTTGCTGCTTCTCGGGCTGGAATTGCCCAGATAACATTGTTAAACCGCCCAGGGCCAGGGCTGGAGCGGGCTTATCGTCACGCTGGGCAGATCGCTGCAGATCCACTCAATAGTTCAACGATAGACGTTGTGCCCTTAGAAGCAGGTGGCAGTAGTCCAGCTGCTATCGCTAATGCAGACGTTATCGTCAACTGTACTCCGGTAGGTATGGCTCCAGCTCTTACTGAGCTATCTCCGATACCTTCGCAATGGCTTAGCGAACACCACGTGATTGTCGATGCAGTGTATTGGCCTGAAGATACGCTTTTGTTGCGTGAAGCCCGCAGTGCTGGTGCGCAAACGGTTTCGGGTATCAAAATGCTTGTCGCTCAAGCGATGCTTGCGGAAGAATTTTGGTTTGATTGCGTTTTATCTGCGCAACATCGCATCGCTGTCGAGAGTAATTTCCGGAATTTTCTCGCTTAAGGTTTGTTATTCTTTCGAACCACGATAGTCTTGAGCTATGGCTACTGATCCCCGTCTCGCATACGAAAAATTACGTTACGCTCTTGAAGAGTTTCATAGTGCTGCCCTGACTTATCAGGATGCTGATGCACCGGAAGTTTTGCGTCGCGCCCAAAAGCTTACTGATGCATATATTGTTTATGACGATTCTCTTTTCACCCATTACGGAATCGAGGCGCCTTTCGATACCTTTGATGATGAGGATGAATTCGACGAGGATGAGTTTGACGACGACGAAGACGTCGATGATGATGACGAAGACATTGACGACGACGAAGATGTTGACGATGATGATTTCTATGACGACGAAGATGAAGACGACGAAGAAATCTAGAGTTTTAAAACGATACTGAGCTAGGCGGTTACTTCGTCAAGCACATCGGATACCTGCTGAGGAAGTGGATCCAAATTAGTAGCCAAGAGCTGGTCAAATTGGGCTGCAGTACGCGCTCCTAATAAAACACTGGCGACATGTGGGCGGTGGAGAAGCCAGGCTAAGGAGACATCAGAAGGCGTTCGGCCCAGCCCATCTGCCGCCTTGACAACCGCCTCCACTAGTCTGCGTGAATCAGCATCAAGGTAACGGCTTACAGTAGCCGATAAATGTTCTGTAGCAGCGCGTGACGTAGCTGGAATGGTATTTCGATATTTACCGGTCAAGACACCCCCAGCAAGTGGCGATTGAGCAATAATGCCTAGCTCAAACGCTTGGGCGACTGCAACAACGTCGTCGTCAATTGCGCGATTGAGTAACGAATAATCAACGTTGATACTGGTAAGTTCCGGAAGATGCATATCAGATAAATATTGACTGATGCGAGCAATTTCCCAGGCCGGATGGTTTGCTAGGCCGATATAGCGTGCCTTACCGGCATTAACCATAGACGCTAACGTGTCAATAAGCTCACGTAGCGGCACATCTGCAGTCGGTGCAGCAAGAGAGACAATATCGACGTGATCAGTTCCCAGATCCTCCAACAGGTTATCGAGAGAAGTTAAAAGTCCACTACGTGAAGCGTCGTGAATGACGTGATTGTTCTTTACTGTAAGCCCGAGGTGAACGGAGATAACAAGATCCGAGCGTGGCGTGCCACCGGCAAGAATTTTACCTAGTACGCCCACTGCCAAACCTTCACCGTATAACGGGGAGACGTCGATGAGGTTCCCGCCGTAGTCGAGTAACGTTTGAGTCATGCGTGCCGCATCTTCATATTCGGTATCTCGTCCCCATGTAAGGGTACCGAGTCCGATATGCCCGACGCGTAACCCAGATTTGCCAACCTTGTTATTCTTCACATGTGTCAGCCTAATAGAATTTAGCGATGAGCGGTACTCTGGACACGTGGGAATATTTGAAGCAATTATTCTAGGTATCGTACAAGGACTAACAGAGTTCTTGCCAATTTCATCCTCGGCGCACCTGCGGATCGTGGGCGATCTCTTTCCCGGATTGGGTGATCCGGGAGTGACGTTTACGGCCGTAACGCAAATCGGCACCGAGGCAGCCGTGGTGCTCTATTTCTGGAAAGATATCGTGCGGATTATCACCGCTTGGTTTGCCGGGTTGCCATTTGGGCAGCGGAAAAATCGCCTGCCACTGTCGCATCCTGATGTTCGCTTGGGCTGGATAGTTATTTTAGGGACCCTTCCGATCGTCGTCCTTGGCTTGTTGCTTGAAGATGCGATCGATTCGGTCTTTCGCAACATGTACATCACAGCTGCGATGCTGGCAATTTTCGCGATTTTTCTCGGTATCGCGGATCGTATTTCGCGTCGGACTTTAGCGTTAGAGGAGATGACGATACGCGATGGTGTATTGCTTGGCTTTGCGCAATCCATGGCATTGATTCCAGGGGTGTCGCGATCAGGTGGAACAATCACGATAGGTTTGTTGCTCGGTTATACTCGTAGCGCAGCCGCTCGAGTCTCATTCTTACTAGCAATTCCCGCAATTCTCGGTTCGGGTTTTTATCGGTTGTTCTCCGATGACGGAACCGGACCAGAAGTTGGCGCACTGCCACTGTTCATCGCCACTTTAACCGCATTCATCGTCGGCTATGGGGTGATCGTATGGTTCTTGCGCCTAGTGGAAACTAATTCATATCGTCCGTTTGTCGTGTATCGTTTGGTACTTGCGTTGGTTGTCGTAGTTTTGCTCAGCCAAGGTATCTTGAACGTCTACTAAGGAGTTTGACTATGTCGATTGCTGCTGCACTATTCGATATGGATGGTACGCTGACAGATTCCGAGATCCTATGGTTTGAAGCCGAAAAGGCGGTGTTTGCCCGCTACGGCAAACCTTGGAACGACGGCGATCAAAACGACCTGATCGGCAGAGCGATCGAAGATTCGTGCCGGTTGATTATTGAGCGCCTCGATCTAGCACTTGGTATTGATGAACTTGCCCAGATGTTGATCGAAGAAGTTGTTCATCAAGCCAAAACTCACGGTATGCCGTGGCGCCCGGGAGCTCGAGAGCTACTTACGTCGCTCGGCGAAGCAGGAATACCTACGGCGTTGGTAACGTCGTCGTTTTCTGAGTTTGCTCAATTGGCGTTAGAAGCTGCACCAGCAGGTACGCTTAGTGTTGCCGTTACTGGAGATATGCTGCCCTCTGGGAAGGGCAAGCCCGATCCCTATCCGTATCGCCTAGCGGCACAAAAACTTGGTGTGGAGATCACCTCGTGTATCGCCTTTGAAGATTCCCAACCTGGGGTGCGTTCGGCTCATGCTTCAGGTGCTCTCACTGTTGCAATTCCGTTCCAGGTTCCTATTCCAGACCTAGACAACCTCGTTATTGTTGATTCGTTGGAAGATCTTTCGGTTGCAGATTTGCATCAGTTGATGGCCGCTCGGCAGTAAGCAAAGCCGTGATGCCATTTTCGTCTATTTCGGGAGCGACGTTACCGAAAGCAGGGCACAGGGATGAAAAATGACACCAGTTGCACAGTGGCCCTTTTTTCGCTTCGAAATTCCCGGTGTCAATTCGGGCGCGAATAGCTGACCACAAATGGTTTAATTCCGACGTGGTAGTAGAAACATCTGCTTGAACCGGATCGTAGGTGAGTACTCGCTGATCTTTGAGATAAAGGAGTTGAGTGCGTTGCGGAAGTTTCCCGGCAGAGTAAAATAGGGCGGTGGCGTAAAAACGCATCTGGAATATTGCCCCGGCTTGATAGCGCGGCGCAGGTGACTTACCGGTCTTGTAGTCTACAACTCGCACTGCACCATTAGGTGCAGTATCGATACGGTCAATGATGCCACGGATAGCGAGCCCAGAAGGTAATATCGCATTAACAAATTGTTCGCGGCCAGAAGGCTGGAGATATTGCGGGTTTTCGAGATTGAAGTACGCAGAAATCAGTGGCCGGGCAGATTCCAGCCAAGTCGATAATTGCGTAGAATCAGTAAAGAGTTCACTATCGGTAGGCGATTTTTTGAGGTGTTCCTCCCAGGTAGGAATGAGCGAATCTTGTGCGTTGAGTTCGTTGCGGTCACTGGCTGGACGATCGAAAAGATGTTCAAGCACAGCATGGACGATTGTTCCCCGCAAGGCTTCAACAGAAGGTGGTTCAGAAAGCTTATCGATCACCCGAAAACGAAACTTCAACGGGCAGGAACGAAAATCAGACGCACGTGAAGGCGATAGGGCAGCATGTGTTGTGGGCATGGTGTCATTCTACCGTGACCCGCCCACAACTTTTCGTAGCACACTAACATGTTTCACTGTCTGAATAATCGATACATCCCACAGTTTTACCACTGCACGAAAGCACAGTGCTCCCGTAGGATTAAGGAGTGACTAATTATCCTCATCCTTTGGGCGCCGAGCGCCGTCGGGGGCCGTTCCGTGCCGGTGAACGTGTCCAACTCACTGACACAAAAAATCGTAAATATACCGTCATGCTCACTCAAGACGGCTACTTTCAGTCCCAGCGAGGTAGCTTCCATCATCGCGATCTCATTGGCAAAGATGAAGGAACCGTACTTGATACCTCTTCTGGGCATCGGCTTCTCGCGTTACGCCCGTTAGTCAATGACTATGTGCTATCAATGCCTCGTGGCGCAACGGTTGTCTATCCCAAAGATGCCGGACAAATCGTTCAGCAGGCAGACATTTTCCCCGGTGCTCGCGTAGTTGAAGCTGGTCTTGGATCTGGCGCGTTGGCGTTGTCACTATTGTCAGCGATTGGCATGGAAGGGCATTTGACGTCAGTAGAACGCCGGCCCGAGTTTGCCGAAATTGCACGGGCTAATGTTGAATCCTGGTTCGGCCCGCATTTGCCACCGTGGGATATCCGCCTTGGAGATCTCGATACGGTTTTAGATGAAATGGAAGCCGGCTCCATCGATACGGTGGTGTTAGATATGTTGGCACCGTGGGAAAACATTGATTCGGCCGCGCATGCGCTACGTTCTGGCGGCGTAATTATCGGCTATGTTGCCACAACTACTCAGATGTCACGGTTCGTCGAGGATCTTCGTTCTTCGCAAGCGTTCACTGAGCCGCAGGCCTCAGAAACCATGGTTCGAACATGGCATCTAGATGGTCTAGCTGTCCGACCTGATCACCGCATGGTAGCCCATACTGGCTTCCTCGTCGTCGCTCGACGAATCGGGCGCGGTTCTACACCGCTGGTGCCAACTAAGCGTCCAGCTCCAGCCGCACATTCCCAGCCTTTGGCGTGGGAAACACAAGAACTTCACGAGCGAGCCATTTCGGTGAAAAAGTTACGGAAGGTTCGTCGTGACGTAGCTCATCGCGCCGATGTGGAGATTTCTGGTACATCTGAGATGGGAGAAAATTCCGTTGCAATGAATGCGCAACTCGAATCTGAATCTCAGGCTCGTGCCGCGGCGAAACGACTCGAGCGTCGCCACCAGCGAGAAACCGAAAACAACGACTAGAAGCAATTAATGACACACCAAGAACCTGATCTTCGAGCTTTGGCTCAACAAAATCGTGAACTGAGCAAGGCACTAAGCACTGCCCGTGATCGTATTAAGGAACTGAGCACACACCTCGATTCCTTATCGAAACCGCCAAATAGTTATGCGATTTTCGTCCAGGCAAATCATTCCGAACATAGTGCTTACGTCATCCAAGGCACCAGGCTACTTCAAGTGAGCGCCGCCGCATGGATTTCCCTTGACTCCATTGGTGCAGGACAAGAAGTATTACTCAACGAGCATCAGGTTCTCGTTGGTACTGGAACGTATAGTTCAACAGGTCACGTTGTGACAGTCGACCACGTTATCGATCCGCATCGGATAGCCGTTAGCGCTGTTGGTGGGGAAAATCGGATCCTACGATTATCCGGAAAATTAAGACATACACACCTGCGTGCGGGGGATCTAGTTCTTGCTGATCTTGGCCATGGCTTCGCTCTGGAAACAGTTTCCCAACCAGATGTTGATCAGCTTCTTCTCGAAGAAACACCCAACGTCTCCTATGAAGATATCGGTGGCCTGGCTCCTCAAATCGAAGAGCTGCGCGACTCGATCGAATTACCCTTCCTTCATCCACAGTTGTACCGCGACCACGGACTCAAACCGCCTAAAGGGGTGCTGCTCTACGGGCCACCGGGCGTTGGTAAAACACTCATCGCTCGCGCGGTCGCAACGTCATTATCGAAGATGTTCGGTGAAGAGCAAGCCTATTTCCTCAACATCAAAGGCCCACAATTACTCGATAAATTCGTCGGCCAAACTGAACGCCAAATCCGAGATATTTTCGAACGTGCTCGCAAGAAAGCATCTTCTGGAATTCCGGTTGTCATTTTCTTCGACGAAATGGAAGCATTGTTCCGCACCCGTGGCTCGGGATTGTCTTCCGACGTCGAAACCACGATTGTGCCCCAGCTTTTGGCAGAAATCGACGGCGTGGAACAACTAGACAACGTCATTATCATTGGCGCCTCGAATCGCCAAGATATGATTGATCCCGCGATCTTGCGCCCAGGTCGCCTGGACATCAAAATTCATATTTCACGCCCAGATTACGCGGGAGCTATCGATATTCTAAGCAAATATCTCGTCCCAACAGTCCCGGTACATTCCGTAGAAATTGAGCGTTACGGCAATATTGACAATGCGCTACGTGCCATGATTGAAACGACGGCGAATGCGTTATGGGCACAAGAACCGCACAACGCCTTCGTTGATGTGACGTACCGTGATGGCCGTACTCAAACACTGTATGCCCACCACCTAGTTTCCGGTGCAATGCTTGCCGGAATCGTTGAACGCGCGAAGAAATATGCGATTAAAGACTATTTAAGTTCTGGACAACACGGGTTGCAAACTGATCATCTGTTGCGAGCTGTGCGCGATGATTTAGCGGAAAACGAGGCGATTGCAAATATCGACAATCCACAAGAGTGGGCTCGTGTTGAGGGGCGCTCAGATATTGTATCGGTTCGTAGAGCAAGCCGGGAGCGGTGAGAAGATAATGGCTCTTAACAGGTTCGTTGGTTTGGAAACAGAGTTTGGCATACTAGATTTAGGAGCCACTACTCAAGATTCCTTTTCATTGAGTACCGAAATTGTTGATGCTTATGCGCGCGGTATAACAGATCCCATCGCAACGTGGGATTTCCATACCGAAGATCCGTTAAATGATGCCCGTGGATTTCGTATCGGTCAAGAATATGCACATCCTGATCAGTTGACTAACACTCCTGCACCGGTACTTCAAAATCTCGCCCCGGATCAAAAAATAACGAATATTGCCCTGCCTAACGGTGGGCGATGGTATGTCGATCACGCTCATCCAGAGTATTCAACCCCCGAAGTAACTACCCCCTACGAGGCGGTGTTATGGGATAGAGCAGGCGAAATGTTAGCGCAAGATGCGATGGAATTGCTTGCCCAAAACGGTCGCGAGGTCGTGATCTATAAGAATAATGTTGACGGCAAAGGTGCAGCGTATGGTAGCCATGAAAACTACCTCCTTGACCGCGAGGTTCCATTCAACGACGTTATTCGATATTTGACACCGTTTTTTGTCTCGCGTCAGATCTTGTGCGGATCTGGCCGTGTCGGACTAGGGCAGGCATCCCAAGCAAGTGGTTTCCAAATCTCGCAACGAGCAGACTACGTCGAAAATACTGTTGGTTTGGAAACGACCTTTAACCGTCCAATTATCAATACTCGAGACGAACCCCACGCCGATCCCAAACTCTATCGTCGCCTCCATGTTATCGGGGGAGATGCAAACCAATTCGACTACTCTATCCTCTTAAAAGTTGGCACAACTAACTTAGTTTTATGGATGCTCGAACAAGGCGTGATCCCACTCGATCTCGAAGCGCTTGTGCTTTTCGAACCTGTTGCAGCTACCTGGGAAATCTCCCACGATCCGACCTTGCAACGGGCCGTCGATATGCATGACGGCTCGACGCGCACTGCGATCAATATCCAAGAAATCTACCTTGATGCGGTTAGAACGACGCTAGAACGGGTAGGGCATACCGATCGCGAAACCTGGAAGTTTGTAGAGCTGTGGCAAAACACGCTCGATACTCTTCGTAGCGATCTTTTTAGTGCGGCTTCGCGCATTGAATGGGTAGCGAAATATCAGATGCTTACCCATCTTAAACAACGCTCAGGCTCTGATTGGGATAGTGATGAGTTACGTGCTTTTGATTTGCAGTGGCACGATCTGCGTCCGTCGTCGTCAATTATTACAAAACTTGACAACGCAGGGCGAGTAGATCGTCTCTACACCTCCGATCAACTCCGGCAAGCCCTTCGCCACGCTCCACATGTTTCGCGCGCCTACTTCCGCGAAACGCTATTACGGCACTTTACCGATAGCGTGCATTCCGTTGGCTGGTCCGGGGCAGTAGTGGCTACCCCAGAAGGTCCACGCAGGATAAACTTTATGGATCCAGCTACCCCCACTTTTGACCAGATCACTGAATTCTTTGCCACACCGCAGACCCCGCTATCTGCATCCACCTATTTCGAACAAGATTCTCAAGGAGTAAAATGAGCGAACAAGAATTTATCCGAGCAACCCACAACGCGGCACTTCCTACAGAAGAAACTGTAGCTCAACCTACCCAAACACCACGTGACATCGACGCCTTACTTAATGACATTGACGCAATTTTAGAAACTAACGCGTCATCATTTGTCCAAGGATTCGTGCAAAAGGGCGGTCAGTGATTACTCGGATCATGGGGATTGAAACTGAGTATGGCTTAGCCAGCTCAGATTCCTCAGGAGCTCCCATTGGTATGGACTCTTCAGATCTCGCCCAAGAGTTGTTCTTTGATTTCCAACAGCGCGAAGGCTCTACCTCTGCCTTCCTAAAAAACGGTGGGCGACTCTATCTCGACGTCGGCGACCATCCCGAATATGCGACTGCTGAATGTAGCCAGATCCGAGAAGTGCTGGCACAAGACCGTGCTGGTGACATCATCCTCGGGGAGATGGCACGCGCGGCGCAAGCGCGATTAGGGCAGGTCAATATCCATCTCTTTAAAAACAATGTGGATACCGCAGCCCATTCCTATGGATGTCATGAGAATTATCTGGTTCGCCGGCGCCTTGATTTCGTCGATCGCCTCAACGATCTCGTCCCGTTCTTTGTCACGCGACAGTTACTCGTAGGTGCAGGCTATGTGCACCACGAGCCGGGAACAGTGCGCTTTGAACTCTCCCAACGTGCCCGGCACATGCACAGTGCTATCTCGACGTCGTCAACACGTACACGTCCCATGATTAATACGCGCGACGAACCTCATGCCGATGCGCAACACTATCGCCGGATGCACGTTATCGTGGGGGATTCTAATATGTCCTCGGCAACGACCGCGCTTAAAGTAGGCATGACCAATGCTGTGCTCAATGTTATGGAAGACGGCATTCGGCTTCCATTTATGCAGTTACGTGATCCCATCAAAGCTATTCGCGACGTCGCCCAAGATCTTTCTGGCACGGTACTTCTCGAACGCGTCGGTGGCCAAAGCGTTAGTGCACTTGAAATTCAAAGCGCACTGTTCGACGTCGTGAAGAATCACTACGAGAAGGCTGGATGGATGGCGCAGATCGACCCACTTATGCGTTACGTTTTCGATCTGTGGGAACGCACCCTGACTGCATTTGCGCACAATGATTTTTCTGGCGTCCATACTGAAATTGAATGGATAGCCAAATACGAGCTAATTACTCGCTATCGCCACCGCTTCCATGTACCGCTGAGCGACGACCGAATCTCGCGCCTTGAACTTTCTTGGCATGACATCACAAGCGCAGGGTTGCGAGAGAAACTCGAGCGATCTGGAATGTTGAAATCTGTGATAGATCAAGAGGTTATTGCGCACGCAGTCTCTCATGCGCCACGCACCACTCGGGCACATATCCGCTCGAAGTTTATTTCCGCCGCCAAGCGGCATCATCGTGACTACAGTGCAGACTGGGGATTAGTTCGTCTATTTAATGAGGGAAATGGTGCTACTGTAGGGTTACAGGATCCATTTTCGACGTCGAACGACGAAATTGACGCTTTAGTTGACTCTATGGAGAACAATGAATAAGTTTTTGGCGGTGCCACTGGCATTCTTGGCGTTCATCACCGGTATCGGTATCTCGACGCTCTTGTGGAATACCCACACTGACAGTGAGATCTTTGAAGTCAATGTTGAAGGAAACTTCGGCGCAGCAGTGACGGTGACGACGACGGGGGCTTTCACCTCCCAAACACAACAAGTCCGCGACCTCATCGACGGTGAGGGACGGATTATCCAAGAACACGGTCAGGTGCTGGTGCGAACAACGAAATTCAGTGCCACTGGTGGGAAATGGTCTCAAGTCGATGGTCAACCTGGAATTGTCAGCGGTTTGGCGGAGAAATCGTCAGTGGGCAGATTAGCAAATGTTGTTATTGGCAAGCGTGAAGGATCTCGCGTTGCAATTATCGATCCGCAAGATGGAGACGTGTCAGTTATGGTCGTTGATATCTTGCCAACCCGGGTTTCTTATTCAGCTCAACAGCAATCTTCTGATCCATTGATTCCAAGTGTTTCTTCCGATGAAGATGGTGTGCCCAGCCTAGGCACGATAACCGCTCCTATTGATAATGTTCGAATTTCGTCTGTCATTACCGGAGATGGGGCACAAGTAACGCAACAGGATGTTGTTTACGCGAATTATGTTTTAGCGCATGTCGATGGCTCACAGATGGAAAATACGTTCTCAAATGGAAATCCACCTGCGTATATTGCAGTCGAAGACGTGTTCCCAGGATTGCATGCTGGTCTTATTGATCAACGCGTTGGGTCACGAGTGGTCATCTCGGTTCCTGCCGCGCAAGCCCAAGGTGAAGAAGATGTCCTGATTGTTTTAGATATTCTTGCAATTTCGGACGAAAAACCACATGTGAAAACAGTAAGTATTTAAAATCTATAGTAAGTAATTCTTAACGAGCGCAAAGGAGAATCGCGTGCTCACTTCTTTTCCTTCACCGCCACAAGGGGTGTGGATGTTGGGTCCGATCCCCATTCGCGCCTACGCGTTGTTTATCCTAGTGGCTATTCTTCTCGCATGGTATATGGGAGATAAACGTTATCAACGTAAAGGCGGCCCGGCCAATGTCTCTGAAGATGTTGGGATATGGATGGTAATCGTCGGGATTATCGGCGCGAGAATATATCATGTCATCACTTCGCCAGCACCCTATTTCGGGGAAAATGGCGATTGGACCAAGATCTTTCGGATCTGGGAAGGCGGTCTAGGGATCTGGGGTGCAGTGTTGTTTGGTGCGTTAGCTGCCTGGGTTAGCTTGCATCGGCGAGGTCTGCGCTTTGGCGCATTTGCAGATGCGTTTATTCCTTGGGTACTGCTAGGCCAAGCAATTGGACGTTTGGGTAACTATTTTAACCAAGAACTCTTCGGTGCTCCCACCGATTTACCATGGGCACTTGAAATTGATGCCGCCCACCTACCCGAAGGTTATCCACCTGGGACGACATTCCATCCGACGTTCTTATATGAAATGATCTGGTGCATCGTCGGATTCTTCTTCTTATTGTGGGCAGAGCGCAAGTTCAATCTGCGCGCCGGGCAACTCTTAGCACTCTACGTCGTTGTTTATACGCTCGGACGGGTTTGGATTGAGTATTTGCGCATTGATGATGCCACAATGATTTTAGGACTTCGGTTAAACGTGTGGACCTCAATTATCGTCTGCGCTGGCGGAATCGTTGCTTTCTTGTGGTTGCGCGCTCGATTGCGAATTAAACCGGAAATCGCCGATATATATTTGCGTGCTCAGGACCATAGTACCCAACCAGAAGGAATCAGGTAGTATTAGTAACATGCGCAAAGCCAAAATTGTATGTACATTAGGTCCAGCGGTTAATTCCAAGGATCATATTCTCGAACTAGTAAAAGCCGGCATGAATGTCGCCCGAATTAATGCTTCGCATGGTTCTCATGCCGAGCATGAAGAGCGTATTGACTGGGTACGTGAAGCCTCAGAAGAACTTCGTAAACCCGTAGCGGTTCTAGTTGATCTTCAAGGTCCAAAGATTCGCTTGGGACGATTCGCCGAAGGTCCAGTGCTTCTTGAAACGGGTGACATCTTCACGATCACCACCGATGATATTGAAGGTGATAAGGATCGTGTTTCTACCACGTTCAAAGGACTTCCTGGAGATTGCTCTGCGGGCGATCTAATCCTTATCGACGACGGCAAGGTTCAAGTCCGTGTGCTCTCGGTGGACGGAAACGATGTTAGAACCCAGGTGGTTGTTGGCGGGACAGTTTCCAATAACAAAGGCGTGAATCTTCCTGGTGTAGCGGTTTCTGTTCCAGCGCTATCTGAAAAAGATAAAGAGGATCTTGAGTGGGGTCTTAACTACGGTGCAGATCTCATCGCATTGTCTTTCGTTCGTTCACCTAACGACATCAACGATGTTCACGAGGTGATGGATCGGGTTGGCAGAAGGATTCCAGTTATTGCCAAGATCGAAAAACCGCAAGCTGTTAGCGTTTTAGAAGATATCGTCCGCGCATTTGACGGACTTATGGTTGCTCGTGGTGATCTTGGTGTGGAATTGCCGTTGCAGCAAGTCCCGATCGTGCAAAAGCGAGCGATCACTATTGCACGTCGCAATGCTAAGCCGGTTATTGTTGCTACCCAGGTTCTCGAATCCATGATCTCTGCTCCAACTCCAACTCGAGCAGAAACCTCAGACTGTGCAAATGCTATCCTTGACGGCGCAGATGCTGTTATGCTTTCGGGGGAGACGTCAGTTGGAAAGTACCCGATTATTTGTGTCCAAACAATGGCGTCAATTATCGAGTACACCGAAGAACATGGCATTGAATCTATCCCACGTATCTCGAATCTGCATCGCACCCGCAACGGTGTTATTACAAAATCTGCGATGGATATCGGCGAAGCAATCGGCGTGAAATTCATTGCCGTATTCACTTCCTCAGGTCAAACTGCGCGTCGGATGTCGCGCTTGCGTGGGCGTATTCCGCTTGTGGTGTTTACCGATAACGAGAAGGTTCGCCGCCAGCTTGCGCTATCGTGGGGACTCGAAACCCTTACCTTATCTACCGTTTCTACTACTGATGAAATGGTCGATCAAGTCGATGAAGTACTACGCCTCGAAGGCCTAGCAGTTGATGGTGACCGTGTTGTCATTGTCTCTGGTATGCCACCTGGCGTCGTCGGCTCTACTAACACAATTCGTATTCACAAGATGGGTGAGACTCGCCGATAAACTGAATTTCGAATATGTGATTCTTACCTAGTTTGGTAAAATCGCAGGACGGCCCATATTCGTGTAATATCGTGGTTGTCCAACGCTCCTGTGGTGGAATTGGCAGACACACAGCACTCAAAATGCTGCGCCGAAAGGCATGAGGGTTCGAGTCCCTCCGGGAGCACTCTTAACGCACAGAGCCGTGCATATAATAGTGAGTAGTTGTTCTATTCTCGAAGCATATATGTAAGCCAAGGAGGCGGACGTGTCACACATTATGGATGATTCCAAATTTGAAGATGTTCAACAAGAAGAAGATTCACGTCAAGTACGCGCCTTAGTCGTCGAAGATGAAACACTCATCCGGCTCGATATCGTCGAAACGCTCCGCGAAGCAGGTTTCGACGTCGTTGCTGAAGGTTCAAACGGTGAAGAAGCAATCGAATTAGCAGCCGAACACAAGCCAGATCTGATTGTCATGGACGTCAAGATGCCCGGTCTCGATGGCGTCACCGCAGCAGAACGTATCCTTGCCAACCAGCATTGTGCCATCGTAATGCTCACCGCTTTTTCTCAAAAAGAGATCGTCGATCGCGCCCGCGACGCCGGTGCGATGGCGTTCCTCGTCAAGCCCTTTACGCCAAACGACTTGCTTCCAGCAATCGAGATCGCCCTGTCACGTCACCAAGAAATCGTCTCGCTAGAAGCCGAAGTCTCTTCGTTAGCCGAACAATTTGAGACTCGTAAACGTATCGATCGAGCTAAGGGGCTCTTGCAAGACAAGATGGGCCTAACTGAACCCGAAGCATTCCGGTGGATTCAAAAAACCTCCATGAATCGGCGTCTGACCATGCGTGAAGTGGCTGACGCAGTTATTGACCAGGTGTCTGAATAAAAACACACGTCATCCGGCCTATTGCGGTGAGCTGATTATCGCTATCGGTAATTTCTACACCCGCTACGAGCGAACCGCGGCTGGTTCGGATAACATATGCGCGTGCTGTAGCGCTACCGGTCATATTCGGTGCTAGTTGAGAAATGTTGAGTTCTGTACCTACCGCGATGCGGCCTTCAGGAGCATTGAGCAGTGCGAGACGCGAAGCTGAATCTTCTACAAGGAATGCGTTTGCCCCGCCATGCAAGGCACCAAAGGGTTGAATATTACCTAAGGTTGGAATAGATTCGACAACTTCGGTAGCCGATACTTCGATGAGTTCTACACCTAAACGTGCCGCGAGTTCGCCGTCGTGAATTTCTGTTGCAAAATATTTCATAGATTTAGTCTACTCGTAGAAGAAACTGTGGGAGCAACCCGGTAGGCTTAGAACGTGACTAAAAATATTATGCTCTTGCTCGATGGCCATTCGATGGCTTTCCGTTCCTTCTTTGCGCTGCCGGCAGATTCGTTCCGAACTGCGCAAGGGCAGTACACCAACGCTGTCCATGGCTTTATCAATACCCTCTTGCGATTAATAGCTGACTATCAGCCTACTCATATCGCAGTAGCATTTGATTTGCCCGGCGGTACTTTTCGTACCCGTCAATACGATCAATACAAGGGCGGACGTGCTAAGACCCCAGAAGAATTCAAAGGGCAAATCGGCGTTATCCAAGAAGTTCTCGATGTTTTAGGTATCTCGTGGCTAACTGTTGAAGATTATGAAGCTGATGATATTGTGGCCACTTTGGCCACCCGAGCCGAACAATCCGATATGGATGTGTATATTGCTTCAGGGGATAAGGATTCATATCAGTTAGTCTCCGAACGCACTTCGGTTGTTTACCCGATGCCGCGGGCACAGATGCTCCTTTTGGATCCAGATGGTGTAGCACAACGTAGTGGTGTGCAGCCGCAAATGTATTCAGATCTGGCTGCACTCGTTGGTGAGAAAGCAGATAACCTACCCGGTGTTCCAGGCGTTGGGCCTAAAACTGCGGCCAAATGGTTACATCACTACGGTGATTTAGAAAGCCTTATCGCTCACGCTGAGCAGATCAATGGCAAAGCCGGTCAGGCATTGCGTGAAAATATCGAGCAAGTTCGACTCAATCGCCAACTTAACCAGTTGGTGCGCAATCTAGATATTGTTCCTGATCTCGATGATCTTCAACCCGTAGGAGTCGATCTTGAGGCTTTACATGAACTTTTTGATACGTTAGATTTTACGTCTTTACGCAAGCGCGTTCTTAGTGAGTTACCGTTGCGCGCTGGATCAGCAAAGAGCGCTACACAACCCCAGCAAGCCGCGGTACGTGAGGTCAATGTGGTAGCTGGTGGTACCACATCATTACGCGAGTTTAGTAAACTCCACCTGCCTCCTTATGCGTTAGCTATCGATGGTATCGGCAAACCTGCAGAGGGCAGCGTTGAGACGTTTGCACTGGCAGCCGATGATGGTTTCGTATTTGTCGCCTCGCCAGCTTCGTTAGATGAGGAAGATTTTCACGCTCTCACACTCATTATCGAAGATCCGCAGATTGGTATTCTCGGGCATGGGTTAAAAGCACAGATCCATGCATGGCAGGGCCAAGGAATGTCACTTACCGGAATTGTGACTGATACGGAAATTGATGCATATCTACTTCACCCAGATCAGAGATCGTATGATTTTGCGCAACTAGTTCAGCGCTATCTCGCTATTGATCTCAATAATGACGCTGGTGATACGTTAGGGATAAGTCTTTCAGGTGAGATCATTGGAAATAACATTGGTCAACGCGCCGTACTTGTACATGACTTACGAGATGCTTTCCTTCGCGAGTTTGAAGCAGAAGAATACAATGAGACCTTAATTGATCTGGAGTTGCGCGTCACTGAAGGTTTAGCTCGGATGGAGATGCGTGGGATTGGTGTAGATCAGGATCGTTTGGCGCAGCTACATTCTGATTTTGATGCTCGAGTCCAAGCCGCAGCACAGCAAGCCTGGGATGCTATCGGAGATAGTTCGGTTAACCTTTCGAGCCCGAAACAGCTACAGGCGGTGTTATTTGACCAATTAAATTTGCCGAAAACTAAAAAGACTAAATCAGGGTACACCACGAATGCAGACGCGCTTGCTGGCTTGTTAGCAAAAATAAGTATGCGTGAAGACGATGAAGCTATAGTTGGCCAAACCTTCTTATCCTCCTTACTTGAGCATCGTGATGCGATTAAGCTGCGCCAATCTGTTGAAGGTCTGCAACGTTCAGTCCATACCGATGGTCGAATTCACACCACATACCAGCAAACAGTCGCAGCTACTGGGCGGTTATCTTCAACTGATCCGAATCTGCAAAATATTCATGCGCGCACCGAAGAAGGGCAGCGCATTCGTGAAGTCTTTGTTCCTGGCTTGGGTTTTGATTATGTGATGACTGCGGATTATTCACAAATCGAGATGCGTTTGATGGCGCATTTATCTCGGGATAGTGAACTTATTGAGGCGTTTAATCAGGGTGCAGATCTACACCGGTTTGTTGCGTCACGAGTTTATGGGATTAGTGAAGCAGACGTGTCGGTTGCCCAACGTTCTAAAATCAAGGCGATGTCTTATGGCCTGGTTTACGGTTTATCCGCCTACGGGCTATCTGCGCAGTTGCATATCCCAGTCCCAGAGGCACAAAATCTCATGGATGGTTATTTCCAGCGATTTGGTGCTGTGAAGAAGTATCTTGATGGGTTGGTAGAAAAAGCTCGGCACGATAGCTATACCGAAACTATTTTGGGACGACGTCGCTATTTGCCGGAATTGAACTCCCAAAATCGGCAGGTGCGTGAATCAGCAGAACGTATGGCACTTAATGCCCCGATTCAAGGTTCGGCAGCAGATATTATCAAGATTGCTATGCTCAATGTCGAAAGTGAGTTGATTCGCCGCCAGCTTGATTCTCAGGTATTGCTCCAAGTACACGACGAACTCGTTCTCGAAGTGGTGGCTAGCGAAGCCGAGGAGGTCGAAGCGCTGGTTCGCGAGCAGATGGGTATGGCCTGGGATTCTCTCAGCGTGCCGCTGTCGGTAGGAGTTGGAATCGGACGTAATTGGCGCGAAGCGGCTCACTAACGTCCCAGCCGCTAACTACCGATGGCACGGATCATCAAAGTTCCAGGGAGGATCTGTGAGCGTTGCGGGCCCCATCCACCCCAAATAATATCGCGGCCTGCTGGCCATGGCGGTTCGAAGAGCTCATCGATGGTAAAACCGGCGTCAATCAGTGAGTTAATGTGATCGGAGAGGGTGTGGTGGAATTCGGCGTAGTCCAGGGTTGAGTTGTGACGTTCAATATAGGGTGTGCGGTCAAAATATGATCGGATGGCGGTTAATCCACCTATAGTTGGATCATCAGGGAACATCCACCGCGTAGGGTGTAGTGCCGAATACGCCCAGATTCCACCGCTTCGCAATACTCGGTAGACCTCAGTGTGGACATCGGCTAAATTCGGAACAAAGGGCAGTACGCCGAAACTGGTAAAGACGACATCGAAGCTATCGTCTGGGAACGGTAATTGACGAGCATCTGCTTGGATGAGGGGAAAGTCTATATCGTAATTGTGGTTAAGTTCTGTGGCGTATGTGAGCATACCTGGGGCAAGATCTGTTGCAACGACGTCGTAGCCGCGGGCGGCAAGGTAGCGTGAGCATTGTGCGGCTCCAGCCCCGATTTCGAGGATTCGTTTGTCACTGAGCTCACCTAGGAATCCAATATCGGCTTCTCGCACACCTTCCGGACCCCAGATGAAGTCGTTATCGCCGAGTATTTCGCCGTGTTCGGTAAGATAACTACCAGCGTTGTCCGACCACCACTTTTCGTTCGCTTGGATAGGATTGTCGGTTGGAGAGAGTGCGTGATGACCGTATTGCATATGTGTTTCTTCCTCGATGTGGTGAAGCTGGCACCGTAGTTGTGTTCTTTAGTTGGCGTTTGGCGGTAAAACGACGTAAACTAGACGCTTGGTACAACTTTATGCTCTGACATTGAGTTGAACCACTTGTCCATATACGTAACTATTATAAATTCGGAGTCACCAACTCTATGACCACGAACAACACTACTACCGAGGTTGCCATTAACGATATTGGTACCGAGGAAGAGCTTATTGCTGCCGTTGACGAAACCATCAAGTACTTTAACGATGGCGACATCGTCGAAGGCACCGTAGTTAAAGTTGATCGGGACGAAGTCCTGCTCGATATCGGCTACAAGACCGAAGGCGTTATTCCTTCCAAAGAACTGTCCATCAAGCACGATGTCGATCCAGATGACGTCGTCGAAGTTGGTGACAAGATCGAAGCCCTCGTCATCCAGAAGGAAGACAAAGAGGGTCGTTTAATTCTTTCCAAGAAGCGTGCACAGTACGAGCGCGCTTGGGCAAAGATCGAAGAAGTCAAGGAAGCAGACGGCGTCGTTACCGGTACCGTCATCGAAGTTGTCAAGGGTGGCCTCATCCTCGACATCGGCTTGCGCGGCTTCCTTCCTGCATCTCTCGTTGAGATGCGCCGCGTGCGCGACCTCCAGCCATACATTGGCAAGGAAATCGAAGCTAAGATCATCGAACTCGATAAGAATCGCAACAACGTTGTTCTTTCTCGTCGTTCTTGGCTCGAGCAGACTCAGTCTGAAGTACGCTCCACCTTCCTTAACACCCTTCAAAAGGGTCAGGTACGTGAAGGCGTCATTTCCTCCATCGTTAACTTCGGTGCATTCGTTGATCTTGGCGGCGTAGACGGTCTCGTTCACGTTTCTGAGCTTTCTTGGAAGCACATCGATCACCCATCTGAGGTTGTCGAAGTCGGTACTCCAGTAACCGTTGAAGTTCTCGAAGTCGATATGGATCGCGAGCGTGTTTCGCTCTCGCTCAAGGCTACCCAGGAAGATCCTTGGCAGACCTTCGCACGTACCCACGCTATTAGCCAGGTCGTGCCAGGTAAGGTCACCAAGCTTGTTCCATTCGGTGCATTCGTTCGCGTTGAGGACGGCATCGAAGGCCTCGTTCACATTTCTGAACTCGCACAGCGTCACGTTGATCTGCCAGAGCAGGTTGTCAAGGTAGGCGACGATGCTTTCGTCAAGGTGATTGATATTGATCTTGATCGCCGTCGCATCTCGCTCTCGCTCAAGCAGGCTAACGAAGGTGTGGATCCTAACTCGGAAGACTTCGATCCATCACTTTACGGCATGTCCGCTGAATACGACGAAGAGGGCAACTACAAGTACCCAGAAGGCTTCGATCCTGAGACCAACGAATGGCTCGAAGGTTACGAAGAGAACCAGGCTGCTTGGGAAGCAGAGTATGCTGCTGCTGAAGCTCGCTGGCAAGCACACAAGGCTCAGGTTGCTGCCGCAGCCGAAGCTGATGCTGCTGCCGCTGCTGCCGCTCCAGCTGCTACTTCCGAAACCGAGGAAGCTGCTCCAGCTAACTACTCATCGGCTGATGCTGATGTTGCTGGCACGCTCGCTTCTGACGAGGCTCTTGCTGCTTTGCGCGACAAGCTCACCAATAACTGAGCATAGTGAGTTAGCTAAACTCACGAATTAGTTAATCTAAAGGCTGTGGCCCGAACATTTACGTTCGGGCCACAGCCTTATTTTAATCTTCTGCTCCTTAGCAATACGTCGGTTGGTAGCATTGTCTCCGGTGCGAGTCATGTGCATGCCGTAACTGGCCGCGTTGAAGATAGATAACTGAACGCAGATACGCTACCCTAAATAGGTAACGAATTATTTGCGTTATTGAAAGGGGAGTGCGTTCGTTGGCGAACGTGCGCTAATATGCTCAAGCTTGCAGTAACCGGTGGTATAGCGTCAGGAAAGTCCACATTGACGCATGTCTTTGCTACCCGTGGGGCAATGATCATCGATGCCGATCAGGTCGCTCGCGACGTAGTTGCTCCCGGAACTAAAGCACTAGAACAGATAGGGCGAACCTTCGGTCCGCGAGTATTACGCGCCGATGGCCAACTTGATCGTGGCGCCCTTGCCTCCTTCGTCTTTTCGAATTCAGCCGCTCGCCAACAACTCGAATCAATTATCCATCCGTATATTGCCCGCGAAGTATCCGCACAACTACGTACCGCTCATCCGAGCCAAATCGTCGTCTACGACGTTCCACTGTTGGTCGGCAGCGCAAATCAGTTTTCGTTTATGGCAACCATGACTATTCATGCTCCTGACCACACTCGTATCGCTCGAATGGTTGACAACCGGGGGATGAGTTCAGCGCAGGCAAAAAGTCGAATACATTCTCAACCCGGAGATATGGCTCGTACAGCTATATCTGACATCATCGTCAACAATACCTCCAGCGAACACGACTTCATTGCTACTGCCGAACGGCTCTGGGACAATTGGGTTATTCCCTATGATTGGGCCCTCAGTCAAGAACGCGTTAGTGACCCAACTCCCGCGATGGACAATGTTCAGTTCCGAACTGATGTACATCTCCAAGCAACTAGATTGCGTAACGTAGGATGCGACGTCGTCGAAATTCAAGGAACACATTTGATCCTGAAAGCTAATCCCGGTGCAGCAACACTCTTGGACGCAGGCTGGATCCTCACCGGTTCTCGCCAAGCGACGACGGCAAACCCTGCTGAACATTACACATTAAGCTGGTAACACCGCGCTACCAGTAAAGCTGGTAGCAATAGTAGTCGAATATGACATACAAGCCCTGAATGATGTATAACTCTCGGTGTGCAGAAGTCCTGATTGTGGTGGGGAGGGGAGAGTATCTGTGAAGATACCCAAGAGTTCCGTTGCTCGTCCTTTTCGTGGATACTTGATTGCTAAATGCCTGATCGCATCGGTTGTGGCATGGCCTTTGATGACGTTGATTCTTCAGGCGAAGGGTCTTTCTTATCTGGAGATCGGGCTTCTTAATTCGTTTGGGGCTGTTGTATCTCTTTTATTTGAAGTACCTATGGGACGTCTAGCCGATAGATTTGGGCAAAAGTATGCGTTAGCTTTCGGATCCCTATTGATCGCGCTTGGTGTCAGCGTTCTTGCCTTATTCGACGCGTTACCAGCAGTTTATCTTTCTGAACTCAGCATCGGCGCTGGCCTTGCGCTTTCTTCTGGTGCTGACAGTGCGTGGCTTTTCCAAGAGCACAAGCGATTGGGAATGGAAGATGACTATTTGAAGAGCCGGTCAGCCGTCGGATCGGTGACCTTGTTGTTTTCCATGACTTCAAGTGTGGTTGGACCGATACTGTTCTCGTGGCGCACCAGCCTACCGTTGTGGATGAGTGTGGCTTGCTATATCGCAGCTGCTGGCGTGTTTTTACGTCTGCGTTTGCATGACCAGTTATCTTCGGAATCTTCTAAAGCCGATCAATCCAGTCACGGAGCACATAAACCGGGCACAGTATTTCGCCGTGTCACGGGGGTAATAAGATATCATAGCCTCTTTGTTTCGCTTGCGCTCGCTTCGACGATAGTCATGATTGCGGTTTCAAATTTCTCGACGTATCTTGGGCCGTTCTTGGAGGAACAGGGTCTTGAAGTTCGAAACTTGGGAATCGTATTAGGGGTCGGGAAGGTCGTCCAGTGGCTTGCTGTTCGAAATACTTATCGACTCAAGCGTTCAACGGACCACGAGCGATTGCGTGTTCTCACTGTTGTTGGTTTAGCGATTCTTTTGTTGGTCGCAGTGAGTGTGACCACACCTTCGACTCCTTGGGTAGGTGCGGGGTCGTTTGTTTTGTTGTCTGGGTCGGCATCGGTTTTCTTTATCCTCATTGATGAACAAATAAATCTGGTGATTTCTGACAAGTATCGGACAACAATGCTGTCCATCGTGGCTATGTTCGACGAGGCCGCGACGATCGCGGTAGATCCGTTGATAGGAGCTGTGCTAGACTCCCTGGGTTTCTCTCGAACCTATCTCCTGCTTTCAGCTCTACTGTCGGTTACTTTCTGTCTAGTTGTCGCCCTTGCCACGTATTCCACCCGTAACCTCTCTGATCGGAATGATCCGGCAGGGCACTAAAAGGTGTTCAAACGGAATCACCTATTAATAAGTATTCAAACCTAGTCGACTACAATTTCTTGGAGCCGGCAGTAAGCAGGTAACATCTCGTTACCGGTAAAGCTAGGAGCGATAGCGCTCGAATCTTGTCGGAGCTAACCGGTAGGCTTGAGGTATGCGTCCTGTTACTGATATCGTGCGCCAAGAAGCACCATTTGAAGTTATCTCTGAATACACTCCGTCCGGCGATCAGCCCACCGCAATTGCGGAACTCGCTGAGCGGATTAACGCCGGGGAAAAAGATATCGTTTTGTTGGGCGCAACCGGAACTGGAAAATCGGCAACCACTGCGTGGTTGATTGAACAAATCCAGCGGCCAACACTCATCATTGAGCCAAATAAAACTCTCGCTGCCCAGATGGCTGCCGAATTCCGGGAATTGTTACCCAATAACGCCGTTGAGTATTTCGTATCCTATTACGATTATTACCAGCCAGAAGCCTATGTGCCGCAAACTGATACGTTTATTGAAAAAGATTCCTCCATTAACGACGAAGTTGAGCGGCTACGTCACTCGGCCACCAATTCGTTGATTACGCGGCGCGATACCGTCGTGGTGGCTTCTGTTTCGTGTATCTATGGTTTGGGAACGCCGCAAGAATACGTTGATCGTATGGTGGATGTCCATGTTGGGCAAGAACTCGACCGCGACGCGTTACTTAAACAGTTCGTGACGATGCAATATACACGCAACGATATGGCCTTCACCCGTGGTACATTCCGGGTACGCGGCGATACTGTGGAGATCATTCCAGTTTATGAAGAACTCGCAATCCGGATCGAATTTTTCGGCGATGAGATTGATTCCATCGCGTTACTCCATCCGCTAACCGGCAATGTGGTACGCGAAACCGACCATGCTTATATTTTCCCTGCTTCTCACTATGTCGCCGGTGAAGAACGCATGAAGCGCGCAATAGCTTCCATCGAAGAAGAACTAGGGGAGCGGCTTACTGAGCTGCGTGATCAAGATAAGCTGCTCGAAGCCCAACGCCTTGAAATGCGCACCACCTACGATTTAGAGATGATGCGCAATATCGGCACGTGCTCGGGTATCGAGAATTA
This sequence comes from Arcanobacterium pinnipediorum, assembly GCF_023973165.1. NCBI lineage: Bacteria > Bacillati > Actinomycetota > Actinomycetes > Actinomycetales > Actinomycetaceae > Arcanobacterium > Arcanobacterium pinnipediorum. The sequence goes on along the minus strand of NZ_CP099547.1, from coordinate 1,019,204 downwards.
CTCGAGGCATATTGATGGTCGTGGCCCAGGCACACCTCCGAATACCTTGCTTGACTATTTCCCGGAAGATTTTGTGTTGATTATTGACGAATCGCACGTGACGGTACCGCAAATTGGTGCTATGTACGAAGGAGATATGTCCCGCAAGCGCACCCTTGTTGATTTCGGATTCCGCTTGCCCTCCGCAATGGATAACCGGCCACTGAAATTCGCAGAGTTCTTGGAACGAATCGGTCAGACTGTTTATCTCTCAGCAACACCGGCTAAATATGAGATGGAACTTTCTGATGGATACGTTGAACAAATCATTCGCCCAACTGGTCTGATTGATCCTGAAGTTATCGTCAAACCAACGAAAGGTCAGATTGACGATCTTCTTGAACAAGTGCGAGCCAGGGTTGAACGTGATGAACGCGTCTTGGTGACTACGCTGACGAAGAAAATGGCCGAAGATCTCACTGATTATCTTGCCGAACGCGGGGTCAAAGTTGAGTATTTGCACTCCGACGTCGATACACTGCGGCGCGTAGAACTCTTACGTGAACTTCGGTTAGGGAAATTCGATGTGCTCGTTGGGATTAATCTGCTGCGGGAAGGTCTGGATTTGCCTGAAGTATCTCTCGTAGCTATTCTCGACGCCGATAAGCAGGGATTCTTGCGGTCAACAACGTCTCTTATCCAAACGATTGGCCGGGCAGCGCGAAATGTGTCTGGGCAAGTACATATGTATGCCGATTCGATAACTCCTAATATGAAGGAAGCCATTGAGGAGACCAACCGGCGTCGTGAAAAGCAGATAGCTTACAATGCTGAACACGGTATCGATCCCCAGCCGTTACGGAAAAAGATTGCAGACGTTACTGATATGCTCGCTCGCGAAGATCTTGAAACAGGTGAATTGCTTGAGGGTGGTTATCGGAAGGAGACGTCTGTCGCGCAGCGCTTACCTGCAGATGGGGCAGAAATCGAACAGCTGTTGGTTGAATTGCGTGAACAAATGCATGTTGCAGCCCAACACTTACAGTTCGAGCTTGCAGCGCGCCTGCGCGATGAAATTAATGATGTCAAACGTGAATTACGTGCAATTCGGCAAGCTCAGTGAATGACCGGAGTTTTCACTGAGCGAGAGATCATAGATTGGGATTTTCGCAGTGGAGCACAAGTGACGTAAGCTAGGAGAAGCGAAGGGGAGTATTCCCATGAAATATCGGTTCGTCATCGCGGCTTCTAGCCCGGGCCGAGGCCACTACTCGATCAGAGATGGCGGGAAGAGACCTTCGGTCTAACACTGTACCGAAAGGCTAACTTTGCTTAATACTCTCATTCATACTGTTGCCAACTATTCTCCTGACGAATCAATGGTCGTTGAGATGTGGGAATGGATTGTACTTTCACTTTTGGTCATTTCACTCATCTTGTTTGATTTGTTTGGCCATGTCCGCAAAGCGCATGAACCCACGATTGGCGAAGCTGCCCGATGGACGGCAGTATATGTATCTCTAGCGGCAGTGTTTGGCGTAGCAACCTACATTCGCCATGGTGCTCGATTTGCGACTGAGTTCTTTGCCGGGTATATCACTGAGTATTCGTTATCGTTAGACAATATCTTCGTCTTTATCATTATTATTGCGGCATTTAAGGTACCGCGGAGATTCCAGCAAAAGGTGCTCATGTGGGGCATTATTATTGCGTTGGTCTTCCGGTTCATCTTCATTATGATTGGCGCCGCGCTTGTTGAAAAGTTTGTCTGGATTTTCTTCGCTTTTGGTGTGTGGATGGTTTACACCGCAGTCAAGCAGGTGCTTGATGGTCTCAAAGAAGCTCGCGATCGAGCTTCTGGCATTGTTGAAGAAATAGATTATCAACCAACAGCTGCGACAAAGTTCATCTCCCGTGTATTTCCAGTGACGTCTGGTTTTGTGGGCGATAAGCTCATCCATCGTGCCTCTGGCAAGACCTACCTGACACCTTTGCTTATCTGTATCATCTCGATTGGCACAATTGACCTTCTCTTTGCTCTAGATTCAATTCCAGCGATCTTTGGTTTGACGAACGAGCCGTTTATCGTCTTTGCCTCCAATGCGTTTGCTTTGCTGGGGCTGCGCCAGCTGTTCTTCCTTGTCGATGGCCTGCTTGATCGCCTTATCTACTTGCACTACGGTCTTGCTGGAATCCTCGGATTCATCGGCTTTAAGTTGTTGCTACACGCCTTCCACGGATACGACATGTTCACCGCTATTCCAGAACCAGGCTCGGGCACATCCGTAGCCATTATTCTCACGATCATCATTATTACTGTGATTGCTTCACTTCTCGGATCGCGCAAGATGCGCAAGCGGTCAAACGAGATTGCGGACCAAGGCCTGCACGATGAGGAAGTTATTGAGTCAGAACAAGACTAATATTCAACCTATGCGATTGGCTGGCTGTTCAAAAAACTGATCGGTTCAAGTGCTCAACGGACCACGAGCAATTGCGTGTTTTCGCTGCGTTAGGTTTAGCGATTCTTTGCGTGGTCGCAAGTATGATCCGCAACGAACACGGTAGATCTGGTGATAGGAGCTTTGATAGACGCCCTTGGTTTGGCTCGAACGTAGCTCCTGCTTTTCGGCTCTACTGTCAGTTACTTTTTGCCTCGTTCTCGCCAATTAATCGCGTTCAGTGGCGGAGGCCAATATACGGGCTATCGCAGCGCACACCACAAGCTGAATTTGATGGAAGATAATCACCGGAATACCAATAGTTCCCACCATATTTGTGGGGAATAAAGCCTTTGCCATCGGCAAGCCAGTAGCCAAAGATTTCTTTGAACCACACATAAGCGCGACTATGCGTTCTTCACGGGGGAGGCGCTGAGCACCAAACCAGGTGATGGCAAGCATTGCACTGAGCAATGCAACCAAGACGGCTACTAAGACCAGCAGAGAAAGCGGGGTGACCACACTCCACGCACCATCGGCTGTTGCCGATAAGGTTGCTGCGAGCACCACGAGAATTATTGCACCGGTATCACTACGTCTAGTGAGGTGGCGACGCGCCCGAATCCAGTCGCCGAACCACGGTTGCAGACATTGCCCGATGATAAATGGCAACAATAGGTTGGTGAGCACGGCTGAAAAACCCCCGGTAGATGCACCAGACATATCCATGAATGCCACAACTAACGCCGGGGTAATAAACATGCCTGCGATATTTGATACCGTGGCTGCCGCGATTGCAGAGGCAATGTCACCGCGGGCAATCGAGACGAATGTTACCGAAGATTGGACGGTGGAGGGAAGGAGTCCTAGGAACAAGATACCTAACGCAAAATCTCGTCCTATGAGCGGTTCGGCAAGCACCGAAAGTCCCCAACTTAACAACGGAAAAATGAGGAATGTCGCTGCGAGAATAAATCCTTGAAGCCGAATGTTGGTCAAACCGCGCAACACTTCACGGGTGGATAAGCGCATGCCGTAGAGCAGGAAAACAAGCGCGACACCGACGTCGGCAGCATGTGAAAGAAAATGGACAGCACCCGCGGAAACCGGAATCAACAAACCCACGAAGAGGGCAGTGATGATTCCGGTTATCAGCGGGTCAAAGCGGGGAAAGTAACGTGAAACTACGCCCATGGCCCGTAAACTACGGTCCATTCGGCTACGTCAACGTCAAGCAATACTCCAGCTTCGTTGAAAGGATCGCGAGTCAATAATTCACGCGCACCTTCGCTAGACTCTGCTTCGACGACGATCAGGGCACGACCACCAGAAAGTGGGCCGGAGGCCTTTAATGCGCCAGTATCGAAAAGTGATTTGAGGAATTGACGGTGGCTGGGACGTACCTGGGAGGTAAGGTCAGCTTGGTTGGGATCGTATGTATAAATAACTGCAAATGTGTTCATGTGTTCTATTCTACGTTGTGCTGATGGAAAACTGGCATGGAAACGTGTCGGAGCTGGACGATATGATCTAAGACGTGCATGAATCAATCCATATCCAAGGTGCAAGAGAACATAATCTACGAAATGTCACGCTCGATATTCCGCGCGAGAAGATGGTGGTATTTACTGGGCTTTCTGGCTCAGGTAAATCCTCGTTAGCTTTCGATACGATCTTTGCCGAAGGGCAACGCCGGTACGTAGAGTCACTATCGTCTTATGCTCGCCAGTTTTTAGGTCAGATGGATAAGCCTGCGGTGGACTTCATCGAAGGCCTGTCACCAGCTGTCTCCATCGATCAAAAATCCACCAACCGTAATCCGCGCTCTACTGTGGGAACGATTACCGAAGTTTATGACTACTTGCGCCTACTTTATGCACGTGCTGGCACGCAATATTGCCCGGTCTGTGGTGCTTTGATCGAGGCGCAATCAGCTGAGCAGATCGTCAATCGCCTTCTAGAAGAAGAAGATAAGACGCGCCTGCACATTCTGGCACCCGTCGTTCGCGGCCGCAAAGGCGAACACCTCGAACTGCTCAGACAACTCCAAACCGATGGCTATTCGCGTGCCCGTATTGACGGCACTGTTTACCGTCTTGACGAAGCACCTGCATTAGCGAAAACCTACAAACACGATATCGACGTCGTCGTAGATCGCCTCGCTATCCGAGAAGGTATCCGTTCTCGGCTCAATGACTCCGTGGAAAACGCGTTGCATCTGTCAAAAGGCGTCGCAGTGATTGAGTACGTAGATCGCGCGGATGACGATCCATTTAAAGAGCGCCGCTTTTCTGAAAGCCGTTCCTGCCCGAATGATCATCCATTGGAACTCGAAGAAATCGAACCGCGAACGTTCTCATTTAACGCACCTTATGGCGCGTGCCCGGAGTGCGACGGCATCGGATTCAAACTCCAAGTTGATCCAGACTTAGTTATTCCAGACGAATCCCTATCGATCGAAGATGGTGCGATTTTGCCGTGGTCTGTCACGGCATCGGCAAGCGCCCGCGATTACTATCAACGCCAACTTGCTAGCCTAGCTGAAGATATGGGCTTTGACTTGAGTACACCATGGAAAAAGCTGCCCAAAGATGTTAAAGAAGCGATTTTGCGCGGGCGTGATTTCAAGGTCAAGATGAAATACCGGAATCGCTGGGGGCGGGAAAAAATCTATTCCTCAGGCTTTGAAGGCGTACTCAACTTTGTCAAACGCAAACATGATGAGACCGAATCAGACTGGTCGAAAGAACGCTACGCCGGTTTCATGCGCGAGGTTGCCTGCCCGGTTTGTCATGGTGCCCGGTTACGTCCGGAAGTTCTAGCTGTGCGTGTAGGAGAGCTCAACATTGCTCAACTCACCGACCTTCCCATCGCAGAAGCTTTGGAATACGTTACCCATATAGACCTTGACGAACGCGCCCGCACGATTGCGCAGCAAGTTTTGCGTGAGATCATCGAGCGCCTGACCTTCCTAGTATCTGTTGGTCTTGACTATCTCACACTCTCGCGCGCAGCTGGCACGCTATCTGGTGGGGAAGCGCAGCGCATCCGCCTTGCAACACAGATCGGCGCCGGTCTTGTCGGAGTGCTCTATGTTCTTGATGAGCCCTCAATCGGGCTCCACCAGCGTGATAACGAAAAATTACTCGAAGCCTTAACTCGGTTGCGCGATTTGGGCAACACCCTGATCGTCGTCGAACACGACGAAGATACGATCCGCCAAGCTGACTGGCTGGTAGATATCGGTCCGGGAGCAGGCGAACACGGCGGCGAAATTGTCTTTTCGGGTAAGCCTGCCGAAATCGTGAATTCACCAGATTCTATTACCGGCCAATATCTCACCGGTCAACGCGCCATCGTCGTGCCTAAACAACGCCGTAAAATTGTCAAGAAGAACCAGATCACCGTAGTGGGTGCTACTGAGAATAATCTCGACAACGTCACTGTCTCATTCCCCATCGGCGTTTTCACCGCTGTTACCGGCGTATCTGGCTCAGGCAAGTCCTCCTTAGTTAATGGAATCTTGTATAAAGTTCTAGCCAATGAACTCAACCGGGCACGTTCGTTGCCAGGCCGGCATAAAAAAGTAACCGGCTTAGACAACCTCGATAAGGTCGTCCACGTCGATCAATCACCCATCGGCCGCTCCCCACGATCTAACCCGGCAACCTACACCGGAATGTGGGATCCGATCCGCAAACTATTTGCTGAAACCCAAGAAGCAAAAGTTCGCGGATATGGACCAGGGCGGTTTTCGTTCAACGTTAAAGGCGGTCGCTGCGAAGCCTGCTCGGGCGATGGCACGATCAAAATCGAGATGAACTTCCTTCCCGATGTCTATGTGCCTTGCGAAGTGTGCCACGGTGCGCGATATAACCGCGAAACTCTCCAAGTACACTACAAAGGAAAGAATGTTGCCCAAGTTCTCGACATGACTATCTCAGAGGCTCGCGAATTCTTTGGCAATGTTCAACGAATTGCGAAATATTTAGAAATGCTCGAACTCGTTGGCTTAGGGTATATCCGTCTCGGACAGCCAGCAACCACACTTTCAGGTGGAGAAGCGCAGCGCGTCAAACTTGCCTCGGAGCTCCATCGGCGATCGACTGGCCGTACCGTCTACGTTCTTGACGAACCAACCACCGGTCTGCACTTTGAAGATGTCCGCAAACTCCTGAGCGTGTTGCAGTCCTTGACTGATAAAGGCAATACCGTGATTGTTATCGAACATAATCTTGACGTGATAAAGTCAGCCGATTGGGTTATCGACCTGGGGCCAGAAGGGGGCAAAGGCGGTGGTCGAGTCGTTGCGCAAGGAACACCAGAAGAGATTGCACGCGTCCAAGAATCCCACACCGGGCGCTTTCTGAAACCGATTCTCACGAGTGCCGGAACCCTCTAGCCATGGCTGATCCGCGCAGTTATCGACCCACCGATATTCCCGCGACCCCCGGAGTCTATCGGTTTATTGACGACGAAGGACGCGTAATTTACGTCGGTAAAGCCTCTTCGTTGCGCAACCGACTCAGTAACTATTTCCAAGACCCGGCGCAGTTGCATCCGCGTACCCGTGCCATGGTCTATACGGCGGTGGATGTTAAGTGGGTTGTGGTCGCCTCCGAGATAGAGGCATTGACGCTTGAATATGCATGGATTAAGGAGTTTGCGCCCCGGTTTAACGTGATGTATCGGGATGATAAATCCTATCCATATCTCGCCATCACGATGAGTGAGAAATATCCGCGGGTTCTCGTCACTCGCAATGCCCACCGGCGAGCAGATAAATATTATGGCCCTTACACCAAAGTATGGGCTGTTCGCGAAGCCCTTGATCTGCTCTTGCGTGTCTTTCCGATGCGCTCATGTACGAAGGGTGTGTTTAATGCAGCCCAGCGTTCTGGTAGGCCGTGCTTGAATGGATATATTGATCGTTGTGCTGCGCCATGCGTCGGGCGCGTAAGTGACGAAGAACATCGCCACATTGCCCGCGAAATGATTGCCTTCCTAGATAGTTCCGGAGAGGAACTTATTAGCGAAAAAACGGAGCAGATGAAGCAGGCAGCTTTAGCTGAGGATTTTGAAAAAGCAGCCCGATTGCGTGATGATATCGCTGCACTTACCACCGTTGCTGAGCGTAACTCAGTAGTTCTCGATTCAGATATAGATGCCGATATTTTCGGGCTCGAATTTGATGAGCTTGAAGCTTCTGTGCAGGTTTTCTATGTGCGGGCAGGGCGGATCCGCGGCCAACGCGGCTGGGTGACCTCGGTTGAAGATCTTGACAAGTCGGCGCTGTTGAACCAACTTATACTACAGGTCTATGGCGAATATGCTCCTATGCCGAAAACTAAAAAACGCAGTCAAGCGCGCTCGGTTGACGACGTCGAACATACCGCTACCGATGCTATTCCACGCGAAATTTGGCTGCCAGCTTTACCCGATGATCACCAGGCGTTACAAACCTGGCTTACTCAATTGCGTGGCGCAGGCGTTAAAATTCGGGTGCCACAACGAGGCACCAAAGCGCAACTTGCCCAGACCGTACACACGAATGCGGTTCATGCGCTCCAACGTCACAAGATTGAACGCGCCGGAGATATCACCGAACGTTCCCAAGCACTCGAAGAGCTACGCGAGGGGCTAGACCTAAAACGAGCTCCATTGCGTATTGAATGTTATGACATCTCCCACACTCAAGGTACGCATCAAGTTGCATCGATGGTTGTTTTCGAAGATGGGTTGGCAAAGAAATCTGACTATCGACATTTCATCGTGCGCGGCCCAGATGGGACCGGCGCCCGGGACGATACAGCTGCTATGGATGAAGTTCTTCGGCGGCGTTTGGCGCGGTTAGAACAAGGCGATGACACAGACGATATCTTCGACGACGAACTTCAACCGGTTTCTTCCCAGCCCACCACGCCACGAAAGTTTGCCTATAAGCCGGACTTGATCGTCGTCGACGGCGGATTGCCGCAAGTTAATGCGGCCCAGCGCGTCGTTGAAGATATGGGCGCAGACGTCACAATTATCGGATTGGCTAAACGCCTCGAAGAGATATGGATTCCAGGGGAGGAGTTCCCGGTTATTCTTTCGCGCTCGTCGCCAGCGTTGCGTTTATTGCAATATGTGCGCGATGAATCGCATCGGTTTGCTATTACGTTCCATCGCAAAAAGCGCTCTAAGGCGATGACTCGTTCAGCGTTGGATGAGATCCCTGGACTGGGACCGGCGAAACAGAAAGCGCTACTGAAGAAGTTTGGTTCACTGGCAAAAATTAGGGTAGCGACGCGCGATGAATTAATGCAAACCCCTGGAATTGGACCAGCACTTGCAGATGTAGTGCTCGCGCAACTAGCTAAAAACACCACATAACTGGCAGGATAGTGATATGGACAACATCAATGATACCGCGAATATTCCGCTTGGAGTCATCTTGGATGATGCGACTGCACAGTTGCCTCCCCCGGAAATACCAGAGATTTTGATTATCACTGGTATGTCAGGTGCTGGCAGATCTAAAGCCGCAGCTACCTTAGAGGATTTGGGGTGGTATGTCGTCGATAATTTACCGCCACGCTTACTTTCGGCTCTTGCTGGTCTTGTTACCCCTACCTCCGGTGTCCGCCGACTGGCTGCTGTTGTTGATGTGCGCTCCCAAGAATTCTTCGAAGAACTCGACGAAGTTATGCAGTCCTTGCGGCAACATTCAGTTGATTACCGTATTCTTTTCCTTGACGCTTCGAATCAAGCTCTTATACAGCGCTATGAGTCGGTGCGCCGCCCCCATCCGTTACAAGGAGATGGGCGGTTGCTAGATGGGCTGAGCCAAGAGCGCACCATCTTAGAACCGTTGCGCCAGCGAGCCGATACCGTTATTGATACCACGGATTTATCGGTCCACGATCTGTCTCGAAAAGTACGCCAACTTGTTGCTTCTACCTCCGATACTGATCCACATTTAACTGTGATGAGTTTTGGGTTTAAGTACGGTTTACCGATGGATGCTGACCACGTTGCCGATGTTCGATTCTTGCCTAATCCATATTGGGTTACTGAGTTACGCAAACTCACCGGCAAGGATGAACCTGTTCGAGATTTTGTGCTTGGGATTGATGGGGCACAGGAGTTCGGTGATAAATATGTAGACCTTATCCATCCGATTCTCCAAGGCTATGCGCGTGAACTAAAACCCTATGTCACGATCGCGATTGGCTGCACCGGAGGTAAGCACCGCTCGGTTGCGATGACTGAATACGTCTCTGAACGTTTGCGTTCTCTTGGACATTCGGTGCGCACCATTCACCGTGATTTAGGTCGTGAATGAGGCCGGTTACGCACTGGATGGATATACCCTCGTTGGCCACCTTACAACATCTTCAGATAGCCTTGCCAAAGACACATATAGTCACAGAGTTATAGCGGAAACATTTCGTGAAGTTATCGGCACTTTGACCAGGTAGCTGTTATCACCTCGTACCACCTTGTAACATCGAGAACAGCTCTTAGACGATAGCGTAAATATCGATATACAGCAGTTTCTGCGGAGGAAGGAGAACAGATGCCAGCATTGACCGCATCTGTCAAGGATGAAATCTGTAAAGTTTATCCAACGACGTTATCCGCGATGGTTGCCGAACTTTCAACCATGTTCCGGTTTGCTGGTGGGCTACAGATTAACGGTGGCGTTGTCTCCTTACAAGCAGAATTCACCCACCCTGGAGCAGCAAACCATCTTTTTGAATTAGTCCGCAAAGTATATTCGATTGAGCCCGACGTCGTTGCTATTAGTAATTCAATGCGCCACGGCAATATGTATCTGGTGCGGATTGTTAAAGACGGCGAACGCGTGGCACGCAGAGCTGGAATTCTCGATGTTCGTGGGCGCCCTGTTCGTGGTTTGGCACCACAAATTGTCGGTGGCACAAAAGCTGATGCAGCAGCTGCTTGGCGTGGCGCATTTCTTGCCCGCGGCACATTGTTAGAACCTGGGCGCAATGCCGCCTTGGAAGTTACATGCCCATCTATGGAAGCAGCTTATGCGATCGGCGGTTTAGCTCGCCGCCTCGACGTCTCGTATCGGGCACGAGAATCTCGTGGGGCTTTCCGAGCAGATATCCGTGAAGGCGATGCCATTTCGACGATGCTTGCTCGGATGGGAGCTAATGACGCGGTTCTTAAATGGGAAGAACTGCGCACTGAGCGGGAGGTTCACGGGCAAGCTAACCGGTTAGCTAATTTCGATGATGCAAATATGCGCAGAAGTGCTGATGCTGCGATTGTCGCAGTTATCCGGGTCAAACGCGCTTTTGAGATTCTCGGGGATGAGATTCCGGAAAATCTGCGCCAGGCTGGAGAATTCAGGATCAAGTACCCTGAAGATTCGTTGAATCTTTTGGGAGAACGGTTATCTCCACCGGCAACGAAAGATGCAGTTGCTGGGCGATTACGACGATTAAATACGATGGCCGACAAGCGCGCTGGTGAGCTTGGTATTGCAACAACTATGGATGCGGTACAAGAACAAACTGGTGTTAGAGATCGCACACTATGATGCGGGTCGAAAGTCACTTTTGGTTATGGAATAGATGACGAGTTTTTTACGAATTTCACCTACCCGCGTAGTCACCTAGACAACACCCATGTGCTCTCTAGTAGAATAGGAACGGATCGAACGCTAGAACGTGAAATATTTAGGCGTTCGTGAGTCAGCGAGTACAGCTCGCTGAAAAATCTACAGTGCACAGTTGTGCACAAGGAGGATACGCAGTGACTATTCGCGTTGCTATTAACGGTTTCGGCCGCATCGGTCGTAATTTTATCCGTGCAGCCTACAAGCGTGGCGCAAACTTTGAGATTGTTGCAGTAAACGATTTGACTGATAACAAGACCCTTGCCCACCTACTCAAGCACGATTCAACTCTCGGTGCTTGGGATCACGAAGTCTCCGCATCAGAGGATTCCATCCTCGTTGATGGTCGTGAGATCAAGGCTTTCGCAGAGCGCAACCCAGCAGATCTCCCATGGGGCGATCTTAATATTGATATCGTTATCGAGTCCACCGGTTTCTTCACCGATGCTACCAAGGCCCAGGCACACATTGATGCTGGTGCAAAGAAGGTTATTATCTCCGCTCCAGCAAAGAACGAAGATGCTACCTTCGTAATGGGCGTTAACGACGCCGATTACGATCCAGCAAAGCACAATATTATTTCTAACGCATCTTGCACCACGAACTGCTTGGCACCAGTTGCTAAGGTTCTCCAGGAGAAGTTCGGTATCGTCAAGGGCTTGATGACCACCGTCCACGCATACACCGGCGATCAGCGCATCCTCGATGCGCCACACAGCGATCTTCGCCGTGCACGCGCTGCTGCAATCAACATCGTTCCTACCAAGACCGGTGCTGCTGCTGCTGTTGCTTTGGTTCTCCCAGAACTCAAGGGCAAGTTCGATGGTTTCGCAATGCGCGTTCCAGTTCCAACCGGTTCCGCAGTTGACTTGACTTTCGAATCTGAGAAGTCAGATGTCACCGTTGAAGAAATCAATGCTGCAATCAAGGAAGCTGCTGAAGGCGAACTCAAGGGTATCCTCGCATACTCCGAAGAGCCACTCGTCTCCACCGACATCGTCCACGATCCACACACCTCCATCTTCGATGCAGGTCTAACCAAGGTCATCGATGGCCAGGTCAAGATCATCTCTTGGTACGACAACGAATGGGGTTACTCCAACTCCCTCGTTTCCATTACCGATCTCGTTGCCTCAAAGTTCTGAGCCGTTACGAGTTTGAGTAAGTGATAACTCACGGGCCCGGGCATGCGTTTGCGTGCCCGGGCCCGTTGTTCTATCAGTTATACTGAGAATGTTCAGATACCACTGCCGGTATCTTTTATTTACACAGAAAGACACTCATGAGAACTATTGATACGCTCGGCGATCTTGCCGGCAAGAAAGTTTTTGTACGATCGGACTTCAACGTCCCACTCGATTCGGACAAGAACATTACCGACGACGGCCGTATCCAAGCCGCACTACCCACGATTAAGCGTCTGATTGCAGCTGGCGCACGCGTCATCGTTGCAGCACATCTTGGCCGGCCAAAAGGTCAAGTAAACCCTGACTATTCGTTAGCTCCTGTTGCCAAGCGCCTTGGTGAATTGCTCGGCAAAGATGTTGTGCTCGCAACTGACACCGTAGGCGAAGGTGCACACTTAGCTACTGCCGATATGCACGATGGTGATGTCGTCCTTCTAGAAAACGTTCGGTTCGATGCTCGCGAAACCTCTAAGGTTGATGCTGAGCGTGAAGAATTAGCTGGCGAATACGCTAAGCTCGCTGATGCGTTCGTCTCTGATGGCTTCGGCGTCGTTCACCGCAAGCAAGCATCGGTTTACGATCTTGCCAAGGTGTTGCCGTCTGCTGCAGGTGAGCTCGTCTTTAAAGAAATTGACTCACTTTCTAAAGCTACTGCTCAGCCGGAACGCCCATACACCGTTATTCTTGGTGGTGCGAAAGTTTCCGATAAGCTCGGCGTCATCGCTAATCTTTTGGAAAAAGCTGACCGGCTCATCATTGGTGGCGGTATGGCCTACACGTTCTTAAAGGCACAAGGATACGAAGTTGGCTCCTCGCTTCTCGAAGAAGACCAAGTAGCTACCGCACAATCCTTTATCGAAAAAGCTGCACAGAAGGGCATTGAGTTCTTGTTGCCTATCGATACCGTCGTCGCACCAGAATTCAAAGCCGATGCTCCTGCAGAAGTCGTTGATGCGAATGCGATTCCAGCCGACAAGATGGGCTTAGATATTGGTCCTAAGACGATTGAGCTGTTCACCAATGCTATTGCTTCTTCGAAGACGATCGCATGGAACGGCCCAATGGGCGTATTCGAATTTGAAGCGTTCGCTAATGGAACCAAAGCAGTTGCTTCCGCATTAGAATCCGCAGCAGGGTTCACCATTGTTGGCGGTGGCGATTCGGCTGCTGCTGTTCGTCTGCTCGGATTCGACGAAACAAAGTTTGACCATATTTCCACCGGTGGTGGCGCTTCCCTCGAATACCTCGAGGGCAAAGAGCTCCCGGGCATTGCAGTTTTGGAGGACTGATAATAATGACACGTACGCCAATTATGGCCGGTAACTGGAAGATGAACCTAGATCATCTTGAAGCAACCGCGCTAGTACAAAAACTCGGATGGACCCTCAACGATCTCAAGCATGATTTTGATGCTGTCGAGTGTGTAGTTGTTCCACCGTTTACAGATATTCGTTCCGTACAGACCCTCGTCGACGCTGAAGAATTCAAGATCACTTACGGTGCACAAGATGTTTCAATCAACGACGAAGGTGCTTTCACCGGCGAAATCTCAACCACCATGCTCAACAAGCTTGGCGTGAGCTACGTCGTTGTTGGCCACTCGGAGCGACGCGAATACCATGGCGAAACCAATGAATTAATTGGTAAGAAAGCCAAGAAGGTTCTCGATGCTGGGATGACCCCAATCGTGTGTTGTGGTGAAGCTCTAGAGATCCGCAAAGAAGGCAGCCACGTTTCCTACGTACTTGGTCAAATCGAGGCTATGTTCGCTAACTTTAGTGCTGCTGAAGTAGCAAAACTTGTTATCGCATATGAACCAATTTGGGCTATCGGTACCGGTGAAGTTGCAACCCCTGCTGATGCACAAGAAGTGTGTGGCGCTATTCGCGGCAAGATCGCAGAGATGTTTGATGATGCTACCGCGCAAGCCGTTCGTATTCAGTACGGCGGTTCGGTGAAGTCATCCAACGTTGTTGAGATCATGGCACAACCAGATGTTGATGGTGCTCTCGTTGGTGGCGCTTCACTCCAAGCAGAAGAATTTGCTAAGATCGTGACCTTCCAACAGGCCTGATACTACGGTAACGACGTTTTCGACGTCGTTACGTGACGAATTGCGCGGGTAAGAGCTTTCCTCTTACCCGCGCAATCTTGTATGCTGTATCTGTACATATATCGTTAGAAAGAGTTCATATCGTGGCGATTCTTGAAATCATTATTACCGTCCTCCTTGTTATCTCAAGTTTGTTGCTTATTGGCACAATTCTGTTGCACAAGGGCCGTGGTGGCGGTATCTCAGATATGTTTGGCGGCGGTATTTCAACTGCCATGCGTTCCTCTGGTGTTGCGGAGAAGAACCTCAACCGTATTACAGTGATCGTCGCACTTGTGTGGATCACCTGCGTTATTCTCCTTGGCCTTATTACAAAGGTAAGCTTCTAAAACTGTCTTGATGTCACTGTGGGCGCGAATGGAAACCTTTTCGCGCCCACAGTTCTATATTGCTTCAGCTATCGTATTGCGCACCTACTACATATCTGGCGTCCATGGGTAAGTAGTGGGTGCGAAGCCGTTTGATCAGGACAGCGCCTAAAGTGTGAGCTTAAAGTGAGCTGCATTCAACGTAGTTACCATTTCTAATAAGCAAGGGGAGAGGATGAACATCCTCTCCCCGAACACTGTATCAGTCAAAAGTTACTTGATCCGAGACAGTGACTCCTTCGCAGCAGCTACAACATTTTCCGCATTCATACCGTATTCCTGGAGTAGGAAATTACCATTTGCTGATGCACCGTAATGATCAATACCCACTGCCACGCCATCATCACCAATAATGGAATGCCAACCTAATGTCGTACCAGCTTCGATCGAAACTCTGGCTTTAATATCAGATGGGATAACTGATTCGCGGTAGTCCAGATCTTGGTCAGTAAACCATTCGATACACGGCATCGAAACTACTCGTGCACCGATTCCTTGTGCAGCAAGAAGAGTACGGGCTTCGAGCGCTACTGCAACTTCAGATCCGGTAGCAATCAACACAACATCAATATGCTCAGCATCAGCTAAAACGTAACCACCCCGGAGCACGCCAGCAGCGCTAGCCAATGTATCGCCCACAGCCTGAGAATCACCACGTTCAAAGACTGGCAGGTTTTGTCGCGAAAGAATTAGACCTGACGGATTTGAATCACGTTCAAGAATTCCACGCCATGCGTAGGCAGTTTCGTTAGCATCAGCAGGACGTATCATATCAAAATCAGGAATAGCGCGATATGACCATAAATGCTCAATAGGCTGATGGGTAGGACCATCTTCGCCAACACCAACTGAATCATGCGTCCACACAAAAATCGAAGGGACGTGCATCAATGCAGCCAGTCGCACCGCGGGACGCATATAGTCAGAAAATACGAAGAATGTGCCGCCGTAAGGTCGGGTCAATCCGTGCAACGAGATACCGTTGAGAATCGCTCCCATAGCATGTTCCCGAATGCCAAAATGCAAAGTACGCCCATATTCGTGGCCGCTAAACGCACTCGAGGATCGGTCGCGCGGTAAGAAGGAAGGTTCCCCAATCATCGTCGTGTTGTTTGAACCACCCAAATCAGCCGAGCCACCCCATAACTCGGGCAAGACGTCTTTGAGCGATGTCAATACTTTTCCAGATGCCGTACGAGTAGCCATAGCAGTACCGGCTTCGAAAGTCGGTATAACAGTTTCCCAACCTGCGGGCAGTTCACGTTTTTGCAAGCGTTCAAGCAAAGCCACCTGATCAGGGTGAGCATCACGCCACTGAGTAAATCTTTCCTCCCACGTAGAACGCGCATCTGCACTCCGTTGCCGGGCATTGGCTCGAACACCGTCAAGGACGTGCTCAGGCATCTGGAACATCGCCTCAGGATCAAGACCCAGCGCTAGTTTAAGGCCACGAACTTCATCATCACCCAAAGCTGCTCCATGAGAAGCACCAGTATTTTGCTTCGTCGGCGATGGCCAGGCAATGATCGTCGAAAGCTTAATGATCGAAGGACGATCAGTGACTTTTTGCGCAGCTGCGATTGCATTGTAGAGCGCCGCAACATCTTCAACGTAATCGCCTGAGTCAGGATTACGCCACGCAACATGTTGCGTATGCCAACCATAAGCCTCATAGCGAGCCAAAATATCTTCACTTAATGCGATAACGGTATCATCTTCGATAGAGATCTGGTTATCGTCAAAAATAACAATCAAATTACCCAAGTTTTGGGTACCAGCTAGCGACGAGGCTTCAGAGGTAACGCCTTCTTCAAGATCACCTTCGCCACACATAACATAAACAAAATGATCAAACGGGCTCAGTCCGGCTGGCGCATCTGGATCAAATAAGCCACGTTCACGACGAGCGGCCATAGCCATTCCGACCGCTGAGGCCAAACCCTGCCCCAGAGGGCCAGTTGTCATCTCCACCCCGGGAGTCCAACCGTATTCTGGATGGCCAGGCATCTGAGATTCATAAGTCCGTAACGCCTTAAAATCATCGAGCTCTAAACCGTAACCAGAATAGAACAACTGTGTATAAAGAGTTAACGAGGAGTGCCCAATCGAAAGCACAAACCGATCTCGGCCAAGCCACTGCGGGTCAGCTGCATCATGGCGCATAACCTTGTGGAACAGTAAGTAAGCTGCTGGAGCAAGTGAGATCGCTGTTCCCGGATGCCCATTGCCTGCCTTTTGCACAGCATCAGCAGCCAGCACACGTCCATATCTCACTGCCTGCTGATCTAACTCTGTCCATGTAAGTGACGTCATCTGACTCATCTTTCTCCTGTGAACTAACATTCACTTATAAGAATATCTGTTTTCTGGTGTGTGAGCGCATCTTAAAGGCACGAATTTTGGAGGGATATATGACGTTTTTGCGCCAGTTCCAGCACGCCGTCGATGATTATTTGGCACATTTAACAGTTGAACGCGCCCTATCGGACAACACTATCGCAGCCTATCGGCGCGATTTAACTCACTATCGTGACCACCTCAACATGCGTGGAGTTTTAGCTCTTGACGCGATAACGCCTGAAGATTGTGCCTCCTTCGTAGATTATCTACGCGGTGGTTCTGGAGCGAAACCATTGGCAACGACGTCGGTAGCCCGAATGGTAACCGCAATGCGTCGGTTTCACGAATTCCTCCTTACTGAAGGCCTAACCACAAATGATCCCAGCCGAGATATCCATCCACCAAAAATCGGAATGCGCCTGCCTAAAGCGATATCGATACCCCAGATGCAACTGTTGATTCAAACAGCAGCCAATGGCCACGGACCGATAGCACTCCGCGATCTGGCTTTGGTAGAAATACTTTACGGCACTGGGGCCCGCATCTCTGAAGCTATCGGACTCAAACCCACCGATATCGACAGCGAATCGGCCTCCATTCGGCTTTTGGGTAAAGGACGAAAAGAACGCGTCTTACCTCTAGGTAGATATGCCCTCGAAGCCGTAGACGCCTATCTCGTGCGTGGTCGCCCAGAACTTGCAGCGCGAAGTGCGAAACCGTCGTCGGCATTATTTTTAAATAAACGTGGCAATGGGCTTTCCCGCCAAAGCGCATGGGGGATTATTCAAAGCATTGCTCACGAGGCACAACTTGATGATATTTCTCCCCATACGTTTCGCCATTCATTTGCCACCCACCTCCTCCAAGGTGGGGCAGATGTACGTATAGTTCAAGAAATGCTCGGACATTCTTCGGTCACGACAACCCAGATTTATACCATGGTGACGCGTGAAACACTAAAAGAAGTCTATGCAACTGCCCATCCACGTGCGTGGCACGAGTAAATATCCGGTAGATTAGTAGTGTGAGTGCACAACAACCATCTTTGATTAATATCGATTCGGAACCGGATTTCCCTCTTCCGACAGAACTTCATGCCCATGGTCCAGCAAGAATTATTGCTATGTGTAACCAAAAGGGCGGCGTTGGAAAAACGACTACCTCGATCAATCTTGCCGCCGCGCTGGCTGAGTATGGCCGCAAGGTACTCATCGTTGATTTCGATCCGCAAGGAGCAGCATCAGCAGGTTTGGGCGTTAATGCGATGGCTCTCGAACGTACCATTTATGATGAAATGGTCTCCACGAAGCCGGATGTCACCCGCATCATCCATTCGACCTCAGTACCAAATCTCGATATAGTCCCCGCAAATATTGAGCTATCTGCTGCGGAAATCCAGCTGATTAACGAGGTTGCGCGAGAGCAGTCGTTGATGCGAGTATTACGCCCAGTAATGGATGTCTACGATGTCATTATCGTAGACTGTCAGCCTTCGCTCGGTCTGCTCACCGTCAATGCATTGACGGCAGCTCATGGCGTTATCATCCCGCTAGAAGCAGAATATTTTGCGATGCGTGGCGTGGCCCTACTTGTTGACCAAATCGAACGCGTGCAAGATCGATTAAATCCGCGCCTACGTATCGACGGTGTTTTGCTCACTATGGTCGATACTCGCACGTTACATTCGCGCGAAGTCATCTCCTTGATCAAGGAACGCTTCGGCGATCTAGTCTTCGACACTATGATCGGTCGCACTGTAAAGTTTCCCGATGCAACCATTGCCGCTGAGCCAATCACAACATTTGCTCCGGGCCATTCCGGCGCGAAATCATATCTGCGCTTGGCACGCGAACTCATCTCGCGTGGCGGGTCCGCCTAGTACCTCAATATGAGCGCCTCAGAGGATCTTTTTTCAACCGGATCGAGTTTCGCTGTCAATCTCGATGTTTTCTCTGGTCCGTTTGAAGTCCTCTTAACGCTCATATCCAAGCATCAACTCGATGTTACTGACGTCGCTATCGCAAAAGTGACGGATGAGTTCATCGGATTTATTCGTTCCCAAGATGACGCCGCGCTCGAACAGATGAGTGAATTCGTCGTCGTGGCCGCAACGCTTCTCGATATCAAAGCAGCCCGGTTATTGCCGCGCGATAACGAGGACGACGACGAACTACTCGCCATTTTCGAGGCACGCGATATTTTGTTCGCCAAGCTTTTGCAATATCGAGCGTTTAAGAAAGTTGCCGTAGAGCTTTCCCAGCGCATGAGTATGCAATCGTTAAGTTATGCTCGCGAGGTCGGGCTTGAAGAAGAATTCCGCCAGCTGCTACCAGAAGTTCAACTCAATCTGGGCGCCGTCGATTTAGCTATTATCGCGGCCTCGGCATTATTCCGTCGGCCGGATTCGGTAACCATCGATCATATTCACGATCCGCTCGTACCTGTGGATTCTCAGATAACTCTACTGCGGCAACGGCTGATCGTAGGAGATAGGCAATCGTTTTCCCAACTTTGTGCCGATGCGCGCAATATCCCCACAGTGGTCTCTCGATTTTTAGCTGTGTTAGAAATGTTGCGCAATGGCGAGATTGAGATTGAACAAGACGGTCCGCTACAACCCTTGGTGATCATTCGCGTTTCCGAAGATAATACGGTAACCTTGGAGTCTAACGATCGCAGGGATGCAGAACGGAGAGATAATGAGTGACGATAATTTTCGTCGAGGCGCCCTTGAGGCAATTCTCATGGTTGTTGCCGAACCAGTAAGTTCTACCGCGTTGGCGCAGGTTTTAGGATCTTCACCATCGCACATCGATTCGCTTTTGCAAACCATGGCAACTGAGTATGCTAACAGCGATCCACCACGTGGTTTTCAGCTCCGAAACATCGGCGGTGGCTGGCGTTTTTATTCTGATCCACGCTATGCCGATGTGGTGAGCACATTTGTTACCTCTGGCCAGTCCAGTAAGCTTTCCGTGCAAGCCTTAGAAACGCTCGCCGTTATTGCCTACCGTCAGCCGGTTACTCGAGCACAGATCGCAGCGATCCGCGGGGTAGACGTGGATTCTGTGGTGCGCACATTACAGACCCGAGGATTGGTGCAAGCAACTGGTACTACGGCTGATACGGGAGCCGTCTTGTATGAAACTACTGATCTATTTTTAGAAAAAATGGGGATGAATTCCTTAGCGGATCTTGCCCCACTGGCACCGTATTTGCCTGATGATGAAGAATTCAAAGATGTTGTAAAGGAGATGGCATGAGCCGCAAATCCCAGGATCTACATGATCCACAAGGTGAACGCCTACAAAAAGTACTCGCACACGCAGGTGTTGCATCCCGGCGCGCTGCTGAGGATATGATCCAAGCTGGCCGTGTTAGCGTCGATGGTGTTATTGTTCGACAGCTTGGTATTCGTGTTGATCCCCAAACTGCAGTGATTCACGTTGACGGTAACCGTGTCCAACTCGACCAAGAGTTGATTACTGTGGCGTTATACAAACCACCAGGGGTTGTCTCTACAATGTCTGATGATCAGGGTCGGAAAACGCTTGCCGACTTTATAGAAGATTATCCGCAGCGTCTGGTTCATGTTGGCCGATTGGATGTTGATACCGAAGGCATAATCTTACTGTCGAATGACGGCGAACTTGTGCATCGGCTAACCCACCCATCTTATGAAGTTCCAAAGACCTACATTGCGCGCGTTGAAGGGTCAGTTACTCGTGGGCTCCAAAAAGTCATGGAAAAGGGTATTACTTTAGAAGATGGTCCGGTGAAAGCCGATCGCTTTATCGTCCGTGAAGTAGCGCGCAAGAATTCGATTATCGAGATCACGTTGCATTCTGGGCGAAACCGTATCGTGCGACGGATGATGGATGAGGTAGGACATCCGGTGATGGAGCTGGTTCGTATGCAGTTTGGCAATATTGTTGCTGGTCATTTGAAGCCTGGCCAAGTCCGCCAGATTGCTGGTTCGGAATTGGGTGCGTTGATGTCGATGGTGGGAATGTGATGACTGGATTGCGTATCGCTATCGATGGTCCGTCCGGATCAGGAAAGTCCACTGTTTCTCGCCTTGTTGCCCAAAAGTTAGGACTGGGCTATCTCGATACTGGTGCTATGTATCGAGCTGCAACATGGTGGGCACTACACACCGGAGTAGATCTTGATGATCAAGGAGCTGTGGAACGCAGTGTCAAACAGATGCCCTTAGAGGTGGTTCTTGATCCGCAGGCACAGCGTTTTGTCTGTGATGGGATCGATATTACCGCCGATATTCGCACCTCGGAACTATCTAAAGTAGTTTCGAAAGTTGCGGTCAATATTCCGGTGCGTCACGAGATGCGTCGGCGTCAGCGAGCAATTATCGATTCGCAAGATTTACCCGATTCGTATTCGCAAGGCCGCGGTATTGTCGCCGAAGGTCGCGATATCACGACAGTGGTAGCTCCCGATGCTGACGTACGGGTGTTACTGACTGCTTCAGAGCAGGCACGCCTGGCTCGCCGTGCCTTGGAAGTGCGTGGTAGTGCTGATGAGACTGCGTTGGCGCAAACCCGTGACGAGGTAATCCGACGCGACCGTGACGATTCTACAGTTTCTGAGTTTATGACTGCCCACGATGGTGTCACGACGATCGATTCATCAAATCTTTCCGTTGACGAAGTTGTAGCAGCCATTGTTGAACTAGTGAAAGAGGTAGGCCGATGAGCGACGAATACGTTTTTGACGACGATTTCGATATCAACGCAACATTTTCATCGATAGATGACGACGACGAAGATGCGGCAAAGCATGCCGATGTGATGCGCTCATTGCTTAACGAGTATGAGCTTGACGACGAAGATCAGGCCCTCCTTGATGGCGAGATTGAGTTTGCGCCAATCACCCAGCCGTGGGGAAAACCGGTACTTGCTATTCTTGGCCGGCCAAATGTTGGTAAATCAACTCTGGTCAATCGTATCGTAGGCAAACGCGTCGCGGTTGTTCAAGATACTCCAGGTGTTACTCGTGACCGGGTCAAATATGACGCTGAATGGGCCGGAGTCGATTTTACGATTATGGATACTGGCGGTTGGGAA
This sequence comes from Arcanobacterium pinnipediorum, assembly GCF_023973165.1. Lineage (NCBI taxonomy): Bacteria > Bacillati > Actinomycetota > Actinomycetes > Actinomycetales > Actinomycetaceae > Arcanobacterium > Arcanobacterium pinnipediorum. The sequence continues at coordinate 997,060 of NZ_CP099547.1, read as the reverse complement.
GCCGTTGTAGAAGGTATCGATAAGTCGGTTTCACTATCGTCAGAAATGGCGATTGAGGAAGCAGATGTTGTTATGTTGGTCGTCGATGCTTCCGTGGGAGCTACTGACACTGATGAGCGCATGGTTCGCTTGCTACGTCGAAGCGGCAAACCTGTGATCTTAGCTGCGAACAAGGTAGATTCTCCGCAAGGTGAATCCGATGCAGCGATGTTGTGGAGCTTGGGTCTAGGCGAACCGTATCCGATTTCCGCTTTACATGGACGAGGCACAGGCGACTTGTTAGATGCCGCGGTTAAGATGCTACCTGAAGTTTCTGCAGTCGCACTTGCCCGCCCGTCGCAAGGCCCACGCCGTATTGCACTTGTAGGCCGGCCCAACGTCGGAAAATCTTCGCTACTAAACAAGTTAGCCAACGCTGAACGCGTCGTCGTTAATGAGCTAGCTGGTACTACCCGTGACCCGGTCGATGAGATCATTGAACTTGACGATCAGCCATGGATTTTTGTCGATACTGCAGGCGTTCGCCGTCGAGTCCACTTAACTAAGGGCGCCGATTATTACGCTACGCTACGCACCCAATCTGCAATCGAAAAGGCAGAACTGGGTTTAGTTCTCATGGATGCTTCAGAGCCCATGACAGAACAAGATATTCGCGTAGTCCAACAGGTGATTGACACTGGTCGCGCCGTCGTGATTGTGATGAACAAATGGGATATGGTCGATGACGAACGGCGACGCGAAATCGAACGTGAATTTGAACGCGAATTAGTCCAGATCCAATGGGCAGAACGCGTCAATCTTTCTGCACTCACTGGTTGGCATACAAACCGGCTAACGCGCGCTATGAATACCGCCCTCGAGTCATGGGATACCCGTATCCCTACCGGTAAGCTGAATGCATTCTTGGGGGAGTTGCAGGCTGCTAATCCACATCCGGTACGTTCTGGAAAGCAACCACGTATCCTGTTCGCCACCCAGATAGCGCACCGTCCACCACGGTTCGTTTTATTCACCACCGGATTCCTCGATCACGGCTATCGCCGATTCATCGAAAACCGGCTACGTCGCGAATTTGGTTTCGTCGGCTCTCCAGTTGAAATATCGGTACGCCCTCGGCAAAAGCGAACCCGTAAGTAGTGCCTCGAGCACATAGCCCAACGCACCAAGAGGTGTCGCGACGGTTCTTTTCCGTCACGACACCTCTCATTCCGTAGTTACGCACCTAGCTCGGTAATTGTTTATCATTGACGAAATACAGCCATGGATTCGGAGTGCGAAATGCCCTTAACCAAAGATGCCGCATATTCTTTGATGCAAATTGGCCGGCGCCCTCGTGGCAAAGCTTCGTCGGTACGCCTTGATCCCAACGCATACCGGATTCGCATAGCCAGAGAACAAGCACTTAAAGAGCCAATGCCAATCGAAAAGATAACCTGCTATGTCAATGAATTTTTAACCGCGTTGAACATGTTAGTGATTAAAGATTCGCGAATCAGCCTCAAACCAAACTCTAGTGATGCACAAATTCACGAGTTTATTGAACGAAATTTATATCAGCCGCTTCATGACAAATATGGTAACTGCTCAAATTTGGTTTGGATGAAGTTTACCCAAGATGGATATCTTGGTGTAGTAGCGGTTAGCAACGATATCAATTTTGATATACCAGCCTCGCTTGACGGTGATTTATGCACTCGCAACACTTCTGGAATTATTGTCAAATCTCTCGATAAACAATGGGATCGAAGTTTTGTGTTAGCTTTTCCATTAGTTAATATCCCTAAGGGCCTCAAACGTGGTGATATCGAGAGCGGTATCGGAAATTATCTTATCTCTAAAGAGACTGCGATCCTCGACTTTTATTCCCACCGCTACTGAACTTTTCTGCGCGTGATAATAATTTAGCAAGGTCATCATCAATTTCGCCTGGTTAATACTCTTGGCCGGTATCGAGTCTTACTACCCGGGATCGTGCCAATTCTTATCGGCGTACTTTAAGCATGTGCCTAAAGCCTGTTTAACTTCTAGCAGAGCCTGTTCAATTTTGAGTAGAGCCTGTTCAACTTCAAGTAGAGCCTGTTCAACTTCAAGTAGAGCCTGTTCAACTTCGAGTAGAGCCTGTTCAACTTCGAGTAGAGTCCTTTCACCCAACTTCCAGTCCGACTTATCGCTTTTCGCCATGATTTCGGATGCTTTACTGTCGTGAAACCGGGGTATTTGGGGCGATGACCCCGTATACGAGGACATCGCCCCAAATACCCCGGTTTTGTAACAGGCCAACCTCACCACCAACCCTAGAAACCAGACAATTCAGAATAAAACTAGGTTGAGTTAGCCTATAGTGACTGTTCACCTCGATATATTGCAGGTAGGCAGGAAGGAGAACTGATGTTGATAGCGTGGTCGGCCTGAAAACCAGCAGTCATAGACAGTTATGGGCTAGCCAATAGATCGTTGTGGGCAAGTCGAAAGATTGTTGTGGGCTAGTCAATAGGTCGTGGTCGGCAAGCCAATAGATCGTTGTGGGCTAGTAATCAGAACAAATATGGAACTTGTAGCTTATAGCCGGTTGATAACCTTGTAGCTTGTATCCGGTTGATAACCTTGCAGCTTGTATCCAGTTGATAACCACAGCAAACAATGACCCTAAGTTAGCAGCCAAGATAACCGACCGTTTCGAAGAAATACTCAGTGACAAGAAGATTAGAATGGAAGAAATCCTCAACGACAAGAAAAAGACGATAGAAGACAAGCTCAGTAACGATAAGAAAAGATGAGAAAAAGCCAGGAAAGTAGGTCGCATTCCACTCAAAGTAGATTGTGTTCCACTCAAAGTAGATTGTGTTCCACCCATTGATCAAAAATAAGAATCCAGGTCAAACACCAAAACCCTGGAGTCAGGGATCTACTACAGCCACTCGCTACGCTACGGTTCGATACTGGTCTAATATGACTGAATGCAAGGTAACAACGCTCACGAAAACGCGAAGAGGCACCCAAACGGCACGCGGCCACTATCCCACAGTTAACACATGGAATAGCACTTCAAAACAACACGATCTCGCCAGTAAGCCCAATAAGCGCCAACAAGTCTAACAAGCCGAAGCATGGGCTCGCAGGCTATAGAGTTCGAAAAACAATGGCTCTACCACTTTTCGTTGTGGTAGAGCCATTTTATTTCTGTCGGGCTAGCGGGATTTGAACCCACGACCCCTTGACCCCCAGTCAAGTGCGCTACCAAACTGCGCTATAGCCCGGTTACTCAAAGCAACGCAACAAGATTACTACACCCTGACTCACCCCGCCACTTCTAATCTTGATTCCGCCGATGCAAGCAATACTTTTGATTAGGCGCAACGACCCTTTCGGTGGAAGAATAGATGTATGAACACAGAAAATCTCTCCCGATCCGAAGCTCAGCAACGCTCAGCGGCTCTCGATGTTATCAGTCATTCCATCGATCTCAACGTCACCGAAGCACCTAGCGCCGGTGAAACATTTACCGTCACCTCACGGATCGAGATAGCAGTTCATCAAACCATTGAAACGTTTGCCGACTTCATCGGTGAAGATGCCAAACTTAGCGTCGATGGGGTAGAGGTCGATCCGCGTTTCGATGGCGCCCGAGTCTATCTACCCCCACTCCAGCCAGGCTCCCACATGCTCACCATCAACGCAACGGGACTTTATTCTACAACTGGTGAAGGCCTGCATAGATTCCGCGATCCTCAAGATGGCCAAACATACCTTTACACACAGTTTGAGCCGGCTGATGCCCGGCGCGTGTTCCCAAATTTCGAGCAACCTGATCTTAAGACTGAGTTCCGTATTTCGATCTCGGCTCCCGAATCGTGGACCATCCTTTCCAATAGTGCCGAGGCTCGCCGTGAATCAATTGGAACAAACTCGTTAGGCACCGCGTGCGTCCAGGTTTTCTTTGCGCCAACGAAACGTCAATCGACCTACCTCACAGCGTTTATTGCCGGTCCGTACGTCGGCTTCCACGATGTTGCCCACACAGCCCAAGGACCAATTGATCTCGGCTTCTATTGCCGCGCAACCTTAGCTGAGCATTTCGATCTCGACGATATTTCTACCGTTACCAAACAGGGTTTACAGACATTCCCACAGGCTTTTGGCTCAATCTATCCGTGGGGCAAATATGATTCTGTTTTCGTACCCGAGTACAACTTAGGTGCAATGGAAAATCCGGGTTGTGTTACTTTCTCCGAGGACGCCTACATTTATCGTGGCTTATCGACTCGAGCGCAACGTGCTGGACGCGCTAACACTATTTTGCACGAGATGTCGCATATGTGGTTTGGCGATTACACCACGCCAGTATGGTGGGATGATCTGTGGCTCAAAGAATCTTTCGCTGAGTTCATGGGGGCTTGGGGTTGCGCGAAATCAACTCAATACACCGAAGCCTGGGTTGATTTTGCTGGTGCACGCTTGAATTGGGCGTTAAGCACCGATCAGTTACCAACAACGCATCCAATCGTTGCCGATATTGCAGACCTCGAAGCGGCTGATCAAGCATTCGACGGCATTACCTACGCTAAAGGTGCTGCTGTGTTGCGTCAGCTCGTTGCTTTTGTTGGCGAAGAACAGTTTTTTGCTGGCGTACGTCAATTCTTTGCCGACCATGCTTTTGCCAATGCCACGCTTTCAGATTTGCTCTCAGCTCTCGAATCGTCTTCCGGACGTGACCTACATGAGTGGTCTAAACAATGGCTGCATACCACCGGTGTTTCTACAATCACCGTTGAACGCACTGAACAAGGTGTCATTTTGACTCAAACTGGCACTGATTCAGTTTCAGGTGCCTCCATCGAGCGTCCCCACCGAATCCGTGTTTCCGGTTTTTCTGCCACCAACGGCACGTTACATCGCATTGCTTCCTACGACGTCGATCTGCGTAAGACCGTGACGATTCCGTGGAGTGAGATTGGCGGGGCCGACGTCGATCTGATTTTGCCCAATGACGATTCGTTATCCTACGTCAAAGTTGCTTTTGATGATCAGTCCCTTGCCGCTGCACTATCGAATACGGTTGCTGAGCCACTGTCTCGATCTGTCATTTCCGGGCAGCTGTGGCAAATGACGTACGACGGCCTGCTCTCACCAACTCAATATGCGCAGTTTATCGACAATGAACCGTTATTATCGTCTGCATCGTTGTTGGCTCAGCGCACTCGTTCGGCACTGAGTGCTTTGCGGAACTTTACTAACATTGCGCGGCGTGAAGCTGATCTCAACGATTTCTTCGATCAGGCATTAAGAGCACGAGACCTAGCTGAGCCCGGATCTGATCCGCACACTATTTGGACGCGTACTATCGCTTTAGTCGGTGCCTATCTTCCTCAACGCGATGACGATATTGCCTTTGTTCTTGAACACACCACCGACCAGGATTTGCGATGGATGCTTCTGAGCGCGCGGGCAGTCGCTGGAACAGTTTCGCCCGCAGTTCTCGACGACGAACTTGCTTCTAGTGGCAGTGCCTCCGACGTCGTCGCTCATCTTAAGGCAATGACGTCTCTTCCTGGAAAGCGCAAAGATACATTAGAGCGGTTACTGCACGATAAGTTATCCAATGATCATCTTTCCGCAATGATCGATGGTTTTACTCAGTACGTCCATCGCGCCGAAGCTTCTCAAGCCCTCCCAGATTATTTCGATAAGATTGAAGCTATCTGGGCATCACGGAGTCAAGAATTAGCTGAACGTCTAATTTATGGACTCTACCCATTCTCAGATTTGTTACCCGGCGAGCGTCCCGAAGATAATACCGATGTCAAGGCAGCGACTCGTTGGTTGGATGAATCTCTTGATGCGCCGCCAGCATTGCGTAAAATTATTCTTGATCAACGCGATTTTCACCTGCGTTCGTTGCGTAATCAGATGCGTTAGAAAAATCGCTGAGCGAATGAATCCGGGCGGCCTTCTGGGCTAAGATATGTTATGTAATCGTGACACGAGGAGATGACGATGGACACTGCATCCAACACACCGCAACAATGGCAAGATCCTACTGCGACTTCGCGTTTTTCTGCTGTTTCTGCACCCTCAGATGTGGTCGCTTCCAGTCGCGGTTTAACTTCTGAAGATATTGCCACGATTAACGCATTGCCAGAATCTTCTGCAATTCTCATCGCGTTAAAAGGTCCCAACGTCGGTGCCCGTTTCTTACTTAATGCTGATAGCGTGATGGTAGGGCGGCATACTAAAGCTGATATCTTCTTAGATGATGTCACCGTTTCACGTAAGCACGCTGTTTTTGAGCGTGGGGCAGAGGGGTTCGCGGTCCGTGATCTTAATTCCCTCAATGGTACCTACCTCAACATGGAACAAGTTGATTATGCGCCATTAAACGATGGGGACGAAGTTCGGATTGGCAAATATCAACTGACTTTCTATGGAGCACCGAAGGTAGCTCAATGAGAGCTCAGCGCAGTAAAGTCCAACATACTCAAACTGTCGAGTATTCTACGTGGCCACATGATGTCTCTCATGAAGGTACGCTCAAAATCGGGGAAGTTCTCGCGCTACTTAGTAGAGAATTTCCGTTTCTAGCTGCGTCGAAAATCCGATATTTTGAATCCCAAGAGTTAATTTTCCCGCAACGCACTGCATCCAATCAACGAATGTTTTCGTTAGCTGATGTGGAACGGCTACGGTTCATTTTAATTGAGCAACGTGACCGATACGTTGCACTGCCGCAGATTAAGGAAATGCTTCGTCAGCTTGATGCGGGGGAGGCCACCTCTTCTCATCCCTCTCGTATGCGTGCAGTTAAGAGTGATGAAGTAACTAAGCCCTCGCCGGGCACACGGTTACATATTGATGAATTAGCTTCCCTCGTCGGTGCCTCGTACGCCGATATTGAGCGTCTTATCGAGGCTAAAATCTTAACTCCAGATTCTCGTGGGCGGCTCACATCTCAAGCTGTTGAGATCGTGCGCTATGTGCTTATGTTGGAAAAGAAAGGCATGGATATTCGGCAACTACGTGCGATCCGCCACTCGGCTCACTCACATGCTGCCCATGTTGTATCTTTGCTCGCTGCGGAACGTGCTAAGAATACCCCGCTCGCTAAAGAACGCGTTATTGCTGAATCTGGCGAATTAGCAACAATTTTGACCCACCTCTATCAGGCGTTACTTGTGGAAAACATTGACGTGGCATTGCGCTAGATGCAAAACTTCAAGTCGAACTTGAGACATGCTTGCGCAACACGCCGAAATTACTTCAAGGATATCGTTGGAAAATTCGTCGTTGGGTAATAACCTTGGAGTAGACACATTCCAATAGGAGGGGCCGTGACTGACGGTACTGCACACACCGCACACCCACAAAGAGCACAGCAAATGCTTTTTGGAGATACGCTGCCAGATCTCGATACTGAAACCGGTTATCGAGGGCCGGCAGTTTGCCGCGCAATCGGCATCACGTATCGCCAACTCGATCACTGGGCACGCACCGGCGTAGTTGAGCCTTCGATTCAAAACGCACTTGGTTCTGGTTCACAGCGCCTTTACTCATTCCGAGATGTGCTTGTACTTAAAATTGTTAAGCGGTTGCTAGACACTGGAGTATCCCTACAGCAGATCCGTGTAGCCATCACTCAACTCGCCGAATATGGGGTTGACGATCTAGCATCGGTCACACTGATGTCTGATGGGGCATCTGTGTACTTATGTACATCAAATGATGAAGTTATTGACCTCATCAATGGCGGCCAGGGCGTTTTTGGGATTGCACTCGGAAAAGTATGGCGAGAAGTTGAAGGATCTCTCAGTGAAATTCCAACCATGCGTATCCACGATGAAGTTGTTGACGAACTAGCTGAGCGGCGTAAAGCAAAACTCGCATCTGCACAATAATCGATTAGCATTGAAGGCCCACATCGTGTGGGCCTTCAACTTTACCTGAACTTGTTTCCCAGCATCTTTGATGCGCACAGCAGTAGAGGAGATGCGTTCTGGCTAGCACACTCCCTGACGTAAAGCCGCTTGTCACTCTCTCAGTAATTTGACATAATGTACATTATCGGATAGCGCCAGAATTAATTATCGCATGCTAACTGGGTTTAGTCGCAGTCAAAATGGACGTTGATAGACTTAGACTTAAGAATTCATTGAAAGGATTTACTCATGGTAGAACGCTCTTTGCGCGGTATGAAGATCGGCGCTAATTCGCTGGAGTCAGATATTGGCGTCGCTCTTGTTGAGCGACACGATGAAACATATCTGTGCGAACGAGGCCATAAATTTACCATTACATTCGCACTCGATGCGGACGTACCAGCGACTTGGGAATGCAAGTGTGGTGCGGAAGCTAAACTCATTGGCGATCATGATGAAGATGGCGATGAAAAAGTTATTAAGCCTGCACGAACACACTGGGATATGTTGTTAGAACGCCGTTCTGAAGAAGAACTCCAGGTGCTACTTGACGAGCGCCTCGAGCTTTTACGTACCGGACGCCTCTACCAACGTCGCCACTGATTTAGGCAAGCTAGAAAATTGACATAATATTTATCGGCGTCGTGCCTTGTGTGTGCGACGCCGATAAGCAATTATCGCAATGATGACCGCGATAATTGCTAGCCCATAGCCAACTTGGTGGCGTACGTCAGCGCTGCGTGCTGCGAAAGTAAGATGGTTATACAACATAACATTTTCGGTGCGAGCCTCCTGCTGGCCGACGTCGGTCCGATAACGCAACACGCCGTTTGCTTCAACGAGACCGCTTACGCCAGTTGTTGAAACCTGAATCGCACTCCGACCAAACTCCATTGCGCGAAATCTCGTCATCTCAAATTGCTGGTAAGGCTCACCAGAATCCCCAAATGAGGCATTATTTGTAGGTACTACGATCAGTTGAGCAGCCGGGCCACTCCCCGTTACCGCTTGTGAAACCAACAAGTCATATGCAATCTCGAAACAGATAGGAGTTGCTAGACGCACCTGTCCCCTGCTCGTTGGCACATCTAAATGGGCGTTAGTAGTGCCTGCTAACATGTCAACAGAAATCTGATTAATGATCTGTGCTAACCACTGCGACGAACTTTCTATAGCATCCCGAAATGGTACATATTCCCCAAACGGGACTGGATGTTGCTTTGAATACCGTCCTATTATAGAGCTATCTGGGGCCATGACGAGATAGTCGTTATAGCGCCCGTTTTCAAGATATTCTTGAGTACCAAACATCAATGGCGTGTCAAGATTGACCGCAAGATCACGCAGTAATCCCCCGGTAACCGGATCCGTTCGCATATCTCGATCCGATGTGGATTCGGGCATGACGATAAGATCTGCATCGCCTACCTGCTGCGCGAGTTCAACATGGTTTTGAGTCACTCGAAGTGCACGTTCATATCCACGTGGTACTTCTTCCTTCGTTGGGGATCCTCCTTGAACGATGCCCACAGCTATCTGACCCTCTGGACTGCCTCCCAACGGCAAAAAGAGTGGAAGCACGAACAGGGCACAAGCTAAGGCTAACGAGGTAGCCATAGTGAAAAATGATCGGGGCATCGCCACCAGAGCCTGCGCAAAAAGTATCGATATTGCCACAGCAACTAGGCCAACAAGAAGCGTTGAACCGAGCGGTGCAAGTCGAGCAAGTGGCGAATCATTAAGGGCAAATGCCACTTTCCCCCACGGCATCCCACCGAAGGGAAGCTCCCCACGGACATGCTCGATACCACACCAGGAAATAGCGGCCCATAGCCAGGCAGATTTCGGCGATAAATATGAGATTTGAGACCAAATACCCCCAACAATTGCGATAAAGAGGGCTTGACTGAGCGCTAAAGCCACTAAGGCGAACACTGTACCAGCAGCAATTGCTGCCCATGCAGTGTGTGGTAGGAAGAAGAATAACCCCCATATCAGCCCGAGTAAAAATCCCCACTTAACTGATGCGTGGTAGACGCTAACCCACAAGAAAGTAAACGCTAGCACTAATAACGGCCACCACGACATCGGAGCATGGGCTGCCCAGAAAGCCAGCCCACCAAGTCCAGCAAAAATCACTCTTAGAAAAAAAATCACACTACGCTCCACATGGGTTAGTGAAAAACAAGGCCCCCACTCGCGAACCTCGGACCGACCGTGGTCGTTTTCTATCGAACGCGAATGAGAGCCTTACTCACATCTAGTGGGTATATCGCCAAGCCTATCGATGATATCCAAAGCCCTCAACCGATTCCACATGTCAAATTATTACGATCTGCATTTACCGCGATAACTAGCGGTATGTGATAAAACCCACTAATGCCTATTATGGTTATGACTAATTCTAATTCCAATCCCAACGACGCAATAACTCACGCGCTTGATACGCACTCTGCCCTAGCCAATTATCAGAACCAATCTCTACCAATTGCCCCAGAAGATCTATAAGACGCCGGTTAGCGTTAATGACATCACCTACAGCTATCTTTGACGAAGCAACAGCTACTTCCAAATCTGCACCACCGGCAAGTAGCGTAAAGGCATCAATCCCACCAGGAGTAGGAACACCGGTGCGTACAATCCCAGCTTCGGACTCACGCGCGAGCAGGTCTTGAAGATTAGCTTCGATACGCTCCCAGGCTGCGCGCAATTGCCCATCGCGAGGAAGTTGAGAAGAAAAGCGGCGATCACATAACAAGGCAGAACAAATACCTGCAAATTTAGCTGGCGAAAGCTGCGAAAAAATCGGCTCCGACATGCACATTACCGTCAGTGCATCAGCTTCACTATGTATTCCTTTAAGTAATTGCCCACCCACACTGAGCTTTACGCGATCGCCGTCGAACCGTAAATAATGTAGGCGTTCCAAGACACTCACCGTTGCGTCAAATTCGCGCGCAACCGAACCTTCGTAAGAATCACGCAACGAAGTAAGCTCACGCTTGCGCTCAATTAACGTCACATATTCACTCCCCTGGCGTTGATGCTCATAGCGCTGGGGGCAGGCATGAACCGGATGGGCCTGCACTACTGGAGATTGCGGAACCGCATACCTATCCCATGACTTTTCAAGATCGGCGTCGAGGTCAAGATCAAGACGTTCACGAATCCGATCCTCAATCAACTCCGCAATATCATTGCGCACATTAAGATCACGAACCGAACGCCCAAAAGGTATATCAACAAACCCTAGCTCGCGCATCTGGGAAGAAAGATCATCGCGGCGCAGCCAAAAGAGTTCACCATAGACGTCAATCATGCGTATCTTTCGTGGTGAAACTGATAACGCGATCGCATAATCAAGTTCTCCCCCGCGAGCAAAGGCGTAAAGCATCCCGGTAATAACTGCATCCCAAGACGCATCAACTTCGTTTTTATACGCTTCTTTTGCCCGACGTCGTTGTGCCTTCGAAGCCCGACCAGCTGTATGCACCAAATCCAGATACTCAGTAACTGAACCGTGTTCACAAAGCGCGTCCAGCTCACGCGATAGACGCTGAATACGCCGTTCTATGCGTCCGAGTTTCGCCTCGATTTTACCCAAATCAGCATTCTTTTGATATTGCGCAAACGATTGCCCCATAATCGCACGCGCCTCGTTATACGTGTGGAAACTCAGTAAATTAACCACCGTATTATACGAAGGGAAGAAAGCCGATAGAAGTTGGTCAACTTCTCCAGAGCCGATCCGCACAAGATGGTCGATATCAAGATCTGGAGTGGCAACTACGATGGCATTCCCATGGCTATCTTTCCCACGCCGACCTGCACGACCGATCAGCTGAGTATATTCTGTTGCCCCAATCGATACGAAATCTTCGCCATTCCATTTAATTAAATCTTCGATAATCACCGTACGCACCGGCATGTCGATACCCAATGCTAAAGTCCCGGTGGCATAGACGAGTTTCAACAACCCCGCATCCATCAATTCTTCAGCAAGCTCTTTGATAGCCGGAAACATTCCGGCGTGATGGGCGGCAAAACCACGCGATAGCGCTTTAGCCCAGAATCCGAAACGAATCGTGCGCGCATCCGCCTCACTGAGGGAAGCCTTTAATAGAGTTAATCGACGTCGAATTTCGTCACTTTCGTGGCGCGTGGTTAAGAAAATATCTGCGTCTAGCAAGTCAGCAACGGCCTGATCGCAGCCCTTACGAGAAAAAATAAAATGGATCGCTGGTAGCATCTGTCGGTCTTGAACCATGCCCAAGACGCGGCGACGTCGTGGCGCTGGCTTGGCTCGGCGTCGTCGCGAATCGTTGTCTGACGAAGTGCGTTTCGGGCGATAGGCTGGTTGCCCGGTTTCGTCAAAAAGGCGAACAATCGATCCTTTGGTGGCCACGTACTGTTCTAATGGCACTGGACGTACCCTACTGGTAATAACCTCAGTATGGCCGCGAACCGAGTTTAACCACGAGGTAAACTCATCAATATTGGCAACTGTTGCTGACAAGGAGACAAGGCGAGCTGACAGCGGTAATTGTAAAATAATTTCTTCCCACACTGGCCCGCGAAACGGATCGCCCAAAAAATGGACCTCGTCTAAGACAACATAACCAATATCGGCGATCTGAGTATCATGAGCAAGTAGCATATTGCGCACGACTTCGGTGGTTACCACCAAAATTTGTGCCTGACGATTAATGACGACGTCGCCAGTAATTAACCCAACATATTCCTTGCCATAGCGAGCTTGCAAATCCTTAAATTTTTGGTTCGACAACGCTTTTATCGGCGCTGTATAAATGCAACGACTCGATGAAGCCAGCGCAAACTCTACCGCGCACTCAGCAACAACAGTTTTACCAGAACCAGTTGGGGCACTGACAAATACATCTCGGCCTTTGCCCAAGGCGTGCATAGCCTGGATCTGGAACGTATCAAGAGTGATACCACGGTCTTGGTACTGGTCGATAATATGGTCAATAACGCGATCTAGCAAACAATTATCCTTCTACTGGCTCGACGCGTTGGACAATCTCGCCCAACCGCACTAACAAGGAAAACAACCACTGATGGGAGCGAACAGGAAGCTCAATAATATCGAAATCTCCATCAACGCCCACTAAGAGCGCATCAGGGACTTCCTCACACACCCACCGTGCTCCCGGGCCACACACTAACCGGATACGCTTACCCTCCACCTTATCGGAGGCGTTAGCCTGAGAAGACACGTTGCGCACCAGCCGTGCCGAAACAGAACCAGTGCCCAATCGGGCTCGAGTAATACGGTCAAACCGATACCTGCGCACATCTCCGACGTCGTTAGCCGCAATAAGCAACGGATACGGAACATAGCTTAACGATACTGGCTGCACTTCAATCTCGGAACGCTCCAAGCGCCCAGTGACATTTTTCCAATACTCGATATGGACCGAACACCGTTGAGTTAGTGCGCAACTCAAAATGTCAAGGACTTCCGGTGGTGCTTGAAGTTGCGGAGCGGGCCACAACACTGATTCGTATCCTGCATCAGCCGTTGCCGCCACAACTCGTTCCCGAAAAGCAACCAATGCCTGGCCATCGTCACGATCGGCAGAGAGCATCGCAATATCAGTAGCCCCCAAAAGTGAGACAATCTCGGCTAACGATAAGGTCAGCGAACTATTTTCGCTCATGTCGGCGGCGTAAACGAACGAATCCGCATCCGGTTCTTCATCAGCAATCCAAATATCAAATGGGGTATCAAAGAACGAGCCACTAATCAGTTCAACGGTTGATAACTGCTCTATCTCCGCGCGCATAACCTCCCACGAGGTACCAAACCGGTGGGCTAACTCGCCAAGAGTCACCCCTGATTCACTCTGCAAAAACTCAGCGATAGCGCGTTTGCGAGCCAATGAAAGATCACCAAATCCCATTGAGCACCTCATGTACATGGTCGATTCGTTGGTTGACGTCGTCGCGAAGCCACGCCGGCGCAACAATGCGGGCAGCATCTGCATGAAAGAGAACATCGTCGACGATATCCCAACGATCGGCTGCTGGGAATCTGACGATCACACCGCCATCGTGATGTGCAATAATCTGGCCGCGCTGGGCTAGTGGCATCGCCGGATCTGCAACAAATACCTCAATATCAACAGGTGACAGCGTTGAATCAAAGTTGTCTTTTCGCTCGATAGTCACCGGTGAGTCAAGCATTATCACTTTCCCAACGATGCGCGAGAGCTTAAACGTCCGCGCATCTCCTGCTACAGGGCTGCCATCTCGTTCGATTACTGCCGCTACCATATAAAATGCTCCGAAATGGACCTCAATCCGCCACGGTTCAACGATATAGTTAATGTTTTCGTCCCGTTTGGTATAGGTGAACGAAATTTGGGTGTGTTGGCCGAGTGCTTGGGCAATATCGACTACGCTATCACCATAGGGGACTTTTAGTTTGTACGCACTCATTTTGTCAGTGACGATGCCTTGGCCTAAAGCTTTCGTAGCAGCATATTGTGCAAATGCTTCGACGTTGTTACGCCGCTTGGTACCTAAAAGGCGGCGAAGAATTGTTAAATCTAAATCTTGAAGGTCTACCGCAATTCGATGAGAAGTATCGACGCTATAACGATAGTCTTTATCAACCCGCACGACCGTTCCCGATTCACGCAGTATCTGAATATCACGTTCTATCAAGCGCTGTTGCGCAATGCCGTGATGCCCACGATAGGCGGGCAACTGTGCAATCTGGTCAATCGTTGCACGCTGGCGTGACAACAATGTAAGGAGAGTAAAACGACGTTCTTCTGCAGACGTAGGCATACTCTAACTCTAGTGCACTATGGTTAAGATATGATGATGTACAGGCAAGGTAAAATTATTTCACTGCGCCAACAGTGGGGGCAGGCGTGCGAATACGACGTTCGTTTAGATGATGGTCGCACAGTTCGTGCCTTGGGTTATGTTCCAATTGTTGGGCGTCTCGACGTCGATGAGACAGTTATCCTGTCTGCCTCGGCATTCGAGCGTGGTTTAGGAACCGGCGGATACATGATGATCGTCGTCGCGCCAGACAACCTTCCAGCCGATCCTCCCCCACAGCCAGGGCATATTGTCAAAGCACGTTACACTCCCCAGCAGTTCATGGTCCAAGGTGTTGATGAGCAAGAATCTCAATATCACGACATTCTTGCCAATGCCGATTCGATTGCTGGTATGCCTGTTGTTGTTGCTGATCTTCACTCAGCGCTTCCAGCTATCGTTGCGGGTATTCGCCAGGCAAATCCTGAGCTTAAGATCGCTTATGTGATGACAGATGGTGGCGCACTTCCGGCCTGGTTTTCTATGGCCAGTACGCGGCTAACTGAACTCGGTCATATCTTGGGAACTATCACGTGCGGGCAGGCTTTTGGTGGCCAGCTCGAGGCCGTCAATGTGCATAGTGCGCTTCTAGCGGCTCACCATATCTGGAATGCTGATATTGCTATCGTGGCGCAAGGACCCGGAAATTTAGGGACCGGGAGCAAGTGGGGATTTTCTGGCCTGGCTTGCGGGGAGACATTGAACGCAGTAGCCACCTTAGGCGGCCAACCGATTGCATGCCTGCGGCTTTCTAATGCCGATAGCCGAGAGCGCCACTATGGTATTTCACATCATTCGCTTCGTGTCCTGTCCGACGTCGTTAAGGTGGTGTGTGATGTTGTAGTACCTGAGTTCACCTCTGACCTCAACGGGTTAGTGAGCGAAAGCTGGCAAGCAAGATTAGTTTTTGGGGTTGAAGAACTGGAGAAGCTAACCTACCCCATTATTCACCGCGTGCGTATTGATGGCCTCTATGGTGCGCTAGAGAAATCTCCGGTACCCCTTAAAACGATGGGACGAGGTTTAGATCAGGACGTAACCGCTTTCATCGCAGCTGCAGCTGCGGGACGGTTTGCAGCCCAGCAACTGGTATGACGTGCCTCAGGGCTGTTTTGCTGCTTGGCTGAGTTTGACAACTTCGGCACTAAACACGTTCAGCGGCGGTACGGCTTTGTCGACGATGCCGGCTTTGGCTAAGAAGATCGACATCTCCTCCCAAAGCTGTGGATCTTGGTGTCCGAACTGCGCGTTGCCAGAATATAGCTTGAGCGTTGCTTGGAAAACTTCGGTGGCTAGTGCGCGCTGGTCAGGATCTGCCAGGGACGGAACATGCTTAGCGATAAGATCCATCGCCGCTTGCGGATCTTCTTGGGAGTCTTTGACGCCTTTTTCAATTGCACTCAAGATTCGGGCATAGACTTTAGGGTTCAGGTTCGTCTTCAACGATCCCAAGCCAGCCCCAACGAGTGGAATCTCACCCTTAACTAGCGGAATTTGTTCGACGTCGAGTCCGGCGTTTCGTATGGCGATAAGGTCATTATTTTCAAAGCCGATAATAGCATCGACCTGCTGTGAAACTAATGCAGCTACTTGGGTGTAACCGATGTAGCTGGGGGTGACTTTCTGGCCAAGATTATAGCTATCTTGCATTGCTAATAGCGCATAATAATTCTCGCCATACGGCCCAGGTAAACCAATTTTCTTCCCTTCGAGATCTGCTGGCGTCTTGACTCCGGCGCTTTTGGGTACTATGAGCGTCACGGGATAGTTTTGATACAAAGTAGCCCAATTAACGACGTCGATTCCTTGCGAACGAGCTTGCATCATCTCGGTTGCGCCTGCAAAGACAATATCCTCAGCACCAGATTCTAGGGCGCCAAAGAGGGCTTCTTGGGCACCGTGATGGCGAAGAGTAACATCGACTCCGGCTTCGCGGAAATACCCCTTTTCGAGAGCAACATAGATCGGCCCGAATTGCACGTCCGGAATATAGGTTAGTCCTAGCGTAATTTTGTCGAAGTCTTGGCTGGTAGTCGACGATTGAGAACTGGGCTTAGCGGTGCTTTGATGACTGCATCCAGCTGCACTTACAGCAATGAAGAAAGCTAAGAGCACGGATATTATTCTTTTCATAGTGGTTCCTTTTTATGAAATTTTAGTCAATATCTTTATCTCTAACGCCCGCAATGTTAGATACATGGCGATAGCTAAAAGTGCCAATATTGTTATAGTGGCAAACATTCCAGCAGCATCATTCAGATGTTGAGCGGTGGTAAGTTCAATCCCCAATCCACGTTGTCCGCCAATGACTAGTTCTCCAACTACGGCTCCAGTGATTGATAAAGTAAAACCGGTACGGATCCCGGCAAGGATGGCCGGTGATGCCAAGGGAAGTTCGATACTCGTCATCAACCGCATTCCGGAGGCTCCATCAAGACGTGCGGCATCGAGAATATCTGAATCTACATCACGTACCCCAACGGCGGTGTTAATGATAATGGGGAAAATAACCATCAGTACACAAAGAATAACGATAGGCGTTGTCCCATAGCCGACCCATAATACCAGCAGTGGAGCAAAAGCTACGGCAGGTATTGCTTGGGAAGCTGCCAAGTAGGGCTCTAATGCTGCACTAAGTGCTCGATTATGTGTGATGGCAAAACCTACCGGAATTCCGATAACTGCGGCAATGAGTGAACCGATAATAGCGATACGTATAGTTTGCCAAGCTGAAGCAATGAAATATCCTTCGCCTACACCCCGCAAAATTCGCACAAAAACACTATAGGGATCAGGAAGTGCAAATGGGCTGATGATCTGTAGATAACTGATCATAAACCACAGCAGAATGAGCACGAATGCGACCACAAGTGGCGCGATAATTCTGCTGTTTCGCATAATGTCCTCCCCGTAGGCACCGGGGAAAACTTGGGCACGCACAATGATGCCACCAAGCTACTCCTACCATCCGGACTTTAACCGTCGGTTTGGGAATTTCACCCAATCAACCACTTTCGTGGGTCGCGGACTTTAACCGCCGGTTCAGACTTACACTGACCCCGGAGCACTAATTTCACATTATTCCACGTTTTTCAACGAGAACCAAAAGTTTTATGCTCAGTGCTGATGGCGCATAGCTAACTCGCGCAATGCATCGATTTCAGCGTGTGTATCGGGAGAGCGGTAGACTGCCGATCCGGCCACGAAAGTATCTGCTCCAGCTTGCGCAGCCGCCTCGATTGTAGAACGGGAAATACCGCCGTCAACCTGGATCCAAACATCAAGGCCCCACTGGCGAACTGCTTGCTGGGTACGCGCAACTTTGGGCATCATCGTATCGATAAATGACTGCCCGCCAAATCCTGGTTCGACTGTCATAATTAAAATCATGTCGAATTCGTTGAGAATCTCAAGATATGGCTCGATTGCGGTTGCAGGTTTAACTGCCAATCCAGCGCGAGCTCCCATAGCTCGAAGCTCGCGAGCTAGCCGTAGTGGTGCTTGGGCTGCCTCGGCGTGGAACGTTACCGAAGCTGCACCTGCTTCAACAAATGATGGTGCCCAGCGATCTGGATCTTCAATCATAAGATGAGCGTCGATGGGAATAGGAGAAACCCGTGAAATAGCTTCAACGACGGGAACGCCCATCGTTAGGTTAGGCACGAAATGGTTGTCCATAACATCTACGTGCGCCCAGTCAGCATTGGATATTTTACCGAGCTCACGTTCGAGATTCGAAAAGTCGCTGTTGAGGATTGAAGGATTAATTCGAATTCCCATGAAATACTCCGTATTAGTCTGTTGTGGACAATGGTTTTGCGATCAAAACCAGATACATAGCATCAGAATTATGCAGGTCTGGCCAAAGTTGAAGTTCCCCATTAACGCCCTGAAGCGCGATACGCGATTGCGTCGAGGCGATCGCAGGGGTATCTAACCGGATTGCATCGGGATGCTGTTGAGCAAAAGCATTAATGATATCTGAGGTTTCGCTCAGATACGGGGAACATGTGGAATAGGCAAGCACTCCCCCAGGACGTAATGCACTCCAGCCAGCTTCCAATAGTTGTGCTTGGAGCTGAGCCAAATCGAGTGCATCTCCGGCTTCTTTACGCCAACGGGCTTCGGGACGACGGCGTAATGCCCCAATTCCAGTGCACGGAGCATCGATGAGAACGCGCGCATAACCATGAGCCGGAATAATCTCGTGGCGATTTTCGGAACCGAAATCCCGGGCGTCGCCGTGACGCACATCGACAATATCGCTCCATGGCTGAACTGAATCAAGAACTAGTTCTAAGCGATGGCGATGGAGTTCGTTAGCATGGATACGTGCTCCGCGCTCACGCGCAATTCCAGCTAACGTTGCAGTTTTTCCACCTGGTCCAGCGCACATATCCAACCAGAGATCATCTTCAGTTTCTAGTTGCGCTCCAGCTAAAGTTTTAGCAACAAGTTGAGAACCTTCATCTTGAACTCCAGCGAGTCGATCCTTAACTGCGAATACACGATGCGGATCGCCTCCTTCGAGCAATAACGCATCATCAACGAGATAACCCGGGCGCGATTGCATGTGACCACGCTCGATATCGTTACGTAACTGGGCAACGCTCAGCCCGCGAGCTGCAAGAGCAACCGCTGCCGGTTCATTATCTGAACGCAATACACTCAAGATATCCTTATGGGTTCTGCCATGATACTGCAACGCTTTATCTAACGCGCGAACAATCCACTGTGGATGAGAAAACCAACTAGAGAGAAAAGCTACTGAATTTACTTTGTCTGCAGCATCTCTTTTGAGTTGTTCTTGCCATTGCGAAAGCGAACGTTCGCTAACGCGGCGTAAAACTGCATTAACTAAGCCGGCAATCCCCTGCGATAATTCATTGCGCGCAATAACTACTGTTTCGTTGATTGCAGCATGGGGTGGAGTACGAAATTCCAGGAGTTGGTGAGCTCCCATTCGCAGTAAAACTCTTACCTCAGTATCGAGATCCGAGATCGAACGACCGTTTGTACAGTGCGCAATAATCGCATCCCATCGCCCCTGTAGACGCAACGTTCCATAACACAGGTTTGTCGCATACGCAGCATCTTGTTTATTTAAATGTGCACGGCGGATTTCGCGTGGCAAGGCTAGATTTGCATACGCACCTTGGCGTTCAACATCCATAAGTACGTCAAAAACGACTAGTCGCGCTTTATCACTGGCACCTCGACCTGGTTTCCAGTTTGTAGGTCGTTGGGAATTCACAGCTGGACTCCTTCGACATCAAATGACAATGTTTGTGCCCCCAGGCCACGCACCCAATCGGAGGCTGCCATCATTTTCTTACCAGCTGGGGTCACCGTAGAAAGTTCAAGAGCAGTTGTTGCACTACCTACAAGAACTCTCTTGCCCATCACGATGTGACCGGCAGGAATATCAGTGACATCAGTGATGGTCACTGGCCCGAGCTTTACACGCTGCCCATCACGAAGGGCCCACGGACCAGGCTGGGGAGTGTATGCGCGAATATGGGCATCAATCTTGGCCGCATCCCACGAAAAGTCTATGTACGCATCACTCGCCGATAATTGTGGCGCCACCGTCACCTCACCTTCTTGAGGTACAGCGTTGGCGTTGCCTTCTTCGATAGCAGTTAATACGCGAGCAAGTTGGTGTGCACCAGATTGGGAAAGTTGGGTTAGCAACTCCCCGCTTGTCTGGCGGCCAATCGCTACTTCTTCGACGTCGAAAACTGGTCCGGTATCAAGACCGGTCTCTATTTGAAAAACACTAGTACCAGTTGTTTGGTCTCCGGCAGCAATCGCGTATTGAACCGGAGCTGCGCCACGCCACCGTGGTAACAACGAATAGTGGAGGTTAATCCAACCATAACGAGGCACAGAAAGGAGATTTTCTGGTATCAATAACCCGTAGGCGACGACGGCGATCGCATCAGGAGCTAAGTCAATGAGTTGTTGCTCGACGTCTGGATTTCTAAGCGACGACGGCGTCAATACTGGGATTGCGCGTGAGCGTGCAGCATCATCAACTGCCGAAGGAGTAAGGATCTTCTTGCGACCAACCGGAGCAGGTGGACGTGTTAAAACCGCGATCACCTCGTGATCTTGGATAAGACGATCCAGCGAAGGAATAGCTGTAGCTGGACTACCAGCAAAAATTATACGCACGCTAACAGTTTATCTTTCTTTTTGATCTGACTTGAGGATATTAAATAGTTGTGTCCATTGTGATGGTTAATTTTCCCATACGTTGCACCGAGAAGATATGCTGGGCCCGGGAGATAAGATCGGTGATCTCGGTGCGTTGCGATTGCGGGAAGGATAAGAACATGTGGTGATCTTGGTCGTTGTGCTCGCCATGATGGAGTGGACCGATAACACGCATCCCAGGTATCAATTCGCTTACTCCGGCACTTAAAAGCGAGACGGTTGAGTTATTGACAGTTTTAAGATTTGCCTGGCGTACTAATGATTGCAGAACCGCTAAATAATGACGCAACGAGTTCATCGATCCAGATATTTTCCTCCAGACATAGTGCGGTGGCAATCCCAGTTCTTGCCGTTCCGCCAAAGCCTTACACGACCAACCATACATATCCCAATGTTTAAGAACAAGAGTCAAGGATGCCGGTATATCACCAACAACAAGGACCTGACCTCCTTGGCTTTGGGCAGATACCGTGACACAAATATGTGCCAAGGATCGTAAGAAGAAAACATCGGTATCGAGATTTTCTGAGCGTAACAGATAGCCAGCATCAAGAATAACCGCAGCAGCAAAGCGTTTTGCACGGTGCGGGATTTGGCCAGGGGTGGCAATAACAATGCCGTTGTCCTGGCTCGATGGTGCGAGCTCGTTTCGCGTTCCAACGATATGTATTGGAACATCGCGAAATGCCCGCCCTATTTCTTGGGCTGTACGGTGTGAACCGATGCGCACTGGCTTGAGTTTGTGACCGTGACAGTGTCTACACGTAAAATCGTGGATCACGCTGCCGCATCGAGAGCACTGCGGATCTTTATCTGGACCTAATAAACCAATCCTGCCATCACATAGCGGGCAGGTGGCGATCTCTCTACATCGGGCACAAGCCACTACCGGAATATAGCCAGTTCGCGGGACAACAACAAGCACATCACCACGCTCTAAACCAGAGCGAATGACGGTAAATACCGCAGAAGGCATCCGCGACCACGTCTCGCCTTCGTATGCCAACGATGCAGCAGTTAGAACCTGTGGTACTCCATGTCTATCACGGCGATGAGCTGGCAGGACTGCGCTCATCGTATTTTGGGTCTGATACGCCAGCTCAACACTGGGACCATAGTTTAAGCACACAAATCCACAATCTTGAACGTTACTACGCTCAAGAAGAAGGTCACGCGTATGGATATAGGGGTTATGCGGTTCGATAAAGGCTTTATGGTGATCATCAATAAGTAAGAGTAAACCAAGTTTTTGAGCAGGAGCCCACGCCGCATTACGAGTACCTACAATGATTTTCGTTCTGCCCGATTTGACCTCGAGGAATTGTTTGTAACGAACATCTGGAGCATTTTCAGAGATCATCGTAGCCACATGTAGGCCTAGCCGCTTCGTAATTGCCGCAGAAAATTGCTGGGCTTGACGGGCGGTTGGAACACAGAGGATGACGCTACGTCCGCTATGAATAGTTGCGTGGATTAAGTCGATCGCAAGTGACAATACTGAATCGACACTGCGCACTTGCACCAAAGATCGTGGGTTATTCCCGCTGCCTAGCTGTTCAACGAGCTGTGTCCCGCCACTATATGGTTCCCAATTGCTCACATCCACAGGTGCTATCTGCGAGCTACCCGCCACCACAGAATCAAGGAATTCTTCCTCGGCACGCGCATGCCGCTGCGGGATAGCTAACCGAAGCGAACTTGCCACAGTTGAACTTTGCCGGCGCGCTATAACATGAGCAAGCCGGTAGATATGTTCATCGAGTACCGGTAGTGCGGAGACAACGCGCGCAATTGGGCGCAACGTAGCGTGAAATTGAGTAGATTTGACGCGCTCGGCGATAAAACCTTGTACTCGTTGCGAGCCCAGATCAACCATGACTCGTGCGCCAACAGGGACATCAGCAAACTTCTCAGGCACTTCGTAGTCAAACAAGGACCCCATATGCGCATGGGGAACATCGACAATGACCCGAGCAATCGGATTAGCAACATTCGAGGTTATCGTGGCACGAACCGGAGCAATATCTAATAATTGATCCTGCTGAGCGTATTCAGGCAACGAGAATAGATCTTTCATAATACTATTCCATCACCTAGCTCCACCATAAAAGCGTTACACGCACCCCATACGGTCATTCAAGCCCAACAGCTGCACGCAACTGCTCGATACGATCAGTTTTTTCCCAGGTAAATTCTGGACAATCGCGACCAAAATGCCCATAGTTTGACGTCAACGCATAAATTGGCCGGAGTAGATCCAGATCTCGAATAATAGCTGCCGGGCGCAGATCGAAAACCTGCGAAACTCCCGCAGCTATCGTTTCTTCCGAAACTTTGTTGGTGCCAAATGTTTCGATGCGCACCGAAACCGGACGCGCCTTGCCGATAGCGTACGCGACTTGGACTTCACAACGGTCAGCCAGCTGAGCCGCGACGATGTGCTTAGCTACCCATCGAGCAGCGTAGGCAGCCGAACGATCGACTTTTGACGGGTCTTTACCTGAGAAAGCACCGCCGCCGTGCCGGGCCATGCCGCCGTATGTATCGACGATAATCTTCCGGCCAGTAACACCAGCATCACCCATCGGACCACCGATTTCGAAACGTCCAGAAGGATTGACTAAGAACTTCACGTCAGAATAATCTACATTGGTGGCATACTCTTTGAGTACAGGTTCAATAACATGAGTGATGATCTGCTCTTGGAGGCGGGCTAGCTCAACATCGGGATCATGCTGGGTAGAAACAACGACAGTAGCAATACTCACCGGCGTAGCGCCATCGTAATTCACGGTGACTTGGGTCTTTCCATCAGGACGCAGCCCCGCAACAATGTTTTCTTTGCGGACTTTAGTCAATCGTTCCGATAGCCGGTGGGAAAGGAAAATAGGCAAAGGCATCAGTGCAGGGGTTTCATTGGACGCATAGCCAAACATCAGACCCTGATCGCCTGCGCCTTGCTGGTCCTCGTCGTCGGTGTTCTCGCCAGTGCGAACTTCTAGCGATGCGTCAACAGAACTGGCAATATCGGGTGACTGTTGGCCGATAGAAACCGAGACACCACAAGAGTTACCATCAAAACCGATACTCGATGAGGTATATCCGATATCATTGACAACTTTGCGCACAATATCGAGAATCTCGACGTAACCATGTGTAGTCACCTCACCTGCGACATGAACCAATCCGGTAGTTGCGAGAACTTCGACTGCAACACGCGACGCCGGATCTTGGGCGATCATCGCATCGAGGATCGAATCGGCGATCTTATCGCAGACTTTATCCGGATGTCCCTCGGTCACAGACTCAGAGGTGAAAGGCTGAAGAGTCATGAAATTTCCTTTACTAGTGTCAATCTACGCATACGACTTATGAGAAATGTTGGCTGGTCCATTGTTCAATACTTAAGACGATATGGGCGGCAATATCAGCTTTATTTCCTTCATATTCGGCTCGTATCTCACCGCGATTATTCACAATTGATACAACGGTATCTACATCACCAAATCCACTGCCGTTACCAACTTTGTTGATGACCATCAGATCGGCGCCTTTGCGCTGCGCCTTGAGCTGCCCGTATTGAAGATATGAATGGGTTTCATCACCGGTTTCTGCCGCAAATCCCACCACGCATTGATTTTCACGACGGCGGTGCAATCCGAGATCTGCCAAAATATCAGGATTAGCTTGGAGGTGAAGCGTTAACGATTCACCTCGTTTAATTTTAGTCTCAGCAGCTGCCACATGGAAGTCACTAATCGCTGCAGCCATAATCACAACGTCAGCATTGACAGCTAACTTATCCATAGCATCATGCACATCACGTGCACTAACGACGTCGATAATCTCAACGTTGGGTAAACAGCGCGAACGAATATCACTACTGATATTAGCGGCAACCAAAATGGCACGATGACCATTTCGTACTGCCCTATTGGCAAGCTCAACACCCATGATCCCCGTAGAGTGGTTAGCAATATAGCGCACTGGATCGATTGCTTCACGAGTGCCGCCGGCAGAAATAACCCAGGTTTGCCCTGTAGAGGGGGCGAAAGTTTTTCCGCTAAATCCGCGTTCTTCTAATATAGCGATTGCGCGCTCGGCGATTGCTTCTGGCTCGCTCATCCGGCCAGCTCCGATATCTGAACCAGTTAACTGACCCGTTTGTGGCCCTATCAGCTCCCAACCACGGTCTTGAAGTGTTTTAACATTTGCAACCGTAGCTGGGTTATCCCACATTTGGGTGTGCATTGCGGGAGCTATTAGACGCGGGCAGGTGGCAACAAGGCCAGCATTCGTTAACAAATTATCGGCAAGGCCGTGCGCTAATTTAGCGATCGTGTTGGCAGTTGCTGGTGCAACAACGAACAAGTCTGCTTGTGCCCCGGCGTTAACGTGCACAACTTGGTCAGCATCTTCCCATACATCAACGCGTACCTTGTGGCCTGAGATTGCTTCCCAGGTTGTACGGCCAACCATCGTCAAAGCCGAATGCGTGGGAACAACACTAACCTCGGCTCCCCATTGCCGCAATCTTCGAACAGCCGTAACAGCTTTATAAGCGGCAATACCGCCACTGACCCCAAACAGTATTCGGGGAGTGGCATGAGACAAGCCTCCCGATTGGGAGGCTCGTTCGGGCGTTGTTAGTGCCATGATTACTCGCGAGTAAACTTCAGCTTATCTTCTGCTACTTCTTCTAAAGCAACAGAAAGTGGCTTATCTTCAGGCGCGGAAGGCACAAGTGGGCCGATGCTAGTAATGTTGCCATCGCCAGCATTAAGTTCTTGACGGTAGGAGTTAATCTGACGTGCACGAGCTGCACCAAAAACAGCCAACGTATACTTCGAATCGACTTTTTCCAATAAATCATCGATTGCTGGGGACGTAATACCCTCAGGGTTGGCAGTGGTTCCAGACATGTCTACCTCTTCTAACACAAAATTTCGGTGTACTATACGAGAGCTCATTCTACCGTGGATGAATGAATAATATTGAGTAGCGCGGTGGTGGCATTAGCCACTGTATCATTGATGACGACGTCGTCGAACTCATCTTGGGCAGCTAGCTCGGTACGTGCGGTCGTTAGGCGACGTTGTTGTTCTTCTTCGTCTTCAGTACCACGCCCGCGCAACCGCTCCTGAAGTTCATCCCACGACGGCGGTGCAATAAATATTTGACGGGCATCTGGCATCGCTTCGCGAACCTGGCGCGCACCATCGAGATCGAGCTCTAAGATCACGTTGTAGCCTTGCGCCATTGCATCTTCAACTGGCTTACGAGGTGTTCCGTATCGATGAACCTTGTGAACCACAGCCCATTCCAGCATACCGTTTTGCGCCACGAGCTCATCAAATTTCGCCTGTGAAACGAAAAAATAATGTACCCCATCGACTTCACCGGGGCGAGGTGAACGAGTGGTTGCAGACACCGAATACCAAAGGTGGGGATCGCGCGCTAAGACTTCTTTGAGCACTGTGCCTTTGCCAACGGCAGTAGGTCCACACACGACGAATGCTTTTCCAGGAGTAATCATACGTATTATGGTGCCAGAAGTTGGTATGAAACTAGGGTCTAAAAAACTCAGGTGTGATGGTTGACCTAATCTTTGACTCATGATGAAACTCAACGCCCGCGAATTGAGTTCTAGTCTCACTGTCTACCTAGACAACAGCGGGTAAGAGCCAAAGCTCTTACCCGCTACGATCAATCACTTACTCAGTGGCGCGTCCACTTGTTTCAGCGCTACGAATCTCTGCGATTCGGTTTAACACGCCCATCGTGAATCCAACTGCTTTGTCATTTGAAAAATCACGCACGAGACTCGTAATTTCCTTGATGACAATGGCGATCGGGACGTCCATAAACATCAGTTCTGTCGTACCGATGCGCAGGAGACTGCGATCAACAATGCTCATTCGAGCCAGCGACCATTGCGGAGATGCGGCCTCAATCATTGAATCGACGTTATCGGCCCACTCGACGTATGTTCGCACAATCTCTTGCCCGTAGGCTTTGATTGGTTCTTGGGCGGGCGATTGTTGACTGCGTTGCTCTAAAAGTTCGCTGAGATCAATTTCTCCACTCCTTAGATCCGCTTCGTAAAGCACATCTAAGGCACGTTGGCGTTGTAGTGAACGCCCTTTGCGACCTTTACGAGGCCGTTGCTGTGCCGATGATGTAGTACTCATCAGGCGCGGTTGATATATTCGCCAGTACGTGTATCGACCTTGATCTTCGTGCCCTGATCAAGGAAGAGTGGCACCTGCAACTCGTAGCCTGTTTCTACTGTTGCCGGCTTGGTTCCAGAATTAGAACGATCACCTTGCAAACCTGGCTCAGTGTAGGTCACTTCCAAAACAACTGAAGCTGGTAATTCAATGAAAAGAACTGCACCTTCATGCATGGCAACGATAACGTTTGAATTTTCCAGCATGTAGTTCTTGGCATCGCCAACAATTTCAGCACTCACTGGAAGTTGTTCATAATTATCGAGATCCATGAAGATAAAATCAGTACCATCGTTGTACAGATACTGCATATCACGACGATCAACAGTTGCTGTCTCGACTTTGACTCCAGCATTAAAAGTCTTATCGACGTTCTTTCCGGAAAGTACATTCTTTAACTTAGTACGCACGAAAGCTGGGCCCTTGCCTGGCTTGACGTGCTGAAATTCAACAACCTGCCAAAGTTGGTTGTCAATCTTAAGCACCATACCGTTCTTGAGGTCATTTGTGGTTGCCACGTTTATCCAATCTATAGCGTCAATGATTCCTTTTGGATTTTAACTGTTTTTTACCGCCAACTGCGTCAAGCTGGGCGATTTATGAGCATAATTACGCCATCGGCAACATTGCATAGCATTTTTCTATCGTTTCCTCACTCGTATCGATCGTAAAATCAGCATCTTGGCGATACTGCGGACGTCGTTTGTGAAGCTGAAGGGTAAACTCTTTGCGCGGCAACACGATATTCGTCACCCGCGGACCATGCAACGCTAAACGCCGCATCAAAACGCTCACACTGGCCTCGATTGCCACAACCACTACCCCATCGATACTGCGTAGCGCACGTAGTTCTGCGACGATCTGATGTTGATCCACATAATCTGGAGGGAGCGCCAGGGCAAACCGATTGTCCGGCTCTTGTTTAATATCGCCAAACAAATCCCGGACAATGTCAAGGGTAACCTGGTATCGTAACGACTTTTCGACATCGGTGTACGACTGGGCAACAGATACGCCCAAGGTATGGCTAACGATTTCATCGACGTCGCCAATGAGATAGCCACGCCGCTCATATTCAGCCAAGATAGTCGATTTTCCTGCGCCATCAGGTCCGATCAAAATAACAGCACTCATGGTTGAATCACACTCCACGCATAGTCGAGCATATCGGTTGGTGGATCGGTGATGAAATGCATCTGATAATTTTCATCGACGACGACGAACCGCAGTTTTCCATCTCTAACCTTTTTGTCGGTGAGCATTGTGTGTTCGATGTCTGCCCGCCGCTTAGCTGAATACGTGGTGGGCAACCCTAGTCGGGACAAAACCTTTCGTTGCTGGATAATAACGTCAGGAGAAAGAAATCCAGCTGCTACGGCGAGACCGGTCGCAAACAGACATCCCACTGCCACTGCCTGCCCGTGGCGCCACGTGTAATCTTCGACAACTTCAATCGCATGGGCTAGCGTGTGTCCATAATTGAGAATCGCCCGGCAATGCGTTTCGCGGAAATCATGCCCAACAACCTCAGCTTTGACTCGTACAGCACGGGTAATCAATTCCGCAAAATTGAGTTCAGGTTCGAGCGCCAAGGACACAATCACCGGATCGGCGATGAAACCACATTTAATGATTTCGCCTAAACCGCTCCGGATCTCTTCGGTAGGTAAGGTTCGTAAAACATCGGTATCGCAAAAAACATGTGAAGGCGCCCAAAAACTGCCCACCATATTTTTACCGTATTGAGTATCGATACCTGTTTTGCCACCAATCCCTGCATCGACCATGCCCAACAGCGTAGTTGGCACACACACAAGGCGCACCCCGCGCATCCACGTCGATGCAACAAAACCGGCAACGTCGGTCGTTGCCCCGCCACCAACGGCGAGCACAACTCCGTCTCGACCAAAATGGTTATGTCCAGCTAGATCCCATACCTGCTTAACCACATCAATATTTTTTGCTGCCTCTGCATCGGGAAGTTCGAAGGCGATGGATTCTATGCCCGAACGTGCTAAGCCCTCATCAATTCGGCTCACAAACGAAGTGACGTTCGGGCTATGCAACAATAAAACTTTACTTCCTGGATGAGCAGCACGAACGATACTTTGTACCAGATCGTTTCCCACAACCACATCGTATGCACTACTTCCAGACACAGTCGATATCGAGCGCGGCTTATGCAACGTCTCTATCACATGATCGACGACGACGTGAATTCCACCAGCATCCGAGACAACAATATCTGATGCCACCTGCCGATAATACGCTTCTCGTTCTAGGCGCAACCGTGCCACTGCACGCGCAATATCTACACCCAGCACCGGACGAACAGTGCGCGATCTGCGAAGTCGAGACACCAATAAACTATCGGTGGCATCAATATAGACAACACGTTTGCCTGCTAATAATTGACGAGTTCTTGGATCGAGTATGGCTCCGCCGCCCAACGACAAAACGCCATGGAGGTCGGCTAATGCCCGGCGAATAACCTGATATTCCAACTCACGAAAATACTCCACGCCATATTTTTCGAAAATCTCTGCCACCGTCATCCCAGCCTCTAAGCTAATGAGACGATCAGAATCGAAAGCAGGCACGCCTAGCCGACGCGCCACCAACTTACCCACCGTTGTTTTGCCAACCCCTGGCATACCGATTAAGACAACTTGTATCGTCATTGGAAAAACTCACCATCCAACTGGTCGGCGATACGCTGTTGGTATGCAGCGATGTTATTAGCCAGATCACCAACTGTGTTAGCACCAATATGTTGGACAACCTGGCCAGCAAGAGTCAATGCCATCATCGCTTCTCCAATCACCGCAGCTGGAACCACTGCGCTAACATCGGAACGCTGATGGATGGCAGCGGCGCCTTGACCACTTGCCAAATCTATCGTGCGTAAAGCGTGTGGCACCGTTGGAATCGGTTTAACCGCCATCCGAGCAACGATTGGCTCCCCATTGCTCATTCCGCCTTCAATTCCACCCGCACGATTAGTAGATCGAGAAAATCCGGATGGATCGGCAAAGATTTCATCATGTGCTACCGAACCAAACCGGCCAGCACTAGCAAAACCATCACCGATCTCGACTCCTTTAACCGCCGGAATAGACATCAGCGCAGCGCTAAGTTGGGCATCTAAGCGTTCGTGCCACACCGTATATGTCCCAAGTCCAACCGGAACATTCCAGGCCACAACTTCTACTACTCCCCCAACCGTATCGCCCAAACGCCGCGCGGTATCGATGACGTCAATAAAAAGTTGCTCAGTTCGCGCATTTGCACACCGCACAGGAGAATTTTCTATGTTCTCAATATCGCCGATATCGAGTATCTGCGCAGGTGCGCGCTGATCTCCAACTTGGACGACGTGCCCAGCAATGACGATCCCAGCCACATGGCGAAGCAACTCTTTGGCAACATAACCTAAAGCCACTCTCGCCGCAGTTTCACGTGCCGAGGCTCGCTCTAAAACATTGCGCACATCGTAAAATCCATATTTTAAGACCCCCGGAAGATCTGCATGCCCGGGACGAGGCCGGGTCAGCCGACGATTTCGAGCTAATTCACGATCATCGCCGTGTCCATCACTGCGGCGTAGCTCATCGGGATCAACAACATCTGGATTCATAACACTATCCCAACGCAACCATTCACTATTATGAATCTCAATCGCAATCGGGCTACCCAACGTCTTACCGTGACGAACCCCAGATATAAACGCACATCTGTCTTGTTCAAAACTCTGGCGGGTACCTCGCCCGTAACCGCCACGCCGTCGTCGTAATTCAGCTTCCAAACCAGAAGTAGATAATTCCACTCCCGCAGGAATCCCTTCAATCACAGCAATTAACCCACGTCCATGCGACTCACCCGCAGTACTCCACCGAATCATATAACTGATTGTGCCAAATTCACAGCCTCTTTGCCCACTGAGACTACCCACGAGGCGGCAACCAAAAATGGGCCAAAGGGCAACGTCGAAGACAATTTCAGCCGTTTACTCAATAAGCCAACTACTCCTACACATCCAGCGCACACCACCGCAATTATGAGCACTGGCAATACTTTTAAGCCGTGCCAACACACCAAGACCACCAGCAATCTAACATCGCCTATTCCTATGACGGTGCCAGAGGTAGCGGAAGATAAAATCCACAGTGGTAAACAGCAGATCAACAACGCGCCAGCTAGTGGATACCACCATTGAAGATCCCAACCATAGCGCCAGATATCGGCAAGTAGTGCGATGATCAACGCACAGTTACTTACCAACACCACTAGGGTTTTTG
This sequence comes from Arcanobacterium pinnipediorum, assembly GCF_023973165.1. Lineage (NCBI taxonomy): Bacteria > Bacillati > Actinomycetota > Actinomycetes > Actinomycetales > Actinomycetaceae > Arcanobacterium > Arcanobacterium pinnipediorum. Next base: position 965,548 of record NZ_CP099547.1, on the reverse strand, counting down.
TGTAAGCGTCAATCACTGCATTCCACGCTAGTAGCGAGTAAAAAATACTTATGGCCACAACGCTCATCACATCCGCGCCGCGGCCCTGCCAGCTCAGCAAACCCGTAACCATCCCGATACTTACGGCTAGTATGCGTATCGGCCAGCTGTTGATAACACTCATACCAACAGATTCTAAAAAGAATACTTTAGCGAGTGAAAAACTTATCCACAACGCTCGCTATCTGGGAAAAGGGTAGATCGCGGCCAGTGGCAACTAGCAGGAGTTCACGCAGGTAGCGCACCCAAAATTCGTTCGATAATTCGGCGGGGGTGGCCGGCCAATATGTGCGAATAGGCAACATATCGGGATTCAACGAGGTCTTAACGCGCTGATAAATATCAGGATCTGTATCTACTACGAGCGCGTCTTGAGCGCCACGGTATTTTTCCGGGCTCACCTGAGAGACATGGACACCCATATTATGTGCCGCTGCCAGAGCAGTCCCCGGACCACCTACCGGATCACTGACGATAACGATATCAGATGCACCCAACTCAACGGCACTTGCTATCGCATGCGAGGCAAAAAACCGCCCCCCAAGGATAACGATCCGATCCGGGGAAGCATCTACCTCACGAAGCACTCCAGATAAGGCTCGCGAGGCTACAGCAAACCCCACAAGCATCGACGTCGCACCAGTTACTTGGCGAACTACAATATCGCACGATCCAATCAGCTTTGCCATCCCATCCCCGAGGTTTACTGCACCTAAGGGCAGATGAGATGTGAAGAACCAATATGCGTCGATATCGCCATCAGACAATAGCTCATCGCGGTGATCTTCGTGCACGTGATAGGCGTTATCTAAAAACTGTGAGACCAATAAATGGTGTGTATTGGTTCCAAAAATGGCATGTTGTCTCACGGTGCTTATTCACTTATTCTTTTCGTTTTCTGCATACCATTGGCGCAAAATCTCAACGTTCTTCGAATGATCATCGAGGTTTGACGAAAAGAGGGTCTCACCGGTGTCTAGATTGACAGTGACGAAGAAGAGCCAATCGCCAGCAGGCGGATTCGCTGTAGCTTCAATGACTTCTAAGCTTGGATTAGAAATAGGATAAGGTGGCAGTCCTGCATGCAGATAGGTATTGTACGGATTATCATTTTGCAATTCGGCTTCAGTGGGGATTCCACCAAACTTGCCAACACCATACATTGTGGTGGAATCCATCTGTAGTTTTCCACCAACTTGATCGGTATTTGTTAACCGATTTTCGATAACTCGGGCAACTTTACCGTAATGGTCTGGCCAATTGACTTCACGTTCAACTATGGAACCGACAATAAGCGTGCGCTGCCAACGATCTTTCGGAAGATTAATCTTTTCCAAGCCTTCAATACGCTTTGCAACCATGCTCGATAGCACGTCTTTAACGGTAGAATCTGGCTGAATCGTATAGGTAGCCGGTGCGAGCCAGCCTTCGGCGTTACCGTTGGCTTGCTCTGGTAGTCCCAGGGCTTGGGGATCATCGAGTATCGCAGATACATCTGCCAACGGGACTTCCATCACGTTAGCTACCCGTTCTGCAATTTGTGCCTTGGCAAAGCCTTCTGGGATAGTGATTGTCACTTCGGCTTTACTGGCGGGGTCAAGTAGTGCCGAGACTGCGCCCTGACCCGACATTTTCATCTTTAATCTGTATGCGCCGGGCTGAATCGATCCGGATCGCGGGTCAGAAGTAAAGGCTTGAACAAAAGCTGCTGGAGAGGCTACCACATCGGCTTTGGCCAAAATTTCAGCCATGGCACTCCCGGTCGCTCCTTGTGGAATCTCAACCAAGACTTCACCAGAACCTGGACCTTCATAATCGGTTATCGATCGTGAATCTATAGCGCTTTTAACGTAAGGTAGAGCGACTACTGTAGCCGCAACAACAACTACACACGTAATAAACAGCGCCACAGCACTACGTATCCGACGCTTACGCCGATAGGCACGTCGAGCCGCTGCACTTCGCGCGCGCTTGTTATCCATTGTTGTAAAGACTTCAGACACTTAGTTCTCCTGTACCGAAATGAGTTCTCCAGGAGGAGATCCCGTCGTGCGTTCTTGAGCCAAAGCACTTTCTAAAATGATACCTGCTGCAACCTGATCAATGACACTGCGATGCGTAATTTCTTTTCGTCCAGCTTCATGAAGTAGTTGATGTGCGCTCACTGTTGAAAGCCGTTCATCGACCATTCGCACCGGTATCGGAGCAACTTTGCGCGCAATACGTCGCGCCCATCGGCGCGCCTCAGAAGCTGATTTGCCTTCAGAGCCATCCATATTGCGAGGCAATCCTACAATAATTTCGAGCACCTGATGGGTATCAATGAGTTCACGAACGGCACTAAAATCATTCTTACCGCGTTGATACGTACCTACTGGCATCGCAAGAATACCGTCGGAATCGCTACGTGCGATTCCGACGCGTACCTGACCAACGTCAACTGCTATGCGTACTCCTTGGCGCATTGACAACTCGCCTATGCGTTCACTTTAAGGTTAGTGCAGAACGAACAGCTTCGAGCGCAGTTGGAATCTGCGATGTATCTGTGCCGCCACCTTGAGCGATGTCAGGCTTGCCGCCGCCACCTCCGCCAAGAATTTTGGCTGCAATTGAAACAAGTGCGCCAGCCTTAATACCGCGCTCACGTGCGGCCTCATTCGTTGCAATAACGATAGTTGGACGATCCTTTGCCGTGCCGGTTAGCGCAACCACAGCTGGCGTGTTGCCAAGCCGTTCGCGCACATCCATCACCGCAAGTCGCACATCGTCTGCCGATGCTACTTCACCCAGATCGTATGTAACGATCGAGACTCCATCAATATCTTGACGCTGTGCGGCAACATCAGCCATCTTCGATAGCATCTTCTCTTTGCGCAATGCAGCAATTTCTTTATCTGCTTGCTTCAACCGCGCTAGCAGGTTATCAATATGCTCAGGTAATTCTTCAGTGCGTACATGGGTCAGTGTAGATAGTTGCGATAGCAAAGCACGCTCCCGAGCACCGGCCGCATAAGCCCCAGCTCCGACCAATGCTTCAATTCGACGCACGCCCGAACCAATAGAAGATTCACCGAGAACGCTGACCAATCCAAGTGCGCCAGATGTTTTAACATGGGTACCGGCGCACAGCTCGCGCGACCAGTCTCCACCGATAGAAACAACGCGGACATTTGTACCGTATTTTTCACCAAAGAGCGCCATTGCGCCACTAGCCTTAGCTTCTTCAAGACTCATTATTTGGTCTGTTACCGCAAGATTTTCTTGGAGACGCTCATTGACGCGCGATTCAATATCTCGCATAACAGACGTTGGAATCTGTTCACCATGGCGGAAATCAAAACGCAACCGAGATGGTGAGTTTTCCGAACCCGCCTGAGTTGCCTGCTGGCCGAGGAATTCATGTAAGGCTTTATGAACCATGTGGGTAGCAGTGTGTGCGCGCGCAATCTGCTCACGTCGCTCAACATCGATAGCAGAATACACGCTATCGCCAAGCGCTATACTTCCTTCAGTGAGGGTACCGCGATGGACGAAAAGTCCTTTGACTGGCATTTGCACATCGGTAATTGTAACGATGCCACCGCCAGCAACACTGATGGTTCCATGATCTGGAAGTTGTCCACCTTGTTCTGCCCAGAACGGAGTTTGATCGAGCACGATATCGATTTGGGCCGGTGCTTGCGCGGCCGGAACCGAGGCGCCCTCTTGTAGTAAGCCAACAACTTTGCCATCTGCGTTATAGTCAGTGTATCCCAAGAAATGGGTATCACCGCCCACACTTTGAATCTCATGGTAAACGGTCGCATCAACGTGACCGGTCTTCTTCGCCTGTGCATCTGCACGTGCGCGGTCTTTTTGTTCTTGCATAAGTTGACGGAAACCCAACTCGTCAACAGTTATGCCCTTTTCTGCCGCCATCTCCAGCGTCAGATCAATAGGGAAACCGTAAGTATCATGCAACGTAAACGCCGCATCGCCCGGCAACTGGGAACCAGCCGAAATCGCCTCAGTAGCAGCCTGTTCGAAAATCTGAGTACCAGCAGTTAAGGTGCGTCGGAAGGCTTGTTCTTCGGCATACGCAATCTTGGAAATCTTATCGAAGTTTTCCTCCAGAACCGGGTATGACTCCTTCATAGCATCTTTAGTCACCGGAAGTAGCTCAGGATAAGCAAGCTCGCCATAGCCAAGCAACCGCACTGAACGTACAGCACGACGAATGAGCCGGCGCAATACATAACCGCGCCCGTCATTACCTGGAAGAACACCATCGGCAATGAGCATCATCGATGAGCGCACATGATCTGCTATCACTCGCATAAGCACATCGTCATCTTCGTTGCGGCCGTATGTCTTTCCAGTGATTCGCTCAACTGCCTGGATCACTGGATAAACCTCATCGGTTTCATACATATTGTTCTTACCTTGAAGCAAGTAGGCAATACGCTCTAAACCTGCTCCGGTATCGATTGCGGTTTGGTCTAATTCGTTTAGAAGCGGGAAATTCTTCCCTTGACCTTCACCACGAAGGTATTGGTCAAAAACGAGGTTCCAGATCTCAAGATAGCGATCCCCGCCCGGATCGACGGTTCCGCCAACTGCTTCCGGTCCGAACTCTGGGCCGCGGTCATAATGGATCTCAGCACACGGACCAGCAGGTCCCGGCTGACCGGTAGACCAGAAAATTTCTTCGCGCGTGAGCCTGACTATGTGTTGTGGATCAAGTCCGATAACTTTGGTCAGATGTTGGTAGGAAACATCATCTTGATCCCAGATAGTTACCCACAGTCGATTTTTATCTAGGCCATATCCGCCGTCATCAATCGACGAAGTCAACAAACCAAACGCTAAATCGAGTGCGCCTTCTTTAAAGTAATCACCGAACGAAAAGTTGCCACACATTTGGAAGAATGTCCCGTGCCGCGTGGTGCGCCCGACGTTATCAATATCGTTGGTACGAATACATTTTTGCACCGAAGCGATTCGCGGGTAGGGCGACTTTTCCGTACCGATAATATAGGGCGTGAATGGGACCATTCCGGCAATCGTAAATAAGATTGACGGATCTGGAGAGATAAGCGAAACAGACTCAGCAATATGGTGGTCATGTTTTGCGAAATAGTCCAACCAACGCTTACGAATCTCGGCAGTGCGCATGATGTTATTCCTTTAAAACGACGATGCCGCTCGACGATGCGACAATACTATTATTTAGTCTAGCTGGAGGAGCTAAACTCTGACAGACTTAGGCATGTGGTGGTGTGCACGATATAAAAGCGCGCCATGGTAAACCACGGCGCGCTCAATAAAGATGCTAATCAGCGAGAGTAGAATTCGACGACCATCTGGACATCGCAAGTGATTGGAACTTCAGCGCGCTTAGGACGACGAACGAGCTCAAAACGAAGCTTTTCTAGTTCAACCTTTAAGTACTCTGGCACTGCTGGAAGAACAGAAGCATGCTGACCTTGAGCTGCAGCCAAGAACTGTGCTGAAGCCTGCGAACGAGGCTTAACCTGAACAACTTGACCAGGCTTGACGCGGAACGAAGGACGATCAACAAGCTTGCCATCAACGAGGATGTGACGATGAACAACAACCTGGCGTGCTTGAGAGATTGTGCGGGCAAAACCAGCACGAAGAACGAGTGCATCAAGGCGCATCTCTAGAAGTTCAACAAGGTTCTCACCGGACATACCATCGATACGACGGGCTTCGTCCCAAACCTTACGCAACTGTGCTTCACGGATGCCGTACTGGGCGCGCAGACGCTGCTTTTCCTTTAGACGAATCGAGTAATCAGATTCCTTGACACGGCCACGACCATGCTCACCTGGACGGTAAGGGCGGCGTTGCATGTAACGCTCTGCCTTTGGTGTAAGAGCCAATCCGAGTGCACGTGATTGACGCACGAGTTTACGGGAGCGATTTGCTGCCATAATATTTTCTCCTGTCGATTATTAGCGCTTAGTTAAACTAAGCGGGGCCACCATGGTTGGCTAAGACCCCAGGGTTTTGTACAAAACACAACCTGACTAGGATAGCATGCTCACTTACCTAAAATCTTATTGATTCGCGCCAATCGCGACGTGATTTGCGACTCGTAACCATGCGTAGATGGCTCGTAGTAGCGTTTATCTCGCAACTCATCAGGGATGTATTGTTGGGCCACTACCCCAGCAGGCTCGTCATGGGGATAGATATAGTCGATATTCTTTCCTGAAGTCGCTGCAGATATGCGTGAAGCTCTCACGCTTTGATCACGTAAGTGAACCGGCACCGGACCAGTATTACCTGCACGAATATCTGCAATTGCCGCGTTGATGGCTAGATATGCGCGATTAGATTTAGGTGCAGTAGCAAGATGAACAACCGCTTCAGCCAGGATAATGCGCGCTTCAGGCATACCGACTAACGCAACCGATTGAGCTGCAGCAGTTGCAGTTTGTAGTGCTGATGGATCTGCTAACCCAATATCTTCGGCGGCGCTAATCATCAATCGACGTGCAATAAATCTCGGGTCTTCACCAGCTTCAAGCATTCGAGCCAGATAATGGATCGCAGCATCTACATCTGATCCGCGAATAGACTTAATAAAGGCTGAAATTACGTCATAATGCTGGTCTCCGTTGCGATCATAACGTACGGTATGCACGTCAGTTGCGCGATCGACGTCGTCGAGGGTCAGGTGGCGTTGACCGTTTGATGCCGTTGCTTCCAAAATAGTTAGCGCTCGGCGCGCGTCGGAACCAGCTAGTCGAATGATCTGTGCCATCGCGTCTTCAGTTAGCGACACGTGGCCACCAAAACCACGTTCGTCGCTCAGTGCTCGCTCTACAAGCACGCGAATATCCTCGCCAGACAACGGTTGGAGCGTCAATAATAACGATCGGGATAACAGCGGGGCAATAACCGAAAAACTGGGGTTTTCGGTAGTTGCGGCTACTAAAATTACCCAACCGTTTTCAACTGCAGGTAGTAACGCATCTTGCTGCGACTTAGAAAAGCGATGTACTTCGTCGATGAAGAGAACGGTTTGCACTCCTTGGACTAACAACGCATCTCGCGCATGATCGATATGAGTACGCACCTGCTGGACACCGGCAGAAACCGCGGAAACTTCAACAAAGCGCCACGAATCTTTTTTCGCAATAAGATAGGCTAACGTCGTCTTTCCGATACCAGGTGGACCCCACAAGATCACCGAATGTGATGCGCCAGCAGCATCGGAATCGATAAGACGGCGCAAGGGTTGACCCTCACCGAGCAAATGCTTTTGCCCAATAACTTCATCAAGATTGCGCGGACGCATCCGCACAGCGAGCGGTTGCGCCGACGTTACTTCGGGACGTGAGGGCGAGGTTTGAAAAAGATCCACAATTCTAGTTTACGTGAAGAAGCGGATTTGAGCCTCAAGAGTCCTCTTCCTACTACCTCATCTATATGACGCAATCCACATGTCCATAACCACTGTCCATCAATATGTGAGACAATGAGGGTATGTTTAACTGGTTAAGTCATCAGATTCCTGCTCGCCCGAAATCGTTCATCGTTTTTTGGATAATAGTTGGCGTCCTGGGCGCAAGCGGTGCACTGATCGGCTTCGGGCAAGGTAATCTATTCGAGCGAATGTCCTCCTCCGAATCGATGGTGCCTGGTTCACAGTCCGATAAAGTGCTCCATGCCACCGGACCAGATGCGCGCGGGGAAAATGTCATCGTGCTGGTAGAAAACACTCAAGCTACAGAAATAGCTGATGATCTAGCCCGATTCCGTACCGAAATTGCTGATATTGCGCACATCGACAGTGTCAATGATCCGATCACCGTTGATCAAACTTTCCAGGAAAACATCGCTAAGAGCATCGACATGGCCTTAGCCAAAGCCGTCGCAGAAAACCAAGAACTGATCGACCATGCGGTTAGCCAAGCTTTAGAATCATCTGCCCCACTCCTAGCACAAGCTCGTGCAGTTGGTGGCCCAGATGCAGAAGTGGCAGCTCGCAACGAAATCACGTCGAAAGCAACCGAGCAAGCTACGAAAGCCATCGCAGACGAAGCACGAAAATCTGCAGCACAACACGTCCAGACACTAGCAAACCCTGTTGATGCCTTTCGGCATGATAACGCCTTCCTCATCGTGATCACTCTCGATAAAGGCCACTATCCGGATACTATTGCCGAGGTAAAACAAGCAACTGATACATTCGGGAACGACTTACGCAATCATGACGAATCTATCACCGTTTCTGCGCTTTCAGGAACACTCGCGAAAGATACGATTCTTGATCAAACTGAAAAAGACCTCGTTATTGGCGAAGTGGTTGGTTTGCCAATTGCACTCATTTTGCTTGTGGTTGTTTTCGGTGGCGCGATCGCAGCTGGATTGCCCTTAGGATCAGCTCTCGTTTCGATCGCAATAGGTCTGGGTGCGGTGTGGTCACTGACATTTGTGACCAACGTCGATAACTTCATTTTGAATATCGTGACCTTAATTGGTCTAGCCCTCTCCATCGATTATGGTTTACTCGTCGTGTCTCGATACCGCGAGGAAATCAGCCATCGCACTTCAGATCCCGATGATCCACACCTAAGCGAACATATTGCTCACGCCGTTGAAAAGACTATCATGACCTCTGGTCGCACTGTCGCCTTTTCAGCGCTAACTATTGCGCTGGCGATAGCCGGATTATTGTTCATGAATGCGCCAATGCTACGCATGATCGCTATCGGAGGCGTTATCGTAACTCTGTTAGCAGTCGCATCCGCGATTACCCTTGTACCGGCTCTCATCGTGATCGCGGGGCGCAAGCTGGTAGCTCCATCGATTCTTTCTCGGTCACGTTTTATTCGTGCGTTGTTTATCCGATTTGGCGATTCTGCATCCGACCACGGCGTTTTTTCTCGCTTGGCACATTGGGTGCGCCGGCGTCCGTGGCAGATTCTGATCTCGACCTCGGCTCTACTCATTCTCATCGCCTCACCGATCTTCACCCTCAATTTGCGCTCGAATTTCATCGATTATCTACCCAATGATTCCGATGAAAAGCACGTCTTTATGACCCTTGAAGATGACTTCCCCGAGTTTTCCACTCCCGAAATCACAGTTTTAGCTCAAACGTCACTCGAAGGCGTCACCAGCTTCATCGAACAGGCACAAGCCCTTCCACACGTTATCCGCGCCCACGAACCAGTAGCCACCGCCGATGGTGTCATTATTGGCTTCGACGTCGATACAACAGATCCTGTTGGCCCAAATGTGACCTCAGCTGTTTCTGATATGCGCGATCTCGAAACTGACTTCGATGTCTTCGTTGGCGGTGCAGCAGCACTACAAGTGGACTTCACCTCCTCAATCGCATTTGATGCCCCGATCGCACTTGGTGTCGTCATACTCGCTGTTGTCATTTTGCTCTTCTTTATGACTGGTTCGCTCATAGCTCCACTAACAGCCCTTGTCATCAACAGTTTGTCGCTCCTTGCTGGACTGGGCGGTGCGGAGTTCTTATTCAGTCATGGCTTGCTAGGATTGCCGCGCACTAATGGGCTTGAGACTTTTGTTGTAGCCTCCGCAGTAGCATTCGGCTTTGGCCTGGCTATGGACTATGAGGTCTTCTTACTTGCCCGGATCAAAGAATACTGGGATGCTGGAGAATCTAATGACATGGCGGTCGAGCATGGTTTGCAGCGCTCTGGGCGAATCATCACCTCAGCAGCCGCAATTATTATTGCCGTATTTATTGGTTTCGTCTTTGGACAATTAGTTGCTATTAAGCAAATCGGCGTGGTACTGGCGATCATAGTTGCCGTCGATGCCACGCTGGTGCGAATGCTTCTTGTTCCTGCAATGATGACGATTTTAGGGAAATGGAACTGGTGGGCTCCCCGGCCTCTTGCCGCGCTACATCGCCGGTTTGGAATTAATCACTGAGAATTAAGTTCGATAAATGGCTCACGCCGGGCGTGAGTCAATGCAGCAGCGTGATGAACACCGATCTTTTCGTACAACGTGCGGGCAACGTGATTCCACCCCCACATGGAAAAATACACAACCTGGTAGTGCCGTAAAAGTTGGTTGATAGCGCCGACCATTAACGCCTGTGCGTAACCGCGGCCGCGATATTTAGGACTCGTTCCCAGCCCATGTAGATGTGCTCGACTATCTTTTATCTCTACGCCCAAAACTGCAGCAATTTCGTCGCCTTCCCAGATAACAAACCACGAAAGTTTTTCGAAATATGACAGCGAATCACTGATTGGGTTCGCTAGCTGAAGAACTGCTCGGATGTCGTTGGCGTACTGGTTGTATTGGACAGAATCAGCTGATACGAAATCTACCCTGTTGGTATGATCAACTTCGTCAAGCGCACTTTTCGCGTAGTAAAAGTCCCAATCCCAACCAAATGATGGTCCGAAATATTCGCAAAGCTGTGCGTTGAGTAGAGGTTTAACTGCGCGCGGTAGTAGGACAATATCGGGTCGCTGATGGTGGAGTTTTAAGCGGTGAAGTTCGCCGATCACCTTATCTGGCTCCCCCAGAATATCTAAGGTTAATAGCTCGTCTTGATACCCAAATTTAAGCCATAAATCTTGGTCGTAGACTTGTGCTATCGGAGTGATTCCATGCCAGTGTGGCTCTATCTCTAGTTGCCAAAGTAAGGCAAAATCGTTATCGATCACCTCTCGCCTCTCCGAAATGATGTGAGATCAGCGCTAAATTATCCTACGAGCTACTAGGCGAACTTCGCGCCCTTAGTAGTGGGAGACGACAACCGTTCCTTTGGGTGCCCAATCATATAGAGACTTCGCATCCGAAACAGAGACGTTGACGCATCCATGGGATCCATACTCACCTGCATCGTATCCAAAGGAACTGCGCCACGGAGCGCCATGGATGGCAAAATCGCCCTGGAAATACATGATCCATGGGACTCCCGGAGTTTCGTAGCGAGTTCCATCAACATTGGTACCGCGCATAGTTTGGCTCGGAGTCTTGTGCCAGATCTTATAGGTTCCAGTAATCGTTGGAGTTTCATCGGCACCAGCGACGAGTGGAATCGGGCCTCGAACCGCAGTAGCACCTTCATATCCCATGACGGTGAAATTCGAGAGGTTGACGTCGATCCATTTCTCACCTTCTCCAGCGAGATAAACAAGATTTTCAGCTCCGGATGCAACGATGCGATCGTCCCACTTTTCTTCCCCGGTTTGAACTTCAACTGCTTGGGAAGTGGGCTTGCCATCAAGAATATTTGTGGAGATAGCAGAAACAATCTGCTCGACATTTGCAACAGTTTGCGCCGCAACTGCCTTCGTTCCAACCCGAATAACCTCTCCTCGATTATTCATGTAACGTACACCGACTATTTCATCGCTGAGCAGATTCTTCGAACTCTCAGTAACCCACTGGGTCACCAGATCTTGGTTGATACTCAGAGTATCGTCGGTCAACGAAATCCACGAGGTTTTAGTTGGTGAATCTGCGGTGATCGTCTCATCGCCTACGATCATACTCACGTCAGTATCGCGAAGTTGGTTGGCTTGCGCAGCGAGCTTCTTGATCTGTTCACTGGGCGCTTGAGCGGGTAACGCAACAGTTTTTACCGAAACGGGAAGAGATTTTTGCGATGCAGCTAATTCATTGGCGATGCGCTTAACTTCCGAAACTGGAACGCCTTGCCCATCACTACCTGGTACCACAACGAAATTACCATCTTGTTGTTCGATGCGTGCCGGTGTTGGTAACGCTGCTGATTTTTGGCCTTCGGTAAGCGAACGTGCAAAATCTTGAAGTTTATCCTCGTCAGGGAAGGTCACGATCGGATCGACCTTCGAATCTGAGAATAGTGCAGTGAAATAATCTAACGGAACAGAACGATGAGAAGATAGAACACGTTTCACTGTCGCATCTATATCTAGGTGCGCCCCCATGTCCGATAGGTTTGCATCGGTATCGTTGATGCCTTGACCGCTAATCATCGCGTGCGCGGTATCAACATTGGAGGTAAGTTCAGTGACAATTTCTGCCTTCGTCATCCCGCCAACATCGAGCTGGCCGATATGTGCGTTCGGAAGGGCTCTACCACTAACTGCGAAGTATGCTAGATAGGTTAAAAATGCGATAACAATAACGCCAATAAGTCCCAAGGGCGCAAAGATTGCCAACTTCTTCTTCATCACCATATCCTCAAAAATTATTTCTCGAATTCTTGGGTGTGGCGTTAACTACCCACGCTAGGGACGTTAACGCCACACCGTTGATATGTGAAGCTTATTTTACTTCATTTTCAGTTTTGATGACGCTAGGTGCCAATTCCTCAGATTCTTTCTTCTTCGGTTTGGCATCGACGCCGGCTTCTTTGCGTTGTTGTGCAGTGATCGCAGCCGGTGCATCGGTCATTGGATCCCAACCGTTGCCGATCTTCGGGAAGGCGATGACGTCACGAATCGAAGGTGATTTCGTCAGTAACGCCACGATTCGATCCCAGCCAAACGCAATTCCGCCATGTGGTGGGGCACCGTACTTAAACGCATCGAGTAAGAATCCGAACTTTTCCTGAGCTTGTTGCGCATTGAGGCCCATGATGTTAAAGACCCGCTCTTGAACATCACGACGATGGATACGGATTGAACCGCCACCGATCTCATTACCGTTACAGACGATGTCATAAGCATAGGCCAAAGCGTTGCCAGGATCTTGGTCGAAGTTATCGAGCCATTCTGGCTTTGGAGAGGTAAATGCATGGTGAACTGCAGTCCATGCGCCATCTGCGACTGCAACATCACCTTCGGCTTGGGCTGCCTTCGTGCTCTTAAAGAGTGGAGCATCAACAACCCAGACAAACGCCCAATCATCTTCATTGATCAAACCGCACCGCTTACCGATTTCTAACCGGGCAGCACCGAGCAATTCACGCGAGGCGGTGGGTTCTCCGGCAGCGAAGAAAATACAATCGCCCGCAACTGCTCCAGTCGCCTGAAGCAAACCAGCGCGTTCATCATCAGAAATATTCTTTGCAACCGGACCGCCAATGGTGCCATCTTCTGCAATTGTGACGTATGCAAGACCTTTAGCGCCGCGCGCCTTTGCCCATTCTTGCCATTTATCGAAGGTACGACGCGGCTGGGAAGCTCCGCCAGGCATTACCACCGCACCGACGTAATCATTTTGGAAAACTCTAAATGGTGTATTAGCAAAATATTCGGTGAGGTCGATCAGCTTTTGTCCAAAACGCAAGTCTGGCTTGTCTGAACCATAATTTTCCATCGCTTCGCGATAGGTGATGTGCGGAATTGGCGTATGGAGATCGTAGCCAATTAAAGCCCAAATTTCACGAAGGACGTCTTCGGCGACTGCCATAACGTCTTCTTGTTCAACAAAGCTCATTTCGACGTCGAGCTGAGTGAACTCTGGTTGCCGATCGGCACGGAAATCTTCGTCGCGATAACACCGGGCAATTTGGTAGTAGCGCTCCATACCAGCGACCATCAACAACTGTTTAAACAGCTGTGGAGACTGCGGTAACGCATACCATGAGCCAGGCGATAGGCGGGCTGGAACAATAAAGTCACGTGCCCCTTCTGGAGTGGAACGAATCAATGTTGGTGTTTCAATTTCAACAAAATCGTGGTTGTCTAAAACCCGACGCGCTGCCTGCGAAACCTTAGCCCGTAAGCGAATAGCATGTTGCTCGTGGGAGCGCCGTAAGTCGAGATAGCGATACTTTAGTCGTGTTTCTTCGTTAACCGAGCCGGCATCTTCAGCAGCATTAGATACTTGGAATGGCAGTGGCGCAGAAGGATTCAATACTTCAACATCTGTCGCTTCTACTTCAATATCTCCGGTTGGAATTGCGGCATTGGCATTGCCTTCCGGACGTTGCAAAACTGTTCCGGTAACCTTGATAACGTATTCAGAGCGAAGCTCATGGGCAACCTCAGCCCGGATCGTTACCTGTGCGATCCCGGAGGCATCTCGCAAATCAATAAAGGCAATACCACCATGATCACGACGGCGGTCAACCCAGCCAGTTAGGGTCACCGTCGTACCAATATCTTCTTTGCGCAGGGAACCTGCCATACGAGTGCGTAACACGCAATCCTCATTTCTCTTTGATTTTAGACATTCATCCGCGAGACGAGCGGACTACAGTACACCACGAGACGGGCGGTGCACACAATCTCTATTCTACGCCCGCATCGATAGCGAAACTGATCATCAAAACGGGTAATATCTCACCATTTGCCTATGTAAAGCGCTATTTTACAAGGCTGTGATAGTAGACATAACTACATCCTCAGCTCAGGTGTGCGAAGATATCTCTATGACGAGTGGACTCAAACCTAATAATATCGGACCAGTATCGCGAAGTTTAGAACGCTGGATTCTTATCTTAGCTGTCGTATTTATTTCGTTAGCAGCCTTTCAAACTATGGCTGCCACCACTGCTATGCCCTATATCGTCGAAATTTTAGGCGGTAAGCGCCTCTATGCCCTAGCAGCCGGTGTGGTTTTTGCAACGCAGTTAATGACCACGGCACTGTCTGGCCCATGGGTTGATGCCCGCGGGCCAAAGCCTTCCTTCTTCACCGGTGCTGCGCTTGCCATGTTAGGTCTGACAATTGCCGCGTTAGCACCGAATATCGAATTTATTGTTATTGGGCGTGCACTCCAAGGGTTCGGCTCCGGACTGTTAGTCGTCCCCCTCTATGTTCTGGTCGGTAACTTCATTTCCAAAGAACGCCAGCCGCGTTACTTCGCTGCTTTTGCTACCGCATGGGTTATACCTTCGTTGATTGGGCCATTCTTAGCTGGTTTGCTAGTTGAGTATGCGTCATGGCGCTGGGTTTTTGGATTTACGCCCATCGTTTTTATTTTAATCGTCCCCCTAGCCTGGACTCAGTTTAAAGAACTTCCGGCTCACCAAAACCTCCAACCCTTGCGCGCATTAAACGTATTTTATTTAGCGTGTGGTGCCAGTATCGGCATTGGAGCCTTGCTTGTTGCCTCATCGAATAAAGGCCAGCCAGATCTGAAAACCATCACACTGATGGGTATTGGAATGATCCTCGTATGTGTATTTGCACCGCTGTTGCTGCCCGAAGGAACGTTCAAGGCTCGCCGCGGTATGCCATCAACAGTTCTCCTGCGCGGTATTGCCAATGGCTCATTAATGGCAGTTGAGATATACCTGCCGCTGATCTTAAAAGAAATCCACGGCTGGTCAGCTACCCGAGCTGGATTCGTTTTGACGATGTCTGCTATTTCGTGGGCCCTTGCTTCACAACTACAAGGAAGAATCGTCGAAGAACGCAAGCGGCGCCATATTCCCTATGTTGGCCTAGGGTTACAACTAGTTGGAACATTGATCGTTTTCCCTTCTATCCACCCATCGGTATCTGGGATTATTGTCCTATTTGGTTGGTTTATCGCCGGATTTGGCCTGGGTTATCTCTACCCCGCCTTGACAGTGCACGCATTGTCGTTAACCCCGTTACAACGACACGGCGAAGTCTCTGCTGCACTACAAATAGCCGATACACTCGGTGCCGCATTTTTGATTGGTATCGCAGGGATTTCTTATGCAATCTCAACGAATTTAGGACATCTTGCATTCGCCATGCCCATCGCCTTGATTCTTCTCATTTTGCTCGGCGCGATGTCCCTAACTAACCGGCTCCATCCACGCAACGTGCAATAAAACACGGTAATCAACGTCACCGTTGCTTAGCGTCTTTTCTGCTCCAAATAGCACTAAAGTTAAATATGCGCGATTCTTGCGCCAGGCCCGCTAGTGTATGCATGGGGATTTTCCGCGGGCTTTACCGATCTACGTTTGGAATTTCTACATGGCTAATGCCACTACATTTACCGATCTGAATCTACCTTCAGATATTTTACAAGCAGTGACCGACCTTGGTTTCACCACACCGACCGCGATCCAGGAACAAGCGATTCCGCTTCTTCTTGCCGGTCAAGATGTCCTTGGGGTTGCCCAAACAGGCACCGGAAAAACTGCTGCATTTGCGCTGCCGATGCTTGCACATGTTGATGCAGATGACCGCCACGTGCAGGCCCTCGTCCTTGCACCTACCCGCGAACTCGCGCTTCAAGGTGCAGAAGCAATCGAAACGTTTGCTGCCCAAACTGGTGGTCTCGACGTCGTCGCCGTCTATGGCGGTTCTGCCTACGGCCCACAACTAGGTGCGCTTCGTGATGGAGCGCAAGTTGTTGTAGGAACCCCCGGACGCGTCATGGATATGATAGAGCGTGGCGCATTGGATTTGTCTGCAATTCGTTACTTCGTTCTTGACGAAGCTGACGAAATGCTGCGCATGGGTTTTGCCGAAGACGTCGAAAAGATTGCTTCTGGATTACCAGACGAACGAATCTCCGCGCTTTTCTCCGCAACGATGCCTAAGCAGATCCGTCGCGTAGCTGAAACTCATTTACACAACCCTGCCGAAGTACAAGTTTCCTCGCCAAGTTCTACAGTTTCCACAATCACTCAAACTTATGCCGTTGTTCCAACGCGACACAAGATTGGCGCTTTGGCACGCGTACTTGCTACCACTGAAGCTGATGCTGCGCTTGTTTTTGTGCGCACCCGTGCAACAGCTGAAGATTTAGCTATTGAACTAACCACGCGCGGAGTCCAAGCCGCGGCCCTGTCTGGAGACGTAGCACAAAAAGAACGTGAGAAGTTGGTTGATAGGTTACGTCACGGTTCAATCGATGTGCTCGTTGCAACTGACGTAGCTGCTCGAGGGCTCGACGTCGAACGTATTGGCTTAGTTGTCAACTTCGATATTCCACGTGAAGTCGAAACCTATGTTCACCGTATTGGACGAACCGGTCGTGCAGGCCGCGAAGGAACTGCGCTGGCGTTTGTCACACCCAAGGAAAAGCAGCGTCTCCGTCGTATTGAAAATGTCACGCATGTTCAGATGAAGCAAGTAGAATTACCTACCCCAGCTGAAGTATCTGCCTTGCGTGCACGCAAACTCCTCGCATCTGCTGTAGAACGCCATGCTATTGGGCGGTTGCATGTCTATGAAGAGGTTATTTCCGAATTTATTCAAGCTCAACAAGACGCCCAAAGCGATGGCATGGCACTCTTGAGCTTATCCGATCTCGTGGCATCACTGCTTGCTATTGGCGTACGCGATCCCGGGCCACAGTCAAGTGATGAACCCGATCGCCTAACCGTCAACTTTGCTGCTGAAGATGATCGACGCGCACGCCGTGACGATCGTGGCGGTCGCGAAGATCGCGGTGGGCGTCGTTCGGGTGCTCGACGTTCCGATCGTGGTGGCTTTGACGAGCCCGGAACCACCTACCGCGTAGAAGTTGGCCGTCGCGATGGAGTTGCACCTGGCGCAATTGTGGGGGCAATGACTAATGAAGGTGGCCTTCGAGGTTCACAGTTGGGCAAGATTGACATCTTCCCATCCTTCTCTCTCGTCCACGTTGATACCGAACTTGATAAGGCAACATTACGCCGAATTGGGCAAGCGCGTGTTTCGGGACGCGCGCTGGACATCACCAAAGATTCCGGACCTCGTGGCGCCCACCGCTCCTTCGACGATAACAGCGACGAATCTGGCTTGCGTAAGTACCGCGCCGACCGAAAGTTTGGTGACGATCGCCGTCACGCGCAGTCCGATCGTAAAGGATCGTTTAAACGCCAACATCGCAAAGGTAGCTGGAAGTCCGATCGTCGATCATTTGACGATACGTACTAAAATTCTCTGAGTCTGCCAGATAGATTGATAGCAGGATACGGCTTCATATCCTGCTATCTTCTTTTTTGCGTAATCAGTTCGGCGTTAGACTTACTGCCTTCTGGCTGTATTAGGTGTTTGCTGCAACGCCTAGCTTTCTAGCTGAAACGCCAAGCTTCCTAACCGAAAAGCCAAGCTTCCTAGCTGCGCACGTTTTCCAGCAGAGCCAGCTCATCGAGGAGCTGTTGGTGGCGCGCGACGGCACTATCGATTGGCTCGATCAGCTCCTGATGCATTTCGGAACTAAATTCTTTCACAAGTCGGCGTTTGATGCGGTTCTCGGTTCGGCGAACTCCACGGCGGACGAAAATCCCTGATAGCAACGAGACCAGCCAGCCTGCCCCGATACCTCCAACTACCAGCACCAGCGGGAGCGGAAAAATACCAACCATTGGTGGCTGGCTGACCCATATCCCAATATTGAAAGCAAAGGCGCGCAAGGCTAGCCACCCTCCACCAACGATAACTGTGGCGAACAATAACCACTGCACACCGTTAACTACCCGCCACCATAACGGATGACGTCGAGCAACAGCATCGGTGTGTGTTCCAATATAATCGGCCCTGCGAATAAGATTTGTGACTGTGTCATCTTTTTGGGCTAACAAATCATGGACCCAACGTTGTGGCATGTGCGCAGTGCGACTCTCGATATATCGATGATATTCGTTCGCTGTTTGGCCCAGTGCTATATCGGAGCGCGCAATCCCCGTCACTGGAACAATTTCTTCACTAGCTTCGGGTTTCGTGAGCCTAAACCGCTCCAACGGATCGACTTTGAGCTTCGAGATCCAGCGCGTCAACGGCCAACGAGTAGCTTTCCTAGCTCGAAAACCATACGACTGGCCAGCCAATCGGGCAAGAACATATGCCCCACCCGCATGCAGCGCGCTATCGATGAGACGTTCCTCGGTTATTGAATCAGTGTCATGAGGCTGGAAGGTTTGTTGAGAAAACTCATCGCTAATGCGCTGCGCAATAGTGCGGATATCTGAAGCGAGTTTTTCATATGCTGCTTTCTTACTCTCGGCAAACCCGGCGAGGTAAGTACGTAGCTGGCCGATCCCACTTCCCGTCGTGGCAGAAGTCAAAAGGATCGGAGAATCGATATGGTTGGTATCCAATATCTGGCGCAACGAAGCACGAACGTGGCGTTGATCTTCTTCGTTCAACCGATCACTGTGATTAACCACTGCTAACATCCCACCCGATTGTTCACGTAACTTCGCTAAATACTCATCATGGACTGAACTATCGGCATACTTTTGCGGATCAACAACCCACACAATCACATCAGCTTTTTCAATAATCGTGGCCGCTTGGACTCGGTTTTCTACCGCAGTAGAGTCAATGTCTGGAAGATCAACCACAACAAACGGAGCATCGGTGCCAAACAGATGCTTTAGTTCGCTACGTTCATAACGCTTTTCGATCCCCAACCAGGTAGTAACATCTGTTTGTACATTCAACGGATAGGAGGAGACCGCGGTGGGCTGAGCGGTGGTAGGCCGGGTGGCGGCTACGGCAACTAACTCTTGTCCAATCAGTGCATTGACAAGAGATGATTTTCCGGCACCAGTAGGTCCAGCGATGGCAATCACCGTAGTATCCGGTGAATAATCTTGGCGCTGCTGGACTCGATTCAGTGTACGTTGGACGTCACTGAGGAGCTCAGGAGAAAGATAATTCCCCGCAACGTCAACTACTGAGCTTAGTAACTCAATGCCGTCTTGTACCGAAGTGTTCATCACAGCCCATCCGATCCATCTACTCGCCGTAAATCAGCATGTAGCTCAAGGAGTTTTTGTGCCTGCATTTGATCAAGTGCCATGGAATCTAAAACCTCACGGTAGGCTTGGAGATCACGTTCAATGAAATCTTGCGCACGCTCTTGCAACGATAGTGTGGCGTTTTTGGTCATCCGGCGCACTGCGTCGTCGCCAAAAACTGCTTCTAAGACTCGTTGTGCAACGATGGCTGTTCCACCAGCAACCGCTATTTCACCACCTGCGAGTCCAGCTGTTGCAGAAAACACCATAATCATCAACGCCAAGCCAACAGCATTGACGCCAAGTGCTAAGAATCGAGCAGTGGCCTTTTTACTTTGACCTTCGTTAGCTACCAGCGCATATAGCTCTTCTTGCCATTGGCGTATAAGCATACCGGCGTCTTGACGTCGTTCCTCAGCAGAGCGCACCTGCGGGAGACTCACAAGCGCGCTGCGTTGCCACGCGCTACGCACATTGACTACAGCGGCCTCAGCTTGGGAAACTAACAACGCCGCAATGCCTTCATCAAGCGCTTCGATGACCTGCGACTCGTTGGCACTGCGCCCGGTTAGCCATCGTGAGACTTTATCGCGAAGATGAGAAACCCCATCTTCAAGTGAACGACTCCACGCACCGGTGCCGATAATATCTTGCCAGCGGGCCAACACCTCACCGCGCAGTAAGGTACCGTCGTGGAGAGCTTGCCGAACTGCTTCATGTCCGAGATCGCGAGCATGGTCAATATCCCACTGCAAGGATTGTAGTGCAGCTATCTGTTCTTCATAGGCGCTGTGAATCTGGGTTAGTGACCAACCCAATTGAGACACAGCACCAGCGAGAGTTTGGCGTACTACCGCTGATTTAGCGGCAGCATCGCGCGATAGACTCACCAGCCAGTCACGCAACGATGACACGTCTTGAACACGCATAAAACCAAGGTCATCGAAGTCTTGCTCCGAGATAACAAACAGTGGCGCACTGGCCAATCCACGTTCGGTTAGCCGGCGGGCCAAGTCAGGGCGAATCTCTGCTCCTTGCCCTGGCGGAACGCGATTAAGCACAACCGCTACGACGATATTGCGTTTGGCAGCTTCGTCTAACAACGCCCACGGAACAGCATCGGCATACCGCGCCGCCGTTGTTACAAATACCCACAAATCAGCCGCTGACAAAAGTTGGGCAGCTAATTCGCGGTTTTCTTGCGCAAAAGAGTCAATGTCTGGTGAGTCAAGCACCGCCATCCCCACCGGCAACGCTTCAGTGGGATGCAAAGAAAGATGAGAATGTGGCTCTTGGTTTTCACCGCTCCCACTGACTCGAATAAGTCCGGGCAAGATACGCTGATCAGAAAACCACGATTCATCTGCTGGATGGAACATGAGCATCGGCTGGCGAGTAGTTGGCCGAACCGCAGATGTAGATGCTACATGCTCACGCACCAAAGCATTAATCAACGTCGATTTACCCGATCCAGTTGAACCACCGATAACAGCTAACAGCGGCGCATCGAGGTTTCGATATCGCGGAAGAATATAATCATCGAGTTGGTGAACCACATCGTTAAGAGTGTCGGTTCCATAATCAGCATGACGAGTCGGTAATGGAAAATGGAGTTGTGCTAACTGGTGACGAATATTTTCCAAAACTTTCGTCATATCCGACGAATGCAGTTCACCTACCATCAATCCTACTCCCCTGCTGTTATCTGTGGATGCAGGTCAGCTAATGATGGCATCCAAGTATCGGGATCGACTGCGAACTGTTCGCCGGTGCGAATGTCTTTAACCTGCTCGCCGTCGTCAGTTGAGAACCAGACAAAAGGTATGCCGCGACGATCTGCGTACTTTATCTGTTTGCCAAATTTTGCCGACGTCGGGGAAACTTCGGTAGGGATTGCGCGCTTGCGCAGTGCGAACGCGGTTTTTTCAGCGTGGGCCCGCTCACTTTCGTCGTTGACTGCCACCAACACAGCCGTTGGGACTTTACGCGAAGCAGTAACAACTTTTTGCCCAATTATTCGGCCAAGAATCCGAGACACTCCGATAGAAAGACCGACTCCAGGGAAGGTTCGCTTTCCATCTGAAACCAGCGAGTCATAGCGGCCACCCGAGCACACCGAGCCCAGATCCGCATGCCCTTCGAGCACTGATTCGTACACTGATCCGGTGTAGTAATCCAATCCACGCGCAATCTTCAGATCTGCCACCACTGAACCGGGGATTAACGCATTAGCTCCTTCAACTAGATCGACCAACTCGTTTAGGCCTTCATCAAGTAAATCGGAATGCAAACCAAAAGCTTGAATCCTATCAGCAAATGATGCATCAGCAGTTTGGATCTGTGCCAGCTCAAGAGTCAATCG
Source organism: Arcanobacterium pinnipediorum (assembly GCF_023973165.1). Lineage (NCBI taxonomy): Bacteria > Bacillati > Actinomycetota > Actinomycetes > Actinomycetales > Actinomycetaceae > Arcanobacterium > Arcanobacterium pinnipediorum. The sequence goes on along the minus strand of NZ_CP099547.1, from coordinate 943,598 downwards.
CGCCTGATCCGGGGTTGCGTGAACGTCGCGCGCTAACAGTTCGCTGACGACGTCGGGACCAACTTTATCGAGCTTATCAACGATACGTAAGGTTTGTTCGACGTCGGTTAGTCCGATTGCTTCATAGAAACCTTGAGCTACTTTACGGTTAGAGGCGTGGATCGTCACTCTAGGAATTGGGAGCCTAGACAAGGCATCAACCATGACTAACGGCAATTCGATTTCGTGGTGGAATGCGAGGCTATCTTGGCCCACGACGTCGACGTCTGCTTGGATAAATTCTCTAAATCGGCCATCTTGTGGCCGTTCGCCACGCCAGACTTTTTGAATCTGGTATCGCCTAAACGGAAAATCTAAGTGCCCAGAGTTTTCCAAAACATAACGTGCCAGTGGCACCGTCAAATCAAAGTGCAACCCGAGATCGTCTTTATCTTGCCCAGTGCTTGCTTGGAGACGACGGAGCAGATAAATTTCTTTCGAGGTCTCACCTTTGGCAAGCAAGCGCTCTACCGGTTCAACTGCACGAGTCTCGATAGATGAAAATGCGTGTAGTTCAAATGTTTCACGCAACGTATCTAAAACTTTTTGTTCAACAAGTCGCCCCGCAGGGAGCCATTCGGGAAATCCAGACAGAGGTACAATTTTAGCCATAGCTATTATTCTTCCATGTTTTGTTTTGCTACAGGATATTGGAGTTGGGTATGTAATGGTGTTTTAGCTCATGGCAGCTTGGATATAGGGTGAATGGCGTGTCTCATGGAACATCATGGTGTGTGGTCCATGCCCTGGGAAAATAAATGTTTCAGGTCGAATTGTTTGGACTAAAAGGCGCAATGTGGAAGCCATTTCATACTCATCACCACCTGGAAGATCGGTTCGACCGATACCTCCGTTGAAAATTACGTCTCCGCCGAGCATGAAGGTTTCGTTTCGTCCTGTTGGTAACATCACCGCATACGGAGCATGTGAAATCTGGCCTTCACAGATAAATACGGTCGAGCCTTCAGTATGGCCCGGAGCGGGCAAAGCCCGTAGCGCAACACCAGGAACTAATTCCACTGCGCTCGATAGCATCGCGCTCGGTAAAGGTTGGAGGTTTGCTGGTTTTGCCCACTCTCCCCCACCTAGGCGCTGTAGGGCTAAATCGCGCCCGGCATCTGGTGGCAGATGCGAAGCTGGATCATCCATTCGATACATATCTGGTTGTGGAATATATACCGGTTTATCGTGGGCAACTTTTGCACTATCCCACACGTGGTCTGGGTGGCCATGGGTAAGCAAAACTGCCCCGAGTTCAAGGTCTAATTCCGTTAGAATTTGCTTAATCCACGGTGCACTACCCGCACCCGGATCAACGATTAACCCTACGCGTGCCTCGTCATGAGCCAAGATATAAGTATTGGCTTGCAAGAATGTCTGATCGTATCGCAAAAATAACATATCTTAACCGTACCGGAACACAAGCAAAAACACCGCGATTAGGCGTAAACTAGAAATGCATATGACAACGAGAACGGTCAACCCCGTCTGAAGGAGGGTCCCATGACTGAGAATAATCCAACCCCCACCCCACGTGCGGTAGCACATCCGAAATCTGCTTCTGCTCCAATTCCGCCAGTTGATGATACCTTAGCCAAGCACGCGGCAAGCTTTGGTCGCGTAGATTCTGAGCGCAACGTCTGGCTCAAAGAAGCTGATGGCAGTGAACGAATCGTTGGCCAATACGCCGTCGACGGTTCAGAAAATGAAGCAATGGATCTCTACATCCGTCGCTTCCTTGATCTTCAGGCACAAGTTGCCCTCCTTGAAACGCGTATTTCACATATTTCTCCAGAAGAAGCACGCCAATCCTTAAAGGCACTACATGCCCAACTTGTTGAGCCTGCCGTGATTGGCGATGTGGCTTCACTAAAGGATCGGGCAGCGAAACTAGATGTCTTGGCCGAAGAGCGCAAGCAGCTTGTTGCAGCCGAGCGTGCCGCAGCTAAAGAAAAGGCATTGGCCGAGCGTACCGCAATTGTTGAAAAGGCTGAGGAACTTGCCGATCAAGATCCGGCACGAACCCATTGGAAGAATTCTCGGCAGGAGCTCTCTGAGCTTTTGGATGCGTGGAAGAATGCCCAACGAAATGGTGTTCGTATTGATCGTCCGGCTGAAGAAGCACTGTGGAAGCGGTTCTCGTCTGCTCGAACCAAATTCGATCGCCACCGTCGGCAGTATTTCTCCGAGCGCGATGCTGCAATTAAACAGACTATTGCCCGTAAAGAAGAGCTCATTGCTGAAGCTGAAGCGTTGTCAACCTCAACTGAATGGGGTCCAACTGCTAGCCGGTATCGTGAACTGATGGATGCGTGGAAGGCAGCTGGGCGTTCCATTAAGAAAGACGACGATCGACTCTGGGAGCGTTTCCGCGCTGCACAGCAGGCCTTCTTCGATGCGCGAACCGCTCATAATTCTGCGCTCGATGAAGAATTTGGCGCAAATCTGCAAGCTAAATTAGCTCTACTTGAAGAAGCAGAAAAGCTCCTTCCGATTTCTGATATCGACTATGCTAAAGAGCAGATTCGCGCTATTGGCGAGCGTTGGGATAGTATTGGTCGAGTTCCTCGTGGCGATGTTGCTCGTACTGAAGGGCGCTTGCGTGATATTGAAGCAGCGATCCGTGATGCTGAGTCTGAGCTGTGGCGTCAATCTGATCCCGAAAAGGAAGAGCGTACCAATGGTATGGCTGCTCAGCTTCAAGAACTTATCGCAGAGCTAGAGTCAGAGATCGCACAGGCTCAAGCTGAAGGCAATGAGAAGAAAGTCAAGGAACTTTCTGCGTCTCTCGAAGCACGCAAGGCATGGCTCGCAGCAGTTTTGGCGGAGTAAGCGCACAATAATTCCATAGAACCTGTAACAACGTTGGGGGTAATCCACAAGCTGTGGATTACCCCCAACGTGAGTTTTGGCTTTATGCTTTCCTAGTTCTATGTATCCACTTGTTATTCGTCCCCGCACATTAGCCGAACTCCACACCTGCCTTAGTCTCCAGCGCGAAGGAAACCTCATCGAGCTGGGCGGTTTGGGCTGGATCGCTTCAGATTTTGTGGCAAGCATCGAACAACGTGCCGGAATAATCGCTTCGTTGTGCGATCCCAACATTGCCATCACTCATGTTGGCGCATACTGGGTTTACACCGGAATCACAACAGTTGAACTTTCTCGCTCACTACATTTATGCAGCATATCTGGCAAGCACAGCAAAGGTTATCCGCGCATGAAGATCGGTATAGAAGATATCGCAAAAATAGGATCAACCTATATAACGACAATGGAACGAACAGTTATAGATATCTTGCGTAACGATCTTGCCACCGGTACTGAAGCCCTTTGCGCAATGCTGCGACTCGGGGCCTCCTTCGATCGAATTCTGCACCTGGCACAACAGTTAAAAAATCATCCCGGGATGCGCAAAGTACGCGAAGTGCTGTTCCAATTCCCAGACGAAGTTATTAAGACGATTAATTCGCATTCCGTTTCGGATTAGGCGTCTGCGAGGCACGCAAGAGTCGATTGTGGTCCTTCTTGTTGCCAGTGATGCGATAAGCATCGTAGACCCCTTCAATCTTACGCAACTCACGCAAGACGCGCTCAAGATGATGCGGATCTGCCATCTCGAATGTGAAACTGGATTTCGCCACTCGTTCTGAAGAAGTGTTAATCGTTCCCGAAATCATATTCACATCATGTTCTGACAATACTCGCGTCACATCCGCAAGCAACCCCCGCCGATCTAACGCTTCGATCTGAACTTGGACTAAATAGACGGCATCAGCTTGAGAATCCCAGGCAATGTCAATAAACCTATCTGGTTCGCGTCGCAAAGAATCCACATTCGGGCAATCGGCGCGGTGTACCGAAATACCACTGCCGCGAGTAACAAAACCGACGATCTCATCTGGCGGGACTGGCGTACAGCATTTTGCTAACTTCACTAAGACGTCAGTATCCTCAATTGAGGCGACGATAACCGCCGAGGATCCTTGTCCCTCAGAACGATGCTTAATACGTGTAGGAGTAACCGCTTCTGCGAGAGTTTCTTCTGCTCCTGCGTTCCCACCTTGGGAGATGATAAGACGGCGTACCACTGACTCAGCAGAGACAGCACCTTCACCAATCGCCGCGTATAAGTCTGTCACGTCGCTTCGGTTGAGGTCTTGCGCAACAGCCTTGAGCGTATCGTGGCTCATCAAGCGTTGGATGGGTTCGTTTCGACGTCGAATAGCCTTAGCAAGTTTTTCCTTGCCTATTTCAGCTGTTTCATCTTTGCGTGATCGCGAATACCACTGCTTGATCTTTGATCGCGCTCGAGCTGTAACAACGAAATCACTCCACCCCCGCGAGGGTGCAGCATCTTCAGACTTTGATGTAATAATTTCAACCGTATCGCCAGATTGTAACTCGTGATCAAGAGTTACCAACCGGTCATTAACCTTCGCACCTACAGTGCGATAGCCCACTTCAGTGTGCACAGCAAAAGCGAAGTCTACCGGAGTTGACCCGGCAGGAAGTTCTTTGACTTCACCTGCAGGGGTAAAAACATAGACCTTGTTACGCGACATCTCATAGCGCAACGAATCAAGAAATTCTGAAGGATCGGCGGTATCACGCTGCCAATCAACTAATTGTCGCAACCATTCAAGTTGTGTATCTTCCTTGCTCGTTTGTTCTTTCGAAGACGAGGCATTGGGATTTTCTTTGTAACGCCAGTGGGCTGCGACGCCGTATTCAGCTCGCCGATGCATATCGTGGGTGCGGATCTGAATTTCAACCGTGCGCCCACCTGGTCCCATGACGGTAGTGTGGATCGACTGGTAGAGATTGAATTTAGGTGAGGCGATGTAATCTTTGATTCGTCCTTGAATCGGGGTATAGGCGGAATTTGCAACGCCTAACGCGGTGTAACAATCTTGGACTTCGTCAACAAGTACTCGTACGCCAACTAGATCGTAGATGTCTTCAAAATCTCGACCACGCAAAATCATCTTCTGATAGATGGAATAATAATGCTTTGGTCTGCCGCTAATCGTGCATTTAACGTTAGCTTTGGCCAATTCTCGTTTGAGTGTATCTTTAACTTCTTCGATGAACCGTTCACGCTCCGGAGCTCGTTCTCGAACCATACGTTCAATCTCGGAATACACGGCCGGGTACAAAATGCGAAATGAGAGATCTTCAAGCTCCCATTTGATGGAATTCATACCTAAGCGATGTGCTAGAGGTGCGAAAATCTCTAAAGTTTCCCGGGCTTTGCGCTGTGCTGAGGATTGCGAAACGAATCTCCACGTCCGGGCATTGTGTAACCGATCGCCAAGCTTGATCAGCAAAACTCGAATATCTTTGGCCATGGCGATAATCATTTTGCGCACTGTTTCTGAAGCAGCGGCTTCGCCATATTTGACTTTGTCGAGTTTTGTTACTCCATCGACGAGGAGCGCAACAGTTGGACCGAACTCACGAGAGAGTTCTGCCAAGGTATAATCTGTATCTTCGACCGTATCGTGGAGCAAGGCCGCAACGATGGTATCTTCATCGAGTCCGAGCTCAACTAAGATAGTAGCTACAGCCACAGGGTGAGTGATATATGGTTCACCAGACTTGCGGTTTACTCCTCTATGGAGGCGCTCAGCAACCTCATAGGCGTGAATAATCCTGGAGATATCCATCGATTTAATGGATTCAACACTCATCATGGGTTCGAGGATGGTGGGAACATTGACCTTTTTCCCTAACCACGAAAAGCGCGACCGTACTCGTGGAGTATGCGAATGGGACGACATCTCGAACCTCCTAAACCATGTAATATCTTATTCTAGCGCATTACCCGTAATATCTTGCAATTAAGATACGTAGATACGAGGCATAACCTGCCTCGTATCTACGTATCATGGTAACGCTAGAGATCAACAGCTCACGGTCTAACGTGAGCTGTCATGATCACACACGATCAGTATTTAAGAACCGAATCAACTGCGATGTCAGAACCGAGATATTCACGGCCATTGAATCCGGTTAATTCGATAAGTACGCACAGTCCTACTGGGTCACCACCAGCTTGTCGAATGAGATCACATGCCGCACCAGCAGTGCCACCGGTAGCCAAGACGTCGTCGAGAACTAGAACACGTTGACCATCTTGAACGGTGAATGGTTGTAGTTCCATACGAGCTGAACCATATTCAAGGTCATAGTCAATACCGACCACTGGACCAGGTAGCCGTCCGGCTTTGCGAACTGTTAGCATTCCTACTCCAAGTGCAACAGCTAGCGGTGCAGCTAAAATGAATCCTCGCGATTCCAGGCCTGCAACAGCATCTACTTTGCCCCGGTATTTCTCTGCAATCATCTCGATGAGTGCTGAAAAACCTTGTGGATCGGCAATCAGTGGGGTGATATCGCGAAATAGCACACCACGAGCCGGGAAATCTTGAACTTCGCGTACGTGTGATCGGACGAGCTCAACAACGTCCTGTGGAAAAATATTTTCAGTACTCAACGTTTCTTCCTCTTTTTCTGACGTTTTGGCTGTGCGCGGTGTCCTTGATGACCACCGGCGATGACTTCTACGGAACCAAGTGTAGCGTGGTCTGGTTCAACTTGCTCAGCTGGCTCAGATGATTCGCTACGTCGTGCAAGAACTTCTGCGGTATGTTCGCGAATCTTCGGATTACGCATTGCAAGGAAGACAGCTAACGGAGCAGCAATAATCAGCGATGACAGCGTTGAGAGCAACATACCAACAAACATCACGAGCGCAAGATCACGCAAGGTATCTGCACCAAGAATATATACACCAATGAACAAGATCGCCGTTACGGGAAGCAGACCAGTAATTGAGGTATTCAGCGAGCGAATAAGGCTTTGGTTCATAGCCTGGTTTGCGGTTTCCTCATACGTGTAGCGATATTGTGAGGTCACGTTTTCAGTATTCTCACGCACCTTATCGAATACCACGACTGTGTCGTATAGTGAATATCCCATGATGGTCAACAATCCGATAACGGTAGCTGGAGTAATTTCAAAACCAGCCCACCAATACACACCCAAGGTGATAATGAAGTCGTGGACTAGTGCACCGTTAGCACCTACCGCAATAGTCCATGATCGGAAATACACGGTAAGCACTAGAGATATCAAAACCATAAAGATGATCATTGCGCGAATTGCTTTGGATAAAATATCTGCGCCCCACGATGGTCCAACGAATGTCGAGGTGACATCGGCTGGCTGGACGCCATAGGCACTAGCTAACGCGTCACGAACTTCTTGAGTTTGCTGATCGTCAAGTTTAGCTGTTTGGACTCGGATTGATGACGAGCCCAGGTTAGCAACGCGCGGGGCATCATCTTGCCCAACCTTTTTGATCACATCGTATGCTGGCTGATGCGATGCGTTAGTGGTTCCTGAAACTGTAAATTGCGATCCGCCTCGGAATTCAATACCAGTATTTGGCGACTTAATGGCAAAAGCCAATAGTGATAACACCATCAAAACCAGTGCAAACACTAACCAAATCTTACGACGACCAATGATATTGACAGAAGAACGCCCAGTGTATAAATCATTTCCGATCTTATACATCGATAACATCAGTTCTCCCCTTTCTGTGCTGCCTTGCGCTCACGGCGCTCACGTGCACGACGCTGAGCAAGAGTTTCCTGATGTTGAACAAATCTTTCATCGGGGTACTCATAATCATTGAGCTCAGTTTCTTCGCCATTAGCCAAGACGGCACGTACCTTCCGGGTTTTCTTTTCTGGTTGGGGCTCACTGTAGCCGCGACCGCGATATATAGGTGCACGTTCAAGTTTGAGTGCATCAAGCCCAGAGCCACGCTTACCATCGCCAAAATAGGTAGTCTTGCCCAGATAGTGCATGACTGGGTACGTAAACATCATAACGACGATCAAATCGAGAACGGTGGTAATGCCAAGTGTGAAAGCAAAACCACGCACCGAGCCCACTGTGAGAATGAAGAGAACCGATGCGGCCACTAAATTCACAATGTCAGAGATGATGATGGTTCGCCGTGCGCGTTCCCATCCGTGTTCAATGCCGCCACGGATTGTCAGGCCGTCACGGATCTCATCACGTATGCGTTCAAAGTAGACAATGAACGAATCTGCGGTCACGCCTACGGAAATAATAATTCCTAGTACGCCCGCCATTGATAGTCGGTAACCCATCGTCCACGAGAGGAAGGAAATAACGAAGAAGGACAATCCAGTAGACACGACAATCGATGCGATCGCGATTGCGCCCAAGGCATGGTATTGCCACAGCATATATAAAACGATGAAAAGAATTCCGAACAAACCGGCAATCAGACCTGATTGAAGTTGTTCTGCACCCAGTGTTGCCGAAATTTGTTCTTCGGATTGAACTTCAAAGAAAAGCGGTAGTGAACCGAAGTTTAACTGATTAGCTAAAGCCGCAGCTTCTTTGGCCTTGAAAGAACCGGTGATTTGAGCTTGGCCACCGGTGATAGCATTATCAGTTTTTGGTGCGGAGACTGTTTGACCATCGAGCACAATAGCAAATTGATTTTGTGGTGAGGGAAGTTTAGAGATACGTCCAGTAACTTCAGCAAACTTAGCTGAACCTTCAGAATCGAAATTCATATGGACCGCAAACCCACCATCTGGTTGTCCTTGCTGATTAACCGATGGTCCAGAACTAGCCGATGCAATCGTCGACCCTTCAAGTTCTGCTGGTCCAAGAATAAGTTTGATGCCGCGTTCAGCCTCACACGAAACCATTGCTTTAGCAGGATCATCACCATTTGCTGCAATTGCTTGATCTTTAGAACCGCATTGTAACGTCAACGAGTCGTAAATAATTTGCTCGCTGATCCATGAAGGATCGGAGGCATTAGCAGGAGTAGTAATCGGAGTATCGGAAAGTTTTCCATCACCATCACTATCAGCCAAGGTCATGACTGCTGCTGCGTATTGATCATCAGTCATTGTTTGCGGATCTAAACCTGCTGCTTTATCCCCGAGGCGAGCAACTAGATCTTCTTTTGTAATCGGATTTGGATCTGCATAAGACAGTACCGGTCGCATGCGTAAAACCGCAGATGTACGAACTAGATCAAGAGTGGCCTTATCTGGCTGACCTGGTAGCGCAACAATGATATTTGATCCACCTTGTGCCGTAATTTCTGCTTCTGCAACGCCAGAAGCATCAACACGTTGACGGATGATTTCAATTGCTTGCTTGACATCTTCGTCAGTTACTTCTGATCCATCGGTAGTCAAAGGAGTGAGAATGATTTGAGTTCCACCCTCTAAATCCAGAGCTAATTGCGGTAAAAATCGATTTTTTTCACCAGTTATGGTGCCAAAACTCAAGGTAGCAAAAAGCGCTACAATCAACACACCAAGAGTGATGAGCCGACCAATAGGCTTGCTTTCTTTCTTTCGTTCCTCACGTGAATTTTGCACGCGTCTTCTCCTTGATAGTTTTAAGGGAGGTGGAATCTACTTCCACGCCGACCCTTGCTTATCATCCGACTCTGTCTCGTCATCTGCTAACGGTTCTTCAGCTAAAGCGTTATCAGAGAGTTGCGAATCGTTGCTATACGTTTCATCTTCATCTGTTATAGCCAGTGGTATATCCATCTGCGACATAATTGCCGAGCGCATCCATACAGTTTCATCACCGGAAGGAGATTCCAATGTAACTGCATCTCCATCGACATCGACGATCCGCCCAAAGAAGCCAGAGGAGGTCACAACATTATTGCCAACAACAATCGCTTGCTCGCGTTGGTCGCGCTGTTTTTGCTGTGCCTTACGCGCCGACCGAGAAGTGAATAACAAAAAGGCTAGCAAGACAATTATTACGATTAGGTATTCCATAAAATGCTGTACTCGTTTCGTAGTGGAGACCAAACAAAAGACATTGTACTCCCTTGACTACACCAAACGTAGATAGCATCGTCTTTTGGTACAACACCACACTATTTCGTATGCGTCAAACACCCAGCTAAGATCATGGTTAGCCTAGTTACGAAAAACATGCTACTTACGAGAAAAGGGTATCGGTTGGTGGGGTTATTCCTAAGTGTCGCCACGCTAACTGGGTAGCAATACGCCCTCGCGGAGTTTTGGAAATAAAGCCTTGGCGCATAAGATACGGTTCAGCAACTGTTTCGATCGTTTCTGGCTCTTCACCAACTGAAACCGCCAGCGTAGTCAAACCTACTGGTCCGCCATTAAACCGCCGGCACAATGAGTCAAGAACAGCTCTGTCAAGTCGATCTAAACCGCGCAAATCCACCTCGAAAACTTCAAGTGCTGCCTGAGCAGCAGCAACGTCGAGCTTGCCATCACCGCGAACTTGAGCCCAATCTTGGACTCGTCGCAGTAGACGGTTGGCGATACGCGGCGTACCACGAGAACGCGAGGCTATTTCTTGAGCGGCTTGGCCAGAAAGTTCCGCGTTGAGTTTGCGGGCATTGCGTTCAACAATCGTTGCTAATTCCTGATCGGTGTAGTAGTCAAGGTATGCAGTAAAACCGAACCGATCTCGAAGTGGAGCTGGAAGCATGCCTGCGCGAGTGGTTGCACCAACAACAGTAAAAGGTGGCAGCGCCAACGGAATAGAGGTCGCACCAGGACCTTTTCCAACCATAACGTCAACTCGGAAATCTTCCATCGCCAGATAAAGCATCTCCTCAGCTGTGCGTGCTAACCGATGAATTTCATCAATAAATAAGACATCATTTTCCTGCAATGATGACAACAATGCAGCTAAGTCGCCCGGGTGTTGAATCGCCGGGCCAGACGTTAGCCGAAGCGCACCGCCTACCTCAGCAGCGATAATCATAGCCAAGGTCGTCTTACCTAATCCGGGCGGACCAGAGAGCAAAACATGGTCTGGGGCCTTACCTCGCGCGATGGCAGCATCAAGAACGAGCGATAACTGTTCGCGCACCACATGCTGGCCTACAAATTCTTCAAGTCGTTTCGGGCGAAGCGCAGCTTCTTGAGCACGCTCCGTATCTGAGGCTTGACCGGTTGTGATGTCATTCCACTCCATGGGTTATCTCCGAGCTCCAAGAATCTGTAGCGAACGGCGCAACAGTTGCGCTACTGACGCCTCAGGTTCAGCTTCCATAGCTTCAGCTATCGCAGGGCTTGCTTCGCGCTCGCTCCACCCCAAATTCACAAGCCCCTGCAACACATCGGCATTGGTAGCAGCGCTTTGCCCCTCTGCGCCAACTACTGGAGAACTGTGGCGGGCCGGACCAAGTTTGTTGCCCAGCTCTAAGATCATGCGCTGAGCACCTTTTTTCCCTATCCCCGAAACACGTGTGAGCGCAGCTTCATTTTTCGTCGCCACCGCTTCACGCAATTGATCAGGAGTTAAAGTTGCTAACACTGCAAGCGCAGTGCGCGGACCAATTCCGCTCACCCCAGTGATGATGTTGAATACATCGCGCTCATCTGAATCACCAAAGCCGTAAAGCGTTAACGAATCTTCACGAACAATGAGCGTCGTCGCTATCCGTGCCTCGCTACCTAGCCGCAACGTCGAAAGCGTCTTAGGAGTAGCAAGTACCTCTACTCCTATCCCCCCGACGTCGATAACGGCAGCCGAGGTGCCGATCTCTACGACGTCCCCGCGCACACTAGCAATCACTACACCACTCCTTCGAACATATGTTTGATTGAGTTTATCACGAAGGCTTGACTGCGCCATGACGACGCGACATTCGCTCAGCACTCGCCCATGCTTTTTGGGCAGGTGTTAAGTCTGCGCCCTCGGCACGCGGCAGCATTCCTGCACCACCATGCTGGGAGCGGTCAACATCAACCATTGCTTGGGCTCCCCCGCGCCAAGCGTGACATATCGCCACGGCTATCGCATCGGCGGCGTCCTTGGGGCGCGGAAGTTTATCTAAGCCTAAGATGCGCTGGACCATCATTTGCACCTGTATCTTTTGCGCCCGCCCATGCCCGGTTACTGCTGCTTTAACTTCAGAAGGAGAATGCATCCCTACTGGTAGTGAGGCTTTAGCAGCTGCGAGTGAGACAATACCAACAACTTGCGCAGTGGACATAACCGAGCGCACGTTATCTTGGGCAAATACCCGTTCGATTGCCACAACATCTGGACGATGGAGTTTAATCGTCTCTTCAATTTCTTGCGAAATAACCAGTAACCGTTGGTGCGGCGCCATCTGTGGATCAGTGCGCGCCACACCAACAGAAACCAACGAAATTCTGCGCGCTATGCCGGCATCAAGGACGCAGATGCCACAACGCGTCAGTCCCGGATCGACTCCGAGAATGCGCACTAGTCTTCCTCAGCGAGGGCAGCTTCAACCTCGGGAGTAAGATCGAGGTTTGAGTACACATTTTGGATATCGTCGACGTCGTCAAGGGCATCGATAAGTTTCATCAGCTTATGTGCAGTTTCAACGTCGCTGATTTCTACCTTCATCGAAGGAACAAACTGAACTTCGGCGGAGTTGTAATCGATTCCCTCGGCTTGCAGTGCCTTACGAACTTCGACGACGTCGTTGGGCTCACTGATAACTTCGAACGTATCGCCTTCGTTTGTTACCTCTTCAGCTCCGGCTTCCAACACAGCCATGAGAATGTCATCTTCGGAAATATCGCCAGTGTTGGGAACTTCCACGACGCCTTTACGTGAGAACATATATGAAACGGAACCCGGATCAGCTAACGTTCCTCCGTTACGAGTCAATGCGACGCGAACATCTGAAGCTGCTCGGTTACGGTTGTCAGTCAAACACTCGATGAGGATAGCAACGCCGTTAGAACCGTAGCCCTCATACATAATATTTTCATAATTAACCGACTCAGCGCCTTCACCAGAGCCACGTTTAACAGCGCGATCAATATTATCTGCAGGAACTGAATTCTTCTTAGCTTTTTGGATAGCATCATAAAGAGTCGGATTTCCAGCAGGATCGCCGCCGCCGGTACGCGCAGCAACTTCAATATTCTTAATCAGACGGGCAAATAATTTACCGCGCTTGGCATCAATAGCCGCTTTCTTATGCTTCGTGGTAGCCCACTTAGAGTGTCCTGACACGGATATCTCCTTCTGTTACGAAATCTACTTAGGCATTCTACAACCATTCTTGGTCAGGCTAAAACCTCAAGTGTTATTCTTCGGCAATGATATGGCAGATTCCATCCCACTTTTCTTCCCATTGGCGCACGTACGCAACGAGGCCAGCGGGAAACACTTTCTGCCCCTGAAGCTGGATTTTTTCAAGTTCATCGAGATCCCACCACCGCTGTTCATCAAGCACTTTGCGCTCTAACGCGGTCCAACCACGCGAATCACTAGCTACTAGCGAGCTTGCCTCAGCCTCACTTAGTCGCACGATAAAGAATTCTTCGTCTTGTTTTCGAACCTGGGCCAAAAACCGAAATAGCGCAGAACGTTTGATAACTGGACCACTAAGACGTTCGACGTCGATACTCAGCCCGGTTTCCTCACGTAACTCCCGTATGGCTGCTTGTTGGGCACTTTCATCTCCTTCACGTCCACCACCTGGGGTAAACCACCAGGTATGCGTTGGATCGTCAAGATCGTGACCGCGAATCAAGAAAATGCGATTGCGTGAGTCGAGCAAAATGACACGGGCAGCTTGCCGATATGGATAGCCTTCGTCGTTAAGTGGCCACTCTTCAAAATCATTTCCCGACAACTCAACCATTTCCTAACTACCGTGACGTGAAAATTTTGCGCAACCGCTCAATTTCGCCTAGCAAGGATTTAATATACTCCTGCTCATCGGCATCACGCCATTGTCGCCGCCGAGTAATCCCGGTAGTTTCATGCCCTAAATTGATAAGTATTTCTTGGAAGCGACGCATCGCCTCCGTACCTATTCCTGGCGAGGCACCTAATTTCCGGCTCTGATATTCTGCCCAAACCAAGGCTTGGCGACGATTTTTAACTCGTTCGATCATAACGACTTCATGGCGCGCTACTAACCCGGCACGAACATAGCCTTCAAGTCCACTAACCACGATCCGTTTTTCATATATTCGTGCAAAAATCACACAGCACAAAGCCACGATTGTTAACGGAACATTAACGAGAATTTTGTATTTCGTATACGTCATGCCTTCCCAATACACGGCATCGTTATTGATGAAGTGGAAGAGAGCAGACGTTAAAAGTGCTGGGATCATCCACCACACTACGGCTAACTTGCGTCGAGAATACTCTGCAAAACCGATGAAAAATCCAAACAGCGCCGAATAAGTATCATGGCTTAACGGACCGTCGAGGAATCGAACGGTAAAAACTTCACTCAAGAACTCATAATCACGTACAAAATAGAGAATATTTTCGGTGAAACCGAATCCGGCACCGATAAGCGCACCGTATACGATGCCGTCAATCGGACCATTAAAGTAGCGTCGGAAGAGCACAAAAATCATGATGATTCCCATGCCTTTAACTATTTCTTCTGATATTGGGGCTACCCAGGAGGCAGTATAACGAGAAATATTGTAGACAAGGTCATCTTCACTAATGAGCTGAGGCAGAAGCCGGGTGGAAGCAAAATCATTGATGGATCCGCCTAGAAGAATCGATACGCCACCTCCCCACAAAAACGCAAAAATATACAGCGATATCGTTTCTGGCTCCCAATAATCAATAATCCACACCAAAACGAGTGTAAAAACAACTGGGATAACCGCCCATAGCGCCGAAACAACAGCACCCGAAAGTCCCGCAGGTTCAGCTAGCGCGGGCAAAATTTCTAAAATAGCTATGCCAGCAAAAAACCCAAGAATAATCAGGTGGGTGTAAAAACTCGGAGAATGTTTAGAGGGAAGTGCATATCTGCTGCGATTATTCATCATCTATATCTATAGTTTGGGGCCAGGCAGCATAGCCTTGGATATGGAACAATCGGGCCAGCCAACTTTGGCGAATTCGACGGGCACCAGCAACATGAATATTGTGAAAGCGTCGAGTTAGACGAACTTTATGCCGAGCTAAATGCAGTCTTTCTAAAATATCTGTGTACCCCTCGCGGTCAATCTCTTCGAGCTGATCAACAGTTAAGCGCAAAACTCGCGAGAGTTCAGATTCTAAATCTAGGCGATCTGGACCACCGCGTTTGAGAACGGCAACATCTGTGGGAGCTGATCGGTGGACTTTGATTTCATCAAGACCATCGTCAACAAGAATATATCCAGCTGCATCACCTGCATCGTGGGCAGCATTATTAAGAACCACACTTCCGGCAAGATCCAGAACGCCGCTTTGGGCAACCTCTTGGGCAATGCGCGCCCGGGTTGTTAACGCATTTTCAAACGATGCACGAGATCGTAAAATATTTTTGTGTAACGCATCGAGGCGACGAGCCTTTGTTGATAGCACGATCCCAGCAGCGCCGATAATAAATATGACAACGCCACAGGCAAGCCAAAAACTCAACGGCATCATTGCCCCACTTTCAGCTCGGCTGTAGCCAAAGCGGTCTCGTAAACCGTTAGGATCTGTGATGCCACCGTACTCCAGTCATAACGCCACGCAGCCTTACTACCAGCTTGGGCTCGCTTCGTGCGCGATTGCGGATCTGCTAGTTCATGGCAAACAACATCGGCCAAAGACTGCGGATTTTCATTAGCAAAATGGCAGCCATAGGCGCCATTGTCAAGAACTGCACGAAAGGCAGGAATATCGGAGGCGATAATTGATGCACCAGCACTCATGGCTTCAACCAAAATAATGCCAAAGGATTCCCCTCCAGTATTAGGCGCTAAATACAGATCAGTGCTTGCTAAAAGACTAGCTTTATCTGCATCAGAGATCGCACCAAGGAAGGTCACTGCGTGACTATGCGGACCAAAGAGACGCTGGGCTTGCTCGATATCTCCTTTGCCGGCAACAAACAGGCGTACGCCTGGGTAGCGCTGAATAATAGCAGGAAAGGCTTGAGCTATAACAGGTAAACCTTTCCGTGGCTCATCGATCCGGCCTAAGAAGCTTAACGTAGGGTTTTTTGGACTGCCAACAAAACGCGGATCTGGAGATTGAACCCGCATTGACTCAACGTAAACACCATTAGGTATCACCCATGCGTCAGCACCAAGATACTGGACTGCCGTACGCCGAGCTTCTTGAGAAACTGCGATCCGAGCCTGGATCTTTTCCAACATTGGAATTAAGAACGGTGAAGCTATTGCCATTAGACGAGACTTATCCATCGCCGTATGGAATGTCGAGACAACCGGGCACGTAGCGCTCACTAACGCCAACATAGATACCGATGGAGTAAACGGTTCATGTACGTGCAAAACATCGAGGTCTTGCTCGCGCAACCACGATCGAACTAGGCGATTAACTTTAGGACCAAAAGAGAGTCGCGCAACTGATCCATTGTATTTAATGGGAATAGCCCCGCCCACGGGGAACACAAATTCTTCAAGTCCATCTTCGCCCGGCTGGCGCTCCGAAGGGGCGATAACACTGACATGATGGCCCCGCCGAATAAGCTCTTGGGCTAAGTCACGAATATGGAACTGTACGCCGCCAGCCACATCCCACGAATAACCACACGCTATTCCGATCTTCATAACGACTCCTTCAAAGCTCGAGCCAGACGCTGCGGGTCAAGATCGGCAACAAAGACTTTTTGAAGCATGTGCCAATGCGTCAGATGGTCACGCCCAATGCGAGAAATAGCTTCAGCCCACTCATCCATCATTCGCTGCACATCTGCCACGCGCTGAGCTTGGGGGGCGTGAGCATCAACACCGGGATAGATGGGATCTGCGATGATAACTTTAATTCCCCACGAAGTGCCTGCGTTACGAACTCGCTGGGTATCGTGAGCAAAATTATCGGCTATATTCACTACCGGGAACAGCGGTGTCCCGGTACGTAACGCGAGAATAGCTGGACCGGGCGCCACTCGAGCAGCATGGCCAAATAGTTGAACCTCTACCCCACTGGCACTGAGATCTCGATCGCATAAGATCGGGACAAAGCAACGGTTGTTCCCCATATCGATAGTGAGCGCATCGATAACACGGGCGTTTTTCTCTGCGTGGTATATCACCATACCCAGATCTCGACGCAGATCGAGAAAGCGCTGGGCGATCTCGGCCGGTTGTAGTTTTTCAGCGATGGTATGCACCGGCGCAAGATTCTTCGTGGCCCATGCCCCTGCCAAATCCCAGTTTCCCATGTGCATCAGCGCAGCGCTACATGAGCTGTGTCGCAACGTTTGTTGCAACGTCTCGATATTCTCCACTGAAACGCGGGCAGCTACTTGCTCGTCAGTCAAATGCGCAAGTCGAAACGCTTCATAGTAGTAGCGCATGTAATGGCGCATTGCTTGTGCACTACGACGTCGTTGGGCAAAAGTGCGAGGCAGTGGCGCCACGCGTTGGTAGTTAGCGCGCAACTGACGAACACCGTCGAGATTGGACCATCCAGCAACGCTACCTACGGCGGAAAATATTGATCGTGCCACAGACTCAGGTAAGTAGTGCGCAGCAAAATCAATGAGAGAAAAAACCCGTTGCGGTTCCATCACTGACCACGCTCGCGCAGCTGAGCTCGAACATAGAACATTCGTTGCAACACCGTTACGCCAGCCATGAGGGCTAAAAGCCACAGACCCACTGCCATCACCCAGTGCGGTGCACCCAGCCCAACAGCTAACGTAAAAATCCCCGCAATGACGAGTCGATCCGCACGCTCCGCAAAACCAACCGCGGCTGTACACCCGATGCTTTCAGCTTTAGCACGTGTATAAGGGACAACACTTCCAAGTAGACCAGCACATAATGCTCCGCTCATCACCCATGGCGAGAACGTCTCTTGGGCGTGCAGGTAGCCCCATATTCCCAGCGCGGCGAAAACCGCAGCATCTGTGACTCGATCCAAAGTAGAATCAAGAAAGGAACCCCAAGCGGAATTTGTACCGGTCAGCCGGGCAATTTGGCCGTCAAGATTATCGAAGATCAACACTATTGTGGTGAGCACAACGCCAGTAATCAACATATTCTTAGGCAAGAAATACAAGGCGGATACACACGAGAGAATAGTGCCCGTCCAAGTCACAATATTTGCGCTAATCCCCATTCGCACGAATAGTCGAGCAATTGGGCCGAAGAAACGTTGCGCAAAGGGCCTACCACTGCGAGAAAGCATCGAATTCCCTACTGATTAGAATGGCTACGGATATCGTTGACAATACGGGTTATTGCCTCTTCTAGTGCAACTCCGTTATCTTGCGAACCATCACGCATACGGAACGATACTGCCCCAGCTTCCATATCTTCGCCTCCGGCAATTAATGTAAAGGGGATCTTATCCTTTGATGCGTTACGAATCTTCTTCGGGAATCGATCATCAGATTTATCTACTTCAACCCGAACTCCATGCGCACGCAACTTGTTTGCTATTGAGTCGAGATACTCGTTAAACGCATCTGCTACCGGGATACACCTAACCTGCACTGGAGCAAGCCATGCCGGGAAGGCTCCGCCGTAATGTTCGGTAAGAACACCGAAGAAACGCTCAATGGAGCCAAAGAGCGCACGGTGAATCATCACTGGGCGATGGCGATCCCCATCAGGGCCGGTATATTCAAGATCAAAGCGCTCTGGAAGATTAAAATCGAGCTGGATTGTTGACATCTGCCACGTCCGCCCGAGGGCGTCTTTTGCTTGGACGGAAATCTTCGGGCCATAGAAAGCAGCGCCTTCTGGATCAGGAACAAGTTCAAGACCAGATGCCTCAGCTACTTCTTGTAAGGTACGGGTTGATTCTTCCCAGACTTCGTCGTCGCCAACAAACTTCTTCGGATTCTTCGTTGAGATTTCGAGGTAGAAATCATCCAAACCGTAGTCTTTAAGCAAATCCAATACGAAAGTAAGCAATCGAGTAAGCTCACTCTTCATTTGCTCACGGGTGCAATAGATATGTGCATCGTCTTGGGTAAATCCACGAGCACGCGTAAGGCCGTGAACCACACCAGAAGCCTCGTTACGATAAACTGTGCCGAACTCAAATAGGCGCAATGGCAACTCGCGATAAGATCGTCCGCGGGAACGATAAATCAAGTTGTGCATTGGGCAATTCATCGGTTTGAGATAGTAGTCAGTACCTTGTTTGGTGATATTGCCTTCGGCATCACGTTCTTCATCCATGTGCATCGGCGGGTACATACCATCTGCATAGAAATCGAGGTGCCCAGAAACCTCAAATAGATTCCCTTTCGTAATATGAGGAGTATTGACGAAAGAGTAGTCAGCTTGAATGTGCTTTTGGCGCGAATAATTTTCCATTTCCATACGGATAACTGCGCCCTTAGGGTGGAAGACAGCTAAGCCCGAACCGATTTCATCTGGGAAGGAGAACAAGTCGAGTTCAGTTCCGAGCTTGCGATGGTCGCGACGCTCAGCTTCAGCAATTCGTTCCTGATATGCCCGTAGTTCATCCTTGGAAGGCCACGCGGTGCCATAAATACGTTGCAGAGAATCATTAGCTTGGTCTGCGCGCCAATACGCGGCAGATGAACGAGTCAAAGCAAAACCGTTACCGATCAGCTTTGTGTTGGGTAGATGGGGACCGCGGCAAAGATCAGTCCATACTACTTCACCGGAGCGTTTAACGTTGTCATACATCGTCAGTTCAGCGCCGCCAACTTCAATAGAAGCCCCTTGCGCTGCCTGGTCATTTTGAGCATCACTGCCACCTTTAAGTGAAATAAGCTCCAACTTATAAGGTTGGTCTGCTAATTCCTGGCGGGCATCTTCTTCGGATATCGGACGACGAACGAAGCGTTGTCCTTCTTTAACAATACGCATCATGTCTTTTTCCAGTTGCTTGAGCATTTCTGGCGTGACAGCATCGATATTGCCAAAATCATAATAGAAACCATCGGTGATGAATGGCCCGATTCCTAAATTAACATCCGGAAAACGTTGCTGGACTGCTTGCGCTAAAACGTGAGTGGCGGAATGGCGGAGGATGTTAAGGCCATCTTCTTCGCTGATATCAACACCTTGAACATGGGCGTTGTCAGGCAAGGTAGTGAGATCAGTACTGAGGTCTTTCAACACTCCATCAACCCGCAGGGCTACTATCGAGCGTTGTGCGGAATAAAATTCAATTCCACTGATCGCCGAATCGAATTCTTGGACTTCACCATCAATATTGAGCTTCACTTAAGCCTCCTGAGTCTTCCGCTCGCCATACTAGGGCGCTCGGCATTGCTAAATCATTTTAAGTTTACGTCACTATCGGCAATGCTTCATCTACGACATCGTTTCTAGGAGAGATATTACTTACCTAGCGTTGGTTAAATATCTCAATTACTCTAGTTCCATGGCATTGAGTGTTTTTGATTTATTTTCTATCGGTATCGGTCCATCGTCTTCGCACACCGTGGGACCTATGCGTGCAGCTGTGGAATTTCTTGAGCTACTTGGAGATAAGATCCCTGCGGTTTCACGGGTGCGCTGTACTCTCAATGGATCTTTGGGGGCAACTGGCGTCGGACATGGCACAGACAGGGCCGTTATGCTCGGTCTGATGGGAGAAATACCAGAAATAGTAAATCCCAAGAGCGTAGCTCCTGCTGTAGCTGACGTACAAGTTACCGGACGCCTAAAACTTGGTGGCACCCACGATATCGCATTTTCTCCCAATACCGACATCGTTCTTGATGGGTTACATGAATTACCGGGGCATCCCAATGGCATGCGCTTAGAAGCCTGGGATGAGGAAGGCAACTATTTAGCTGACCAAATCTACTATTCAGTGGGAGGTGGCTTCATTGTTTCAGGTGATATTTCACCTGCAGATCCAGTAGTGTGTGAAACCACTGACGTACCCTTCCCCTACGAAACAGCTTCAGATTTGCTGGCGCATTGCGCACGAGAAGGCAAATCAATTGCCGAAATCGCCTATGCAGATGAACTATCGATGCACACCGCCGAAGAAATTGATCGTGATCTACATGCGGTATGGGATGTCATGCAAGAGTGTGTTCGTAACGGTGCAACTTCAGAAGGACGCCTACCTGGCGGACTCCAAGTTCTGCGTCGCGCGCCAGCGTTGTATCGCAAGCTCACCAACGAAACTACAACTGATCCACTGAGTACACTTGACTGGGTGAGTTTTTATGCGTTAGCGGTCAATGAAGAAAATGCAGCCGGCGGACGGGTCGTTACCGCTCCAACAAATGGCGCAGCTGGAATAATTCCTGCCGTACTGCACTACTACCGTGATTTTATTGATGGAGCTGATTGGCAAGGAGTAAAAACTTTCCTGCTCACTTCTGCAGCAATTGGAATGATTTTCAAGAACACTGCTTCTATTTCTGGAGCCGAGGTCGGATGCCAAGGTGAAGTTGGATCGGCTTGTTCGATGGCAGCAGCTGGATGCGCTGCAGTAATGGGTGGCACACCTGCACAGGTAGAAAATGCTGCCGAAATCGCCATGGAACATAATCTTGGTCTGACCTGCGATCCAATTGGCGGATTAGTCCAAGTTCCATGCATTGAACGCAATGCAATCGCAGCTGTAAAAGCTATTACCGCAGCGCGTACCGCAATCCATGGCGATGGTTCGCATGTGGTATCGCTCGATGACGTTATCGTCACTATGCGAGAAACTGGTAGAGATATGCAGGCTAAGTACAAGGAAACTGCTTTGGGCGGCCTAGCGGTCCATGTTGGCGTCTCAGTCAACGTCGTGGAATGTTAATCCGGCTCAGCCCTGCGCTAATCGAGCGCTTTGCGTTTTAGCGGGGTGTGGTAATAGAAAAGGTGGTGAAAGTAGAATCATCTTTGACATGGGATCGAAAACCTGACTCTACTTTCACCAGCCCTTGTCCTACAGTATTTTTGCTTCGATTAGCTAGTTCTAAGATGATCATTTTTTGCTCTAACCACCGCGCGAATTACCAACACCTTAGAAATGCGCGCAGAAGAATATGGCCCCCTGAGGCAAGATCCGGTTTTACTAGCGCGAGATTGAGGGAAATACTAGCGTTTTTACTAGCGCGAGCTTACGGGAAATACTAGCCCTACCATCAAGAAAACATGTCTAGTTTAGCGGGCCATGAGAATGAAGTAGCAATCTCATACCAGGTAAACAGACACTTCTGCCAGCCTAATCCGCAAACCCCATCACAACTAGCACCCCTCCATCCAAACTTCCAGTCCAACTCCCAACCAGCTCCCTTGAACTACCAGCCCCCTTGAACTACCAGCCACCTTGAACTACCAGCCCCCTTGAACTACCATCCGGTGTGCCCTAAATCTCGGCTCTTCAACCAAATATTTCATCCAAATTACACACCAACCACCAACCAGCCCTACCAAATCTCAACACATCTACTATCCTGCCTTTCCAAATCTGATCACATCTAGCTACAGTCCTGCCAAACCACACTTTCTACCGGCTACCACTCTCTCTAACGCCATTTCATCTACTATCCAACCTGATCAAGACTTTAAGTTGTGCCGAAACCGGGGTATATGGGGCGATGTCCCCGTATATGAGGACATCACCCCATATACCCCGGTTTTGCAACAGACCAAGCCCACCACCACCCCTTAAAACCCGACATTTCAGAATAACAACCAGATTGGATTCGCCTATCGTGGCTATTTACTTCGATTATTGCGGGTAGGCAGGGAGAATAACCGGTTTTGATGGCGTGGTTGGCCTGAAAACCAGCAGTTATAGACTGTTATGGACTAATCAATAGATCGTTGAGAGCTAGTCGATGATTGTTATGGGCTAGTAATCAGAACAAAAATGGACCTTGCAGCTTATATCCAGTAGATAACCTTGCAGCTTATATCTGGCAGACAACCACAGAAAACAATGGTTCAAATTTAGCAGCCAAGATAACCGACCATTTCGAAGAAATACGGCTCTTCGGATTTTGGCGGGGTGTGGGGATGTGAAAGTGGTGAAGATAGTTCATGCTTAGAGTGTGAGCAAAAAACCTGAAACTATCTTCACCAGTTCTGATCCTAACGTAATCGTGGCTCGTTTGCTGAGTTTAAAAGATGTTGTGCCTGTGGCTTATCATCGTCACGGACCACACCAGTCAATCGAGATCGAGCAAGATCTTAACACCGTGTTATGTCCTCGATGCAAGGTACGGGCACGAGTCAAGGATAGGCCACGAGTTCCTTATATCGATCTGCCCGTTTACGGACGCCCCATGGGTCTGATCTGGCGTAAACACCGCTGGTATTGTCCTAACCATCAATGCGATATGGGGTCATGGACAAGCCAGGACAAACGCATTGCTAGTAGACACTCTCGGTTAACGACCAGGGCAGCTAAATGGGCGACCAGGCAAGTAGGAATGGGACAGACAATAAGTGAAGTCGCTGCCGAGCTGGGCTGTGATTGGCACACGATTAACCACACCGTGACCATCTACGGGCAGGCCTTACTTGATGCTGATCGTAAACGTTTATCTCAAACTCCTGCAATCGGTCTTGACGAGACAAGTTTCGTTCGTTTGAACAAACGCCCTACCCAATATGTGACCACGCTATGCGATGTAGCCAACCACCAGATCATTGATATTATTCCAAGCCGTAACTATGTTGAGGTTGCCCGTTTCCTTCACCGCTTCCCTACCTATTGGAAACAAGGAATCAGCTATGCCACACTCGATATGAGCCCGGCCTACCGGGCTGTTTTCAACGTGGTCACACCACACGCTACCCAAGTCGCTGACCACTTCCACGTCATCACATTAGCTAACCGAGCCCTTGATCGTGTACGCCGGCGTGTTCAACAACAAACACTTGGACACCGCGGACGAAAAACCGACCCGCTCTACCGTATAAGACGCCAACTTGTCTACGGACAAGAAAAACTCACCGATAAAACACAACATCGGATCGAATCACTTTTACGCTTAGGAGACCCTCATGGTGAAGTCGCTATCGCTTACCGTGTCAAAGAACGCCTCCGAAATTTCTACGCTCAAGACAACATCACCACCGCTCAAACCATGCTTGATCAACTCATCAACCACACCAGCCAGGACTTCATGCCCCAAGAAATCCAACAACTTAGCCGAACACTTAAAAACTGGTATCACCAGATCCTGGCCTACCACCACGCCCGCCTATCGAACTCGATCACCGAAGCCATGAACAACCTCATCAAACGCATCAAAAGAATCGGCTACGGATTTACCAACTTCACCAACTACCGCATCAGATGCCTCCTCTACGCAGGCAAACCCAACTGGCGACTCCTCAACACAATCTACCCCTAACCCCGCCAAAATCCGAAGAGCCCCATTACTCCAACTCAGCTCTGCCTCATTCTAAGCCAGAAAATCAAAGCGCGGAACAGATAACTCTGTTCCGCGCTTTTGTGGGCGATACTGGGTTCGAACCAGTGACCTCTTCCGTGTCAAGGAAGCGCGCTACCACTGCGCCAATCGCCCGATCAATAAAAATGGACTCATCGAACTGAGTC
Source organism: Arcanobacterium pinnipediorum (assembly GCF_023973165.1). NCBI lineage: Bacteria > Bacillati > Actinomycetota > Actinomycetes > Actinomycetales > Actinomycetaceae > Arcanobacterium > Arcanobacterium pinnipediorum. The sequence continues at coordinate 919,061 of NZ_CP099547.1, read as the reverse complement.
CATTGTGATACTGCAAAATACAGTAACTTGAGCGGATGACGAGACTCGAACTCGCGACCCTCACCTTGGCAAGGTGATGCTCTACCAACTGAGCTACATCCGCAACAAACTGAGAATTGCTACACAGTTTAGTGGGCGATACTGGGTTCGAACCAGTGACCTCTTCCGTGTCAAGGAAGCGCGCTACCACTGCGCCAATCGCCCTAGCATGTGAGGTGGGTACGGGATTCGAACCCGTGTATACGGCTTTGCAGGCCGCTGCCTCGCCTCTCGGCCAACCCACCACGTGGTAAGCAGTTACCTGCTAGGCCATCGAGCGGATGACGAGACTCGAACTCGCGACCCTCACCTTGGCAAGGTGATGCTCTACCAACTGAGCTACATCCGCTTGACACTCACAAACGCGTTTGTGACGCTCAATAAATATAGCCAGTTTGCCCCTAGCTTGTCCAATCGCTAGAACATGACCTGCGCCACGTGCGCCTCGCTAGCATTTACTTCCATATCGTCGTATCCTCATAAGGAGAGTTTTTCAACGGGCGGTTAGCTCAGTGGTAGAGCGCTTCGTTCACACCGAAGAGGTCGCTGGTTCGAACCCAGTACCGCCCACCATAAACCATTAAATTCGGTACGCCACGCCATTAAATTTGGTACGCCACGAGGAATCACCCCCATAACTTTCGGGCATCTTTTCTTTTTCCGCTAGCCTCCAGCTACCTCTGCCCAGCTTCCGCTCTTTCTCCGTTATCTTCTGCCACACTCAGCCGCTTTCGGCCATACCCAGCCACAGGGTGTGCTAGGGCAGCCAAGTTCTTCAGCGCTCAGGCGCACTTATCGTTTCTGAACTCGCGCACTACCAAAACATCAATAATTATTTATTCTCGCTAGTTATTTATTCTCACTGCTAAGACCACTCTTGGTTCTACATCTTGCCTACTCTATGACGATTTATAACCACACAAAGTACGTGGCGAAGACCCAAAAAGCCGCGCTGCTGAGATAGGCTAAATCTATACCTGCACTACAAGGGGGAAAAATGGAAGTTTGGCCCGGGAATCCTTATCCACTCGGCGCAACTTATGACGGCACTGGAACCAATTTTGCGATCTTTTCATCTGTTGCCGACAGTATCGAACTGTGTTTGATCGACGATGAGCTCAACGAAGAACGCATTCGTCTTGAGGAAGTAGACGCATTCGTCTGGCACTGCTACATTCCCGGTATTCGGCCCGGACAACGCTACGGCTACCGCATATCTGGACCATTCGACCTAGAAAATGGCCATCGATGCGATCCCACAAAAATCTTATTAGACCCATATGCGAAAGCAATCGACGGTCAAATAGATAATCACCAAGCTAATTTTTCTTACGATTTCAACCATCCAGATCAGCGCCACGAGGAAGATTCTCTAGGGCACACGATGCTCTCGGTAGTAATCAATCCTTACTTTGATTGGGGGCACGATCGCCCACCAGCCCACGAGTACCACGAGTCCATCATCTACGAAGCTCACCTTAAAGGCATGACGATGACTCACCCAGATATACCTGAAGAGCTTCGCGGTACCTATATGGGTATGGCACACCCGGCAATGGTCTCATACTTGAAAGAACTAGGTATTACCGCACTAGAGTTAATGCCAATCCATCAATTCGTCAACGATACTTCCCTAATAGACAAAGGTCTTTCTAACTACTGGGGTTATAACACAATTGGATTCTTTGCCCCGCAAAATACCTACTCAGCTTCTGGCAGCCGCGGCGAACAAGTTGATGAGTTTAAGTCAATGGTCAAGGCCTATCATGAGGCTGATATTGAGATCATTCTCGACGTGGTCTACAACCACACTGCCGAAGGCAACCACATGGGTCCAACGCTATCGTTTCGTGGAATCGACAATGCCTCCTACTATCGCCTAGTTCCAGAGGACAAAGCCTCATATTTCGATACCACTGGTACCGGAAACTCGTTGAACATGCGTTCACCTCATTCACTCCAGCTCATCATGGATTCGCTACGCTACTGGATCCAAGATATGCATGTTGACGGTTTCCGCTTCGATCTCGCCTCAACTTTGGCCCGTGAACTTCACGAAGTTGACAAGCTCTCCTCGTTCTTCGAAATTATTCAACAAGATCCCATCATTTCCCAAGTTAAACTCATTGCCGAACCTTGGGATATTGGCGAAAATGGCTACAATGTGGGCGAATTCCCGCCATTGTGGACTGAATGGAACGGGAAATATCGCGATACTATCCGTGACTTCTGGCGTGGCGAACCCTCAACTCTGTCTGAGTTTGCTTCTCGTATTTCTGGCTCTTCAGACCTCTACGAACACTCTGGACGCCGTCCGTTTGCTTCCATCAATTTTGTTACCGCTCACGACGGCTTCACTATGCGTGACCTGGTCACGTATAACGAAAAGCACAACGAAGCTAATGGCGAAAATTCAATGGATGGTGAATCACATAATCGCTCGTGGAATACCGGCGTCGAAGGGCCTACTACCGATGAAGCTATCCGCGAACTTCGCATCCGCCAGATTAAAAACTTCTTCACGACGTTACTTATTTCCCAAGGTGTTCCAATGATTAGCCACGGCGATGAAATTGGGCGCACCCAGGGCGGTAATAACAATACTTACGCGCAAGATAACGAGATTTCGTGGATGAATTGGGATCTCGATGACGAAGCGTTGCGGATTTTGGATTTCGCTCGCGCAATCATTCATTTCCGGCGTGCTCATCCAACGCTTCGGCGTCGTCGTTTCTTCCAAGGTTCCCCGTTCCACGGCGGCACCTCTGAACGCGGCGATATTTTGTGGTTGCGCCACGACGGCGAGCAGATGCAAGACGAAGATTGGGACACCTGGTTTGCTCGATCGGTAATGTTGTGGCTTAACGGCAGCGCTATTCAAGAACCGGGGGTGCGCGGGGAGAAAGTTCTCGACGACGATCTGTTGATTGTTTTTAACGCCTCTGATGAAGATTTAACATTTTCTATTCCGCAAACACATCTCACTCGGCCGTGGTTGCCATCATTTTCCACAGCGCAAGATTCTGATCTTCCAGTTCAGCTTCTTCCTGGTGAAAGCTTTGTGGTTCCTCAGCGCAGCGTTCTGATTTTTGTTCGTCCGTTGGCGATTGAGTCTGACGCCGATAATGCATCGATTGCCGCTAAAACGGCTACTCTTCCGTTATCCACAGGTGGGATTACTGATAATCTTGCCAATACACAATCTTTCCACAGTAAGTGAGCTGAGCTATAGCCGTAGAGTTTGATGGTTTAGGATTAAGAGAGATAGGACAAGGAGAATTATGTCTACTAGCTCAGTTCTGCGCTCACACTCGCACGTTCCTGCAGAAGATAAACGGCAACCGGTTACGACCTACCGGTTGCAATTGACGCCGGATTTCACATTCGATTCGGTCTGTGAGATTGTCCCGTATCTAAAACAACTGGGTATCACTGACGTATTTTTCTCGCCCATCTTACAGGCAGCGCCTGGATCGCGCCATGGTTACGACGTCGTCGATCACGCCAAAATATCAGCTGAATTAGGTGGTTTAGCAGGTTTCGAACGGGCCTCTAAGGCTATTCACGACGCCGGAATGTATCTGGTTGTCGATATCGTGCCTAACCACATGGCGGTTCCAACCCCGCTCTACCACAACCGCGCATTATGGTCTGTTTTGCGCGACGGCGAAGAATCACTCTTTTCGAACTGGTTCGATTTAGAGATTAAAGACGACGGCGATGGCTTGCTTCTTCCTGTTTTAGGGCAACGTATCGGAGGCGTCTTGGCCGATGGCGAATTGAGCCTCGATACCATGGTGGTTCCAGGTTTCGAAGCCGATGGCCCCATGCCGGTTCTGCGCTATTACGATCATGTTTTCCCGGTCCGGCAAGGTACCCAGTCCTTACCGTTAGCTGAATTGCTCGATCGTCAATATTATCGGTTAGCATATTGGCGGGTAGCTAACGAAGAACTAAATTATCGGCGCTTCTTTGACGTCGATACTTTAGCTGCTATCCGAGTCGAACGCCCTGAGGTTTTTAAAGCTTCTCACGAATTGTTGTTGGGCTTAATGCAACGTGGCTTGATTGATTCATTCCGTATCGATCATCCAGATGGCTTGGCTGATCCGCGTGAATACTTCCGTCATTTACATGATGCTACCCACGGTGCTTGGCTGGTTGCTGAAAAGATTCTTGAAGCTGATGAAGAACTGCCAGATGATTGGCAGTGCTCTGGGACGACGGGCTATGACGCACTGCGCCGGATTCAAGGTCTTTTCACCGAGCCTGCTGGAGTTGGGCCACTAACCCAACTGTATTCTGAGATCTCGCAAAGCACTGCGAGTGTTTCGCGAACTGAGATTGAAGCTAAACGCCACATTGTTTCAACATCTCTCTATGCAGAAATGCACCGCTTGGCCACACTGATAGCTGAGGTCTGTCACTCAGACGTGCGACTGCGAGACCACACGTTCCGTAGAATTTTCGACGTCGTCTCCGAGATTGTCATACACATGTCACGATACCGCGCTTATGTGGTTCCTGGAGAACGACCTTCGCCTGAAGATGAACGAGTTTTGCGTGATGCGGCTCAAAAGGCACGTGATTTCTTAGATGAGGATTCGTTAGAGACTCTCGAAGTCGTCGTCGATATTCTTCTGGGAAATGAAATCGGATCGGCCGGACGCACGTTGGAAGAACGCCGGCTCGAAGCCATTGTTCGCTTTCAACAAGTTTGTGGTGCAGTGATGGCTAAAGGTGTCGAAGATACTACTTTTTATCGATACACCGCACTAACCTCTGCCAATGAAGTAGGCGGTGGACCGCATCACATGATATGTAGCCCCGATGAGTTCCACGCCTGGCAAACCTATATGCATCACGCTTGGCCAGTTAGCGGGGTTGTGACCTCAACTCACGATACCAAGCGTGGTGAAGATGTTCGTGCCACTATTAGTTCTTTGACCCAATTCGCAGATGAATGGACATCCTTGTTACACACACTGCGAGCAATTGTCCAAACACAGCGTCCGGCCCAACTTGATGGGCAATTCGAAAATCTTATTTGGCAAACCATTATTGGGACCTGGACTTTAGCGGGCCCGATCAGTTATGAGCGCTTGGACCCTTATTTACTCAAAGCTGCTCGAGAGCAAAAAATTTGGACTACGTGGACGGAACAAAACCAGAGCAGTGAAACTAAGATGCTCGCCTATGCCCATGCAATATGTGATACCCCAGATGTACGCCAGGCACTTGGCCAATTCTGGGAAAAGATTGCGCCCGCAGTGCGTGGCAACATTTTAGGTTCGTGCGTACTGCACTACACAATGATTGGTGTTCCTGATCTGTATCAGGGCCAAGAGATAACGCAAAACTCTCTTGTCGATCCTGATAATCGGCGTCCAATTGATTTTGTCGCATTGCAGGCAAGCCTCGATAATCTCGATAAGCACGGATTAGCTAGTAATGCGGATCTTGACGAGGAAAAACTATGGATTACTTCGAGGTTGACCCGGTTGCGTGAACAAAATCCACTCTTGGCTTCGGCGCATATGGGATACCAACCATTGCCGGTATCTACCGGGCACGCGCTGGCCTTTGCTCGGACCTTGAACTCGCGCGCGGTTGTGGTCACGATCGCAACCAGATCAATTGGTTTACTTACCCATACCGACCATACTGTAGTTTTGCCTGAAGGTGAATGGGAAAATATTTTCACTGGCGATATAGTTTCGGGTGGCACCCAAGCTCTCAGTGACCTCACTGGTCGATTCCCAGTTGCAGTATTTAGCAGGATAGATTCATGAATATTTCAATCTGGGCGCCCAATGCTTCACGCGTTAGCGCCATTGTAGCCGACCAAGATCTTCAGCTAGAGCCGATGCCGGATGGATACTGGTCAATCGAACTTGATCCCGGCACTCGGTACCAGGTACGCCTTGTCGATTCAGACCTTCTACTGCCAGATCCACGGTCAATGTGTCAGCCCGATGGCGCCCACGGAGCAAGTGTCGTTGTCGATCCAGCCTCGTTTGTTTTCACCGATGATCACTGGCAATGCCCGGATCTGCGCGGAGCTGTTTTTTACGAGCTCCACGTTGGGACTTTTACACCCGAAGGTACCTTTCGAGCTGCTATAGATAAACTCGATGAACTTGTTGATCTCGGAATTCAAGCCATTGAGTTGATGCCGATTAATCCTATTCCTGGCAAACGCGGATGGGGATACGATTCGGTGTCTATTTTCGCGCTCAATCCCCATTATGGAAGTCCACAAGATCTAGTTGCCCTCATTGATGCGGCCCATAACCGTGGCATCGCGATATGTCTGGATGTTGTTTACAATCATTTTGGTCCGGATGGAAATTACCTGGCTCAGTTTGGCCCTTATTTCACTGGAACTCATCTCACTCCGTGGGGTGAAGCTGTCAATTTCGATGCTGAGTTTGCAGCACACGTCCGGCGATATTTTATTGACAATGCATTGATGTGGGTGCGAGATTACCACGTTGATGCACTGCGATTAGATGCAACCGATTTCATTTTTGATGATTCCCAGCCCCACATCCTTGCCGAACTATCGCGCGAGGTTCATCACTATGGGGCTGCGGCCGGACGCCATATCAGTCTTATTGCGGAAAATAACTCGAATAATCCCGAAACTGTTTCCGCTACGGGATGGGGAATGGATATGCAGTGGGTTGATGATGTCCACCATGCACTCCACGTGTGGCTCACGGGCGAAACCAATGCGTTCTACGTCGATCATGTCGGTTCAAAAACTGTTGAAAAAGCGTTGACGAATGGATTTACGCGTACCGGGCAATACTCTATTTTTGAAGGCAAACCACACGGAAATCCGGTGCCACCTGATCTTAATGGACACGCATTCGTCGTCAGTGACGAAAACCATGACCAAGTAGGAAATCGCCTTATAGGGGATCGTCCATCACATTCACTGCCTCTGTCAGACATCGCAATCTCTCGCGCTTTGATTCTGCTCTCACCGTTTACTCCGATGCTGTTTATGGGTGAAGAGTGGGCAGCTTCTACCCCGTTTATGTTCTTTACTGATCATGGCCCGCAGATCGGCCCTTATATTAAGGAAGGTCGCGAAAAAGAGTTCGAATCATGGGATCTTGAGTCTGTCTACGATCAAGAACAAACGATGATTGATCCTCAAGATGAACAAGCTTTTATTCAATCCACATTAAACTGGGAAGAATCGAGAACTGGTGATCATGGCCGGTTGCGTGACTTCGTCCGTAGGCTAATCCAATTGCGCAAGAGCCTTGCCGATGTAGCCTCCGGTGATCGCTCACAAACTCAATGCGCACTAGATGAAGATGGTGTAAGTGGTTGGCTTATGCGCGGTTCAACCTTTGTCGCTTTTGCACGCAAGAGTCAGGTACGCCTTACGATGCCAAGCCATATCACCACCATATATAGAGCGTGGGATGAGGTAACCGTAACGGATCAAGACATTCTTTTCACCCATCCTGGTGTTGTTATTGGCGCTGTAAGTGACTAGCCACGGCGTGGCTTCATCTCAATTGCCCCAGTGACTATTAAAGTCAACAGTGTGGAACATGCCCAACCGACTCCGGAATTTATTCGTGCCCTAGATTCGCTTAAAGGGCATACTTTTCGTTCCGGATTTCATGTTGTACAAATTCCGCCTCCAACAAAGATTGCGCCCTGGGCGGTTGCATTACAAGCCGAAATCAATGATTCTCCTTCTCAAGATCCTGATTTCTTCCGCGGTAATGCAAAGTTTGTTGTGTTACATGATCCTGCCGGCCAAGCAGCTTGGAATGGGACGTTTCGGATAGTCATCCATGCCCAAGCACCTATCGAATCGGATTTAGGTGATGACCCGCTGTTAGGTGAAGTCGCTTGGTCATGGTTACCAGAAGCATTGGCCGAGACGGGCGCACAATTCCATTCTCTTAACGGCACCGTCACTCGAGTATTTAATGAAACATTTGGCGGCTTATATATTGATAGTTCACGTATCGATTTAGAAGTACGGGCTTCTTGGACGCCACAATCGGAATTTTTAGATCAACATTTGTTTGCCTGGCAACGTTTTTGTACCACAATGGCTGGCATGCCACCAGAATCATCTATTTCCAGTTTGCCTCGAAGGATTGAACGAGTTTAATGGTTTATACGACTTCAGATCTGGATTTCTTAGACCAACCGCGCGATGGTCTTCCAGATGTCACAAATACTGATCTTGATCGTGCTGTCTTGGCTTTGCGTCAAGGCACCGGACCATTCGCGGTAGATACCGAGCGAGCCATGGGGATTCGATACTCATCTCGAGCGTACTTAATCCAAATTAAACGAGCAGGTGCTGGTATTTTCTTAATTGATCCACTCGGTATCGAAGATCGACTAGGCGAATTAGCACGCGTGATGGATGCGGAGTGGATTTTACATGCCGCAGATCAAGATTTGCCTAGCTTACGCGAGTTAGGTCTAGAGCCTCAACGTATTTTCGATACTGAACTTGCCGGTCTCATACTCGGTTTTGAGCGTGTCTCGCTTCAAGCTATGATTGGCCAAGAACTCGGCATTGGTATTGCGAAAGAATACTCTGATGCTGACTGGTCCCAGCGTCCATTAGGCCCCGAGCTTCGCGCTTATGCAGCTCTCGATGTTGATCTGCTACTTGAATTGCGTCAATCGTTGATAGAGAAATTGCATCAAGCAAATAGATGGGAATGGTTTGTCCAAGAGTGTGACGAGGTACGCTTGCGTCCACCTCGCCCACCTCACCCTCAGCCGTGGCGTAAGATAGTTAAGTACGCCCAACTTCCAGATCAACGCGCGTTGGCGATGCTACGCGAACTATGGACGGCACGCGATCATCTCGCAAAAACACGAGATCTTGCACCGGGTAAAATTCTGCCGAACAAACTACTAGCAAATCTAGCTGCACGTAAACCGCGCTCATTGGCTGATGTGAAGAACTCTTCCCTGTTGCGCACCCGAGCACGCAAACGTGATGCAGATTTTTGGTGGGAAGCAATAAATCGGGCATGGTCTTTGCCCCAAGAACAATTGCCAGAGCGCCGATTCGAGTATTCCCTTGATCCTTTCCCGCCGGTACAGCGTTGGGAGAAACTTAACCCTGATGCTGCTCAACGATGGGCCCAGGTACGCCAAGCAGTACTCGACCATGCGCAAAGGCTAGGAATCCGTCAAGAAGTCCTATTAAAACCACGTATCCAAAAACAGATTGCCTGGCATGGCTGGGAAGGCGAGGCACAATTAGCCCAACGCCTGGCCGAATATGGCGCACGTCCCTGGCAGATTAACGAGTTTTACCAAGCTTTGGCTACGACGAAACTAAGCTAGGAACGCCGTTCCATCTACTCAGCTACACTTTCGCTGTTATCACTATAAGCTCGTACCGCAGCTACCACGTCGTTGGCCGTCATACCTTGGTGGCGCAAGACTGCCTCGCGAGATGCATGCCGTAGGAATTGTTTGGCAATTCCTAGGGTCGTTACCGGGACGTTGATGCGCTGTTCGTTTAACTTCTGTTGCAGCCCCATACCTACACCACCAGTAACCAGACCATCTTCTAGCGTAACGACGCACCGCGCGGAGGCACACACATCCACAAGGTCTTCATCAGTTGGAATAGCCCACCGCGGATCTAGAACAATGACGCGAAGATCGCTGAGATGTTGCGCTGCTTGGACCATGGTATGAACCATTGGCCCGTAGCCAATAAGCACTACCGGGTGATCTCCACTTCCAGATTCGTAGACCACATCAAGTTTGCCGATTGTGCGAACAGTGGGAAGTGCTTGCGGAAGGGAGCCCTTAGGGTAACGGACAATTGTTGGTGAAGGTATCGAAATCGCTTCGCGAACCAATTCTCGCATCCGCTGTTCATCACGCGGCAATGCAACCTGCAACCCGGGAATCATTCCCGCAATTGCCAGATCCCACATGCCGTTGTGTGAAGCACCGTCATCACCTGTGATCCCAGCTCGATCCAAGCAAATAGTGACCGGCTCTGCATGGAGTGCAATATCCATCAGTAACTGATCGTAGCCCCGGTTCATGAAAGTCGCATACAAGGCAACTACCGGATGATATCCCCCATGCGCTAAACCGGCTGCCATCGTCAAGGCTTGTTGCTCGGCAATACCGACGTCGATAACACGATCCGGGAATTCTTTTTGAAGTGGCCCTAAACCTACCGGGAGCAACATTGCAGCAGTTACGCCAATGACCTTTTCATCATCACGTGCAATATCAACAATCTCTTCAGCGAACACCGACGTCCACCCAAAACGCGATGGCACTAGAGGCAGACCTGTTTCGGGATGGATGGCACCCACGGCGTGAAAGCGATCAGCTTCATGTTCTTCTGCCGGTTTGAACCCTCGCCCTTTTTCGGTAATACAGTGAACCACAACTGGCCCACCGTAATTACGAGCCATAGCCAAAGCCTCTTCGAGTTGAGTGACATCGTGGCCGTCTACTGGCCCTAAATACTTCAACCCCAGTGAATCAAAAATGCCAGCATCTATGAAAACGTCTTTGACACCGCGTTTGATCCCACGCAGAGCCTCATAGGTAATCTGGCCCGCAAGTCCATATTTTTGTAGGGTGCGCTTTGCCCAATCTAAGGCTCGTTCATAGCCGCGATTAACCCGCACTGCATCCATTTTCCGCACCGCATCGATGCGACGAACCATGCCTCCAACCGTGGGCGCATACGAGCGACCATTATCGTTTAACACGATCACTAACGGGCGATCAGGATCTTCTGCGATGTTATTTAGTGCCTCCCACGCCATACCGCCAGTCATTGCACCGTCACCAATAATGGCTACGGCATGTGCCTGGCGTCCACTTTTTTGTATTGCACGCGCGATACCATCTGCCCACGATAACGCAGTTGAAGCGTGAGAATTTTCGACGACGTCGTGTACTGATTCTTCGCGCGATGGGTATCCTGATAGTCCACCTTCTTGACGCAGATGTTCGAAATTATGACGCCCAGTAAGAATCTTGTGCACATAAGATTGATGCCCAGTGTCAAAGATGAGGGAATCGTTGGGGGAAGAAAACACCCGGTGTAGCGCGATAGATAATTCAACGACGCCGAGATTAGGACCTAGATGACCACCTGTTTTGGCCACATTAGTTACCAGGAATGAGCGTATTTCTGCCGCCAAAGCGGGCAATTGACTTGGCTTGAGAGCCTTGACATCGTCTGGTCCTGTAATCGAATGTAAAATTGCCATTCGCCGGTAGCCTCCTTCACTCATACTTTTCTAGATTACCAGCGTTGCCCGGTTACCCCCTAGTTATAGCTATAGGCTTTTCGCACTGTGCGAATACCACAAAGCTGGGCCGTTGCTTTTTGAGCAACAACCCAGCTTTGCGCTACTTTTATTGTGCTAAGGAGCGCAAGACGTACTGCAAAATTCCACCGTGACGGAAATAATCAGCTTCGCCCGGAGTGTCGATACGTACCACAGCGTCGAACTCAATACTTTGGCCGTTCTGGCTTTGAGCGCTGACACGAACAGTTGGCGGCGTTCGTCCCTCATTGAGTTCAGTTATACCAGTGATTGTAAAGATCTCGGTGCCGTCTAAGCCAAGTGAATCAGCGGTTTGCCCTTGGGGGAACTGCAGTGGCAAGACTCCCATTCCAATCAAGTTCGAGCGATGAATGCGCTCAAACGATTCGGCAATAACTGCTTTAACACCAAGCAATGCGGTGCCTTTGGCAGCCCAATCGCGCGAGGATCCCGAACCATATTCTTTTCCGCCCAAAACAATCAACGGTGTTCCAGTTGCCTGGTAAGACATGGAGGCATCATAAATTGAATCTTGTTGCTTGGTGAGGAAGTTATAAGTGTAGCCACCTTCTACGCCGTCAAGTAATTGGTTACGTAACCGGATATTAGCGAAAGTTCCACGAATCATTACTTCGTGGTTGCCACGCCGGGAACCATATGAGTTAAAATCGCGCCGGTCAACTCCATGATCGGCTAAATATCGCCCGGCAGGTGAATCTGGTTTGATCGCACCTGCAGGAGAAATATGGTCGGTGGTAACAGAATCTCCGAGTTTGGCCAAGACGCGTGCCTGATGAATGTCGCTCACCGGGGTTAGTTCCATCGTCATTCCTTCAAAGAATGGCGCTTTACGGACGTAAGTAGAGTCAGGATCCCACGTGAACGTTGCCCCGGTTGGCGTTGCTAAACTTTGCCACCGCTCATCACCGGCAAACACATCCGCATACGATGATTCAAACATTTCGCGATTAACTGAATGGTCAATTGTTTCTTGCACTTCTTGTGGCGTCGGCCAAATATCGGCAAGGAAGACGTCCTTACCCGCACTATCTTGGCCTAAAGGCTCAGTATCAAAGTCAATATCCATCGTTCCAGCTAAGGCGTAGGCAATAACCAGTGGTGGCGAAGCAAGATAGTTCATCTTGATGTCTGGGTTGATTCGGCCTTCGAAGTTTCGGTTACCCGAAAGTATAGATACAACGGCGAGATCTGCTTCGTTGACTACTGCAGAGACTTCTTCGGGCAACGGCCCTGAATTACCGATACACGTTGCACAACCATAGCCAACAAGATGGAACCCGAGGGCTTCTAACGCCGGCCACAATCCAGCTTTTTCATAGTAGTCGGTGACAACTTGTGAACCTGGTGCCATCGAAGTCTTCACCCACGGCTTTGACGTTAACGATCGCGCTACAGCATTTTTAGCTAGCAGACCAGCAGCCACCATAACCGATGGATTAGAGGTATTGGTACACGAGGTGATAGAAGCAATAGCAACCGAACCATGATCGATACTCGTCTGAGTACCATTGATAGTCAAAGGCGTAACTTTGTGTGGCCGATCCTGGCCCGGATCATCAGTATATGATGGTAGCGCCTTGTGAAAGGCTTGTTTAGCATCAGATAACGCGATACGGTCTTGGGGACGCTTCGGTCCAGCGATTGAGGGTACCACTGTAGAAAGATCGAGCTCAATATACTCAGAGTATTCAACCTCGTTATCGGGATCATGCCATAATCCTTGCGCCTTGGTGTATTCTTCGACCAATGCGATCTGTTCTTCGCTACGGCCAGTCAACCGTAAGTATTCCAAGGTGACCTCGTCGATGGGGAAAATAGCAGCCGTTGAACCAAACTCAGGTGACATATTGCCAATCGTTGCGCGGTTAGCTAACGGAACAGCGCCCACACCTTCACCGTAGAATTCAACGAATTTTCCAACAACACCGTGCCGGCGTAGCATATCAGTAATAGTGAGAACGACGTCGGTTGCCGTAGCTCCCGCAGGAATCTCGCCGCGCAACTTAAATCCGACGACTCGCGGTATCAACATTGAGACGGGCTGACCGAGCATAGCTGCTTCAGCTTCGATTCCACCAACTCCCCAGCCCAGTACGCCCAGACCATTAACCATAGTCGTATGCGAATCTGTACCCACACAGGTATCTGGGTAGGCAAGAAGAGTTCCGTCTCGTTCTTGAGTCATCGTGACTCGTGATAAGTGTTCGATATTGACTTGATGGACAATGCCAGTGCCGGGAGGAACGACGGTAAAATTATCGAATGCTCCTTGCCCCCAGCGCAAGAACTGGTAGCGCTCCTTGTTGCGCCCATACTCAATATCCATATTGCGTTCTAAGGCATTGGCTTGACCAAAGATATCAATTTGGACCGAGTGATCAATAACCATTTCTGCAGGATTGAGTGGGTTAATTGAGTCTGGATCACCGCCAAGTTCACTGACTGCTTCGCGCATCGTTGCCAGATCGACGATACAAGGCACCCCAGTAAAGTCTTGCATGACGACGCGAGCTGGTGTGAATTGGATTTCATCCTTGGGTTGAGCATTGGGATCCCAGTGCGCCAATGTGCTGATATGCCCGGCGGTAACATTCTTCCCGTCTTCAGTACGTAACAAGTTCTCGGCAAGAACTTTTAACGAATATGGTAACTTTTCAAATCCCGGCACAGCATCTAGCCGGTAGAACGTATAGCGTTTGTCGTGAACGTCAAGAAAAGATTTCGCGTTGAAGGTATCGAGACTCATGCGTACTCCTTAAAACTATCTTAATATCAAGATAGCAAGGTTTTATGGGTTTGTCTCAAAAACACGTAAAACACTGCCTTTAATAAGCTAACAGTTTTGTATCTTAATTCAGCTACGCTTCTTAGCTACGTACCCGGTGGAAGGCGGTGCGTAAACTGCCATCATCGAGCTCAATAACACCACATTCGACGAAGCCCAGCGTAGGCAACAAACTCAGCATTTTCGTATTATGCGCATGAGTATCTATTCGAAGATTTGCACACTGACTATCAGCATAGGCTATTGCTTGTGCTAAAACTCCAGATACGGTGCCATCAGAAGCTATACGGTGAATAGTGCCATACGTTTCATCATTGAGCCAGTTCCCACCAAAAAGATGAGCATAGGTGGGATCTGGGCCAATCCTATACATGAAAACGGCATGGATCTCGCCGCCGTCATCACACAACACAAAATTACATCCACTAGCTATATCGTCAATAATCATCGCTTGCGACGGATAATCATCAGCCCATTGGTCCGGGTTACCGCTACGTTTCATAAACTCCCGGGCAGAAGAATAAATTTCACTAATGGTAGCAACGTCATCATACTTGCCAGGACGTATCTGCATTTTATTGTCCTTTAGTCCACAAAAACCTGACACCTACTAGAACAGTCCGCTAATAACTCCGTTTTCATCGACGTCGATCCGTACCGCTGCCGGAGTCTGCGGCAGTCCTGGCATCGTCAAAATATCACCGGTATAGACGACGATAAACCCGGCTCCAGCATTGACCTTAATATTTTTAACATGCAATGTGAAATCGCGCGGGCTACCGAGCAAACGTGGATCATCACTAAAACTGTACTGTGTTTTGGCAACACAAATAGGTAAGTGAGCCAATCCCAAGGAATTGATCATTGCAATAGCACGACGCGCAGGCGGCGCTATATCAACTCCGTTACCACCATAAACACGGCGTACCAGCTTTTGGATTTTATCCTCAATCGAATCTTGATCCTCGTACGCCAAAGTGACATCCGCTGGCGCTTGACACAACCGAATAACCTCGCGCGCCAAATCCACTCCACCACTGCCGCCGTGTGCCCATACTTCAGAGCGAACACACTGCACACCTCGCCGCGCGCATTCGGCAACGACTAACGCAATCTCAGCTTCAGTATCACTGGGGAAAATATTGAGTGCAACCACAGTCGGCAAGTTGTAAACCTCAACCATATTCTCCACATGCTTAAGCAAATTCGGCAAACCTGCTTCAACCGCATCGACGTTTTCCTGATCCAAATCTGCCTTGGCAACTCCGCCGTGCATTTTCAACGCCCGCACCGTGCCTACCACCACGCAGCAGTTTGGCCGGGTAGCAGTAATACGGCACATGATATCTAGGAACTTTTCAGCTCCTAGATCGGCACCAAAACCAGCTTCAGTCACCGTATAATCACTTAGACTACGCGAAAGTTTGGTAGCCACAATCGAGTTACATCCATGAGCGATGTTGGCAAACGGACCGCCGTGAACAATAGCCGGCGTATGCTCCAAAGACTGGACTAAGTTCGGCTTAATAGCTTCTTTTAACAGTGCCGTCATCGCACCAACTGCACCAAGATCTTCGGCCGTGACTGGCTGATTATCATAGGTGTAGGCAACAATCATATTCCCGATCTTTTCTTTCAGATCAGTAATGGACGTCGCCAGGCAGAAAATTGCCATAACCTCACTTGCAACCGTAATCTCAAAACCATCTTCTCGGCTCACTCCATCAACGGGAGAACCTAACCCATCAACAACATGACGCAACTGCCGATCGTTCATATCGACACATCGTTTAATCACCACTCGTTTAGGGTTAATACCTAACTGATTGCCTTGATAAATGTGGTTATCGAGCATAGCTGCCAGCAAATTATTAGCCGCAGAAATCGCGTGGAAATCCCCAGTAAAATGCAGATTAATATCTTCCATCGGGACTACTTGGGCATATCCCCCACCACAGGCACCGCCTTTGACACCAAAAACCGGTCCAAGCGAAGGCTCTCGCAAGGCCATGGAAACACTCTTCCCCAACTGGTGCAACGCGTCAGCCAAACCAACCGTCGTCGTCGTTTTGCCTTCTCCTGCTGGAGTGGGAGACATTGCGGTAACAAGCACTAACTTATTACGCGCAATCTTGCGCTCATCAATAGCTCCAAGATCAATCTTGGCCTTGAAACGACCGTATTGGTCTACAAGGTCACTATCGATCCCCAACTCATTCGCAATGTGTGTAATTGGCGCAAGCTCAGCTTGCTGAGCAATCTCAATATCAGATAAAAAAGCCATTCTTACCGCCCGTTAGCTTGTAAAGTATGCCACAGCAGATGCAAAGATCTGCATATCATAATCGCCTGGGACATTGAGGTAACACCCATCAGAGTAACGCTCTGCATGTCCCATCTTGCCAAAGACTCGACCATCGTCAGAAACCAATCCTTCAATCGCCTGTAGCGAATTATTAGGATTGAAAGCAATCTCGTTCGTTGGTTCGCCGTCGAGATTAACGTATTGGGTCGCAATATTGCGCGCATCGACATCGCCCACAATCCGTCCTTCGCCATGCGAAATCGGAACCTGGAAAATATCGCCAGGATTTACGTTACGCAGCCACGGACTGATCGAATTCGATACGCGCACATTGACGATAGATGACTGATGGCGCTTGATCGAATTGTAGGTCAACGTCGGCATATCTGCAGCCGGCTCCATAATCTTGCCGTACGGCAACAAACCAAGCTTAATCAGAGCTTGGAACCCATTACAGATACCGCCGATCAGACCGCCACGTTCGTCTAGCAATTGCGAAATTGCAGCCGAGACCTTTGCATTGCGCATGAAAGAGGTGATGAACTTTGCCGAACCATCTGGCTCATCGCCACCCGAAAAACCACCCGGGATAAAGAGGATGTGGGATGAGCCAAGCTCAGTGGCAAACCGATCGATGCTCTTTTCAATATCTTGCACCGAGAGGTTGTTGATCACCATGACCTCCGGCTCAGCACCTGCCTTCTTCCATGCCGCAGCAGTTTCATATTCACAGTTAGTACCGGGGAATACCGGAATAAGTACCCGTGGGCGAGAAACCGGCTTTCCGGTATAACGCGTAACCTCACCGCTGCCGGTAACTGGGCGCGGAGTGGGATCTTCGATGCCAGACTGAACTGGATAGACAGGTTCAAGTTTCGCCTCATAAATCTGTTGAATCTGAGCTAAATCGATAGTTGTATCCCCGTGCCGTAACACGAATTCATCGGTGATCTGACCTAGATATACACCGTTATCAAGATCGGTTGTTGTTTCACATAAGAATCCACCACGTACCGGAACAAAACTTGCTAACGGGTCAAAGTCTGGCGCAAAGTCTACCCCGCGGCGATTTCCCAGCGACATTTTCACAGCCGCTTCTGATATCGAGCAACCGGTTAGGCTGTAGGCGCTAACAATCTTGCCATCGCGAATATCTTGTGCGACATCGGCAAAGTATCCGCGCGATATCTTTTGTGGTGATACCAGATAAAGTTTGTTACCTGGCGTTTTAAATTCTGGCGAAATAAGCGAATCGACAGATCCGACACTGACGGCAAACGAAACCAAGGTAGGTATGACTTCATACGATTCAAACGTGCCACTCATGGAATCTTTTCCACCGATAGCAGCCATATCCACATCGAGTTGTGCTTGGAAAGCTCCCATCAGGCTTGCCAAGGGCAGTCCCCACTTTTCGCGGTCTTTCTTTAACGATGGGAAATACTCTTGGAAGGACAAATGGACTTGATGCGGATCTGCGCCGGCAGCAATAACTTTTGCCACCGAGTCAATAACCGCATCGTAGGCACCTTGATACGGGTCATATTTACTAACGACGGGGTTAAACCCATAAGCCATAACCGAACAGGTAGTCGTCTGGCCATCTAACACAGGTAACTTGTGTGCCATTGCTTGGATCGGCGTCTTTTGATATTTTCCGCCCAGCGGCATCAAGACAGTATGTGCACCAATGGTGGAATCGAACTGCTGGATCAAACCTTCTTTACTGCAATGGTTAAGATCTCCCATCAGCTCTCGAACACCATCACCCCAGTTAGTTACTCGAGGTTGCGGAACTTCCTTGGCGGGGTGAACAGTTACGTCCATGGACTTTGGCGCACCGTTCGTATCAAGGAACGAGCGCTCTAAACGTACGACTTCTTGGCCCATATACGACATCGTCAGCATCGGCTCTGCAGTAACTTCAGCGACTACCGCCATCGCCACATTTTCTGCATAGCAGTGTTCGCTGAGCACCGCAAGATCCTCAGGCGCAATAACTAACGCCATCCGCTCTTGGGATTCGCTAATCGCAATTTCAGTTGCGTTTAGACCATCATATTTCTTATATACTCGATCAAGATCAATTCGCAGCCCATCAGCTAATTCGCCAATCGCAACCGAAACACCGCCAGCCCCAAAATCATTACATTTCTTGATGATTCGCGTGACGTCAGAATTTCGGAACAGGCGCTGGAGTTTACGTTCTTCAAGAGCATTACCCTTTTGAACCTGTGCCCCATATTCGCTAACCGAATGCACATCGTGTGACCGAGATGATCCAGTTGCTCCGCCGATCCCGTCTCGGCCCGTTGCCCCACCGATCAAAACGATGAGATCGCCCGGCTCAGGAGCAGAACGCTGAATATCAGATTTCTTAACAGCCCCTATCACCGCACCAATTTCGAGGCGTTTAGCTACATAAGAAGGATCATAGAATTCGTCAATAAAAGATGTTGCAAGACCAATCTGGTTGCCATACGAGGAGTATCCATCTGCAGCAACCTTGACAATCTTACGCTGCGGCAACTTACCGGGAAGAGTTTCTTCCATAGTTTGCAACGGATTACCTGCCCCTGTGACACGCATTGCAGCATACACGTAGGCTCTACCAGATAGCGGATCACGAATTGCGCCACCGATACAGGTTGCTGCGCCACCAAAAGGTTCAATTTCGGTTGGATGGTTGTGCGTTTCGTTCTTAAACAACAACAGCCATTGTTCGGTTTGTCCATCAACATCGACGTCGATATTGATCGTACAGGCATTGATTTCATCGCTAATATCGAGTTGGTCGAGCTTACCTTCAGCTCGCAAATGCTTCATCGCCATCGTTGCAATGTTCATCAACGTCACAGGTTTATCTGGATTAATGTCAGCCTTAATAGCCAGATACGATTCATAGGTAGAAGCCACGCGCTCATCGCTAATAGTGACATCGTCAAGTGCCGTATTAAACGTGGTGTGCCGGCAGTGATCTGACCAGTAGGTATCGATGACTTTGAGTTCAGTTTCGGTTGGATTGCGTTTTAGGCCCGCAAAATATTCTTGGACCATCTTCAGATCTGCCAGATCCATTGCCGCATCCGAATCGACTAAATACTGTTGAAGCTGGGAGTGTGAAAACGAAATAAAGTTCTCAACTTCCGGTATGCGTTGCGCCGGAGTAGTGTTCAATGCCAGTGACTGCGGCATGTCCAGTGAAACTTCATGCGAATCGACTGGATTAATGAGATAGGCTTTGATTTTGGCAAGTTCGGCTGGGGTAATATCCCCACTAATAACGTACAGGCAAGCATAGCTTACTCGTGGTTTTTCAACTTGAGCCATCATCTGAATACACACCGCCGCGCTATCAGCACGCTGATCGTATTGTCCAGGCAGGTAGCTAACTGCGAATACCGAATCATTCGGATCTAGTTCAAGCTCAGTGAAATAGTGATCGAGAGGAGGCTGGGCAAAAACATTAGTGATTGCCTGTGTAAATACCTGTGGCGAGACGTTTTCACAGTCATAGCGATTAATAATCCGCACGCTACGCACCGACGTGATATTTAAGAACGTGTGGATATGTTCTACCAAACTATTCGCAGCTGGGTTCTTGTCTGCCTGTGCTTCGACGTAGATTCTAGAGATCATGTTGAGCCTCAATTTCGCGTGCTTTGGTTCCGATATCGGTACGGTAGTGGCTGTGAGCAAAGGAAACCTTGCCCACATGATGGTAGGCGGAGTTGATCGCATCGCCTAAGGTTGCGCCAAAACCCAAGACGTTAAGGACTCGGCCCGAAGAGCTTTCCAGTTCGCCATCCTGGTTGCGTTTTACACCAGCAAAGACCAGGTAGGGTTCGACGTCAGGATCGTAAGAAATAACATTGCCTTTAATTGGATTATCCGGGTAGCCTTCGCATGCCATAACAACGCATGTTGCACAGTTTTCAGAAAACTCCACGTCAACCTCCGCGAGGCGTCCGGCGCTAGTGGCCATGAATATATCGAGTAAGTTAGAGGTCAATAGCGGCAAAACTACTTGGGTTTCCGGATCACCGAATCTCGCATTGTATTCAATAACTGCCAGGCCCTTATCGGTAAGCATCAAACCGAAGTAGAGACAACCGCGAAAATCCAGACCGTCGGCAATCATGCCTTCTAGAGTAGGGTACATAATGGTGCGTTCGAATTCAGACTCAATTTCGCTCGTAAACACCGGATTTGGCGCAATACATCCCATACCACCGGTGTTCGGGCCACGATCTGCATCGAAGATTTTTTTGTGATCCATACTTGACGTCATTGGTTTAATCGTCGTGCCATCACAAAATGCCAAAACAGAAATTTCAGGACCAGTTAAGAACTCTTCGATAATGACCGATGCAGAGTTAGTTCCAAACTTCAAATCCACCATGAAGTTTTGCAGAACTTCTTCTGCCTGAGCCAGATCTGAAACAATTACAACGCCTTTACCTAGTGCGAGGCCGTCTGCTTTAATCACCAATGGGTATGACGCGTTTCGGACATAGTCCCGAGCGCTTTCCACATCGCTAAATTGTGCGTAACCGGCAGTGGGAATTCCATGCTTAACCATGAATTCTTTAGCAAACCGTTTCGAGCCTTCAAGCATTGCACCCGATTGGCGCGGACCAAAGCAAGAAATTCCTGCATCTTCTAACGCATCAACCAAACCTAGTACGAGTGGATCATCTGGAGCAACGACACACAGATCGATATCGTTGCGCACACAAAAATCGACGATGGCCAGAATATCAGTTGCAGCAATTTCCGGATGGATCCGAGCAAAGGTCATGGCATCATTACCTGGAATAACATCAAGGGTGATATCCGGGTTGTCTGCTAAGAGTTTCGTTGCAATGGCATACTCGCGACCGCCACTGCCAATAATACAAACTTTCACATCGAGCCTTTCTCAGTGGTGGAAGAGTCGGATTCCGTTACAGACCATAACAATATTATGGGTGTTGCATTCGTCTATGACCGCATCGTCACGAATCGAGCCTCCTGGTTGGACCACATACGAAACACCACTCTTAACAGCGCGCTTGATGTTATCTGAGAACGGGAAGAAGGCATCAGATGCCAGGCTAACCCCAGAGATAGAACTTAAGAATTCCTTCTTCTCTCCATCGGTTAAAGGTTGAGGCTGACGGGTGAAATACTGTTGCCAAATACCTTCAGCGCAAACATCTTCTTCATTTTGGTTGATGTAACTATCAATAACGTTATCTCGATTAGCGCGTCCTAAATCCTCACGGAATTGCAAATCAAGGACCTTTGGGTGTTGGCGTAAGAACCATGTATCGGCTTTGTCTCCAGCTAGTCGAGTACAGTGAATACGTGACTGCTGCCCGGCACCAACGCCAATAGCTTGCCCTTGATAGGAATAGCACACTGAATTTGATTGCGTGTATTTCAACGTAATCAAGCCGATGAGTAAGTCTTGTTTATTTTCGAGTGACAGTTGCGTATTAGCCGTAACGATATTGTCTAACAGTGACTCATCGATTTTTAAATCATTGCGATGTTGGGTGAATGTTATTCCAAAAACATCCTTGGTTTCGATTTCGCTTGGTTCATAGGACGGGTCAATTTGTAAAACGGTATAGTTCCCGTTGCGTTTACTTTGCAGAATTTTAAGAGCTTCGGGCTCATATCCTGGTGCAATAACCCCATCAGAGACTTCGCGCTTGATACACTGCGCAGTAACAACGTCACAAACATCGCTTAGGGCAACAAAGTCACCAAAGGAGCACATCCGATCAGTTCCCCGTGCTCGAACGTATGCACTGGCAAGTGGAGAATCGTCTAAACCTGCAATATCTTCAACGAACGATATCTTTTTTAACACTTCTGGCAGTCGCCGACCGATTGCTGCCGAGGTTGGCGAGACGTGTTTGAACGACGTCGCTGCCGGTAGCCCGGTAGCCTCTTTCAGCTCGCGCACAAGCTGCCAACCGTTGAGCGCATCGAGCAAATTGATGTATCCAGCTTTTCCGTTGAGCACTGTCAGTGGTAACTGATTTGGTTCATCGATTGAAATGCGTGCCGGTTTTTGATGCGGATTATTGCCATATTTAAGTTCTAGCTGATTCATCGCACTTCCTCATGCTTATTAAACAGTGACATATTAACAATCTCATGGGTGTTGAGATCGAGAGTGGCTTCTAGCAAGGAAACCTTATAGTTAGGGTTGATCGCATCCCATATTTTCTTACCCAGTTCATCTTCGTAAGTCACATCAACAGGTTCACCGCTAAAGCTAGGTGTCGGCGAGCCATCTTCACGGTAGGTATGAATACAATGACCACGTCCAGCTAGATAAGGATAGTTGAAATCGAAGTGGAGCGAAGAGTGCCCGGTTTCATCTGCTGCCTTGATAATGTTCAGTGAATACCCCTCAGGCTGGGCTATCAAAGAGATACGAGGAGTAAAGTTTGGTGCATCTGGTTCACACTCGCGTTCTTGGAGTGCCTCTGTAGGGAGCAAACCAGCTGTAAGTCCTTGATAGATGGTCTCAGTCTGGTCACCGTTAGTAAAAACGTGCGTGGATCCAAAGTATCGGTAAATTGGATAAATAATTAAACTCGGATCTTCAACTTTTGACTCATCGAAAGCTTGGGTACGTACAACGTCACCGTCGTCGACGAAAATTCTATTTTGGCTATTGGCGCTACGCCCCATAATGAAATAGATGATCGTGGCAGTGCGAGCGTCGGGCGATACTGCAAGTACTAGCGTTCGGCCAGGATATGACTTACTTCCAAGATAAGAGACAATGGAGTTAGCTGTCATGATGGTTACCTACAATTTCTTTAGATAGTTGGTCGATGACACGTGGATAAATAACGTGTTCGACTTGGGTAAGGACACGTTGTTGTAGATCTTGTGGACTATCGGTGGGCAAAACTCGTACTGTTTGCTGTTCGAGAATCTCGCCACCATCACATACCTCGTTGACGTAATGGACAGTAGCGCCAGAAACTTTCACTCCAGCGGCCAAGGCAGCCTCGTGGACCTTCAATCCATAGAAGCCCTCCCCAGCAAACGCAGGGATAAGTGAGGGATGAATATTGATGATGCGCCGTCGATAGCGATGGACGAATCCCTCACTGAGAATGGACATGTATCCAGCTAGCACGATCAGGTCAATGCGATGGTCGTCGATAACAGCGCTTAAGGCATTATCAAAGTCATCGCGTGATGAAAAATCACGAGAGCGAACAACTGCAGTTGGGATGCCAGCTAGGCGTGCACGTTCTAAACCATATGCTGTGTTGTTGCTACTAATAACTAGAGCTACGTGTCCGTGAGTTAGAATGCCATCTGCCTGGGCATCTAAAATAGCTTGAAGATTACTACCGTTACCCGATACCAAGACTGCAATACGTGCTTTTACCTTTTCCACTGTTTTCCTCAAAGCAGCTCAACGAGTGTTTCCGAGCGCACAACGCGCCCCAGGACGTAAGCGTGTTCCCCGTGTTCGGTCAAGGTATCGAGTACCTGATCAACGTCATCGGGGCTCACAATGCACGTCATGCCAACTCCCATATTGAATGTGTTGAACATATCTCGATCACTAATCGCACCGGTTTGTTGGATAAGAGAAAAAATGGGCAGTACTTCAACATCGCTACGTTTAATAACAACCCCATATCCAGCTGGCAGACTACGTGGAATGTTTTCATAGAAACCACCGCCAGTGATGTGAGCTAAGGATTTAACTAAATTCTTCTTGAGTAGCTCGGTTACTGGCTTGACGTAGATTTTTGTTGGAGTCAATAAGACATCGCCGAGGCGTTGTCCATCGAGAGCCGCATAGGTTTGTTCTAAAACATTGACGTCGTTGATGTTGAAGATCTTTCGAACCAGCGAAAAACCGTTAGAATGTACACCTGAACTAGCTATCGCAATAACAACATCGCCTTCACGGACATCGTTTTTATCTAAGAGCGCGCTTTGATCAACTATGCCGTTACAAAATCCGGCGAGATCGTATTCATCTTCTGGATAGAAACCAGGCATTTCGGCTGTTTCACCGCCAACGAGCGGAATTCCGGCTTGGAGACAACCGTCGGTGATGCCCTTGACGATCTGCTCAATTTTGGTGGGAATGTTCTTACCACATGCGATGTAGTCGAGGAAGTTAATCGGGACTGCGCCTACGCACAAGACGTCATTGACGCACATAGCTACGCAATCAACACCTACCGTATCGTGGCGATCTAGTAAAAAGGCAAGCTTGAGTTTTGTGCCAACTCCGTCAGTTGCTGAAACTAAGAGAGGTTGGCTCATACCAGAAACATTAAGCGGCAACAATCCGCCAAATCCTAGATGGTCAAAGCTGTTGCGCTCACCCATCGT
This sequence comes from Arcanobacterium pinnipediorum, assembly GCF_023973165.1. Classification (NCBI taxonomy): domain Bacteria; kingdom Bacillati; phylum Actinomycetota; class Actinomycetes; order Actinomycetales; family Actinomycetaceae; genus Arcanobacterium; species Arcanobacterium pinnipediorum. The sequence goes on along the minus strand of NZ_CP099547.1, from coordinate 894,217 downwards.
GTTCTTAATATGTTTTTGGATTCGTGCTACAACCTCGTAACCAGCTTCAATATTAACTCCGGCTTCTTTGTAGCTCTGTGACTGTGAATCACGCATAGCTTTACTCTCTTCCACTCCAACAATAGGTACATAAACTTTGTGGATTAAGTCCAATAGCTTGAATGATTCCTTCAAGAGATTGGAATTCGATACTGTCAAAATTGAACTGCTGGGCTAACTCAGAACGCAATCGCTTTCCGCGCTCCGTATGCTGATCAGCATATTCTTCGATATGCTCAAGTCCTTCTGGGCCTTCAAGTTGGAGAATGATACGCCGGGTAATCAAGTCGTTTTCACTGGTACTGACCGAGAAGTTCAAAAACTTACATGTGTACATCATGGGCGGGCATGCAGATCGCATGTGCACCTCATGCGCGCCATTTTCTTTAAGAAACTCTACCGTCTCCCGAAGCTGAGTTCCGCGAACAATGGAATCATCGACGAATAAGATATTTTTCCCATTAATCAGTTGCTTGATCGGCACCTGTTTCATCTTCGCAATTTCATTGCGAGAGCCTTCTAAATGCGGCAGAAAACTACGTGCCCACGTCGGAGTGTACTTGATATAGCACCGCGCAAATTTAACATTCGACTCAAATGCGTAACCCATGGCATGTGGTGTGCCAGAATCTGGCACACCACATACGTAGTCCAGCCGCTCAAAGAGTGAAGGATCGGTTTCATTTTGTGCCAGAATCTCACCATTACGGTTTCGCATAATCTCAACATTAACGTTTTCATAGGTTGAGGTTGGATAGCCATAGTAGTTCCACAAGAATGAACAAATCTTCATCTCTTTTTGCGCTGGCCGCAACTGCTCAATACCATCTGGTCTGATCTTGACAACTTCAGCTGGACCGAGCTCCGAGACGTACCGATATCCAAGTTTTTCGAACGAAAATGATTCGAAACTCACTGCATAGCCGTCGTCGTCGCGACCAATGATCATAGGTAACCGACCAAGTTTGTCGCGCCCGATAATCAACGAACCATCATCAAGCAAAATCGCAAGATTACACGATCCTTCAATTTTGCTTTGCACATAGGCAATACCGTCTTCAAATGAATCTTTTAAACTTATCAGCGCTGAAATAATTTCAGTTGGGTTGATTCGCCCTCGGCTATGGGCATTAAACAAAACACCCTTTTCAGCAAGCAATTCTTGGATAAGTTCTTCGCTATTGGTAATAGCGCCAACGAAACAAATTGCGTACGTGCCAAGATGCGATGAAATAATCAGCGGAGAGGGCGCGTCATCGGCAATACATCCGATACCCGATTGCCCACGTGAGCTTTGCAGAAAGGTCGCAAACCGTGAACGGAATGAATCTCGTTGGATATTGTGAATCTCGCGTTGAAAACCTAGCTGCGAATCACACACCACCAAGCCAGCACGATAGTTTCCTAAGTGGCTGTGGTAGTCCGTACCGAAGAAGACATCTTCTTGAACATCCCTAGCTGACGTGAGAGCAAACAGACCGCCCATGTATGTTCCTTACTTAGCAGCAAAGAATAGTTTGTTAAGTTCTAACGGCTCGATGTACGTGCCATCTTTATAAACACGCATATTCCCCGAAGCAATTTCATCAATAAGGATAACGTTGCCGTCTTTGTCGTAGCCGAACTCAAATTTAATATCATAAAGGTCTAGGCCACGCTCACTCATTTGCTCAGCAACAACGCGGGTAATCTCCTGGGTCATGTCCTTAACGGCATCATATTGTTCGCCCGTCATAACACCGAGTACTTCTAGCGCGTCTTTAGTCACGAGCGGATCACCCTTGGCGTCATTCTTAAACGTCATTTCCACATAGGCTGGCAGATCTGCGCCAAGTTCAACGTACTCAGAATAGCGCCGATGGAAACTTCCAACCGCCTTGTAGCGGCAGATAACTTCAAGACCTTGACCGAAGGTAGTGGCAGGAATAACCTCCATCGTGGTGTCATCGAAATTAGTGGAAACGAAATGAGTCTTAATACCTTTTTCTTGCAAAATTTCAAAGAAAAGGGTGGTCATCTTCAAATTGATAGCGCCAACACCATCGATAGTTAAGCCCACTGTGTTCTCACCGGGATCAAAAACGCCGTCTTTTCCGGTGACGTCATCTTTAAACTTAAGTTCATAGTTGCCGTTCTCGAGAGCGAAAACGTCCTTTGTCTTGCCAGAATATACCAGTTTCTTATCCATCGAAAATCCTTCGCGGTTGTATTTTTACTTAACTGAATAGGTCGCGGAAATTGTCTTATTTTTAGCCAAAACAGCACGAGAATCAGCTTCACGTTGCTCTCGTAGTGTTTCGGAAATCTGTTCGTCATTAACAGCGAGAATCTGGCAGGCTAGAATTGCAGCATTCTTCGCACCGTCAATAGCAACTGTCGCTACTGGAATCCCTGGTGGCATTTGAACCGTAGCCAACAACGCATCCATACCATCAAGATTTTTCGAGGTACACGGAATCCCGATAACTGGCAATAAGGTATTCGCTGCCAAAACACCAGCAAGATGAGCAGCCATTCCAGCCGCTGCAATAATAACTCCATACCCGTTATCTTTAGCTGAACGGGCAAAATCTAAGGCTTCATCGGGAGTACGATGAGCCGAAAATACATTGACCGTAAAATCGACTTTTGATTGTTGCAGGTAGTGAATTGCTTTTTCAATCACCGGCAGATCGCTGTCACTTCCCATGACAATGCCAATCTTTTTCACTTATCCTCCACAAACGAAAATTGGGTACATTCCACGACTGAAATGTACCCAGACGGACGATACTCAAAACCTTGGCTCCACGTTGTTAATTCAACTTAAACCGCCAGTCACCAAGGCTGTTTTGGTAATTTCACTCTAACAGCGAAGATCAACTATCGTCCAACTCGACAACACAATATCTCATTATATGAATCTTAAAATCTCAAAAAAATTTCACTATTTAAGACCTATCGGTCGCAAAGCGCATCGTTCGCAGGCAAAACTAGATCTGAAGAAACAACGTAAGCGCCATCTTCTCCCCCATCCAGCACACATCCCCCAGCACACAAGTGTGCCCGAATCTAAACCGATCCGGGCACACAAGGTAAGCAACGCTTAGCGCGTCATCCCCATAGCGCGCCGGGCGAAATAATCGAAAATTGCAGTGGGCAACACAGCTTTCGCACATAATAACGGCTTGGCGCCGCTAACTGCATACCGAATTTTTGGCTTGGCGCTATCGATTGCATTTACGATTGCTGCCGCGGTTGGCTCTGGACCATCAGCGTGGTCATAGCTTGTGGCAAAGGCATCTTTAAACGCTGCAACTTTACCCAAGTAAACGCTCGAATGCTCAACCTTATCCATAACTTCCAATGCGCGATCAAGAAACTCGGTGCGCACTGGGCCAGGCTCGATAATAGAGACCTGGATACCAAAGTCACGAACTTCATTGCGGAGGGAATCACTTAGCGCTTCTACCGCATGCTTTGACGCCGAATACCAACCTCCCATGGGGAAGGCAATCTTGCCAACAACCGAAGCTACATTAACAATGCGCCCCTGCCCGGCAGATCGCATATACGGCAAAACAGCTTTTGTGACGCGCATGAGTCCAAAAACGTTAACCTGAAATTGGCGCTGGGCCTCAGCTAACGTCACATCCTCTAACATGCCAAAGCCACCATAGCCGGCGTTATTGACCAGACCATAGATGCTACCTTCGGCCTGGATAATTCGCTCAATTCCAGCCGAGACATCTTCTTCAGACGTAACATCCATTTTGAGCAATTTCGCACCCAGCTGCTCGACTTTCGCCATTCGCTCAAGCCGGCGAGCTGCCGCATAAACGACATACCCTTCTTCGAGTAATTTCGCCACAGCTACTTCACCAAAACCAGAACTTCCGCCGGTTACAAGCACCACTTTACGTGCCATCTTCAGCCACCCTTTCATTGCGTTTCCTCTAGTCTACGCGCCAGGGAGCTTAGGCTAAGTAGGTTATGCCTTCAACGTAACTAACCAAGCGAGCAACTGAACCTGGTCACGACAGTTCGGTGACCACTTCAAGATGATGAGTGTGGGGGAAAATATCAAAACCACTCATTGATTCCACTGTGCGTCCAGCTTTAACCATCGCACCAATATCACGAGCAGCGGAGGCTGGATCACATGAAACAACTACAATAGAACGCGCTTGGCTGCGTGCAATTTGGTCCGCAAGTTCAACCCCCAAACCTTGGCGGGGCGGATCAGCAACGACCACATCAGCTTTCACGGACGGCAAGTGATTTCTGATCTGCTCAACCTTTGCCGTAGCCCACTTCATGTCACTGAGATTCTTCACCGCATCAGCCACCGCACGTGAAGAACCTTCCACACCTAGAAGACTGCCCTTGGGGCCAGTTGCCTGCGCCAGCGGAACGGAGAAAAGACCAGAGCCTGAAAAAAGTTCTAGCACCGAATCGCCCGTGCGCACCTGAGCCCGGGCAACAACTTCACGTTGCAGTACCCCAGGGGCGCGGAAATGCACTTGCCAAAAACCATCCGCAGCAACGTGATAATCATACAATGCATCGTTTGTACTAACAGTTTCGATGATCTCGTTGACCGTACGGACTCTAGGAGCACTGTAGGCTTTGCCATCGCAAATAGCGATATTCTCACCAGTTGATGGCGCAACGAACCGCACTCGTTTCCCAGGTTGGAACGTTGAATCCCAATCGAGGTCAAAAATCATCGATTCTAGATCAGGAACAACTAACGGAAGCTCACTGATCGCAACGATCTCATGTGAGTGTTCGCGGTGCATTCCAAACCCGTGCGCAAGCTTAACAAGATCGGCTCGCGTGCGAGTATGCCATCCATCGGTTGCCTCAACTGCACCCACCACCGGTGATATTCCACGACTTGCCAAATGCTCGCTGAGCTCGTTGCCACCGATTCGCCGCAACGCTGAACTAAGTACCATCGTTTTTAATTCACGCTGATAATCGAGCTGGACGTGGGAAAAATCCGCTGCTCCAGTAACCTGGGCTGCACCGTGGGCCCACGTAACTTCAGTTCGGTGCGGACTTGGAACGACGACGTCGCTGACCACGCCACGAGCCCACTTGGTACGTTCTTTGACCACATCGACGTCGACCGTTTCGCCGGGCAACGCACCGCGCACGAAAACAACTCGGTTGCCGTCTCGCCCCACTCCTAGTCCACCGTGTGCAATATCGGTGATATCAATCCTGAGTGTAGCCATCTTCAGCTGCTCCTCCGTAGTTTTCTTCATAACTATCGTCGACGTTCCATGTTGAAACATCAATGCGATATGGTACTTCAGTAACCATAACACCCGGCTCAAGTTTTAACTCTGCAATGATCTTCGGTGTCGAGTGGCGAATATAGAACCTATCCCACCAGCCAGTTTCTAAAACTTGAGGGATAAAGACTGCGATAACGTCATGCGGATGGAACTTGCGTAACGCACGCACATGTTCAATAAACGGACCTCGCACTGCACCGCGCGGAGTACCTAAGACAGTCAGCGGCACTGGTATGCGTGAGGCATTCCACTGATCACGAGTCTGTTTCGTCAAAGCCGAATCAACATCAAGTAAAACTGCAGACAATGATGACAACCGCGTTGCGCGCGCCCATGCAATTGCTTTGAGTGCCGGCTGGTCGCAACGTTCAATCAAGACAAGTCCATGCACGCGTGTTGGAAGCCGGCGCGCGACATTGTCATTGTCAATAGCCAAGGCATCAACACGCCGGGTTTGCCCACGCCGATATGTCCATAGGAAAATCCCTGGAACGATCAACAACAGGATCGATGACAGACTCCATTGCGGATGGATCCAGGAAATAACAGCCAAGGAAGCGAGGATAACGAGGCCGTAGCCGATAAAGACCCACTGCAACATTTGCGCCTGCGACCGTTGCTCGGCGTGGGTCGAATCGTTGAGAATCGATCGCGACCGGTAGATCATGGCAACAGATATCACTAACATGATCGCGTAAAGAATAAAAATAGTTACTGTTGCCAGCGCCCGCGTTGAATCTAAAACAGCAGTCGCCGCTGTTGCCAATAAGCCAATGACGAGCACAATCATTTTCCGCGGGCGCACCGCATCACGAGCAGCTAGGCGGCGTGGCAAGAGAGAATCCACGGCAAGATCTCGAATCAAGCGCGGTAATTGCCGATAAGAGACATAACTTGCGGTTATCCCAACGATGCTGACTAGGATTGCCATGGCTATGGTTCCGGGATAGCCAAATAATGCAGTTGCAATCGGGATAGCTGGTACAGATAAGCGCCGCCCAGGCAAATACAACACCACAGCGAAATACAGTGTTAGCGCAATAAGGAAGAATGCAGGCACGAATGCACGCAATTGATCTCGAAGATCTACCCGCCGGTTTTCTGCCGGCACCATAATCCGCTCCGATATAATCACCAGGATTCCGGCCGGATACAGTGCGCCTAAGGTGCTATCGATTCGTGGGAAATATGGGCTGATGAGCGGAGCAGAGGCAAAGGCCTCACTGCGCGCTTGATTGATCGCTTCGAAATCGAAGCGGCCAAAGGCTTCTTGAAGTAAGCCGGCTCCTAACACCACAATAAGGCCTGCCAAACCAAAATACGTCAACCACCGCATGACCGTCACCGGAGTTTGGAGCCGAGCGTAGAGACTTGGGATGGCTAATAATCCAATAACAACAGGTGGAAGCCACACTGACCATGGCCCTTGCCCAATCATCGCCACTACCCCGATGTTGAGCAGATCAACCCCCATCATGATCAACACTGCATAGGCAAGTATCTTCGCAGCCGCAACGAGGATTCCGGCCCAGCCACCAATATAGGTGTGGGCTATTTGATGCAATGCCCGCCGCGGAACTGCTTGAGTGAGCAAGCGAAGAGCATACAAAGTCATCGCGAAACCCACTAAGCCTAGCGAATATGCGAGAGAAATCTCTGCTGCCGTGATTGCAGGCGAAGCAGACCGTAGAATAAGCATAGGAGTCGTCAAGACTGTTAAGCCGATCAACGTGATCGTTCCAGTCTGAGCGATAGCTAAAGAACTCGTGTTACTGTGTTTCATCACAAACTAGGTTACGCGTAAAAGCAAAGTAAGGTGGCATTCTCGTCGTGCATTTTGTCATTATGGGCTGTGGCCGAGTCGGATCGACTCTGGCTGTTAGTCTTGAAAAGCGTGGACATTCAGTATCTATTATCGATTCCAATTCTGATTCATTTAGGCGTTTACCGCCAGATTTTGATGGACAGCAAGTCACTGGTATCGGCTTTGATCGCGACGCATTGCGGCAAGCTGGCATTGAGGATGCGCACGGATTTGCAGCCGTTTCTTCGGGTGATAATTCTAATATTATCGCCGCACGAGTAGTTCGCGATACCTTTGGCGTCAAAAATGTGGTGGCACGTATCTACGATTCTGAACGCGCCGGTATTTTTAATCGGTTAGGAATTGATACCGTCACCCCGGTAACGTGGAGCGCAGACCAAATCATGCGTGAACTTATTGCCCACGGCCCTCACGTTGAACATACAGATTCGCGATATGGCGTCACTTTGATCTGGGTTGATATTGACGAGTCCTGGTATGGCATGGAAGTTTCTGATATTCAACGCATCACCGATTCTCGGGTTGCTTATATCGGACGCAATGGTGAGGCGTTGTTCCCCCAACCCACCACTGTGTTGCAAGATGGTGATGATCTGTGGCTCTTGGTGGCCCAACAACGTACCCATACCGTGCAACGAATTATGAATCATGAAGTCCAGGAGGAGCATCGATGAAAGTGTTAATCGGTGGTGCTGGTTCAGTTGGCCGGTCTATCGCCCGCGAGCTTGCTGGGCGTGGCCACAATATTTATATTGTGGATCGTTCCCCGCAGGCAATGCGTGTGGCAAGTGTTCCGGCAGCTGACTGGATTTTAGGAGATGCCTGCGAACTTGACACCCTAAGCCATGTAGGCATGGATGATACCGATATCGTCGTTGCAGCCACAGGAGATGACAAAGCCAATCTTGTACTATCTTTGTTGGCTAAAACTGAGTTCGGTATTCCGCGAGTTATTGCACGAGTCAATAACCCGGCAAATGAATGGTTATTCGATGAGTCATGGGGTGTAGATGTAGCTGTCTCTACCCCACGCATTATGACCAATTTGATCGAAGACGCAGTTGGGGATGGAACGTTTGCTCGCAAACTTGACTTTATCGAAACTCAAGCATCAATGTATCAGGGGCAAGTTGCCCAGCAAGCTCCGATCGTTGGAACACTGGTTGGCGATCTCGTCTTGCCCCCCGATTATATTCTCACGGCAGTTTTGCGCGACGGGATTGCGTTGGCTGCCGACGAAGATTTAACGATCGACGTCGGTGATCAACTGGTGATTATCGGTAACCTAGGTACCGATCACACGCTACCGGAGCTCAACGCACTTATTGCGACGCAGAATCATCGTGAACCACAATCGGATCCAAGCCACGTATCATAAGCCAGGATAACCACGCTACGAGCGCAAATAATGGGATGCCCATCCCGAGTTTGGCTATGCCAAGCGCGTTGGTGGCACCTGCAAAATACAGTGGTAATTGCACTGCGGCACGAGCCAGAAAGAGTCCGGCCCACAGCCAGGTGACGATATAGTAGCGGCGCATCGTCGGCTTATGGTTACGCCAGGTGGTACCTTCGGAACGAAGTGCGCCGATGAGAATGCCCAGTGCCGGCCATCGAACAAGGATTGATATCAGTAGCCCAGCTAGATATGCCACATTAACGATTAATCCCCATACGAAAAAGTCGGCTGCTTGTCCGGTACGCCATGCCATTACGGCTGAAATCACTACCGCCCCTAATCCACCTATGGCCGGTGATGGATCTATCCGTGATATGAGACGACCTAGGATAGCTACCACTGCAGTTACAATGGATACCGCAGCGGCTAGATCTATTTTGTGCACCAGCGCAAAGATCACTAGGAAAACCAGTGTTGGAATCACCGACTCACAGATACCGCGAATCCCGCCGATGGCCTGCATGGCATCGAACTTATCGGCAGTGATAGCTGATAGTGACGTTTTCTTAGAGGTCATGTCCCCTCACAATGGTGTAGATCGGATTATAGATACACGGCACTCCGCCTCGCGTTACTACTGCGCCTTGGACTTTGAGGAGCTGGCCGATGTCGATACAGTTAAGCGTACGACGCGATTGGAACACTAGTTGAAGTGCGGCACCAGAAACATCGATTGTTACTGTTACTTCCGGGCGTTGATCAAAGCCCGGATAGGTCAGCGCCGTGACGCTTCCAGTGACGCTTAAAACTCGCTGGTTCACCTACTCCTCACGATCTCGGTTTGTGCGCGGCACACGTAGCTCGAGCAGTTCGCGCGGCGGATAGGGAGTATTTCCGCGAACAACAACCACTTGATGAGCGATGTCTAGGAGCTGGCTGGCTTTGACATCATCAGATCCTGCGCGGCCATAGAGGGTGATTCGGAGTAACCACCGCGGTCCATCAACTCCAAGGAAACGGTGTGGCATGAGATGTTCGGATTGTGCTACCGGAACTTGAGCGTGGAGTTCTTTGCCGAATACACCATCGACTTCGCTCGATGAACCACCTTGTTGGGCGATAGAGGTGATCATATCGCGCCGCACATCGTCCCATAGTCCAGATGAGCGTGGAGCAGCAAAAACTTGGAGTTGCATCGCTGAATCGTCGATGACGTAGACGACGCCGAAGACGTTCTTTTCTTGTTGGTCTACCGAGAATTGAATTTTTGCTTCGGGGATATAGGGAATCCACAAGGCACCCGCATCAAGCAGATCGCCTTGTTCGGGGTGATCGGCATAATCAAAAGGTCCGGTTAATGACGTGGATTTATCGAGATCGTCTGTAGAATCTACATCCATCGATTCCTTAGCTTTTCGAGAAAACCAGCCCATTACTTAAACTCCTTGGCCTAACAGTGTGATAAGAAAAAACCCGCCGAGGATCTCGGCGAGTTCATTCTATCAGGGCTTAGGAAGCACACTCAGTACACACTGGCAATCCGTCTTTTTCGTATGCCAGTTGCGATATGTGGTGCACTAAGAAACAGTTTGAACAAGTGAACTCATCGTCTTGTGGTGGAACCACTGCAACAGATAGTTCTACATTAGATAGGTCAGCACCTGGGAGCTCAAAACCTTCCGCAGCTTCAGTTTCGTCTTCATCTACTGAATTTGATTGATGATCTGAGCGGCGCGCACCTAATTGCTCAAGCGAATCTTCTTTAAGTTCTTCGTCTTGCTTACGAGGAGCGTCGTAATCAGTTGCCATGAATAGTTTGTCCTTACGTGTAATCGCGCGTTCTGTCCCCCATGTTGTACCACTTCTTAGAGATTTTCACAAGAGGAAACCGGGTAAAATTTTTTCTCCATCAACAACGGGTTTACGAACACACCGTCGCTTGTCTGCCATAACACGGTCAAAGAATGGCAATCTTATATCTGTATGAGGAGGACGCATGATCGAGCTTGAACTGTTGGGAATACTTCCTGATGGCAACCAACTGTCCCTAAACGACGCAGAAGGAAATCGCTATATTCTGCCAATTACTGACTCTTTGCGAGCTGCACTGCGCAAAGATACCTCCGATAAGCCCCCTGCAGAGCACGAGCCCAAACCAATTTCTCCACGAGAAATACAAGCACACATTCGTGCGGGTATGACGATTGCCGAGGTCAGTGAGCTATCGACTCTCCCCGCATCACAAGTATCAACTTTTGCTCATCCGATTTTCGCCGAACGTGAATATACTGCACAGCGGGCAAAGAATTTTCGCCAAGGGGCAGATATCGGTAGCATGACTATCGAAGAGCTCGTCGTTTCTCGCCTCATTCCTCGCGGCGTCTTAGCAACAGACATCACCTGGGATGCCACACGTACTGCTGGTGATCCGTGGGTGCTCTCTGCGCGCTACACCATCGCCGGGCAGGAACATCATGCGTCGTGGATTATCAATACGCGTAGCCAGTCCGTAGAAGCAACCAATGATGAAGCGTTATGGCTTACCGAAACGCAAATACCTGCACCTACCTCGCCGTGGCGTCCGCTCAACACTCCGCGCATCGATGATGCTGGTAACCCTTCGTCTGCCGCTAGCTCAGAGCCCGAGGTTGCTACCTCAAAGCCAAAACTAACCGCCCTAGATGCCCAACCTGCATCTGCTGGTACCCCTTCAATTGACGACATGTTAGCCTCATTGGATTCCCAGCGTGGCAAGAACCGGAAGATGCCAGGCGAAGATTTCTTTGACGGTGCCCACCGTGCAGTTTCAGATACTGATTCAACTCACGATGCTACTATTTTGGAACTCCCCCAACGCTCTAGCACCGCAAAACCGCACGATAACTCTGATTCACCGGCCACTGCCCCAACAGCAGATTCGGCTGATTCTAACGAGTTGCCGCTAGGGCGCAAAGCACTCGAACGCACCCAAAGTCCTAAGCGTAGGCGCAACCGTCCAGCTATGCCTTCGTGGGATGAAATCGTCTTTGGTTCTCCCAAAGAGTGAGTGAGCTCCCTGGGCTTCATAGCTTGGTGCCCAAACACCTCAATATGCCCAGCAGTTTTCTACCTGCATTTCCGCAACAACGTACAGCGGTACCGTACTCACCGAGTGCCGTTAGTCTTTAGCGGACTCAACGCGGTTGGCATCGAGAGGTAATGTAGCCGGGGAAATCTCTGCTGCGTGTGCGCTAGCTGCAGTCATTGCCCGCATATGGTGATAGCGGCACAGTACCTCATAGGAAACCACCTGATCGTCTTTGGTATCACCGATCACCACTTGTTCGCCTTCAGTAACCATAATGCCGTCGATCGTGCGCGCATTATGGGTTGCTCGTTTTCCACACCAGCACAGTGCTTCAACTTGTAGGCGTTCAACGCGATCAGCTAATTCCAGCATTCGAGCCGAACCGGGAAATAGCTGGGTGAGAAAATCAGTAGTGATTCCAAAACCCCACACACTGATGTGTATCTCATCAACTATTCGTGCCAGCTGATCGACTTGCTCACGCGAGTAAAACTGGATTTCATCACAAATGATGAAATCTACGCGCTGTCCGCCTTGGCGAGCTTGGACAACAACATTCCAAAAATCTGTCGTTGGAGTGACCTCAATCGCGTCTGTAACTAGACCTAGGCGTGAGGAGAGTTTACCCGCACCCGCCCGGTCATTCATGGCAAAGATTATTCCTGCTAAACCGCGCTGCTGATAGTTATATGCAGTTTGCAAGGCCAAGGTTGACTTGCCACAATCCATCGTCCCAGAAAAGAATACGAGTTCAGCCATTAGATAACCTCCACGATGAGCGGGATAGACATTTCAATCTCCGTTAAGGAACCATGAACTCCGATAAGTCCAATCGCTGAACTCGACTGTACCCGCGAATCGACATAAACGTAACCCTCACGCGCGAAAACCAGCACATCTCCCATCGTCTGCCGGGTAAAGTGCGATGTGTGACCCAACATACCAGAATCGATGAGCTCGCTTTGGGTCATCACCCAGGCTTTATCTTGGGTGTAGTCACGCCAGCGTTGGGCTACGGCTTGCGGATCAGAAGTATATAAGTGAACTGCTCGCGGTTCACCTGCAACGACGTCGACGTCTTGAGCTAACGCAGGTATTTGAGCAATATCGATGCGTTGATCTACATCGATCATGCCATGATCGGCTGTGATAACCAGCAAAGTTCCCTGTGGGAGCATTCGCCGAAGTAGAGCTATCCCGGCGTCGAAAATTTCAAGCTGTCCGATCCACGCCTCTGAGCACCAGCCATGTTTGTGCCCGGCTGCATCAATCTCACCCCAGTACAGATATGCACAGCGTGCGTCCTTGGACAAGGCACGTACTGCTAACTGAACTCGCTCTTCAAGGGATTGGCCATACAACGCCCGCGCACCGCGCAACGCTGCATAGGACAGTCCCGATCCGTGAAATTTCTTCGGCTGAATCGTCACCGCCAAATCTAACTGATCACCGAGCTGAGAAAATAATGTGGGCTGGGTCTGCCACTTCGCTACATCGACTGCGCTATCTGGCCATTTAATCAACGAAAAACTGCGATCTGTATGCGGAACGCGCAAGGAATACCCCGTCATCGCCGTCATACCAGGGAGCAAACCGGTGCCGAACGAAGTTATGGCCGCCGCCGTCGTCGAAGGCACAACACTCGTAATCGGTTCTCCGATACCCATGGCACGCAACGCCGGTGCATGGCCCAAGCGGTCAGCAAGATTATAGAAACCTAAGCCATCGACAAGGACGACGCACACTCGCTGGGCGCGAGGCAGACCGAGAATATCTCGAGCTTGGCGATCTTCGCGTAGCCCAACTGCATCTAAGGCTGCCGGTAGCACGTGGTCTAATCTAGCCTGACCAGGGATTGTTGCTGCGTTGAGGTAGTCCATTAGCGCTGTCCTAGAATTTTAACCAGAGCCATGATGAAATCGACTCCGTGAGGAAAATATGTGCCGTCGTGGCGTTCTTCAACAACGAGCTGGAAATCTTCGTTGCTCACCACTCCAACGTATCCGTGGTCATTAGTGCATGCCGGATCCTCGCAGGCTGCTGGTTGGAGATCTTGTGAAAAAGATGATCCCCAGCGCAGGCGCAGCACAACTGAATTGAGGCCACCGGCGTGTTCACCGTCGAGATCGCGGCGTTTGATCAGTTGGTACTCTTTTATAGAATTAAGGTCTATTCCTTGGATGGTTGTCACCAGTTCGCCTAAAGGGCTCATTTCGTAGCTGGTGTCGGTGTAGAGCAATACCAGACGCTTGGCGGTGACGAGAAAAATGACGATGCGTTCATAGACCGAATCGGCGTCGAAAATTGTTTCGGGCCGAATGTAGAAAGTTCGCACATCTTCATCGTTTAGGGCGAGCAGGATATCGTCAACAATAAATGACCCCTGTGGCGCCAATGCGTGCAGAGCCTCAATAAATTCTGTGCGTCGATTAGTCATCACTCTTATTGTCCCACTCTCAGTGGCTTGATAGCTATCGGCGTTGTCTTTATCACCACATTGGTATGCGTGGGTTGCCCAAAATCACGATTATTCTTGTGATAATAGAACAATGGTAGCTACGCACAACGAAAACATTACTGATATTGATGTCTCAGTTGAGATGCGAAATTCTTTTTTGGAATATTCCTATTCAGTGATCTATTCGCGTGCACTACCTGATGCGCGCGATGGTCTGAAACCGGTTCAGCGACGCATCTTGTTCCAGATGGATCAGATGGGATTGAAACCCGACCGGGGGCACGTGAAATCCTCACGTGTGGTGGGTGATGTGATGGGACGCTTGCACCCCCACGGCGATTCCGCAATCTACGACGCAATGGTTCGCTTGGCACAAGACTTTTCATTGCGGTTGCCCTTTGTTGACGGTCACGGAAACTTTGGTTCTCCCGACGACGGTCCAGCAGCACCACGATACACCGAAGTGCGCCTTGCTCCAGCCGCACTAGCAATGACGACGTCGTTAAATGAAGACGTCGTTGACATGATCGCCAATTACGACAACACCTACCTAGAACCAGAGGTTTTGCCCGCAGCTATCCCCAGCCTGTTAGTCAACGGTTCATCGGGTATTGCGGTAGGTATGGCTACGAATATGGCTCCACATAATCTCGGTGAAGTCATTGCTGGAGCACGATTCTTGTTGGAACATCCAGATGCCAGTCTCGATGAACTCATGCGCTATATTCCTGGGCCAGACCTTCCCGAAGGTGGGAAAATCGTTGGTCTTGAAGGTATTCGCCAGGCCTACGAAACTGGCCGAGGGATCTTCCGCACGCGGGCAACTGCCCATATTGAAAACATTTCGCCACGTAAGAAGGGAATTATTTTCACCGAGTTGCCGTATCTTGTGGGGCCGGAAAAAATCATTGAGAAAATTAAAGACGGTGTTTCAGCTAAGAAACTCCAAGGTATTTCTGGTGTTCAAAACCTCACTGATCGCCATCACGGCACGCGGCTTGTTGTTGAGGTTAAAAATGCGTTTAATCCCGAAGCTGTTCTTGCTGCTCTCTATCAGCACACTCCGCTCGAAGAGTCCTTCGGTATTAACAACGTTGCACTTGTTGATGGTCAGCCTCGCACTCTCGGTTTGAAAGAAATTCTCGATGTGTTCCTCCAACATCGCTACAGCGTAACTCGGCGTCGGAGCGAGTTCCGGCTTCGAAAAGCACAGGAACGACTCCACCTTGTTGAAGGTCTTTTAATAGCCATAGCTGATATTGATGAAGTTATTGCCGTGATTCGTAGCTCAGAAGATTCAGCTACTGCCGCCTCACGCCTAATGACTATTTTTGATCTTTCTCAAGCCCAAGCCGATTATATTCTTGAACTTCGATTGCGCAGACTAACCAAATTCTCCCATATCGAACTCGAATCAGAACGCAATTCGCTTAACGAAACTATTGATGATCTGAACGATATTTTGAATTCTGACCAGCGAATGCGCCACCTTATTTCACAAGAATTAGCTGATGTGGCACGCCAGTTTGGCACGCAACGCCGAACCGTTTTGCTGGAGGCAGATGCAGTTGGTCAAACCAACAAGGCCAAACCGGCTCAGCTCAAGATCGAAGATGATCCGTGCCAAGTTATCCTCTCCGCAACCGGGCGTATCGCCCGCATCGTCGATGGGGAACCAATTCGCCGCGAAGGTCCGCGAGTAGCACATGATGCTATTGGCGCTGTTGTCAATACAACGAATCTTGCTGAGATAGGCGTTGTCACATCCGCCGGCATGCTTCACCGGCTCAACGTCGTCGATATTCCTGCAATTCCCGATACCCAAAACGCACCTAGCCTTGCAGCTGGAACAGTTCTCAGCGAACTGCTTTTACTTGCCAAAGACGAAACTCCGTTGACAATCATATCGTTGGCCGACGAAGCGAAAGTTTTAACATTGGCAACTGCAGCTGGAAAGATTAAACGTGTTGCACTTGACCCGCCAAACAAAAGCCAATTTGACGTCATTACGCTTATGGACCACGACTACGTCGTTGGCGCTAATGTCTCTGCAGATACCGACGTCGTCATTCTTGTCACCTCCGATGCACAACTCTTGCGGTTCGATGCCGCAGCAGTTCGTCCTCAAGGGCGTTCGGGGCAAGGAATAGCCGGAATCCGGGTTGGCGATGGAGCTAAAGTGGTTGCGCTCGGCGTAGTTCCAGCAGATGATCTTGCCGGACACGCAGTCGCGACAATCGCCGGCTCCTCCCAGGCTTTGCCTGGAACTGTAACTGGCAGTGCAAAAGTCACTCCGCTTGATCGTTTTCCAGCTAAAGGGCGTGGAACTGGCGGCGTACGTGCCCAACGCTTCTTACGCGACGAAGATATTATCGTCACTGCATGGATTGGCCAGCTTCCGCCACGAGCGCTAACAGCTGACGGAAAACCAGTTAACCTTCCAAACATTGATGAACGACGCGACGCTTCAGGTAGCGCGTTGGCAGATATCGTTAGTGTGATTGGTTAAAGCGCAAGCGACATGACGTGGGTTCGGCCCAACTCAGAAAAATCGTTGGCATCGAAAATATCGATAAACGGTGTGCCTTGTGGGTCAGTTACGGCAACATCTGCAACAACTGAAGGGTAGCCCGCATCATTGAATTGTTGCAAAGCTCTATAGACAAGAGCAGAACCGAGGCCGGAATTACGCCACTGCGGTGTGACAACCACCTCATCAATGTAGGCATCAGTTGTTTCTGCGTCGTCTATGACGCTGGTGAAAACTGAAGCTAATAGATATCCGACCACGCGTGGCCGATCGCCAAACATATCTCGCGCAACAAGGCACCATTCGCGATCTAAATGAGCGATACTTTCCTTCCATAGTTCAACAGTTTGGACGTCAAAGAGCGATGATTCAGCCACGGTAGCATTATGAATTCTGCGAACTTCATCAATGAGGTCATCGCTGAGCGGGCCGATGGAAATGTATTCCGATAACGCTAATTGTTCATGGGAATGGGCTGTGTGTCCGCGCACTTGGACGAAAGTAGCTTGGCGGCGAAAACCTCGCGCATAGGCTAACTGACTGAAATTTTCATGGTCAGACTCGATATAGAGTAAGGCTTGGCCATCAACAATGTTCATTCGGGTAGCTATTTCTCGCGCTACCTGGATTTGGCGTTCTAGAAGCTGTGCACCCAGCCCTTGGGATCGCCATAACGGTAGGACGCCGCCGGAAAGTGTTATTGCAAAATTACTGCCACCAGGCTGTAGCGCCCGAGCTAGCCCGAAGGCAACGAGTTTTTGATCTACCCAAGCTCCTTGCGCTCGCCACACATACGCGTTATCAAAATAGGTCGCTATTTCTGTAGCTGAGGTGCGAATAGGTGCCTGATCGTATTGTTCGATCTTGGAGATAAGTTCTACCAGCAACGGCAGATGTGAGCTGTCGAGTTCGGACCATGTCCAATTTTTTTGCGTCTTCATGAAATATCTATCGAATACACTATCTCGCGCATCGCCAAATTAAACCCATAATTGAGAAGCGATGCTGGAATCTTTTCAGTTCTACTGACCACCGGAGCTACGACAAACTTAATATTTTCTTCATAGGCCGGACCTAAAACACTGAGCACCATATCAGTACCGATACCGCGATGACGCAAATTTTGCTCAATGCCATAGTAGTAAATGCGCAACGTAGTGGTTTCTGGAATCCGCTCAGCTAACGTGTAGCCTACGAGCTGATTATCTTTGATAAGCAGCGAAGAAAAAACTTGATCGGCTCGTTTTAAGGTCCACTGCCAGGCACTTGCGGAAAGGGGTTGGAAGCGCTCTAGGGTCAAAATGAGCCGGTTGTGGAGGCGACGTAATTCCGAATCGATTTGTGGCGTGTAGCCGATCAGAGAAAAACCTTGATCAGCTATTCGCTGACGGGCGCGCGTACTCAGATCTAGATGGAGGCTGTGCGTTGGGGTCGATACATGGCTGATATAACTAGTTGGTGTGTATCCACCTGCGGCTAGCAAACGACGCCGGCTCGTATTATTTTCATCCGCTAAGGCGCGGATGGAAACTGGGTACTCTCCAGGATACTGTGCCAAGAGCTGACGAGCACGATCATCTTGCCATTCTAATAACGATCGTCCGATACCACGACCTACCCATTGCGGGCGTACCACTGCAGATACTTCAGCTTGTAATTCCGATAGCGGTTCTACATTAACTCCCACCCAGGCAAGTGCTTGGAGTTTATTGTGTGAGTCCCAACCACTGAGCACATCAGATGATTGAGACTGTGAGCCAAATTCCTCAAACCACAGGCCAATCGTTCGTTTTGATACTGGAACAAATCCGAGTGGCGAATCATGGGTGCTGGTCATCAAATCGACAACTGCGGGTAGATCTTCAGATGTTAATGCACGCCAAGTCAGTCCCAGATGCGGACCTGGGATACGCACAGTTGCCGGAGCATCGATCCGTTCAGAAAATGACCGGCTCCGTATCGGGGGCGTTGGAGAGGCATGCATAGGAATTATTCTAGCGTGTTACGCATCGATCTGGTCACGTGAAATATGCGACGCACCTTCAACAATAAATTCTTTGCGCGGACCAACCTCAGAGCCCATCAGTAATTCAAAAGTGTGCTCCGCGTAGCGCAACGCAGCTTCGTCAGCCATAGAGATCCTGCGAAGCGAACGATGCTCAGGATCCATCGTGGTTTCAGCAAGCTGATCGGCATCCATTTCACCTAAACCCTTATAGCGCTGAATGGGCTCTTTATAAGATCGCTTGGAACGTTCTAATTTGGCTAATTCTTGGCGCAATTGAGCATCTGAATAGGTGTAGATGTAGCCGCCTTTACGCCGTCCTTGACCCGAAACTTCAATTCGATGCAATGGTGGAACAGCAGCATAGACTCGTCCTGCTTCAACCAAAGGACGCATGTACCGGAAGAACAACGTTAAAAGTAGTGTACGGATATGTGCCCCATCGACGTCGGCATCTGTCATAAAAATAATTTTGCCGTAACGGGCTGCATCTAGATCAAAAGTACGCCCCGATCCGGCGCCAATAACCTGAATAATCGACGATACTTCCTGATTTTTCAAGATATCGGCTGGCGAAGCCTTTTGCACATTCAAAATCTTGCCGCGAATCGGCAACAACGCTTGGAACTCAGAGTTGCGAGCCAGCTTCGCGGTTCCCAACGCAGAATCACCTTCGACAATAAAAAGTTCTGAGCGTTCGACGTCTTCAGATCGACAATCAGCAAGTTTTGCTGGTAACGACGACGTTTCTAACGCATTCTTGCGGCGCGAAATCTCTTTTTGTGTTCGGGCAGCTACGCGGGCTCGCATCTCTGCAACGATTTTTTCCAAAAGTCGAGAATTCTCCGTCTTTTGGTCGCGCTTAGTTGAGGAAAGAATTGCGCTGAGCTCATTTTCTACAACTTTTGCGACGATACCGCGTATTGGCGCAGTCCCCAAGATTTCCTTGGTTTGTCCTTCAAATTGTGGCTCAGGAAAACGCACTGTGATAACCGCGCTCAGGCCAGCTAAAATATCATCCTTTTCGATTCGCGGATCTCGAGCAGTGACTTTGAGCTGGCGTGCCTTTTGCTCGATCGCGTTTCGGACAACCTTAACTAAACCCTGTTCGAAACCAGCTACGTGGCTGCCACCTTTCGGCGTGGCGATGATATTGACGAATGATTCTTCGATCGTATCGTAGCCAGTCCCCCACCGCAGTGCGATATCAACTAAACACGTTCGTTCAACATCCGATGATTGCAGATGCCCACTGTTCTTATCTAAGACTTGGACTGTTTCAACAAATGAGCCTTCACCTGTGATATGCATCGTGGAGGTCAGAGCTGGATCAGTTGCAAGAAATTCGACGAAATCCACAACGCCCCCGGCGTATGAAAACTCCGATTCGATCGGTTCACTGCCACGAAGATCGCACACCCGGATACTGAGCCCTGGAACTAAAAATGCTTTTTCTCGAACACGCTCAATCAGCGATTCATAGGAGAACTGTGAATCTGATGGAAAGATTTGAGGATCATACCAATACCTGACTCTCGTGCCGGTTTCCTTCTTTCGAGCTTTTCCAGTTACGCGCAATGCTGACTGGCTAGTTGCAGGCTCAAAGGTTGCATCTGGGCTAGGTTCGCCGGTGTCAGAAAAAGTTCCTGATTGACCGCGTCGGAAAGAGATCTCATGTACTTTTCCGTGGCGTTGCACAGCGACGTCTAAACGCTGGGATAAGGCGTTAACAACTGAGGCGCCAACTCCATGCAGTCCACCCGATGAAGAATACGACCCGCCCCCGAATTTGCCACCAGCATGGAGCTTCGTATAGACGATTTCGACGCCGGACATCCCAGTTCCTGGAACTTCATCTACTGGAATACCGCGCCCATTATCGACAACTTCAACAGATTTATCTGGATGTAGCGTGATGGTGATTTCGCTGGCATAACCTTCGGTTGCCTCATCAACAGCATTATCGATGATTTCCCATGCGCAATGCATCAAGCCGCGCGAATCGGTAGAACCGATATACATTCCAGGACGTTTACGAACTGCCTCTAGTCCTTCTAGTACGGACAGATGGCGGGCGGTATATTCTTCTTTGGTCTGTGGCACGTTAGATATCTTAGCTGTTCTTTGGATGACAATAGGCTAAGGCACGTGCGAGGTTGCTCGCACGTGCCTTAATTGGTGGATGTTTTATTGCGTAAGCTTTGGAGATTCGTCAACGATAGATACTGCAATCTCGCTCAGTTTGCCGCTATATTTGCGCCCGTGGTGAGCACAGAACATGAGTTGGCCTGATTCGAGATCAACACGTACATAGGCTTGAGCTCCACATGCATCGCATCGATCGGCGGCAGTAAATGTTGAACGTGTTGTTTCTTCAGTCATTGTTGTCATGGTCTATATCTTGTCATGGATTTAGCCCATAGTCAGTAGTGGGGTGGGAACTTTCGCGCCCGGCAAAATAACCGTAGGCTATAGTCATCACGTATCAATGAGTGCGCCGCGGAGGATGGAATGGACTATGCTGTTGTAGACCTCGAGACTACCGGGCTTGACCCGCATAGGGATCGAATCGTCGAAGTCGGTGTGGTGCTACTTAACCAGAAGTTAGAACAAGAAGCGTTCTTCACATCAATTGTTAATCCGCAGGTAGCAGTTAGTGCTACCCATATCCATCATATTGACGATCAGGGCGTAGCTAACGCTCCTACTTTTAGTCAACTACTTCCGAGTCTTATCAAACTTTTCAACCACCGTATCCTCATCGCACATAATGTTGTGTTTGATATGGCATTTCTCAATTGTGAAAGTGAACGAAGCGCTCTGCCGCTCAATTTCGAACGCCACCACGCAGTGTGTACCATGGATCAGTCACGTATCTACTGTTCTGACGGTTCGCACTCGTTGGCGGGATTGGCGCAGCGGCTCAATATCGAGACGCCGATCATCCATCGCGCGTTACCGGATGCGTTAACATGCGCAGAACTATTTCGCTACTATGTTCAGGCTGAAGCGCGTGGTCTACGAGTAACACACAGTGCGCGTAATCGCCGAGGTGAAAGAGTCCAACCATGCGAATGGGCCCGGGCACGCCCATGGCATGACCGGACCCGTTCGTAGTTCTATTCCAGCGCTGACCTGATTTCCAGCGGGTTTATCACCTGTGGCTCAATAGTTCGCTGTTGGCGATGATTAATCGAGATAATCACGCAGGACTTGCGATCGAGATGGATGGCGAAGCTTTGACATCGTCTTAGATTCGATCTGGCGAATACGTTCTCTGGTTACTCCATAGACTTTTCCGATTTCATCGAGAGTCTTTGGTTGCCCGTCTGTTAATCCAAATCGCATGGAGACAACTCCGGCTTCACGTTCGGAGAGCGTATCGAGGACCTGATGGAGTTGCTCTTGGAGGAGGGTGAAACCAACCGCATCGGCTGGAACCACTGCTTCCGAATCTTCAATGAGATCACCAAATTCTGAATCGCCATCTTCTCCTAGTGGCGTGTGGAGTGAGATAGGTTCGCGTCCATACTTTTGGACCTCAATCACTTTATCTTCACTCATATCTAGCTCGTGAGCCAGTTCTTCGACAGTAGGTTCGCGACCTAAATCTTGTAACATCTGCCGCTGTACTCGCGCAAGCTTGTTAATAACTTCAACCATATGCACTGGAATGCGAATCGTGCGAGCTTGGTCTGCCATAGCGCGCGTGATTGCTTGACGAATCCACCACGTGGCGTAGGTTGAGAATTTGTATCCCTTGGCATAATCAAACTTCTCCACTGCACGAACGAGTCCGAGATTGCCCTCTTGGATCAAATCCAAGAATAGCATTCCGCGGCCAGTGTAGCGTTTTGCCAGTGATACAACGAGTCGTAGATTAGCTTCAAGAAGATGGTTTTTTGCTTTGTGCCCATCTCGGGAAATAATTTCTAGTTCCCGGCGCTGGCGCACATCATCGATATCGGTTGTATCGAGAATGTGTTGTGCAAACAATCCAGCTTCGATGCGCTTAGCGAGTTCAACTTCTTCTTCGGCGTTTAACAGAGCTACCTTGCCGATCTGCTTGAGGTAGTCTTTGACAGGATCGGCAGTTGCACCGGCAACGTGGACTCGCTGAATAGGTTCGTCGGTATCATCTGAATCTCGGACGATAAAAGCACCTGAACGCCGAGTTGTCGTTTCTGATTCCGTTTCGGACTCATCGCCAGCTTCGTCAGCGCTATCTTCAGACTCAGCGCTTTCCTCATCGCCGCTTTCATCTGGATCGTCGTCGGTTTCGTCTAGATCTACATCGACGTCGAGTTCAACATCTTCTTCCTCGAGAGTATCGGGCTCATCTGGAGAATCGAGCAATTCATCGACGTTATCGAGCTCTTCTTCAGAATCATCGGACTCGATTTCATCGACATCATCAGCCTTTGCTGAGCTGGCTTTCTTCGATTTTGGCTTCTCCTTGGCAGCCGGCTCGCCTTTAGAAGCTGGCTGCGCAAGATTGGCGCTTTCTACGTGGTCAACGATAGTCTCAATATAAGTAGCTTTGACTGTTTTTGCCGGTAGCGATAAGCCGAGATCTGACGCAATTTTTTTCAGTTCCGGCACCCGAAGCTTGGCAAGCTCCGAAGCATCAGAGTACGCCTGGAGTTTTTCAGAGTAACGGGTAGAAGCAGTCACGTGGTACCTTTCGTGTGGAGGCAAAGCCCAATAAGCCCTTCCATTATAGCGTGATTAGCGTTTATAATCCGCATCGAGGGCAGTAATTGAACGTTGGGTAGGCGCACTTTATTCCACTTTTAGCTAACTAATACTTCGAAATACGCGCGTTACCACGTATTACCAGAGATTTTTACAGCTATGACTAATGCCACATAATGCCTCCTTGCACTTTTGTCAGCTCGTGGCGCTGGTGTTATCTAATCGCTTTTCTGGCGACCAGCGGTAAACCATGGTGGCATAATTCGTCCGGTGAGGATGGCGTCCATGAGCTGAGCTAACCGATAGTTCTCATTCGAATCCAAGGCGAGCTCCACTGCCTGGCGTGCCAGATGAACCTCACCGATCCACCAATATAGATAGGCGATTGTCGCATAGGCGCATGGAGAATCATCAGCTGAAAAACTTGCGCATGCATTCAAGATATCAATCGCGAGCCGAGCACGATCTATGAGAGCTTGCGACATTGCAGTGGAACGAATGAGCTGGTAACAATCCGCCCATGGCACATCGGCGCGCAGATCTATGTCACTAATTGCCCATAGCAAGATTCGATCTCTGATTTGGGAATCATACAATGCCGCATTTAGCTTCCCGATTCGCTCTTTGTTTCCTAGCAGAAAAAGGAGAGTGCTGGGCGTTAAACTTTGTTCACAGTGGGTTACTTTGTCAATACTGTTTGACCACAGTCTAATCCCGTTGATCGATTCTGGTTCAGAGCGCAGAGCATTTTCAGTCTCGATGCTCGTCATTCGACGTGTGATCGATACGCGCCGCCAAATCCCTGCCACTGTGATATTAGGTGAGGGTTCTTCTTCGTTGCTATCGGTCTTTGGTGGCATTCGGATCTTATCCACCCTGCGCGCAAGATCAAATCTTACCTCCTTATCGCTAACTACCGAGGCAGTTGACCATACGGTTGCATCGGTGACGAGTACCGCAAACTTCACAAAGTGCGGATGTGGCGACTTTGCAAGGATCGCATAACTTTTCGTGACTGTGTCAATAAGTATCTGCCGGTGGTGTTGTGATGAGATCTCTAGCTGGCGATCGACTACCGCCGTCATCCCGGGTGCTAAAGCCCAGCACATAACCACTTCGTGGGGTTGAGTATCGCAGATGAATTCAGCGATATTTCGCCCAATGACATTAGCAGATTGGCAGGCATCTAAATCGATGCGCATGGTGGCCAATAGTCTGTAATGTTCTTGGTATGCACCTAAGGCACAAACGTAGACGATATTATGGTCGCTGCCTAATTCATCCGCAGTGATCTGTGGAGCGTAGATGAGGCATTGTTCCTTGGAAGTAATAAGATATGTTTTCATGTCGTTTAGTCAAACAGGTTTGAACCTCTGACTTCTTCAATTTTTCTCTTCTTGTGGAAACCCAATCCAGTAGGCTTAACTGTGGACAACCCGCTATTGTTATACACGTGATCAGTTCCCATTTTCGTTCGGCAGTCTCCCAGCGCCTTCTCACACTCTTGGATGAGGTTCCCGATTTCGTTGATAGTGTGCGTGCTCGAGAGCTCTTCACTGAATTTATCAGCCCTGCCCGCCAGTTAAGTTCGGGTGGAAAACGAACCCGCGCTCTCTTTGTTGGCGGTGGTTTTCAAGCGATACGACCATCATCATCAGATCTTCCACTTCATGCTGCCGTGGCAACTGAGATTTATCAGGCGTCAGCTCTTGTTCATGACGATATTATCGACGATGCTGATACTCGCCGTGGAATAACCTCCACCCACCAGTTGTTTGCCGCAACGCACAGTGCACAAAATCTCTTAGGGGCTAAAGATGTTTTTGGGCGCCATAGTGCGCTTCTACTCGGAGATTATCTGCTCTCACTCGCTGGTGAGGAGTTTGCTCGCCAACCTGCATCCGATGCAGATTTCCGCTCAGCTTCACAGTTATTCGCCACGATGACGGCTCAAACAGCATTCGGGCAATACATGGATATGCGCGCCGAATTTACCGACGTTGATAACGACGTCGAACGCGCACTTTCGGACGCATTTTTAGTTTTGTTACACAAGTCTGCACGCTATTCGGTGGAGTTACCTGTTCTCTTGGGCGCTTCGCTCGCCGGTGCAGATTCAACTGCCCTGGACCAGCTAACATTATTTGCTCGCCCGCTTGGCGAGGCTTTTCAACTCCGCGATGATGAACTTGGCATTTTCGGCGACTCAGCAGTGACCGGAAAACCTGCT
Source organism: Arcanobacterium pinnipediorum (assembly GCF_023973165.1). NCBI lineage: Bacteria > Bacillati > Actinomycetota > Actinomycetes > Actinomycetales > Actinomycetaceae > Arcanobacterium > Arcanobacterium pinnipediorum. The sequence continues at coordinate 868,684 of NZ_CP099547.1, read as the reverse complement.
GGAAGCGATTTTAGTGAAGGAAAACGAACAGTACTTCTGGCATTGACTCGGCATATGTGTCAAGATTCGGAGCGAGATTTTATCGATGCACATTTAGGTAAGCCTGTTACCAGCTCTCAACTCCACCTAGTTAAAGAGATCATGATCTCGTGTGGCGCCTACGATAGGCATGAAGAGTTAATCGCTGTTCGTGAGCAAGACGCGCGCGATAACTTGCCTCGGCAGTCAACAATTTTAACTGAATTAACCCACGCTCTTCATCGGCGCACCGCTTAGAAAGCGAGCATGAGAATCGCACGTCGCACCGCATGAATATTTCCACTATGTAGTGCCTCTAGCGGTGTGCTGTGCAACTGTTCGTTATAGGTAGTTAGCCAAGATAAGGCTTCTTCATCGTCAAACCCGTTATCACGCAGCGTGGTGATTGTGCCGGGCAATGAAGGCAGTATATCCGCAGTGGTTTCAGATACTACCAATTGTTGGCGGTGTAGCGCCCATGCATTATTTTCCCCACGACGCACGGCAATGATCTTATGCTCAGCGATAGCAGAGCGAATGTCGCGCTGCCGTAGGCCAAGTAGCTCGGCAACTTCGGGTATGGAAAGCCATACATTATCTTCATGCTCAACGCTCATCAGAGAATAATATCGCTCAATTTCGATGGTTAGGTAGAAACACGCCGATAAATAAACTATTCTCATTTATAACAAATACATCAACTGCACCATCTTTAACATTAGTAACTGGTGCATCGTGTCCCTGGAGGATTTATGGCCACGTGGAAGTCGCGATCAAACGCTGCTCTCGCAACAGCAACTGCTGTCACCTTGCTAGCACCAACCGCCGCTTCTGCGGTAACTCACCAATCTCACACTCCACAACGTGCCCCACTTCATACTCAACCGGCACAACAGACATTGACGATGAGTTATCAAGTGCGACCTGGTGACACTGTTTGGGGCATATCGCAGCGTACCGGGGTACCGATGGCTGAAATTATTCAGATGAATAATCTTGGTCCTTCTGCACTCATTCGCGTTGGTCAACATCTCAAACTTCCCGTGCGCACGCCGGCGATTCGAGATATTCCTCCAACACAACTGCCACCGCAATCAACCCCAGCTACGGCACATAGCGCATCTACCTACACTGTCAAACTAGGTGATAGCCTCAGCGCCATTGCCCAACGGTTTAACACCACAGTTAGCGCACTTGTTGCCACCAACGCGATTTCAAATCCGAACCTTATCTTCCCCGGGCAAATATTAACTCTTAGCTCCGCTCAACCATCTGTGGCACCCACTCCGGCTCCGGCTCCGGCTCCGGCTCCAGCACCAGCTCCTGCTCCGGCTCCAGCTCCTGCAACCCCAGATATCGCAGCTGATGAGCAACAAAATGCCAACCAGACCTACGTCGTCCAGACCGGAGATACACTCGGGCACATTGCACGCAAATTCAATATTGCGCTCAATGACTTAGTTGCATTGAACAACATTGCCAATCCCAATGTCATTTTCCCTGGCCAACAATTGCGTATCACAGCTACGACCACATCGGCACCTAGCTCTAGCGCAACAACTCCAGCAACACCCGCTCCTGGAAAGCGTCTTGTGGAAAATAACTTCCCCGGATACACCTACGCACAAGAAGTTGTGGATGCTGCAAACGAAAACAAGTTCGCCTTAATCAACCAAGATCTACCTTCGCGCGAACACATGCAACACATCGTGCGTGAAGTAGCGGCACAGATGGGAGTCGATCCGCGACTCGCACTCGCACACGCATATATCGAATCTGGTTTTGATGCCAGTGCAGTCTCACCGGCAAATGCTATCGGAGTTATGCAAGTTATCCCTTCGTCTGGCCAGTGGGCAGGAACACTCGTGGGACGTGAACTCAACCTTCTTGACCCCTACGATAACGTCGTTGCCGGAGTTGCTATTATCCGCTACCTCCACCAGCATGGCGACGACTTTGACCAAGCCGTTGCAGGCTACTATCAAGGACTAGGCGGCGTCCAAAAATATGGCATGCGCCCAGATACAGTTCAATATGTAGCAAAAATTAAGGCGGCAATGCAACGTTTCTAAGAGTATTGCCACACCGACACGCAAAAGCCGACTACACACGTAGTCGGCTTTTGCCGATATCCTAAAAGATGTGAACTCAGATCCACTGCTCAACGTCGCCATCGACGATCGCTATATTATCGTCTCTCGCCTAGCTAGAGGCGGCATGGCTAGTGTCTACCGAGCTCACGATACTCGACTCGAACGTGATGTGGCAGTAAAGATTATCCATTCCCACCTTGCCGAACAACCAGACTTCGTAGAACGTTTCATCCGAGAAGCCCGCTCTGCTGCAAAATTATCTAGCCCTCACGTAGTCAGCGTCTACGATCAAGGCGTAGCCCCTACCCCATTAGGGAACCTTCCCTACCTCGTTATGCAATTGATTCCCGGACCTGATCTTCGATCACAGTTATCAAAGCATGGCTCCCTACCTATCGGCATAGCGCTAACAATCACTCGCCAAGTTCTCCAAGCACTCGCGGTAGCCCACAGTGCTGACGTCATTCATCGCGACGTAAAGCCAGAAAATATCCTATTAGACCGCGAACTTGACATCAGTGCAATTATCGAAAAGCCAATTATCAATGCCCAGGTAGCAGATTTTGGGCTGGCACGTGCAGCATCGAGTTCAACTCAAACCGCAGTTGTGTTAGGAACAGTAGCCTATGTTGCTCCTGAACTTGTCACAAATGCAGTAGCTGGCCCTGCAGCAGATATTTATGCTGTTGGAGTGATGCTCTATGAGCTTATCGCCGGCTCGCTACCTTATACTGGCGAAACACCAGTAGCTATCGCATATCAGCATGTTAATGCTCAAATCCCACATCTGAGCGAACTAACCGACTGGATGCCGGCCCACATTGATTCACTCATTCGACTTTTCACTGCAAAAGATCCACAAAAACGCCCTCGCAATGCCAGTGCAGCACTCGATGCGTTAGACGATATCATTCGCTCAATCCCCGAAGATATTGCCATTCGTCGGGTTCCAGTCTTTGCGCACCAAGCCGTACCCGAGGCAGTGAACACTACCGAACACTTAACTCAACCCCAGACGATTGAGCCCATCACGACTCAGACCCAACAATTGCATACATTGCCCCAACCTAACAACCTTCCGGCAAACGATTCTCAAGGACGCTCTCGCCAGCCACGAGCCGACGTCGTCGCTAAGAAACGACGCCGATGGCCCATCGTCGTCATCGCTGTGCTGATCGCGCTAGCAACTACGTTAGGGTGGTACTTTTTATACGGACCAGGACTGCGGATTACCATTGCCGATGTTGAAGGACTATCTGTTGCACAAGCTAGTGAAAAACTCACCGAGCAAGGCTTCGATGTCTCCCTCGCGTACGAATACTCCGATACCATCGACAAAGACCACGTTATTGCAACCACACCGGCTGGAGGGTCTCGAATCCACCCTGACACCATGGTTACTATCACAGTCTCTGACGGAATCCGCTACGCTACAGTCCCTGACATCGTTGGGAAAACTGGGCAAGAAGCCAAAGAGCTCCTCGCCAAAGCCGGCCTAGATAATGTATCGGAAGTAACGCAGTATTCTGACACGGTAGAAAAAGATGGCGTCATAGCGCAAAGCATAGCGCCAAAGAAGTCAATCCCGCATAACAACGAAATGACCTATACCGTATCTCTTGGCAGAGCGCCAGTAACCATTCCCGATCTTAAAGCATTAACGAAAGACGACATTATAGCCACGCTTGAAGAAGCTGGTTTGACGCCGGTGATAGTTGAGGAGTTTTCCGATACTGTAGCTGCGGGGCATTTCATTTCTCAAAATCCGCCAGCCGATGCCGACGGCCATCGCCTCGATGAAGTTACGGTCGTGATTTCCAAAGGTCCAGAGCTGATCGAGGTCCCATCTGTTATCGGCTTGCAACGCGATGCAGCCGTTGCAAAACTTAACGAAGCCGGTTTTGAGGTCAAGGTTGAAAATATTTTAGGCGGATTGTTTGGTACCGTACGGTTACAAGATCCACTCGGTCAATCCAAAGCTAGACCCGGCTCTACTGTAACAATCAGTATTGTTTAGCCAATAACTGGCTGGTGGCAAAAGCTACATCGAATAGTTGGCGCGGGTTAAGTCGCGGATCTACCAAAGCTTCATCAAGGATCTCATCGAGTTCGGGATACTCTCGGCTATCTGCAATTTCCATCAAGTTTTCGCCCGAAAACTCAATATGTATCCCTGCTGGAGCGATACCTTCGGCCGCACACACCTCAAAAAAATCGTGGATTTCTTGGATAATGTCGGTCAAGAACCGCATCTTTCGGCCGTTATACGTCAATGTGTTGCCGTGCATGGGATCGATGATCCACGAAACAGGCCGGCCATCTGCCACCCCAGCACGAATTAACTGCGGAAGTACATTGCGCAATTGGTGGGCACCCATTCGCGGAATAAAACTCAGCCGTCCTGCACTACCGTGTGGGTTAAGAGCTTGGATGAGATCGTGGATATCAGATGGTCTAGCTTTGGGACCTAATTTGATTCCAATAGGGTTATTAACCTGCTGCGCATATGCAATCTGCGGGCTCGATATGTAACGGGTACGTTCGCCAATCCATAGCATGTGCGCCCCGCGATTATATCCAGCCTCATCAGTCATAGCCTGTTCATAAAACGGCAAAAGTGACTCGTGGGAGATAAAAATACGCTGAGCATACTCCGGGCGCGACGCACCCACCAATTGCTCGAATTCTTTATACTGCGCCGATTCATTGCTAGCCGTATTCCACTCTAACGCACACCGGGATGAAACGAATGGTGATTTTTCGAGATCTTGGATGTAGCGGTAGGCGCGCGCAGCATTTTCAACAGCCCGAACGAGGCGCTGCGGATCAGGAGTACGTGCTTGAGCGGTGAAAACATGCGAATTTACGGCATCGCCACGATAAGAGGGCAAGGAGATACCATCTCGATCCTCATAGGCTAAGCTTCGTGGTTTCGCATACTGACCTGCAATGCGCCCGACAGTGACAACTGGAATCTGGCCCTTGACGTGGGCAATGAACGCTGCTTGGAGAAGCGAACCTATCTTGGCGCGCACATGGGAGCGAGTCGTATCAGAAAACCGCTCCGCACAGTCTCCGCCTTGAATCACAAAAACTTGCCCTCGCCCAGCATCACCGAGCAAATTCGTCAGTTCTCCAATATCGTCGGTAGCGACGATCGGGGGCTGGCGGCGGATATAGTCCAGCGATATATCGACTTGATCCTGGTCTGGATAGATTGGCAGGAATCTTTGTGGAATATCCCGATGTGTCATGCCCGTTATCGAAGCTCCGTGTCTTGTTGAGGTGAGAAAGAAAATACATGGTGGCCGGCCTTTGATCGAGCCTCGGCCAGCCACCACGATGAGTTATCTACTTACTGAGCAGGCTTTGGCTCCCACTCTTGACCGATACCATCCATGAGTTGTGCGAACCATGGCTGGGAGACATCGAATGCCTTGTGGCCAGCAATGCGCTTGAAGTCGATTGCCTTTAAGGTATCGTTATCTTCTTCGTCGTGTCCGATGACGCCAGAGACGCCCTCTTGAGCAGATTTGACAGCCAACTCAACCATCGATTCGATGAGCTCAAGATCTTTAGGATTAGATGCAGCCGAACGGGAGAAGTAGCCCGACTTTTGGACCATGACCTTTTCTGCACCGATGATCTTTGCGAACTGGTTGGCAAACCACTGCCCTGGGTTGATGGTGTCGAGCTTGACGTGACCGAATGGATCTCGCTCTACTTCGATACCATCTTCGAGCATTTCTTCAATGATTTCTTCAACGCCAGCACCTTCGGAAAGGAAGATGTTCACATTGCCCTGCTCGTCCATGATCTTGCGCAACCGTGAGCCTTCGACATCGAGATCGAAGGTGATTTCTGGAATGTAGACTGCATGGACATCCCAACGTTCTTTGGACAAACCAGCTGACGGTACCCACTCTTGCTCGTTGAGCCACTCGCGGTAGTAGTGAGTCGCCTGCGCAGTGAGGTACCCACAAGCGCGACCCATCACTTCATGGATAATGAGCATACGTGGGTTAGAACGGTGCTCACCAATCACGTTCTGGGCGAACTTCGATGCTTGTTCAGCTGCCGTGTAGGCGCCTAGAGATTGACGAATTGGAACAATATCGTTGTCGATCGTCTTTGGCAGACCAACAACGGTTAGTTCGTAATCGTTCTCGTGTAGATATGCAGCCAGGTCAGCTGCGGTGGTGTTGGTATCATCGCCACCGATAGTGTGCAAAACATCAACGCCATCTTTGCGCAGTTGCTCTGCAGCAACTTCGAGAGCGTTTTGACCAGGCTTGATCAAACCACGATCGACAAGGTTTTGGGAGTTGGTGAGCTTAACACGGGAATTACCGATTGGTGAGCCACCAAACTTCTTTAAGGTTGCTGCATTGGCTCGGGCTTCGTCGTCGAAAACAACGTAGTTTCCGGTGAGTAAACCGTGGTAGCCATACTGGTAACCGATGATTTCAGCTTCTGGCATTTCCTTGGTGTAGTGCTCAATTAGGCCACCTACTGCGGTGGACAAGCATGGCGCAAAACCTCCAGCGGTAAGAATTGCTACGCGACGGATAGACATCCGTATCCTTCCTCTCATGTGTGACGCGGGTTGCTCCCGCTTCTCTTGTCCTAGTCTACCGGTTGTAAGCTAGGACTATGGCACGTGAAGATAATGATTTGGGCAACCTTTCGAACTGGGATGCCGACGCTGAGTGGAAAGATTTTATTTCCATCGACCAGCCGCGCCCGTATGCGGACCCGCGCAATTGGACTCCTAGTGAGGACGACGAAGAATTCGATCCGCGAAATCTTCCTCCTGCCACGCCGGTGGCTTCGGGTTCTTTTCCGCAACTAGCTGCGGGTTTGTGGAGTTTGTGTGCGGTGTTTATTGCGGTGTTTATCGCCGGATTTTACGGCGTTATCGTACTTGAAGAATACCTTTGGATCCTTGCGGCAGTTGCCGGGTTGGGGTGTGCGGTTGGAGCAGTGATTTTGCATTCTCCACCCAATAGTGATGATAACGACGACGGAGCTCGGCTGTAGTGACAGCATTGTGTGGTGGAGGCTCACTTTAGAATGTTGTTATGAAAAATATCCAGACGGTTGTGCCTGGGCGGCGTATTGATACCGAGACCGTGCCGGTTCATCGGCGCGGTGCGCCACCTTTGGAACCAGAACAATTAGCGTTTGAGGATTTGGAGCTGGCTCTTGATCAGGCCACGTTTCTCGTCGTCGATGTTGAGACAACTGGCGAAAAACCGGGATTGCACTCGTTAACTGAAATCGGTGCGGTTAAGGTTCGTGGCGGGGAAGTCATTGGTGAATTTCAGTCGTTGATCAATCCCGGTGTTCCGATCCCTGCTTTTATTGCACGTTTGACGGGTATAACTAATGCGATGGTAGCAACTGCCCCGCCATTGGCCCAGGTGATGATCTCGTTTATTGAATTTATTGGGCATGATCCGGAATTGATTTATGTTGCACACAATGCTCGTTTCGATATTGGGCAACTAAGCGGAGCCGCCCAGGCTATTAATCTTCAATTTCCCAAGCGAGCTACTGTTGATACCGTCAAGCTCGCGCGCCGAGTTTTTACGCGAGATGAGGTGCCGAATTACAAGTTAGCTTCACTGGCACGCTTTGTTGGAGCACATACTACTCCCATACATCGCGCCTTAGATGATGCCCGGGCAACGGTTGACGTCTTGCATGGTGTTTTATCTCGCCTTGGTTCTGTAGGCGTGACTCACGTTAATGATTTACTCACTGCACATTCATCGGTTCCAAATAGCCGGCGTCGAAAAGCTTCCTTGGCCGATGAATTACCGAAAGGGTGCGGTGTTTATCAATTTATTGGCCCAAATAACGAAATATTGTATATCGGTGTATCTGCGAATATTTATCGGCGAGTTCGCTCATATTTTACTGCAGCTGAAAAGCGTAGACGTATCAATGAAATGGTGGATCTTGCGTGCCGAGTTGAGGCGATACCAACAGCTACTGTCCTGGAAGCACAAATTCTAGAAATCCGGCTTATCCGTGACATTACGCCGTGGTATAACAAACGCTCTCGACCGCGTGCCCGGTATTGGGTGGGTATGACGAACGAAGCGCATCCGCGCTTAAAAGTCACCACCGTAGCACCTGGCGATCAACTCCGTTCGTTGCTTGGCCCGTTTACCAGGAGATCTGCAGCGCACCGAGCTAAGGAGCTATTGGAATCAGTTTCACGATTGCGCACATGTTCCGATGTGTTGCCCGCACAACCTGATGGGCGCCCGTCGTGTCACATGGAAGAATTAGGATTGTGTGATGCTCCGTGCCGCAGCGGTATTATGCAACGCCAGAGCGTGGATGTAGTTTCTCAGGCGTTGCAGGGCAATCTTGATTACATACATAACCAGACGATGAAGAAGATGGAATCTTTGGCTCACCAAGAACGATTCGAGGCCGCCCAAGGCGAACGTGAATGTCTTTATGCTCTCGTGGAGGGTGCGGTTGCGCATTCGGTGTGCGTTCCACTTATTGAGGCTGGCCGAATCATTGCTGCTGCGCCTGCAGTTAACCAGCCCAATACGTGGGAAGTTATAGTTGTCGATCATGGAAGATTTCGTGAATCGCATATTTTTGTAGACGAAAACGCAGTGCGGAGGTTCGCCACTGAGTTCGTAGTTGCCAACCCGCTAGCTCCGCTTCCACAGCGCCCATTCGATGCGGTCTCAACTGATGAATTACGTTGTGTATCTCAATGGTTGTGGCGTGATGGGGTGCGAATTATTGCAGTTACCCATCCCGAAAAACTATCTACTGCAGTTACTCATGCACGAAAGATAACGCTTCCAACGCTAGCCGGTAGTGAGCACTCGCTTTGGGATATCTAAGATACCGGGCTGCGTCCTAGATTCTCCAACGCCAGTTGTTGAGCCCTCCTGTGAGCTCTTAGCGCTATAGTTCTTAACCCAACAGTTTTTCAACGGTTGCTGAAAGCGCAGCTGCATCAACCGGGTACGGCAAAATGGCTTCTGGTTTTGCTACGCGTGCAAGCCACTCATCTTGGGGACGAGCAATCAGAATGATATAAGGGATGTTTTCGTTAATCTCATCGCGAACCATTTTCCCTAAGCCGATACCGCCAAGCTTGGGAGTTTCAGCATCAAGGATCAGAAGATTAAATGGAGCATTGCTTTCTTCGGCTTCTTTGATTTTGAGAATCGTGCCATCTGCAGTAGCGCCTTCTACCCAGTCAATTCCGACTCCGGTTCCATAAACTTTGCGACCTACGCTACGCATCACAGACTCACGGACATCGCTGTTATCTGAATAGACCAGCACTTTCACACGCGAATCCATCTCCACCTCCGAGTAAAACGTGACTAACTGGTTCCTAGTCTACGTTGTTTCGCCACTATGAACGACTTGACACACATGGTTCACCACACAGCTCATTGGTTAAGCGCGTTCACTGTTAGTAATAATTATTCACAAAAGATTCAAAAGTAGCGCATAATAGAAAGACAAGGTGGACCTTAGTCCTAAAATAACGATCATCGGAGGTCGACATGTCTATTTACACTCTCCCAGAACTCCCCTACGACTACGCCGCATTAGAACCGCATATTTCCGGAAAGATCATGGAATTGCATCACGATAAACATCATGCTGCATACGTCACTGGTGCGAACACTGCGTTAGAGAATCTTGCTGCAGCACGCGAAGCTGGCGACCTGTCGAAGATCAACCAGTTCTCCAAAGATCTTGCGTTTAACCTTGGTGGGCACACCAACCACTCCATTTTCTGGAAGAACCTCTCACCAGATGGTGGCGGCGAACCAGAAGGTGAACTCCTCGAAGCAATCAAGGATTCCTTCGGCTCATTTGAAGACTTCAAAAAGCACTTCACTGCAGCAGCAACAGGTATCCAAGGCTCAGGCTGGGCTGTTTTAGCCTACGATACGATTTCTGGAAAGCTCACCATCTTCCAGCTCTTTGACCAGCAAGGAAACATTCCAGCGGTAACTATCCCACTATTTATGGTGGACATGTGGGAGCACGCCTTCTATCTTGACTACCTCAACGTCAAGGCAGATTATGTCAAGGCAATATGGAACCTTGCTAATTGGCAAGACGTTGCTGCTCGCCTTGCGCAAGCTCAGGAGCATACTGCCCAGCTCGTTCTGCGATGAAGTCTACTAACCGATTCATTCTCACCTGACTTTCACCGAACGATAATCAATATTCCGTTCTTGATTAAGTCGTAAAAATAAGTGGTGCGAGGTTTAACCTCGCACCACTTATTTTATTGCTAGATTTTCTGACCTACCACATTGACGATCAGCAGATTTTGGGATCAGTCAATGCCTAAAATATCAACGACAACAGCAAATCCAGGAGATTGATTCTCTGAGCCTGGCTGTTCGTTTGCAGGGGCCATAATCAAAACTCGTGACCCCACTGGAACATCCTTCAAACCATCGAAGATTGATCCGGCACCAACAGTAAAACGAGTTGGTCCAGATTGCCCATAGCTCACTTCTGATTTCGAATTATCGATCGGAGACAGCGCATATTGGACGTAGAATCCTGAGCCTTCGCCACCAACTGGAGCACCAGAGCCGCGTGCGATAACGGTTGTAGAAATTTCCGTCGGATTAGGTGTACCCTCTTTGACCCGAACCGTAATAGGTTCACCCAAATTTCCACTGATCTCTACCGGCAACGAGGCGATATCTGTTTCCACTGTCGCATTCGGATCGCCAGCTTGACGTGCACCATAAGCATCAACAATTTCGACGTAGAACGCTATCGTATCCTCAGGTCCGATACCTGCTTGGGCATTTCCTCCCGAAGGCCCATACCCCATATCGGATGGGATAGACAAAACAACCTTTGCCCCTGGCTTCAAGCCAGTTAAGCCTTTTGTCCAGCCTGGAATAACTTGCTGAAGTGAAAACCCAGTTGGTTTTCCGCGCGCAAATGATGAATCGAAGGGGTTATCTTGACCCCAAACTTGGCCCACATAGTTGGCAATAACAAAATCTGTTTCTTCAATGTCTCGGCCGATACCGGCGTCGAGAACGTCTTTCTGGAGCCCTTCGGGCGGATTAGAATCCGGAAACTCCAACCGAGTCTTTACGCCATCAAGTTTAACTGAGGGTAGTTCGGTACCCGGGACAGACTTTTGTGCAACCTCAGCTTTATCGACACTTTGTTCGCCAGCAGAATCTGCTCCACAACCCGATAATCCAAGCACGAGTGCAGCACATGCTGCCATAATTGAACGCTTCACAACTTACTCCTTTAAAAGGCGTACAGGATCTATTCCACAAGGCCAAGACCTCAGTGGAACGATTCACCGCACGCACATGAGCCTTGGGCATTCGGATTATCAATCGTGAAACCCTGACGCTCAATAGAATCAGCAAAATCGATGGTAGCTCCATCGAGATACGGTACCGACATTCGATCGACCACGACTTCAACGCCGTCGAAATCACGTAGCGCATCGCCATCTAGCAATCGCTCATCGAAGTAGAGCTGATACATCAGTCCAGAACAGCCACCGGGCTGAACTGCAACACGAAGACGCAGATCATCGCGGCCTTCTTGTTCTAGAAGTGATTTAACTTTTGCAGCAGCAACATCGGTGAGGCTAACAGCGTGGGTAGCAATTTCACTCATCTTTTCCTCCAATTAAAGATAGACATGGTTAAGGTTATCGGCTCACGCACAATGATTCCACTAATACGCTATGAGCTATACGTCCCATCCCCATGTGGTAGCTAACCGGGTAAATAAATTGGCAATATCGTCATGGTAGAGAACCAGGTCATCTCTGGTGGCCTCTAAGCGATACATTCCGTGCAAACCTAGGCGTGCTAGCTCGGCTCGCAACAGCTGACTTTGGCAGACAACTAAGATAGCTGGACTGCCACTGTGTTCGGCTTGCTGACTCATCGCTGAAACCCCACTAGGGATATGCAGACCTACCGAGTTGGTCACATAAACATAGAGATCAGCCGTTTCGTGAGGGAAAACAAGGTTTTGCCCTACTAGATGGAGCTGAGCTCGCAGTAATGAAAAAACAAGGCCCAGCCCACCACCGACGCCATCGACGTCGTAACGGTGAATACCGTGGGTAGTTGCTGTCAGATCCCACTGCGCGCGTAGACGCTGGAGATGATGGACGTATTGGGCGACGTCGTTGTGGAACCTTTGCGCAATGCTGGGATCGAGTCCTGCTTTTTGCCAGGCGTGAGCTAAGCCATCAAAGCCAGATAACTCAAGACCATAGGAGTAGGAGACCACTAAACGCAACGAACCAATGGCACGCCGAGCTTGGTCAACAGCCTCACGAAGTCGCAACTTATCACTATCCCACTCAAGTTCTACCCCACTTAGTCCTTCGAGTAGCCCGCGACCGATATCAGAACCAGACATAAAGGCTGGAAGATGAATGTGGAGTTCATCTAAGCCCATATCCAGAGCTCGGAAAATATCTTGAGCAAGGAAGCGAGAAGAGCCACGCGGATCACTTACTCCTTCCCATGTGGCTGCTTCAGCAAGATCGATAAGACCACGACGGTCGGTTCGAGAAGTCCACAATATTCGACGCGGACCATCATTATCGAGGTATTCGATCGCTTGCGCATCAATATGATCGTGCTGGAATACTCGTGACAAGCCGGTACCCACATGTGCTACGAGCTCTCCGTCAGAGGCCATGATGATGGAGATGTTATCTGCCGGTCGTGCTTTCCCCCATCCAGAAATCGCCGCATTGGCCACAGCGTCCGGTTCACACCCCGGAAGCGCTGTGGCCACTAAAACGATATTCATCTACTCACCTAGTCGGGACAACAAGAGAGCTTCGGCGACGATGGCATTCCTAAAATCACCTAAATGCAAGGATTCGTTGGCAGAATGCGCGCGAGTATCCGGATCTTCAATTCCAGTAACAAGGATCTGAGCTTGAGGGAACATTTCGGCAAGGTCTGCAATAAATGGAATGGATCCGCCTTGTCCGATGTCAACTGGATCAGTGCCATCCCAAGCCTCTTTAAGCGCCCAACGTGCAATGTCAGTTACCTGGCTTGACTCTCGCGCCAAGAACGCAGATCCGGCTTCAGCAACCAAGACTTCAATATGAGCACCGAACGGGACGTGATCTCGTAGATGCTGTGCAAGCATTTCGCCCGCTTCCATGGAATCTTGCCCGGGCGCAACGCGCATCGAAATGAGCATATCCACCGATGGAATAATGGTATTAGAAGCCACATCTACTGGCGTAATATCCATGCCGATGACTGAAATTGCGGGCTTGGTCCACAGTCGAGAAGTAATCGATCCAGACCCGGCAAGCTCAATGCCATCTAGGAGCCCGGCGTCGCGCCGGAAATCAGCTTCAGGATAATCGACGTCGGTCGAATCGTCTTGAACTAGCCCAGCAACAGCGACGTTACCATCTTCATCGTGTAAGGTTGCGATCAATCGCGAAGCGACGACGACGGCGTCGAGTACCGGACCGCCGAAAAAACCTGAGTGCAGTGCGTGGTCGAGCACAGAAACTTTAACGTCAAGGCGCACAACTCCACGCAACGACGTCGTCAATGAAGGCTTACCGACACTCCAGTTCGATGAATCGGCAACGACGATGACATCAGCTTCGAGCTTTTCGCGATACTCAGTTAAAAAATCGGAGAACGTTGGGGAGCCGATCTCTTCCTCACCTTCGATAAACAGGCGAATCCCCACCCCGGGATCGGCTGCTTCGATGGCAGCTAAATGAACCAAAACACCGGCTTTATCGTCAGCTGTGCCACGCCCGTAGAGCCGTCCATCTTTTTCCACTGCCACAAACGGCTGTGAATCCCATTCCGACTCCTCACCCACCGGCTGGACATCGTGATGGGCATAGAGCAAAATCGTTGGTTTTCCAGGTTGGGATGGGCGGGAAGCTAAAATGGCTGGCCGACCCACAAGACCTGATGGGGTATGTAGCTTAATAACCTCAGTTTCTAAACCGAGATCTTTAACTCGCTGGGCGATCCATTGAGCCGAGGTATCCATCGTCGATTGATCAAAAGCTGACGCCGAGATAGACGGTATTGCAACAAAATCTTTGAGCTCAGCTAGAACATGAGGCATCGCGTTATCCACGCGGGAAGTAATCTTTTGCGTATCCATACTCCTAGACTACCGCCTAAGACCGAAAACCCGGTAGAGTAGGCGATGGAATTTCATTTAGTGTGAAGGATTTATTCGTGTTCGGTCACAAAAAAGACTCAACTCAGCAATCTCCGCAGACCGTTACTGTGCCACAAGAAAAAGGGTATACGCCGCCGAAAGGTGGTCCTACCCCGCGCCGAAAAGAAGCCCAACGAGCTCGTCAGCGCCCTATCGTGGCATCGACCTCTGCGCTGTCAAAAGAAGAAAAGAAGAAACTCCGAGCCGAGAATCGCGCAAAAAGTAATGAATTGTACTACCGGCAACAAACTGCTATGCGAACGGGTGATGAGAAGAACATGCCTCCGGCTCATCGGGGTCGCGTCCGGCGCTGGGGTCGAGACTATATTGATGCCGCCGCACCGTGGGGGCAATGGTTTATGCCGCTGATTATTCCTTTGCTCCTACTCGCGGTGTTTATGTCATATTGGCCGCAGGTCGCCGTTGGTGCGACAATCGGGTTGTATATCGTCTTCGTCATCATGGTCCTACAGCTGATATGGATCGTACGCAAAGCCAAGATTCTTGCAACGCACAAATTCGGCGCAGATGAGATTCCTTCCGGGTTTTCCATGCAAATGTTTTCGCGAGGAATGTATATGCCTCGCTGGCGCCTGCCCTCCCCACAAGTCAAGCGGGGAGAATTCCCTGCTGGCAGTAGCAAAGAAGATTATCAGGCAGCCAAAGCAGCTCGCAAAACCAGATAGCTTAGTACCAAACGTGATCTTTGAATCGCGTCAAAGACTCAGTCCAGCATGCCAATATGCTGGACTGACTCTTATGATAGATATATGACTACTTATCATTTTATTTCTGATCTCGATCTCCATAACAATATCGTCGTCGCAGTGACTAAAAAAGACGACGCCATCTTAGTTGTTTCCCCAGTCGAGGAAGGTTTTGCACAGCGCATTACCCAGGCGCTAACCACTCTCGATTTTTCGGCTAAACCACTATCCACATTGGCTATCGTCAATCCAGCCGATGAAACAAAAATAGTCATAGCTGTTGGGCTATGCACTGAGCATGAAACCGAATCCCTTCGTCACATGGCTGGTGCCGCGCTACGAGCCAGTGCTGGGCGCGAGGCGATAACTATTTGTTTGCCACATACCAGCGCAGCCCAGGCCGGTGCAATCGTTGAGGGCGCACATCTTGGTGGATACGTCTTTGACGCCTACAAGAAGCCAGCTAAGGCCCGTGTTACACGAGTTGAGGTTGTCTCTGACTTTGGTTCTTCGCAGGTGCTTGACCGAGCACTTATTTTGTCCGAAGCAGTTAATGCGGTGCGCGATTTAGAAAACACGACGCCGAACTACCTGAACCCGGTCACTTTCGCTCAAGAGGCTGAAAAAGTTGCTCGCGAAGCCGGGCTGAGCGTGACTGTTTTCGACGAACAAGCCTTAGAAGCTGAAAAACTCAACGGTTTGTTGCAAGTTGGCCGTGGCTCTGCTAGTGCGCCTCGCTTGGTGCGCGTGGAATACAATCCTAGCGATGCGCACGGGTTTACGGCGCTTGTTGGCAAGGGAATTACCTTCGATACCGGTGGTTACAGCTTGAAGCCATCAACTGCAATCACCGAGATGAAGACCGATATGACCGGTGCGGCAACTGTTTTGTATGCCGCAATTGCTGCCGCCAAACTTGGTGTTAAGCGCAAGGTAGTTGCGTGGTTATGTCTAGCTGAAAATATGGTTTCAGGTAGTGCTGGTCGCCCCGATGATGTCATCGTCTACCGCAATGGACTATCGGTTGAAATCAATAATACTGATGCTGAAGGTCGCCTTGTGATGGCTGACGGTCTGATTATGAGTTGCGAAGAAAATCCAGATGAAATTATCGATATTGCCACCCTTACTGGTGCTCAAATGGTGGCATTGGGTAATCGCACAACTGGAATCATGGGTAGTGATGACGTTCGCAGCAGCGTGGTAGCGGCAGCTGATCGCGCCGGTGAACCGGCTTGGGCTATGCCATTGCCACAAGAATTGCGTTCTTCACTTGACTCCGATTGTGCAGACATGAAGAATTCTGGTTCGCGCTTTGGTGGCATGCTTGTTGCTGGCTTATTCTTAAAAGAATTTGTTGGTGATACTCCGTGGGCTCATATTGATATCGCTGGCCCATCCTTTAACCGTGAATCTGAGTGGGGTTATCAGCCCAAGGGCGCTACCGGAGTCATGCTTCGCACCCTGGTTGAACATATCAACCGTTAAGCAACATCTCACAGGTTAGTGCACGTATGAATTGTCATTAAAATGCCTAACCTTGACCTGATGGGGGTTGAAGTAGCAATGTATTGCTACTTCAACCCCCATCAGCTATATTTGAAAGCTCTAAAACCTCGCAACTCGCTCGTCACTATACTATTGAGATGAGGCATGCAAACGCCTCGGTTAGGTTATTACCTCCGGTTAGATCCGGGGTTTTTAACTGTCCATTCCCGCATAGCCCGCGGATATCCGCTGTGCGCGACGTCGTAGAGCGCTATCCCTAGGTCGGCACACAAGGTTTTCGCAGCCGATAAATCGGGGACTTTTCGTCTGGTCCATTCCCCATCGGAGGCCACAAGCACAATCGATGCGGGGTTACGGGTAGTGGCTTCTTCATAGTAAGCTGCCACACCTTCTCGTGAACGCACAAATTCAGCAAAATGTGCATACGTTTCGTTTCGGGCTTGCTTTGTTTGCGAACGCTTAGATTTTCCAAAAAACCACACCATGACATCTATTGTATGCAGTAGCGGAGAAAATTGTTCGCACAAAAATTTCATCCGTCCACCCAAACTCGATTGTCAGTACGTAATAGGACTGATATGCGTGGCGTATCGAGAGATTTCCGTCAGAGAAAAGCTTCCTCAAGTAAACACGAGTCAAGCTAGAGACCAAAATTTCACACGTAACGTTCATTACGTAATTACCCCGCGTATAAATGAGCAATATCTCTTACGAAGTGGGACAATATACCTAAGGGAAGGGGCTCACGAGAGTCCTAACTGCAACTCGAGGGAGAGGTAAGTGTCAGATACTCAAGAATACGACGTCGTCGTTCTCGGAGCAGGTTCGGGCGGTTACGCAACAGCAATGCGAGCCGCACAACTCGGACTATCGGTCGCATTAGTCGAAGGTGATAAGGTGGGCGGTACCTGTTTACATCGCGGGTGCATTCCAACCAAAGCCCTCCTCCATGTCGCAGAAGTCGCTGATGAACTACGCGATGGTGCACACATTGGAATCATGGGTAGCTTTGACGGCATCGATATGAATGCGCTTAATTCATATAAAGATGGCGTCATTGAGAAAATGTATAAAGGCTTAACTGGCCTGATTGATACTCGTGGTGTTGAAACAGTTCATGGCTGGGGACGCCTCGTTTCACAAGATACCGTTGAAGTTAATGGTCGCCGACTCAAGGGTAAAAATATTGTGCTAGCTTCCGGCTCCTACTCAAAGACGATCGGTCAGACCATTACTGATCGAGTTATCACCTCTGAGCAGGCGTTGCAACTAGATTACGTTCCTAAATCGGTCGTCGTCCTTGGTGGCGGTGTCATCGGTGTAGAATTTGCTTCCGTGTGGGCATCTTTCGGTACCGAAGTCACGATTATTGAAGGACTTGACCGGCTTGTTCCTAACGAAGATCCGGCAATCTCTAAGATGTTGGAGCGCCAATTCCGCAAGCGCAAGATCACCTTCAAGACCAAGACGATGTTTGATCGTGTTGAAGAAGATGATAATGGCGTTCACGTCTTTACCCAAGATGGCAAGCAGTTCGACGCCGATCTTCTCCTGATTGCTATCGGTCGCGGTCCGGCAACCCAAAACTTAGGTTATGCGGAACAAGGAATTAAGCTTGATCGCGATTTCGTGATAACTAATGAGCGCCTACACACCGGAGTTGGCAATATTTACGCCGTTGGTGACATCGTGCCAGGTGTCCAGCTCGCCCACCGTGGTTTCCTCCATGGATTGTTTGTTGCAGAGGAAATCGCTGGAATGAATCCTAAGGTTATTGATGAAAACCTTATTCCGAAGGTGACATTCTGTGATCCAGAAATCTCTTCTGTTGGGTTAAGCCAGCCCAAGGCCGAGGAAAAATACGGTAAAGAGAACATCGAAGTTGCTGAGTTTAATCTTGCGGGTAATGGTAAATCCCAGATGCTTGGTACGACTGGCTTCGTTAAATTGGTTCGCGAAAAGAATGGTCCTATTGTTGGATTCCATGCTATCGGCGCTCGTATGGGTGAGCAGGTCGGTGAAGGCGAACTGATGGTAGCTTGGGAAGCATTCCCCGAAGACTTTGATGGCCTTATCCATGCTCACCCAAGTCAAAATGAATCTCTAGGTGAGGCAGTTCTCGCTCTCGCTGGCAAACCACTCCATACCCATAACTGAGACAGGGAGTATCACATGTCTGAAGAAATCAAAATGCCCGCGTTGGGCGAATCTGTCAATGAAGGAACAGTTACCACCTGGCTCAAGCAAGTTGGTGAATATGTTGAAGTTGATGAACCTATTGTCGAAGTGTCCACCGATAAGGTAGATACTGAAGTTCCAGCACCTGCTTCTGGAACTCTTGAAAAGATCGTCGTCAATGAAGACGAAACCGTCGATGTTGGTACCGTTCTCGGTTATATTGGTGATGGTTCGGGATCCGATGCTAACTCAGCTATGCCAGCAGCTAATGATGGTTCGGGAGAAGGCGCAGAGCCACTGCCACAAGAGCAAGCTGAAGAACAAGCACCACCGCGTCAAGATCCAGCTCCTGCGGGCGGTTCGGATGCGGGCACCAATGTTGTGATGCCAGCACTAGGCGAATCAGTTAACGAAGGCACTGTCACCACGTGGCTGAAGCAAGTCGGAGACACTGTTGAAGAAGATGAGCCTATTGTTGAAGTGTCTACCGATAAGGTCGATACAGAGGTTCCAGCTCCAGCTGCAGGTGTTTTGTCACAAATCATCGTCCAAGAAGATGAGACTGTTGAAGTAGGTACTGTTCTTGCAGTAATTGGCGGATCTAGCCCGGCTGAACCTGTTTCGGCACCGCAATCTGCTCCAGAACCAGCCCCAGCACCAGCTGCTACCCCAGCACCGGCTGCTGCCCCTGCACCTGCAGCTACCCCAGCACCGGCTGTTGCAAGTCCAGTTGCGGCCAGCCCTGAAGATGGCAAATCCTCGTATGTAACTCCAATTGTGCGCAAACTTGCCAAGGAACTCGGCGTCGATCTGCAAACAGTTACTGGCACTGGAGTGGGCAACCGGATCCGGCGACAAGATATTGAAGCTGCCGCTCAAGCTGCCGCTCAGGCTGCCGCTCAAGCAGCTGCTCAGGTAACCAGCCCAGCAACAGCTACCCCGAGCGCACCAGCTCAATCCAGTTCTGTAAAGTCAGCAATTGCCTCCAAGGCTCAAGATGCTGCTTCAAAGCGCGGCACTCGTCAGAAGATGACCGGTTTGCGCAAGACGATCGCCAAGCGCATGATCGAATCGCTCGAAACCTCGGCACAGCTCACTACAGTCATGGAAGTCGATGTTACTAAGATCGTCAAACTACGCGCTGCTGCCAAAGATGGCTTCTTGGCTCGCGAAGGCGTTAAGCTAACCTTCTTACCATTCTTCATCCAAGCTGCCACCGAAGCTCTCAAGGCTCACCCGATCATCAACTCCTCCGTGGAAGGTAACGAGATTGTCTATCACAATGTCGAGCACGTAGGTATTGCTGTCGATACGCCTAAGGGACTTTTCGTTCCAGTTATCAAGAATGCTGGAGATCTTAACATCGCTGGCATCTCAAAGGCCGTCGGCGATCTGGCAGCCCGAACCCGAGATGGCAAGATTGGTTCAGATGAACTATCTGGTTCCACCTTTACCATCACCAACACCGGGTCAATCGGAGCTCTCTTTGATACCCCGATCATCAACCAGCCCAACGTTGCGATCATGGGTACCGGAGCTATTTTCAAGGCTCCAGGAGTGGTACAAGATCAGGACGGAAATGACGTCATTTCTATCCGTTCTAAGTGCTACCTTTCCATCTCCTATGATCACCGCATCGTCGATGGCGCAGATGCATCCCGTTTCTTACGCGATGTAAAGATGCGTCTAGAAGAAGCAGATTTTGCTGGAGAACTTGGTTTGTAAAAACCTCTTCTACACAATAAAAGTGTGGTGGGACAACCCCTTGGTTATCCCACCACACTTTTTACCCCCCACGCATCTTTCCCACAAGATATTCCCAGAACAAGATTCTTAACTCCTCCACTGGGCTATCTCCCAATACCGCAGGCAGTGCTCAAACATCGGATATCGGAGAGCCTTCTAATAGCTATGGCAAATGAGAATCTTGTGATTTAACCGGGTGAAAATCATTGATCGGAGCAATGTGAGTAATTTTTCAAGTTATCGCCAACTTCCCCAACTTACCTCAACTAGCTATATGGCGATATCACTAATCGGCCGATTCCCAACATCAATGACCATCATTGGGGTCCTCACATTAGTAACTGTGGTAACTAATTCTGTTGCGCAAGCTTCCTTAGCCTCAGCAGGTCTCGCTATCGCAACCGGAATCGCTGGCCCAACAATAGGACGACTTACCGACAACTACGGCCAACGCATCCCCTTATTGATCATCGCTCCCATCAATATCCTAGCCTTAGTGGCATTAACGACGATCATCTCACCCACTACGCCAGCTATAATCATCATCTTCCTTGCAGTTTTCGTTGGCGCTACAACCATCCCTCTCGGTGCATTAGCTCGGGTACGCTGGTATCCCATCACCACTTCGCCTAGAGAACTACGCGCAGCACTTTCCTGGGAATCAATGGCCGATGAAATCGGATTCGTCTTCGGTCCAGCACTAGTAGGAATCATTGCATCAGTCCTCAATCCGCACGCAGGACTTATCGTTGCTGCCGCTATAGTGGCACTTTGCGTTATCCCCTTTTCACTATCTAAATATTCAGTTGGTCCAGCCTTCCACGGCACCGATAAGAAGATGCCGTCAATTGTTAAAGTCGTTCGCACAGTGCGTACGCCATTATTAGCAATGCTCGGACTGGGAATGTTTTTTGGCGCAGCCCAAACCTCCGTGACCGCTTTTTCACAACAACACAACAATGCCAGTCAAGCTGGCCTCATTTATGCGATGATGGGCCTGAGCGCAGCTATAACAGCGCTCGGCTCAGTAAGTTTACCCGATTCACTTTCGCATACATTGCGAATAGTTCTAGCCGGATGCGGATTAGCTGCCGGCTCAATCTTGTGTTCGTTTGCTTCATCACCAATCCATCTCGCCATCGCAGTATTTATCACTGGCCTAGCTATCGGACCGGCTTCAGTTGCCATCTTTACTCTCGCCGGTTCTCGCGCACCTCGCGGCGGCGATGGTGTTGCAGTGACCGCACTTGGTTCTGTCAACGTGCTCGGAGTTGCAACCTCGGCAGCACTTACCGGGCAAATCGTCCAATCTAGTGCTACCTATGGTTTCTTCTTATGCGCGCTTGCATCAATTCTGATCGCGGTTTTAACGCTAACCTCAGATAGATTCCAGTTATATTCCTAACCCATTGGAGCTTTTCAGTTTCGTCACGTAAAATCGGCAATAGTTCCATACGCGAAAATACAAAGGATAGTCATGGCTAAAGAGCAAAAGAATGCAAAGGTAAAAAAGGCTAAGAAGAAGCGCTGGTATTCTTACCTCCATGAGGCCTACGGGATTTCAAAAGAAACATACTCGTGGACCCCTTTTGCCGTCTTTGGTCCTCTCCTAGGTGGTATCGCGCTCGGCGTCGTCATCGCAATGCTCACCGGCCGATGGATTTTGTGGCCAATTCTCTTCACATTGCTTGCGGTCACACTTTCGCTCTACATTCTCGTTGAGCTCGTCAAGCGTGCCTCGTACGCAAAAATTGAAGGCATCCCCGGCGCCGCTGCGGCGGTATTGGGCCAAATTAAGCGCGGGTGGATTATTCTCCAAGAACCAGTTCGGTTCAACGCGCGCACCCAAGACATGGTCTTCCGTGCCATCGGGCGCCCCGGCGTCGTGCTCATCACCGACGGAGATCAGGCCAGATCGGCAAAACTCGCCAACGAAGAACGTCATTCCTTGCGTCGAATTATTCCCAATGTTCCAGTCCATATTATTTCGGCAGGAAATGGCAGTGACCAAGTCCCACTACGTAAACTTCAACGTGCGATGCGCAAATTGCCAAAGCAGATCACAAACCAAGAAGTTCAAGCGGTGTTTAATCGTTTAGACGCAGTTAAAACCAATCCGATTGGTATCCCTAAGGGCATTGATCCTTACAAGGCTCGCCCAGATCGTCGCGGCATGCGTGGTCGATAGATAAAATATGCGTCTCACATTGTGGGGGTAGTTGCACATCGCAGCTATCCCCACATTAAACTATGAGTGACACTAATATGCTGATGCAGGAAGGACTTTTCTGATGTTCACATCGTCAGCTCAAGCTCATGATTATATTCGCCAAGAAGGCATTGAATTTATTGATATTAGATTTTGCGATCTGCCCGGTATGATGCAACACTTCACGATCCCGGTTCAGGCTTTCGATCCAGATTCCCTAGACGAAGGCATCATGTTCGATGGCTCATCTATCCGCGGATTTACTGAAATTCATGAATCCGATATGAAGCTCATTCCTGATCTTTCGTCGGCCTTCGTCGATCCGTTCCGTCAGGCAAAAACATTAGTCATCAACCATTTCGTCGTCGATCCATTTACAAACGAGTCCTACGATCGTGATCCGCGCGTCATCGCGCAACGAGCCGAAGACTACGTGCGATCAACGGGAATAGCAGACACGGTGTATATCGGTGCGGAAGCAGAATTCTTCATCTTCGATGACGTTCGCTACCACAATTCGCCACAACATTCCTTCTACTCTCTGGATTCTGCAGAAGCCTTTTGGAACACCGGCCGCGACGAAAACGGTCACAACCTCGGCTACAAAACCGAACAAAAAGCTGGCTATTTCCCCGTCGGCCCACATGATCAGATGGCTGATTTGCGCGACACGATGACTAAACTATGCCAAAAAGTTGGTTTGAATATAGAACGTGCGCACCACGAAGTTGGTTCTGGTGGACAACAAGAAATTAACTACACATTCTCCACCCTGCTCTCGGCCGCCGATGACCTAATGAAGTTCAAATACGTTATTAAAAATGCGGCAATCGAGGCTGGCAAAACAGCGACGTTCATGCCAAAACCACTGTTTGGCGATAATGGCTCTGGAATGCATTGCCACCAGTCACTGTGGAAGAACGGTCAACCCCTCTTCTTCGACGAACGCGGATACGGTGGCTTATCTGATCTAGCTCGCTGGTATATTGGTGGCCTGCTCGAACATGCACCTTCGCTTCTTGCTTTCACCAACCCGTCAGTTAATTCCTTCCATCGTCTGGTTCCAGGTTTCGAAGCACCAGTAAATCTCGTCTATTCCGCACGCAATCGCTCGGCATGTATTCGTATCCCGGTTTCGGGCGGCACATCACCAAAGACCAAACGAATCGAATATCGCACTCCTGATCCGTCCGCTAACCCATACCTCGCATTTGCTGCCCAAGTTATGGCCGGGATCGATGGTATTAAGCGCCGAATTGAGCCTGCAGACCCAATCGATAAAGATCTATATGAACTTCCGCCTGAAGAACATGCCCAGATTCCGCAGCTACCGCCAACCCTCGATGAGGCCTTGCGAGCTTTGGAAGCCGATCACGATTATCTGACCGAAGGCGGAGTTTTCAGCGAAGACATTATCACTACCTGGATCGACTACAAGCTAAAAATGGAAATTGAACCACTGCGTCAGCGGCCTCATCCATACGAATACCAGCTGTATTACGGCTTATAAATATGCATCCAGCGCTGTGCGCGATATCCGGTTGCGAGACTTCCCTCCACCACTGCAATGCCGGTGTTGTGGAGGGGAAGAGCGCGCATCTGGTCAGTAATTCCGCTCGCCCGCATCCCTAACCAGAACGTGATAATAGCTGCGTGAGCAAAAATCACTGGCCGGTGGGCACCTGATTGTTCAACTTCGCGTATCACCGCATCGCAACGCTGGAGTGTTTCTTGGCCACTATCACCCCCGCCGAGACGCAAGTCAAGTTTGCCATCGATCCATGCCCGCATCGTAGCGATATATTCGGCCATCGCTGCCTCATCTGTAGATCCTTCAAGATCCCCGGCACTAATCTCCCGTAGTCCAGCGCGCACGTGTGGTTCTAAGCCCAGCCGGGTTGCTAATGGAGTTGCGGTTTGCTCAGTGCGCAACGTATCAGATCGCCAAATTGCGTCCGGCTCGTAGTCCAACAGATCGGCGACGACGGCGTTAGCTTGCGTCCAGCCCAGTTCGGTCAGCGCAGCTCCGGGGATGATAGTGTCAAGTGCTGCACGTTCATTGGCATACGTTTGACCGTGTCTAACAAAGATCAGTTTCATAAATTGCTCCTTCGCCCACCTGTTGCGTTGTTAAGAACTCTTTTCGCCGTAAAAATATTGTTCCATAACCGCTCGTGCCCGTCGCGATGAACGCAGATACGATTCGGTGATCTCTTGGCTTGTAGCTAACGCGGTGCCGTTAAGTGCGGCATGTAACCGAAGAAGTACCGGATCATCGGGCACCAAATCAATGCTCGCACCGGTTTTTGCGGTCCCTAAAACGTTGAGATCGCGTATCACATGCCCTAAAGTCCACGCTGAGCGTAAAATCTCGGCGTCAGCTGGAAGGATGAATCCTTCTTCTTCAGCTGCATCTAATGCTGCCATGGTAGATGGTGTGCGTAGTTGCCAGTGATGTGCTCCGTGCTGTAATTGGCATAGTTGTACAGTCCATTCCACATCACTAATGCCACCGCGGCCGAGTTTGATATGCCGGGTAGGATCAGCACCTCGCGGTAAGCGTTCGCGTTCCATACGAATTTTGAGCATTCGGATCTCACGCAGCTGCCCGGGTGTTAAGCCGGTATTTGGATATCGAATAGGATTAATAATATCGAACCACTGATCGCCAAGATCACGATCTCCAGCACAAAAACGCGCTCGAAGTAGCGCCTGCTGTTCCCATGTTTGAGCCCAGCGTTCATAGTAGCTTTGGTAGGAGGATAACGAACGGGTTAGTGCTCCTTGTTTTCCTTCCGGGCGCAATGTGGTATCAACATTAACCGGCGGTTCTCGCCCAGCAACTTTCAAAAGCTGGAGTGTGGAACTGGCAACCTGCTGTGCTTCATCACCTGCTGCTTCTGGTGTGCTTCCAGGGAGCGGATCATACACAAAGATAAGATCTGCATCTGAGGCATATCCTATTTCTCCACCTCCTAAACTTCCTAGCGCAATAACACAGTGTCGCGCGTGACGATGGCCTTGGTGCAAGGCACCTGCAAGTGCGGCACTCACCGCAATATCCATCGCGTCGCTTAGCGCACGGCGAACTTGGTGTGCAGAAACAACATTGAGCGTTTGGCCTAGGGCCATCCGTAATATTTCGCGCCGGCGAAGATAGCGGCCGGCTAAAGCTTTATCGTGGGCTGTTTTGCGGCGGCTGAGTAGAGCCGATAGTTCGATGCTCAATTCTTCTGCGGTGCGCGGTCGTAATTGCTGATCGTCGTCGAGCCATGTGATCGCATCGGGTAAAGAAGGCAGTAACTGGGCGAGGTATCGTGAAGTAGCCAAAACGTGTGCCAAGCGCGGAGCAACCAATGCGCTATCGCGTAGTAAGCGCATATACCACGATGTAGTTCCCAATCGCTGAGAGACGTCACGGAATGCGTTGAGTCCATGGTCTGGTTCAACTGCCTGGGACATCCATCCAATCATGGCAGGTAGCACATGGCGTTGAATCGTAGCCGTCCGTGATAGTCCAGCTGTCAAGACTGAAATATTACGCAAAGCCAGATCGGGGTTTTTAAAACCTATAGCTGCCAGACGTGCTCTGGCAGCATGTTCGTCTAAGACAACATTATCGGGATCGAGGGAAGCTAAGGATGGGAGCAACGGATGATAAAAAATTGCGGTATGGAGTTGGCGTACCTCGCGGCGAACCGCAAGCCAACGATCTTCTAACTCGTGTGCCGTCATCCCTAAAGTGCGCGCGATAGCGTCTAGTTGTTCAACTCGAGGTACATCGTGGGTTCGTCGCAGGCGTTGTAATTGGATTCGATGCTCTAGTGCGCGCAAAAACCGATAATGGTTTTCGAGTTTTGCCCCAGCTTCGCGTCCAATATATCCAGCGGCGCTTAATTTTCTAATAGCATCGATTGTGCCGGCGGGACGAATAGACTCATCGGTGCGCCCGTGGACAAGCTGTAAGAGCTGGACGGTAAATTCGATATCGCGTAAACCTCCGGCGCCAAGTTTCAACTGCCGACCAGCTTTGGCTTGAGGAATATGAGCTACAACCCGTTCGCGCATACGCCGGACATCGTCGACAAAACCTTCCCGGTTGGCAACACCCCACACGAGTGGAGTTACGAAGTCAATGTATTGTTGGCCCAGTTCGCAATCTCCAGCAAGGGGGCGGGCCTTGAGTAACGCCTGAAACTCCCACGGTTGAGCCCACCGCTCATAATAGGCTTGATGTGAGACCAGGGTGCGCACTAATGGACCGTTCTTGCCTTCTGGGCGCAGATTAGCATCAAGTTCCCACAACGGCGGTATTTGCCCGCGAGCGCTCACAGCGCGGGTAATCCAGGTCACGATTGCGCTTCCGATGCGCATCGCCTCGGTTTCGGGGAGGTCTGCGTGTTTGGGTTCAGCAATATAAATGACGTCGACGTCGGAGACGTAGTTTAATTCTCGGGCACCAGTTTTCCCCATCCCGATAATCGAAAACTTTATGAGCTCTCCGCCTTCTACCCAGCGTTGGGCACCGCGAAGTGCTTGTTTTAGAACTTCACCAGCTAGGTCAGATAGTAGCTGGGATGTATCGTAGAGGCTATCGGTGGGATTGGGTGCGGTGAGGTCGTGTGCGACGATGGCAATGAGGTGACGGTAGTATTCCAAGCGCAAGGAGGTAATGAATTCGCCTTCGTCGTCACTGTTATCTATTGAGAGCTTTTCGTTGTATGGTTCGTCGATAGCGCGCAGCAGGTGTGGCGCAGCGATGAGCAGATCACTAAGGGCAGTAGAAAAGCCGAGTATTGCTGCAAGGCGCTGTGCGCATTGGAGATTGTTTGTAATCTGGTCTAGCAGCTTCGCATTAGGAGGATCGATTCCTTCACGCAGGCGCGTATAGGCAAGCTTGGCTTGGGTTGGATCGGGTGCGCTGTTGAGGAGAGTTTCGATGTGGTCCATGGCGATCAGTATTGGACTTTGCGTTCAAAGGCTGTGATTTGTTGGCGGTAGTCATTCCATTCGCGTAGTTTGTTGCGTAGAAAATAGTCGAAGGCGTCTTCGCCTAAGGTTGAGGCGATAAGCTCAGATTTTTGGGCGAGTTTGATTGCTGAGTGTAGCGAGGTTGGTAATTCTTCGATTCCCATAATCTGGCGTTCGCGAGCGCTTAAGGCGTTAATGTTGGTGTCGATTGATTCGGGGACTTCGTAGTCATGTTCGATGCCTGCTAGGCCGGCGTTTAAGATGACGGCGAACGCAAGGTAGGGGTTGACGGCGGAGTCGAGTGCACGGTATTCGATGCGCGCACTGTGGCCTTCGGTGGAGGTAAAGCTAGGGACGCGGATGAGTGCGGAGCGGTTATTCTTTCCCCAGGCGATATAGGCTGGGGCTTCATCGCCTGCCCATAGGCGTTTGTAGGAGTTGATGTGTTGGTTGGTCACGGCAGATATTTCACGTGAATGGTGGAGAATCCCTGCAACGAATTTGGTTCCGATCTCAGACAGGCTGTAGTCGTTGAGGGGATCAAAGAAGGAGTTAGTTTCACCTTCGAATAACGACATGTGAATGTGGAGGCCGTTGCCGGGTTGATCGATGAGGGGTTTGGGCATGAATGAGGCTTCAACACCTTGGGTTATTGCGACATGCTCAACCACGGTGCGCAGGCTCATGAGGTTATCTGCTGTGGTTAGGGCATCTGCTACCCGCAAGTCAATTTCGTTTTGACCAGGGCCAGCTTCATGGTGGGAGAATTCGACGGGGATTCCCATTTGTTCGAGTTCACGCACAGCTTGAGCGCGAAAACTTTGCGCTAGTGGACGTGAGACGTGATCGAAATAGGAGCCATTATCGATTGGGATTGGGTCTCCATTAGTGTGGGTTTGGCGTTGGAAGAGATAGAATTCGACTTCTGGGTGGACGTGGAAGGTAAATCCGGCTTGGGCGGCGCGCTGCAGTGCCCGACGTAGGACGCCGCGGGGATCAGAACGCGCTGGTTGGTTATCGGGAGTGTGAATATCGCAAAACATGCGCGCACATGGCTCACCTGATTCGTCCCAGGGCAGGATTTGGAAAGTGGAGGCGTCGGGTTTGATCACCATATCTGCTTCGTGGACGCGCGAGAGGCCCTCGATTGCTGAGCCGTCAAAACCGATGCCAGAACTGAAGGCATTTTCGAGCTCGGCTGGCGGAATAGCCACTGATTTCAACGTGCCAGTCACGTCGGTGAACCACAGTCTGATGAAACGAACTTTTTGTTCTTCTACCGTAGCGATAACATGTTCTTGCTGAGTGTCCATGGCGCTCTCTTTCCTCATTATTGCTTGACTTTATTGTGCCACAAGAGAGTGTGGTTCGAGCTATAGAACTTTCGATAACATGCACTAGAATGGGACGTGCGAAAAAGAAAGGTTTATGCAATGACAATCAAGCGCGTACGTGCTCATCATTTGGCGCAGATGAAAGCCGAAGGTACCCCGATTACTATGCTTACGTCATATGACGCAATCACTACTCGTATTTTTGATGAGGCGGGTACCGATATGCTTCTTGTTGGCGATTCGTATGCCAATGTGATGCTCGGTTTTGATTCAACGACGCAGGTTGGAATCGATGAGATGGTTCTGGCTACAAGCGCTGTGGCGCGCGTAGCACGCCGTGCTTTCGTCGTCGCCGATCTGCCGTTTGGATCCTACGAAACCTCGCCAGCTGATGCGGTCGCTAATGCGGTTAAACTTATTCGTGCGGGAGCCTCTGCGGTCAAGCTAGAAGGCGGAGTGCGCATGGCGCCTACGATTGAAGCTATTGTGCGTGCCGGTATCAACGTTGTTGCCCACATCGGCTACACGCCTCAGTCAGAAAATGCTCTGGGTGGTCCGCGAGTCCAAGGCCGTGGCGATAGTGCCGATCAGGTGCGCAAAGATGCGGTTGCCGTAGCTGAAGCTGGTGCGATCGCCGTCGTTTTAGAATTAGTACCTGCTGCGGTAGCTACCCAGATCACTAAAGATCTAGCGATTCCAACTATCGGTATCGGTGCCGGTGAACATACCGATGGCCAAGTTTTAGTGTGGACTGATATGGCTGGAATGACTGACTGGCAACCCTCGTTCGTCAAGGTTTTCGGTGATGTTGGTCAAGAGCTCAAAAAGGCAGCGCTGGCATACAATGCAGCCGTGCGTGCCCGTACCTTCCCCGACGATCAGCATCGGTTTAATGACTAAACGATAAATATGCGAAAACCGCTCGCTGATTCTGGTTATCTTACCTATACTTCCAACAAATAACGATTAGAATAATAACTATGCAAGCTCATACTTTGGTACCCGGTACCCTGTCGCCTAAACGTCGCGTTCCACCGTCAATTGAACGTCCAGAATATCTTTTCCATGATGGCCCCGAAGTTGTTACCGCCTCAGATGTTAAAGATGCAGAAACGATTGAACGCATTCGCCTGTCTTCCCAGATTGCTGCCGATGCTCTCTATCTTGCCGGAGCGGCAGTGCGCCCCGGGATCACCACCGACGAACTTGATCGCATTGCACACGAATACATTTGTGATATGGGTGCCTATCCTTCGTGTTTGGACTATATGGGCTTCCCGAAATCTATTTGCACTTCGATTAATGAAGTGATCTGCCACGGGATTCCCGATTCAACTGAGCTTCGCGAAGGCGATATTATCAATTTAGATGTCACCGCCTACAAAAACGGTGTACACGGTGATACCAACGCCATGTTTTATGCCGGAGAAGTAGATCAAGAATCACGCGATCTGTGCGAACGTACCTATAATGCGATGATGCGCGGTATCCGGGCAGTAAAGCCAGGGCGCAGGATTAACGTGATCGGGCGTGTTATTGAATCATATGCCAAACGTTTCGGCTATGGTGACGTCGAAGATTATACCGGGCACGGAGTTGGCGAAGCATTCCACTCTGGTCTCATCGTCCCCCACTACGATGCTGCACCCAACTTTGATGATGAGATCAAAGTTGGCATGGTTTTTACCGTAGAACCAATGTTAACTCTTGGCACCCATCGGTGGGACCAGTGGGATGACGGCTGGACTGTGGTTACCGCAGACCGCAAGCGCAGTGCGCAATGGGAACACACCATCGTCGTAACCGAAACTGGCGCTGAAATTCTTACGCTGCCCACCCAAGGCCAAACGTCGCCAGCTATGCCACGTTAACAATCGTCCAAACCAACTTTTACAACACAGTGTTCAAAGGAGAAACAATGACTACCCCACTTTCGGCTCAAGCTATTGGTGTTGATATCGGTGGCTCAGGGATTAAAGGCGCAATCGTCAATACTGCCACTGGTGAATTTATTGGCGAAGAAAAGCGCATCCCCACCCCGGAACTAGCTAAGCCGGAGGTTATTGCAGATATTGTTTCCCAAATCGTTGATTCCTTTGATATGGAACCAAACATTCCTGTTGGTGTTACCTTCCCAGCACCAATCATCAACGGCGTATGCCCACTGGTGGCAAATTTAAGCCAAGATTTCGTGGGAATGAACGTTGCGGAATTGATGAGTGCGCACGTTGGCCGGCCCGTCGTTGTTCTTAACGACGCCGATGCAGCTGGTCTTGCCGAAGCCGAGTTTGGCGCAGCACATGGCCAAGACGGTACCACTATCGTCTTGACTCTGGGAACTGGTATTGGTTCAGCCTTGGTGCGCGATGGAATGCTCGTACCGAACACCGAAATGGGCCATATCTTACTGCCCAACGGTCTCAAGGCAGAAAAGTGGGCAGCTTCTTCGATTCGCACCAAAGAAAACCTCTCCCTAGAACAGTGGGCGCAACGGCTCCAAGATGTTATCGATATGGTAGAAATGCTGTTCTCCCCCGATACCCTTATTTTAGGTGGCGGAATTTCAACGCGTTTTGATGAGTTCTCTGGATTCTTATCCACTCGTGCTGACCTTGAACCGGCGCGGCTATTTAACACTGCTGGCATTGCTGGTGCAGCTCTCGTGGCTGCTCAAGAGCAAGCCTAACTCCAACTTTTTCTGAGCGCGCTTAGCGTTGTAGAATCCTTAATCAAATCATGGTGGGTAGCCACACCGTGGCTACCCACCATCATTTGATGCCAATGAGCCGGCCGATACGCCGGGTTTTGTCCGCTTGAAGAACAAGCGTGGCGACCATCCATCTAGGCTTATCGTTGCCGATAAGCTCAAGCAACCTACCCGCATGCTCAACGGGACGCCTCAACGCATGCTGCTCGGTCTTGCTCTCGGTGGGGTTTACCATGCCACAACGATCACTCGTTGCGCGGTGAGCTCTTACCTCGCCCTTTCACCCTTACCGCGTTACCGCGGCGGTTTACTTTCTGTGGCACTAGCCTGCGGGTCACCCCGAGTGGATGTTATCCACCACCGTTCCCTATAGAGCCCGGACGTTCCTCGGGAGCTTGACGCTCACGCGGCCGCCTAGCCAACTCATTCGCACCTGCATCTTACCTCAGCTTTGCATAAACTGGGAACGTGCTTATTCTTTTACCGCCCTCTGAGGGCAAAACTCAACCTTCTCACGGCCCAGCTCTAGACGTAGATTCCTTAGCTTTCCCGCAGTTTAGCGAGGTTCGCCGAAAGCTCATCACTGAGCTGATAGCCGTATCACAGCGAGATGATGCGTTAAAGATCCTCAACGTGGGAAGCCGGCTCGCTCATGAGGTTGATCGGCAACGTGCCCTGTGGGAGTTACCGTGTGCCCCGGCATCACAGGTCTATACCGGTGTGCTATTCAATGCGCTTGACTTTGCCAGCGCCACCGCGGCAGATATGAAACGCGCCGATAACCATATCCTGATATTTTCTGGTCTTTTCGGGCTCACGCGCCCTTCAGATCTGATTCCTGCTTATCGCCTAGCGATGGGCACGGTGCTACCCGATGCTGGAAACACAAAAACGTTATGGAAGAAAGCATTCAAAAATGCTGAGTTTGCAGGCCACGAGCTGGTGATCGACGCTCGCTCTAGCGCCTATCGGGTATGGGATCCGCCGCACGAGGCTGAGCACGTGCTTATTAACGCGGTGCGAATCAAGAACGGCGAACGTAAAGTTGTCTCCCATAATGCAAAGCATTACCGCGGACTACTCGCCGGGGCTTTGATCCGCAGCAAAACTGTTGTTGAAGATGGCGAAGAACTCGCCCAGTTCGCTCATAGTCTCATTGATGATGGGGTGATCACCGGCGTCGAACTCGATCCACCGGGCAAAACACGTACCCTTACGTTAGTGGAAAATCTGGATCTCTAATCACAATACAGCCGTAATCGTCACTGATATGGAATGTATCTGGATCTGATTGCCGGATCTGGCTTACTTCAATCGGCGAGAGCTCTACCCCACCACTGGTAGAGCCGTCCGGACGCAATGCGATCACTGTCAGGCCCCCGTGAGCAACCGCATGTTCATAGGCCCGTTTGAGTGGCTCGGCAAGCACTCCATAGATTGAGTCGCGACGAATCTGGATATCGTTGCGCTGGCGCTCAATATCGTCGACGTCGTCTTCCAAGAGCGCACGCTGCTTAACCAGTTCAGCATTGAGATTGGTGTGCCGTTCACGCGCATCAGCTAACTGTGATTCGAGCTTCTCGAGCTGTTCCAAAATCTCATATTCGGCGTTTTCGGCTTCTTCTAGCTGCGCGCGGTTAGTTTCAATCTCACTTTGCAACGTTAACAGTTGCCGGGAGTCCATCCCGGTACCAGCATTTAACCGCTGTTCTTTTTCGACGACGACGGCGCGCGCCCGCTCACTAGCTGCACTTGCTTCGTCAAGTGCGGCCTGGCTTGCCTGGAGGTCTTCTTCGGCTTGAACGATTTCTCGCCCAACGGCTGCAATAAGATTCATGATCTGCCCTACTTCTTCGCGCAAAGGATGGCGCAAATTGTCTCGATTAAGACGAGCAATGGCAGAATCTAGCTCGACAACGTCAAGGAGGGCGAGCTGGTCGGCGCGAGGTGCGTGATACATAATATGATCCTTTTGGAGTTGTCGGTCAGATCCGAAGAGTCCACGGGTCGGTGACGATGGTCGAAATATAGGTATCTACGTCAAGGCTATCAGTGATTGCCTGTGCCATCGCGGGAAGAACTGGCCATTCGGAGGCGAAGTGGGTTAAACCAATTAAAGCACATCCCCCACTCCACAAATGATCTGTTGCCGGATGGTGGCGCAGGTCTGCACAAATATATACGTCTGCTCCAGCCTCGTTGGCAGCGGCCAAGAATGAATCCCCTGACCCGGGCGAGAGAGCAACTGTGCGCACGATTTTTTCTGGATCTCCTCCGACTAAAACGCCCGGCTGGGTGTGTGGCAGTAATCCGTGTAACCGTTGAGCCAGTTCGCGTACCGACATGGTCAGCGGTAGTTCACCTACGCGCCCGATTCCTAGCTCTGGCTGGTTGGGGTTCGGTGCCAGTGGGCGCATGTTTTCTAACTGCAAGAGCTTGCCAAGCGCAACAGCTGATCCGGTTGGTGCGGCATCGGCGTTCGTGTGAGCAGCGTATAAAGCGATATCGTTCTTTATCAGCGTGTGTACCCACGAGCCCTTCGCCGTCGTCGTCGCTACTGTGGACGTGCCGCGTAAAAACAACGGATGGTGAGTGATGAGCATATCTGCTTGCCGTGCTACAGCCTCAGCGACGGTGGCTTGACAGGGATCTACCGCAAATCCGATTCGGGAAACGCGGGTGTGCGGATCGCCGGCAACAAGACCGATCCGATCCCATTCTTCTGCGAGGCGTGGCTCAAACACGCTCTCCATAACGGCTATAACATCTGCAACAGTGATCGACATAACTCCACATTATCCTAAAGAGCCCGCATTACAAAAGAAGGCGAGGCTGAGAAAAGTTCCCAGCCTCGCCTTCACTAGCCTACAGGCTATTCGGGCTTGTGGCCTTTGATAACCATTCCCATGATTCGTAAGTTAAACGCCGCAAAGCGCGGTAACTGACGTAGTACGCTCTTGCGGAAGTTCAACACTTTGTTATCTGGCATGGGAGCTTTGGAGACATCCAATATCGGTTGTCCCGCCACGCTCTTATCTGGTGTTTCATTCATTGTTATCACTCCGGAATCAATGGCCAGCCAAACTTAGCTTTGGCTTTGTAGATGAACAAATAGTGCAACATGAGTTTGACCCAATGCCCGTGGAGACCGATTTCGCCCTTGGTATGTTTCAAATCTCGCCCGGTTGGATAACGGTCGAAGTTGGGGACGATTGGACGCTGCGTCATCGCAGCTGCTGAGCCTTTAAACAAGCCAGTTCCAGCAGATGCTACACAGGCTGCACCCATGTCGGCCATCGACGCATGTTCGGCGGGTGCTTGTGGGTTCTT
Organism: Arcanobacterium pinnipediorum; assembly: GCF_023973165.1. NCBI lineage: Bacteria > Bacillati > Actinomycetota > Actinomycetes > Actinomycetales > Actinomycetaceae > Arcanobacterium > Arcanobacterium pinnipediorum. The sequence goes on along the minus strand of NZ_CP099547.1, from coordinate 833,642 downwards.
TAGCCGGTTAGCAATGGTAATTGCTACGGCCTTGCCCATGGCTCCTGATGGCATACCGGTGCGCGGAGGCGAAGGCGCTATCAAGGTGCCATTCGGGGTGGTTTGTGGGCGCGAGAGTTGATGGGGAGGCGCAAAGGCAATACCGATTGCAAAGATATTGTTATAGCCAGGAACTTCGTAGGTTGATGGCCAATCGGAGGCCTTCCATTCTTCGAACGGTTTCTTGGTGTAGTCGGCATCGACTTTCATGAATCCGTTGGGCATGAAGAGTTGATCTGTTTTATCTTCGCCGTGAGCATCGTAGGCTTTAATTCCGGCGCCACCAAAAGGCGGGAGTAACATGGCAAAGTCATAGCGCAACTCGTGGTGCTTGCCATCTAGGGTTTCATAGTAGATGGTATCTTTGTCAATCTTATGTGGGTGGGCGCCAACGATAGGTAGGACGCCTCGTTCGCGATAGAGGGATTCGGTCAGGATCTTGGCATCTGTTTTGTATCCGTTTTCAAGGAAAGTCATACCGCCAATTCCGAAGTCACCGAGTTCAGCTTCGTTGGTGAAATAGATAATATCTGCCATATCGCGTACGCCGGCTTGCCGAACGGTATGTTCGACGTTGAACGTGTATTCAAATGCTGCTCCTTCGCACGTACACGTACCGTGACCGGTTCCAATCACGAGCGTTTGGCGCTGTCCGGCGCGCATTTTATCGATGACTTTTGCCAGTTCTTTAGCTGCATGATCTGCATGGTTGGCAGTACACACTGAAACGGTGTTGCCCGCTTCTGGTCCCAAACCTTCGGTGGCCGCGAAATTGAGCTTTGGCCCGGTCGCATTAATGACGTAGTCGTAATATATTTTTTCGCTCTCACCGCGCCGTTGCGCTGAGGTATGTTCGACGACGACGTAGGGGCGACTATCTTCACCTGCACCATCGGGATGAAGTTCAGTTGCGCGAGCTTGGGTGAATTCGATTTTCTGTTTCTGATATATCTTGGCAAGTGGGAAAACAACTTTGGATTTAGGCATATCGCCAGTACCAACCCATATATTGGACGGGATCCAATTCCAGTGCGAGTTGGGTGTGACAACATGAACTGTGTGTTTCTTTCCCACAAGGCGTTTGAGATGGAGCGCGGCAGTGTGCCCCGATACGCCAGCGCCAAGTACAACGATCTTCGCCATTCTTTCCTCCATTGACAAATGTTGTATTGGTCACTATCAACCATACAACCATATTGAAGATTAGTAAACACAAACTGCTAAGATGTGGAATCGAATTCCCAGTAGAATTACCGGCAGATTGCGCTAAACGCGGATATTTTGAAAAAATACGACGGCACATTTACTCAATGCCGTAACCTAAAAGTATCCCGGAGCGCACCTCGCGCCTCTTATCCAACCATACTCCTCGTTGATAATTCAACGAAAGATGGCACTTTTCAACATTAGTTGACATTTCAATCGTTTCCTATTAAACTAATTCTTGTCAGTTCGGAAGAACACTTCGGAACTAAGAATCGAAAACATTCTCATAAAAGGAGAAAAACAATGACCGCTCTCAAAGATCTCAACGGCAAGTTCATCATCGACGCAGCTCACTCCCGCCTCGGCTTCGTAGCACGCCACGCTATGGTTACCAAGGTTCGCGGTAACTTCGGCGAATTCGAAGGTTTTGCTGAAGGCGATGCTTCTGCACCACAAAATGGTGTTGTAGAAGTCAACATCAAGGCTGATTCCATCAACACCGGCAACGAGATGCGCGATAACCACCTTCGTTCCGATGATTTCTTCGGCTCAGAAACTTACCCAAGCATCACCTTCCGTTCTACCGACATCAAGGTAGTCGATGATGAAACAGTCGAAATCACCGGTGACTTCACCATCCGCGGAACCACCAAGTCCATCACCATTCCATTCGAATTCGGTGGCGCAATCACTGACCACGAAGGCAAGCTTCGCATTGGTTTCGAAGGCGCAACAGACATCTCCCGCAAGGACTTCGGCATCACCTGGAACGGCGCACTTGAAGCTGGCGGCGTCATGGTTTCTGACAAGATCAAGCTCGAGCTCGAACTCGCTTTGGTAAAGGAAGCCTGAGTTCACAACTTCTTCATAACAATAACGACGCCGGTGGGGCGCCTAAATAGGTGCCCCACCCGTTGTATGTTAGCTCCTGAAAGGTAACTTATTATGACTATGCAGTTCGGCGTTTTTTCCGTCTCTGATATTACAACTGATCCAACAAATGGCAAGACTCCATCTGAACATGAGCGTATCAAGGCATCCGTTGAGATTGCCCAGCACGTAGAAGATGCCGGACTTGACGTCTACGCCATCGGTGAGCATCACAATCCACCATTCTTCTCTTCCTCACCAACAACCATCTTGGGTTACATTGCTGCCTCGACGAAGAAGATCACACTCTCAACCGCAACCACGTTGATCACCACCAACGATCCAGTCAAGATCGCTGAAGATTACGCCATGTTGCAACACCTTGCCGATGGTCGCTTAGATCTTATGATGGGTCGTGGAAACACCGGCCCGGTCTACCCATGGTTTGGTCAAGACATTCGCCAGGGCATTCCACTCGCTGTAGAGAACTACGGCCTCCTTCGTCAGCTGTGGGATAACTACGAAGTTAACTGGGAAGGTAAGTTCCGCACACCATTACGCGGTTTCACCTCTACCCCACGCCCACTCGACGATGTAGCTCCATTCGTCTGGCATGGTTCGATCCGCTCGCCAGAAATTGCAGAGCTCGCCGCATACTACGGTGATGGCTTCTTCCATAACAACATCTTCTGGCCAATGAGCCACACCAAGCGCATGATTCAGCTTTACCGCCAGCGCTACGCCCACTACGGTCACGGCACCGCAGAACAGGCGATCGTTGGTTTGGGTGGCCAGTTCTACATGGCTAAGGATTCGCAAACTGCTAAGCGCGAATTCCGACCATACTTCGATAATGCACCAGTTTACGGTCACGGCCCAACGATGGAAGAGTTCACCTCTCAGACTCCGCTTACTGTTGGTTCCCCACAAGAAGTTATCGATCGCACCCTTGGTTTCCGTGAGCACGTTGGTGACTACCAGCGTCAGCTCTTCCTCATCGACCACGCTGGTTTGCCACTAGCGAAGGTCCATGAGCAAATTGATTACCTGGGTGAGATCGTGCCAGTCTTGCGTAAAGAGTTTGACGCGATGCGTAAACCTGGCGTTCCAGATGCGCCAACCCATGCTGCTCGCGTTGCAGCTCGCGGCCCACTATCTGTTGATGATGACGGTCGCGTGCTAGTTGACGATGTTACCGGCGGTTCGTTCTACGAACAGCAAGAAAACGATGAAGCAGCTGTTAAGCACGCAGATAACTTGATCAAGCTTAACAAGTAGAAGGTGAGTGCTGTGAAGATAGTTGTCGTGTCAGCTTCGTTGTCAGAGTCTTCGGCAACAAGTACACTCGGACGAAAACTTGCTCACGCAACCGTGGACGCAGCGAAGGATGCTACCTATTCTGTCATTGAGCTGCGGAACTTTGCCGCTGCGATCACAAATGCTGCACTTACGGGCTTTCCATCACCGGAACTCGAACTGGCATTTAATGATCTGGCTCGAGCAGATGCTGTCATCGCGGTAACGCCTGCCTACAACGCGTCTTACTCGGGACTGTTTAAGTTATTCTTTGACGTCCTTCCAGAAGACACACTAAAAGGCAAGCCCGTAGCCATTGGTGTTACGGGTGGCACGCCTCGTCATTCACTCGTCACTGAGCATGCGGTGCGTCCACTGTTTACCTACCTGCACGCTATTACTGCTCCCACTGCCGTCTATGCGGCAACCGAGGACTTTGGTGTGGCGGCAAAGGATTCTGATGGACGCGGAGGTGCAACGCTTGAGCGTCGCATAGCGCGCACTGGTGGCGAGCTTGCTCAACTTGCGCAGACATTCCGGCGACCAGAAAAAGACGTTGACTCTGGAGAAAATTCAGATGCAACAGCTTTATTCGCTGATTTCGTTCCGTTTGATCAGATGTCGTAAATCCCTACGACTAGGATTTGTGGCTGGTTATAGCTTGAGCTATAACCAGCCACATTTTTATAGGCACATATGCCTTTTGGTGGCGCATGCAGCCTCTCGGCCACACTTCTTGTAGGCGCATGCAACTTTTGTACGCACCTACAGCGCTTATCGTATGTTTGTCGTCGCTACTGAGCCCAAAACCGGGGTATACGGGGCGATGTCCCCGTATATGAGGACATCGCCCCGTATACCCCGGTTTTGTAACAGGCCAACCTCACCACCAACCCTAGAAACCAGACATTTCAGAATAAAACTAGGTTGAGTTAGCCTATAGTGACTGTTCACCTCGATATATTGCAGGTAGGCAGGAAGGAGAACTGATGTTGATAGCGTGGTTGGCCTGAAAACCAGCAGTCATGGACAGTTATGGGCTAGTCGATAGATCGTTGAGAGCTAGTCGATAGATTGTTGTGGGCTAGTAATCAGAACATATATGGAACCTGTAGCTTATAGCCGGTTAATACCCTTGCAGCTTGTATCCAGTTAATAACCACAGCAAACAATGACTCTAAGTTAGCAGTCAAGATATAACCTACCGTTTCGAAGAAATGCTCAGCGACAAGAAGATGCGGATAGAAGAAATACTCAACGACAAGAAGAGAAGATGAGGAAAAGCCAGGAAAGTAGGGTTATAGGACAAAAGTTATTGATTTTGGGTTAGTAGTCGTTGCGGTAGGGTGTGTGGGTGTGGAGTTCGTTCCAGTCAAGGCCGTTGCCCCAGCGATGGTTGTTGTGGTCGGCTCGGTGTCGGGCTGCGGCTTGCTGGTAAGCGCGCATGATGTCCGTGTTGGTGGGCATGATACGCAGGATTTCGGCTGGGTTGGCAGGGTTCTCGGTGTGTAGGTAGCACCACCATGACACTGCACGGATCCGGTGATCGATACTCATACCCCGATGACGGCGCAGCAGTTCACGTAAAGGCGAGTTGATACCTCCCTCGATCTGGTTATTCATCGCTGGTAGAGAACCGATTATTTCTCCGTCATCGTAAAGATCGGGATTGAGAAACGTGAACAAATGGCCACTATCGACCAGCCTAGACAGACTATTGCCAGCCTTGACGAGCCGCTCGTGTTTATCGACTAGTTTTCCTTTCTCGTTACGGGTTTTCTCGGCCAGGAACCCAGCCCAACGGTGACGCCAAGCATAGAAGCTATCGATCCATGCGTGCGCGTGTGCGGGAGTTTTCACATGCAATAGATCAACACCGATCCGGTAGAGCTGTCTGCCACATTCAGTTCGTGAGCGTGTGGTCGTGTAGCGTTTGACCTGTTGATAGGCGTGGAACGTGCAGCGTTGGACACGCGTGGAGGGCCACAATCGTGCCCGAGCTGTTGTGAAACCTGTGCCCCCGTCAGCCACGACCATACCGGGTGGTGGGATTTTCGCGAGCAGGTCCAGCCAGGCTTGGGTCGATTCACGTCTGGCCACATGCCAGGCAATCACATATTCGGGGCTGCAGGCGATCAGAATGACAGCATCGCGGCCTAAATGGATACCATCAACATGGATCACGCGGTGGTCTTGCCCATCGGGTTCGCATATCGGCCAGATCTCCCACAACACAGCGCTCCTGCGTCGGAAGGTCCGGCCCTGTCCAGGAAGTTCTCGCTGCGTGGTTTTCCCAGTCAGAACGTCTAAGAACGCGCGCAAATCCCGCGAAGTGACGTCGTTATGCCAACGCGAGGTTACCTTGCATGAGCAGCAGATCCAGCGTTGGTGGCCGCATTTGTCTTTACCGTTTTTGACCATGCCTTCACCACAAGTAGGGCAGTGTTTCTTGTTCGATCTCATACCCACTAGTATGCAACCGACTTTCACCACAATTTTTCCCTGCTATCACGCGGATAACTGGCAACAAAATCAATAACTATTGTCCAACCAAAAACTCGAGTCGAAACGAGTTTCTTTCCAGAAAACCCCACCCTAGCAACGAAAAACAGCAAAACCATCAATAACAATTGTCCGCTAGCCCGGAAAGTAGGTCGCATTCCACCCAAAGTAGATTGTGTTCCACCCATTGATCAGAACTGAACATCCGAGTTAAACATCCCAATACAAAAAGCTACCAAAACGCGAAGAGCCACTAAAGACCGAAGAGCCACCATACCCCTGCGCACCCAGACTTGCAATAAAAAATAGCCAACCGAAAACTCACTTTAGAGTATTTCACTTGGCTATTTCCCTGAGTGGACCCTACCGGGCTCGAACCGATGACACACGCGGTGTAAACGCGTTGCTCTACCAACTGAGCTAAGAGTCCGAGAGACAGCTTAGCCCGGATCTGCCACTATGTCAAAACTGAAATCAACGCGATCGGGAAACTGTGATGCGATACGCAGTCCAGCGCTTATCGACACCCATAGAACGCGTCACTGACATACCTGCAGTTTTAGCAGCATCATTAACATCATCAACTGGTACATGGAGCTCTTCGCGTGGAGCTGGAACAAGGAGCCAAACGACTGCTAAATCAGAATCTAATGAAGCTGCGGCATCAACAAGATAGTCCGTCAGATCGTCAACATCGCCATCATCTGAACGCCACCACGCAAGGACACCGTCGGCTACGCCACGATAATCTTCATCTTCAAGTTCGTTTCCAGTTGCAGCCTCAATCTCATCGCGCAACTCAAAAACAACATCGTCATCATACCCAAACTCTTGAACGACAGCACCCTGACCGAAACCGTAAGCCTCGTTCCCAGTAGACCCGGACACCGGACCTTCCTTTCATGTAACGGCGTTATGCCATGCATCAACATACAGCTGTATGTTCATAAGATATTCTAGGCAACTATTGACCATTCGTGCATCTTTACACACAAACAACCAGCAGAAACCCGCCCGATCAGCCCGTGCTCGGAATTTCGTGAGCGTTCTCCCATGAATTGTTTTCGGTTACATCTAGGACTGAATGCCTATTTCGCGGTAAATTAGAACTAGCGCATCGGAGCACAAGATCCCGAATATATCTATCGCGATGATGCAAGATAACAACTAGCGAGGGAGAAGACGTGAGCTCACAACCCACACGGCCACTTTTGAACGGCCTGTTTAACCGAATTCCAGATATCGATCCTGAAGAAACCCAAGAATGGCTCGATTCACTCGATGGCTTAATCGAGGAAAAAGGCGGACCGCGTACCCGCTACTTGTTGATGGAAATGGAACGTCTGGCTCGCACGCGGGGTATTCAATTCCCACACAATATTGTCACCCCCTACATCAACACCATCGCTGCAGAAGATGAGCCATACTACCCAGGTGATGAGCAACTCGAACGTGAGTTCCGTCGGTGGACCCGGTGGAACGCCGCAGTACAGGTAACACGCCAGCAACGCGCTGGAATCGCCGTCGGCGGCCATATTTCTTCCTATGCTGCTCAAGCTACCCTCTACGAAGTGGGACAAAACTGGTTCTTCCGCGGCAAGAATGCCCCTGGTGGCGGTGACCACATCTTCTTCCAAGGCCATTCCTCCCCGGGCAATTATGCCCGTGCATACCTCGAAGGACGCCTGACCGAAGCTGATCTTGATTCCTTCCGTCAGCAAGCATCCCGCCAATCTGGTGGCCGCGGACTGCCCTCATACCCACACCCTCGTCAGATGGATGACTTCTGGGAATACCCAACCGTCTCCCTCGGCTTAGGACCAATCTCAGCCATTTACCAAGCATGGTATAACCGCTACCTGGAAGGTCGCGGGCTCAAAGATACCTCCGCTCAGCACGTATGGGCGTTCATGGGCGACGGCGAAATGGACGAAGTCGAATCACGCGGTGTGCTACATCTTGCCGCCTCGCAGCAACTTGATAACCTCACCTTCGTCGTCAATTGTAATTTGCAACGTCTTGACGGTCCGGTACGTGGAAACGGCAAGATCATTCAAGAACTCGAAGCTTCCTTCCGCGGTGCTGGCTGGAACGTTATTAAGGTCATTTGGGGCCGAGAGTGGGATGAACTCTTAGCTGCAGATAAAGATAACGCACTTGTCAACATCATGAACGACACCCTTGACGGCGACTATCAAACCTTTAAGGCAAACGACGGCGGCTACATCCGCGAACATTTCTTCGGTCGCGATCCGCGCACCAAGGCCATGGTTGCTGATTGGTCTGATGAAAAAATCTGGAAGCTCAAGCGTGGTGGCCACGATTACCGCAAGGTCTACGCCGCTTACAAGGCTGCAACCGAACATAAAGGTGCGCCGACCGTTATTTTGGCCCACACCGTCAAGGGCTACGTCCTTGGATCTAACTTCGCTGGACGTAACTCTACCCACCAGATGAAGAAGCTCAACTCTGATGATTTGAAGCTACTGCGCGATACTCTTCACTTAGATATCCCAGATTCTCAGCTCGAAGATCCTTACAATGCGCCGTACTACAAGCCAGACGAGAACCATCCGGCTATGCAGTACATGCAAGAACGTCGCCGTCAACTTGGCGGTTTCGTCCCTGAACGTCGCGTCCAATTCCAAGGGATCGACATGCCGGCCGATAAGGCATTCGACGGTATCCGCACCGGATCTGGGAAACAAAAAGTAGCGACGACGATGGCGTTCGTTCGTATGCTCAAAGATCTGTTGCGTGATAAAGAATTCGGCAAGCGCCTCGTCCCGATCATCCCAGACGAGGCCCGCACATTCGGACTCGATGCAATCTTCCCGTCGGCAAAGATCTTCAATATTCAAGGTCAAAATTATACTGCTGTCGATTCTGAAATGTTGCTCTCGTATAAGGAATCTGATTCTGGTCAGATTTTGCACACCGGTATTACCGAAGCTGGATCTGCGGCTGCGTTCACTGCTGTAGGCACATCGTATGCAACACACAACGTGCCAATGATTCCGGTCTACATCTTCTACTCGATGTTCGGATTCCAGCGCACCGGAGATCAGTTCTGGGCTGCTGCCGATCAACTTACCCGTGGTTTCATTATGGGTGCAACGGCAGGCCGCACCACCCTTACTGGAGAAGGCTTACAGCACTTAGATGGCCACTCGCATGTACTGGCCTCCACTAACCCAGCGATGGTTCAATATGATCCGGCATACGCCTACGAAATTAGCCATATTGTTAAAGATGGTATTAAGCGTATGTATGGTGATGGTTCAGATGGACGTGACCAAAATGTCATGTACTATATCACGGTTTACAACGAGCCAATCCACCAGCCTGCTGAGCCAGAAAACCTCGATGTTGACGGACTCCTGAAAGGTATCTATAAGCTCGACGCCGGTGAAGGCGATGGCCCTGAGGTACAGCTTTTCGCTTCCGGCGTTGGTGTGCCATGGATTCGCGAAGCTCGCGAAATGCTCCGCAACGACTGGGGTGTTAAGGCAACAACGTGGTCTGTGACCTCTTTCTATGAGCTACGCAAAGATGGCTTGGCAGTTGATGAACACAACTATCTCCATCCAGACCAAGCGCCACGCGAAGCCTATCTGACCTCTGTGCTAAAGAACACGAACGGACCAGTTATCGCAACTTCCGACTTCGAAAAGCAGGTCCAGGATTCGATCCGTCCTTGGGTTCCTAACGACTACTACGTCTTGGGAGCTAATGGGTATGGCATTTCGGATATGCGCGCAGCTGCACGGCGTGAATTCAAGATCGATTCTGCCTCAGTTGTTGTCCGTGCGCTCCAGGCGCTGGCAGATCGCGGTGAAATCGATCGCTCTGTTATCAAGCAGGCTATCGATAAATACGATCTGTTCAATCCAAATGCCGGCACATCAGGTATATCTGATCCGAATGAAGTAGCCTAAGGCATTTCTTAGGATCAAAGGGTAATCTGTTTTTACCCTTATATCCCTAGGTATTCATTGCGACTGTGGGGCGATCAGCTCATAGCTGATCGCCCCACGTGCTTTGAGCATGACCGAGATCTACAAGCAGAGTAGCCTATAAAAGATAGGTGAAAATAGGAGGACTCGTGACGCTCATTCGATTGGTATGGCGATACTTGCACGATAAGAAACGACTTTTGGCATTGATCGTCATACTTCAGTTCGGCCAAGTGCTATTGAGTCTGTTGTTGCCAAATCTCAATGCTCACATTATCGATGATGGCATTATCGCTGGAAACACCACCTATATTTGGCGAACTGGCTTGCTGATGCTGGGGGTCTCCCTCGCCCAAATCATCTGCGTGGTCGGCGCGATGTATATTGGCACTCGCACTGCGATGAACCTCGGCCGCGAACTGCGCTCAGACGCTTTTCGCCATGTGCAAGGCTTTGCCGCAACTGAGCAACACAGTTTTGGCGCCTCAACGTTGATCACCCGTGCTACAAACGACATCACACAGATTCAAAGTATTGTGCTTAATTCCTTCGCCATTCTTATTATGGCGCCTTTGCTCGGCATCGGTGGCATCGTCATGGCAGTTCTCGAAGATGCCCAACTCTCGTTGCTGTTGTTGATCGTTGTTCCGCTCCTATCTGTGTTGATTATTGGCACTATGAAGGCGATGATTCCGCGCTCGGTGCTTCAGCAAAAACGCATAGATCGGATTAATACGCTCTTGCGCGAACAGCTTATCGGAGTGCGTGTTATTCGAGCATTTACTCAAGAAAAAACGATCGCGGAAAAATTCGATCAGGCGAATCGTGACTTGCGTGATGTTTGGCTCCAGATCGGGTTATTGTGGGCATTTCTTATGCCCACTGCGCAACTAGTTGTAGGCATCTCCTCAGTTGGAGTCATCTGGTTTGGTGGACATCGGATTGCCGACGGTTTGATGAACGTCGGGGCGCTGACCGCCTATATTTCCTATCTGATGATGATTATGGGTGCGGTGTTGATGTCTGGCTTTATGGTGATGATGTTTCCCCGTAGTCAGGTATCAGCGGGCCGCCTCCAAGAAATTTTCGATACCCGCTCCTCTATCACTTCACCAGCTACTGCACTGCCATTCCCGGCACGCCCGCGCGCCTATCGGCTCCACGATGTCGCATTGAAGTATCCGGGCGCAGAGCGCGCAGTGCTAACTAATATCGATATCGAGATCCGCCCGGGCACTACGGTTGCTCTTATTGGATCAACAGGGTCCGGTAAATCGTCGATTTTGCGACTTCTCCCCCGCCTAATGGATCCGACTTCTGGAACGATTTCGCTTAACGACGTCGATATCCGCGATCTTGATCTTGGACAGTTGCGTTCTAGTATCGCGTTTGTTCCACAAAAATCCTTCCTATTTTCTGGCACGATTGCTAGCAATGTTGCCGGTATTGGGCGCGAGAGTAACAATATCGATGTTGATCGTGTCCGCCAGGCCTTGCATGCTGCCCAGGCATGGGAATTCGTTTCACAGTTAGAGGGAGGAATCCATGCAACTGTTGAGTCTGGCGGGGTGAATTTTTCTGGTGGACAACGCCAGCGCCTTGCTATTGCCCGGGCGCTCTATCGGTGTTTGCCTGACCAGTCCGGGCAACGAAACGCAGATTTCATTATTTTCGACGATTCATTTTCTGCTCTCGATAACACCACTGATGCCCGGTTACGCCACGCTTTATCGTCTTATATTGGTGATGTTGCGGTGCTTATCGTTGGCCAGCGGGTATCTACTATCCGCAACGCCGATATTATCCATGTGCTCGATGGCGGCACAATCGTCGGATCTGGTACCCACGATGAGCTTGTGGCCCAAAACGCTACCTATCAAGAGATCGTGGCGTCACAAATGAGTCAAGAGGAGGCCAAGTAATGGCACAGCGCGGTTCGTTAGATGACACCACTCGCGATATGAAGGGCTCGTTGTTACGTCTAGCTCAGCTATTTCGCCCGGAACGGCTACGGATTATCGGCGTCGTCATTCTTACTCTCGTGGGCACACTTGCGATGCTCTTGACGCCGAAGCTTTTAGGAGATGCAACCAATATCGTTGTCGATGGTGTTTCCCACGATGGCGTTAATTTCACTGCCCTGGCTCATTTGGCGTTGGTTATTATTGGCCTATACGCTATGCATGCAGTCGCTAATGTTACCGGTGGTGCGCTGGCACGAATTGCCGTGCAAAATCTTGGCTCACGATTGCGCCGAGATGCGCAAGAAAAAATTGATCGACTTCCGCTGGCCTATGTTGACCGTCAAGCTCGCGGTGATTTACTCTCCCGGGTAACAAACGATATCGATAATATCGTCCAAACTCTAATGCAGACTCTCGGGCAGACTATCTATGCCATTTATATGGTTATTGGCGTGCTGTCGATGATGTTTTATCTGTCATGGACTTTAGCGCTGTGGTCACTGTTCGTCGTGCCCATAGGCATGGTTGTGGTGGCTCGAATCCTCAAGCGTTCTAAACCAGCGTTTCGTGAACAGTGGAAACGAACCGGTGATGTTTCGACGATTGTTGAGCAGACTTTTACCGGTCACGATGTTGTGCTTGCTTATGGCATGGAATCAGATATTAATGAGTCCTTTGATCGGGCAAACGAGAAACTTTTCCGGGCAGGATTTCGCGGTTTCTTCCTCTCGATGCTCGCCCAACCGATTATGGGACTGGTATCTAACTTGTCCTTTGTTGTGATCGCCGTCGTGGGTGGATTCCAAGTGCTCAACGGCACGTTGTCTATAGGTGGGATCCAAGCATTCATTCAATATTCACGTCAGTTAAATAATCCGGTGGCTATGATTGCTTCAGTGGCGAATATGTTACAGTCTTCTGCCGCATCGAGTGAACGTCTTTTTGATTTCCTTGACACTCCAGATATTCCTGCCGACTCCGATAATCAGCTCCAGCCTTTCAGCGGTGATGGCACAATCATCTTCCGTGATGTTGAGTTCGGCTACGAGCCAGGTAAAACAGTTATCAAGGGATTAAATCTTACGATCGAGCGCGGCAGCCAGATTGCTATCGTTGGTCCCACTGGTGCCGGAAAAACCACTTTAGTTAATCTGCTCATGCGTTTTTATGATATTGACTCTGGTTCGATTCGGATTGACGACGTCGATATTCGCGATTATTCGCGGCGTTCGTTACGCTCGCGCACGGGTATGGTTTTGCAAGATACTTGGCTTTTCGATGGGACGATTGAAGAAAACATCGCCTTTGGTGCACAAGGGGCTCAGCACGATGACGTCGTGGCCGCTGCACAAGCTACCGGCGTAGATCACTTGATTCGTCAGTTACCTGACGGCTATTTGACCCATATCGATGACGAGGACGGAAATTTATCAAGTGGTGAAAAGCAGCTGATTACCATCGCACGCGCTTACCTATCTGATCCCGATATTTTGATTCTCGATGAGGCTACCTCCTCAGTTGATACACGTACCGAAATGCTCGTTCAGCGCGCTATGGGAGAGTTGCGTGCGGGACGAACCTCGTTTGTGATCGCTCATCGTCTTTCTACTATTCGTGATGCAGATCTTATTCTGGTGATGGTTGATGGTAACGTGGTTGAACAGGGCAACCATAGCGAGCTGATGGCTGCTGGTGGGGCCTACTATGATCTCTACCAGGCGCAGTTTACAGGCTCACAAGAAGACTAGTAAGCTCCTCAATCGTGTGTACATGACGCCAGGCGTTGGCGTGTTCTTGTGCTGAGCCTTCGCCCCAGTCCACAAGAATCGTACGAATTCCGTGAACAGCAGCACCATCAGTGTCGAAATCACGATCCCCTACCATCACCACGTCAGTACGCGTTTGGCGCTCATCCCACCGGGTACCGAGGGGCATCACCGGGTATCGGTTACCGGCGTCAAGAAGCTGTGCTTGTTCAAGTAAAGTTAAGGCACGGTCAACTACCTGATGTTTATGTGTGCGCCCGGTTGCGGTCTCTGATCCCGCGATAGCATCGAAAAAGTGATCGATGCCGGTTATCGACAAAATTTCGCGCGCGGATTCTTCTCCTTTGGTGGTCGCTGTGACAGTGGCCAGACCGTGGGCTTTCACATCCGATAACAGTTTCGGTATGCCGGCGAAGAGCGCAGTAGTTTCCATGATCGCATGATAGTGCTGGCGATAATCATCGATATAGTCATCGATTTTTTCGGGTGGGACACCTAGGTCAGCGAATGTGTCTTCCAGAGGCGGCCCCACATAGCGCGAGAAGGCGTGATCGGGCCAATCACCGCCAGTGTTACGGCGCATCACTCCTGCAATTGTCTTTTTAATCAAGTCAGCAGAGTCAGTCAGTGTACCATCAACATCGAATAAAACTGCTCGAAGAGCACCTGCCATAAGTGTCTGTTCTTTCTTTAGTTGAACATGGATGTGTCGCCGGCACCTTGCCGAGCAATCGTCATTCCGCCGTCACTCATATCGATAACGGTTGTTGGGCCAGCTTCTCCTACTGGACCTTCTATCACGACGTCGATGGCATTACCAAGAATATCAGCAATCTCCCAGCCTTGATTCATTGGTTCTTCTTCACCGGGCAAGATAAGAGTAGAAGAAAGCAAGGGTTGGCCTAAGGACGATACGATAGCCTGAGTGATTGTGTGATCTGGAATGCGCACCCCTACTGTTGCTTTCTTAGGATTGAGCGTCATTCGCGGAACTTCTTTGGTGCCTTTGAGAATGAACGTGTAGGGACCTGGCGTTAATGACTTGACTAATCGGAAAACTGAATTATCAACGATAACAAGCTGGCCTAGTTGCGCAAAGTCATGGCACAACAAGGTGAAATGATGTTTATCGCCCACCTGGCGAATACGCCGGATACGCTCTAGTCCATCTTTATTAGCCATCGTGCAGGCGATCGCATAACCAGAATCGGTTGGCAGCGCAATAACTTCGCCTCGACGCAATCGATCAACTACTTTGTCAATGAGTCGTTGTTGTGGATCTTGGGGATGGATATCAACATACCATGCCATCTAACATACGCCTTCTTTCGACTACTAGATCAGCTGAGCAAGTTCTTCTTTGAGGTCCATAACATCATGGTCGTGAGCAAAGCGCTCCTCGAGATAGCTTACAAAGCGTTGTGCGTCACTGAGTTTACCACTGGCAATCGCGGCTTTAGTCAACGCGATTCCAACACCTGCAATATGTTCTTGGGAATTCCATCGTCCCATTCCGATCTGCATAGCGGTATCTGGATAACCAGCGTCGAGGAGTAAGGAAATCCCCTGCTCTAGCGCCAAACCGGTCTCTTCTCTGCCGGCAGCAACTTCAATTTGATGTACGGCTGCTTCTAGATCGTCGTCGAGGGAAAGGCGCGCAAGCTGAATCAATGGATACCATGCGCGTGAATCTGAGGCTAAGTCTTCAGATAGTGCCCATAAAATAAGTTTAATTGGCGATGTATGTGGTTCATCTTCATCGGCAGTAAGCGGATCTACAGTGGGACGCGACTGCCCGAGAGCCCAAATAATTGAGATGAGTTCTTCGAAAGCTGCCCGATCGTTAGGATCGGCAGCCAGGGCAATTCGAAGTTCTCCGGCTCGATCAACGAGCGGAGAGGATTCATCGGCGAGTTGCTGAATGAGATCTATAAAAGCCATAGCTACAGCCTATAGTATTTACGGTAGATAGTTAATGTTTTTCGGGAGTAAAAATGGATGATGTCAAACCTCAAGATCTAGCACTGGCTCAAATCCGGGTTGCGTTACACGATATTGCCCCTGAAATCCCCGATGAGGAGATCATAGCTTCTGCTTCGCTACGCACCGATTTAAGCCTCGATGAAGTGAGCGTGTGGGCGCTGATCACAAACGTGGAGATGCTAGCAAAGAAACATATCAAGGACGCCCACATACCTAAGATTTCCACAGTTGCAGATCTTATCGACCTCATCGCTGACGAACCACATCACGCACCGAAGGAGGAGACGCGCGATATTGCCTCAGCGGCAGCTGACCTTGCTTCGCTCTTTAATCAGCGCTAGGCGCTGCTGAGTCAGAGAGTGAAACTTCCGATCAGCCTACCCGATGGAGCCAACGGACCGGTGCCCCAGCTCCAGCGTAACGAAATACTTCGAGTTCTTCGTCCCAGGCACTACCCAAGGCGATATCGAGCATTCGTTTCATTTCCACCGGATCGTCACCTGCTTGTTCAAGTGCAGCACGCACCCGATTTTCAGGGACGACGACGTTGCCCAACAGGTCGGTTTGAGCGTAGAAAATACCTAAACCAGGAGTGCACGACCAGCGTCCGCCGTCGGAAATGGGCGAAGCTTCTTCGGTAATTTCAAATCTTAAATGTTCCCAACCGCCAAGTGCGGAAGCCATCGCAGCGCCCATCCCAACTTCGCCAGTCCACAGAACTTCACCGCGATTCATCGACGGGACAGCAGGCTGGGCGGTCCATTCAAAATGAACCGGGTATCCAAGCACGCTTCCAACCGCCCATTCAACATGTGGTTGAACAGCCGGTGTAACTGAGTGGATAAATATGACACCACGAGTAGTGTATTTTTTCTTCACCGTGACCTCCTCATGTAGGTGAAATTCCCCGTAACACCTATAGTGAGATCACTAGCTACTTACACTATGCCATACACAGCACCTAACATGCTATCGATATGCCCTAGTTGTGCGCTTGAGGCAAAACCTGAGCAAAAATTTCAGGCACAGTTTCCGCCGTGAAACTAAAACCGGCGTCGAGTAACACTTGGGGATATACCCGCTGCGAAGCCATCACAGTTTCTCCAATGGCATATGGGAAGAGCTTTGCTAAGGGCCTAAGTGGAGCACGCAAAAAACTTGGGCGATGAAGATGCTGAGCAAGTAACTTGTGCCATTGCCGATTGCGCACAGGATCCGGGCACGCCATATTAACCGGCCCGTGAATGTTCGCTTTACTCACAAGAAACAACACAGCGCGCGCATAATCAATCAGTGAAATCGTCGACATCCACATATTCCCATCTGAAAGTTGGGCACCCAAACCGAGCCGATATAAGTTACTAAGCGCTCCGAGGAGCCCGCCGTCGTCGTCCATCACTAAACTCGTCCGCAACGCAATAGTTCGCACACCAAAATCTTCTTCACACCTATATGCTTCGCGCTCCCACTCCTGACAAAGTTGCGCAAGAAAACCAGAACCTGGCCCGTCGGCTTCGGTCAGTATTTCGTCATCCGAAAATGGGCCGTAATAGCCAATCGCACTGCCAGAAATGAAACACCGCGGACGCTGACCGTGGCTCAACCTGCCGATCGCTGTAACGATTGTGCGCACCGAATCGATCCGCGAATCGCGTAAGACCTCTTTGTAGTGTTCAGTCCAAATTTTGCCGATCAATGGAGCGCCATTCAAACACACCACTGCAGCGCTTTGAGCTAAAACTGATTCATCGAGCTTGCCCTGCCTTGGTTCCCACAACACATCCGTGCAATGTTGTGGGCGCTCTTGCGGATATGAGCGTACCAAGCGAATCACGTCATACCCCACATGGATGGCGGCTTTGACGATCATCGAGCCAATAAAACCGGTAGCTCCAGCAATTACCAAGGTGGGACGTTGTACACTCATAGTGGCGACATTACCAGTCGAATCACCGTTTCTCACACGGTTATTAGGACCCGATCGCGAACAATGACATATTTGTCCGGACAATTTTTCGGACGTATTAGAATAAAATCGTAAAAATTAACCTGTTTACGTGCAGTATTCAGGTAGGATAACACATGGTGACCGTCGACTAACCAACGGAGAAAAAGTGAAAGAAACCGTGCAACGTCCATATCCGATCTCACGTTATGTGATGGCCTGGGCAGTCCATGCCTTTACGATGACCGGGGTTATTTGGGTAATCCTTGCAACGCGTGCCTTGATGCTGGGCGAGTATAAAATGATGTGGCTGTGGCTTGGTATCGCACTCGTCGTCGATGCAGCAGACGGGCCAATGGCACGAAAAGTGAAGATCACTGAAGTTATTCCGTGGTTCTCCGGTGTCATGATGGATAATATCGTTGACTATATGAGCTGGACCTTGATTCCGGTCATCTTCATGTCCCAAGTTCTACCATTTGGCGGCGAAACCTTCGGTATTATTGCTGCAGCTTTGGCTGCCATGTCTTCTATGTTCTGCTACGCAAATACGCGAATGAAGTCTACTGATTGGTACTTCGTAGGTTTCCCTGCCGCGTGGAACGTCGTGAGCATCATTTTATGGCTATTTGGAACCAACATGATCTTTAATTGGATCGTTGTTTTGACGTTTTCAATTCTGGCTCTGATTCCGTGGAAATGGATCCATCCATTCCGCGTCAAGCATCTACGTATGCTAAATGCTCTCGCTGCTGTTATCTGGGTGGCTTCTACAGCGATCTGGGTGGGTTTTTACCCAGCTGCTCCACTCGCCCTAACCATTCCATGGTGGATCTCTGGCCTGTGGCTACTAGTTGTTGGCGCTATCCGCACCTGGCGCGATCGGCCAGATCCAGAGGCTCTTGCAGAGGCGCAAAATCGTAGCCGCTGAGGTTTTGGGTTGAGACTGCAGTTTGGGCTAGGGGTTGCAGGTTTTGGGCTTAGCCACTGTGGTTTTGGTCTTACTCGCTGTGGTTTGGGTCTTACCTACGGAGGTCTGGGCTTAGGGCCAAGGCAATTCCATAGCTCAACTTTTCACTCCACATTCACCATTGAGATTATCTGCCGGACTTTATAGTCGGGAATTGCTCGCATTATTGAGATTATCTGCCAGACTTTATAGTCGGGAATTGCTCAAGTTATTCAGATTATTGATGCTTCGCATTTTAGCAAGGAGTGGCGAATAAAAGCGGTGGAAGTAGAATCAAGAATGACGTGGGATCAAAAATCTGACTCTACTTCCACCTCTTCGTATCCTACCATAAACATTTCTCGTCAAGTAAATTTTGAAATATGCGTATTTTGGTTTCACCATCGCGTGTATTACTCAAATCTCCAATGCGTTATGGTGGCATGGATACGCTAAAAGATGCGTTTTAACCCAGTTCATTGATAAACGTGAGTGTATGGAAAGCATGAGTGCGTGGGCGACAACATATTTTTAGCCGCTTTCTATATTAGCTCAGCTTTACTACCAACCAATCCTTCCGAATCTTGGTTCAACTGCCAAGCAATCCTTCCGAATCTCAGTTCAACTGCCAAGCAATCCTTCCGAATCTCAGTTCAACTGCCAAGCAATCCTTCCAAATTCCATACTAGCTCTCTTGCTCCTTCATGAACTCCGCAGTCTTCTTCATGGATTCCGCAGTCTTCTTCATGGATTCCGCTATTTTCTCCATAAACTCCACTCTAACTCGCTAATATCTCATCCAAACATCACCTGCTACTGGCTGTCGCCCTCGATAAACCCATTCCAACTATTGTTCATCCTGAATTCAGCCTCGATAAGACTATAAGTTG
Organism: Arcanobacterium pinnipediorum; assembly: GCF_023973165.1. Lineage (NCBI taxonomy): Bacteria > Bacillati > Actinomycetota > Actinomycetes > Actinomycetales > Actinomycetaceae > Arcanobacterium > Arcanobacterium pinnipediorum. Next base: position 814,276 of record NZ_CP099547.1, on the reverse strand, counting down.
TGCCGAAACCGGGGTATTTGGGGCGATGTCCCCATATACGGGGACATCGCCCCAAATACCCCGGTTTTGCGACAAGTAAACCTCACCACCAACCCTGAAAAACCGACATTTTAGAATAGAATCAGGTTCGTTTGGCCGGCTACGATTACTTAAATAGATTGTTGAGAGTAGGCAGGCAGGCTAAAAGGTGTTGATGGGCTTATTGACCAGATTGTGCTGTTTTTCGGACTACTTTTCTGGCTGTAGCAGTCAATAATGGCTATGATATGGCGGCCAGGATGACCGGCTGTCTGGACGAGATGCTCAGAAGTGGGAAAGAAAGGTAAGAAAGGTGGGTTGCACCCCACCCATGGACCAGCAATCAGAATTCAGATTAAACACCAAAGCCTCAGGTTCTGGGAACTACCATGCAGGCTAACTACCACATCAGTGCACTACCCACACCGGCAAATTGGACTATAGGACAAAATGTGTTGCTGGGGGTTAGTCCCAGGTGTTGTGGTAGGGGGTTGTGTAGTGTAGCTCGCTCCAGACTATAGCGTCTCCCCATTGGGGTATTTGGTTTGTTTGGTGTTCGAGGCGAGCAGCGTGCCAAGCATTGTTGATCTGACGGTCTGTTGGCATGGTCTGGAGGATTTGCGCTGGGGATAAAGGGTGCTCCGTATGCATGTAACACCACCAGAAAATTGCTTTAATTCTCCTCGTTAAACACATTCCTCGATGCTGGTAGAGCATATAGCGCAAGGAAGCGTTAACCCCTCCTTCAATACGATTATTCATTGAGGGGATCGATACTTGCCATACCGGGTCACAAAAGGTGAACAGTAGTCCTTGTTTGATGAGTTTGTTCAGCATTTTACGTGCTTTGACCAGACGTTGATGAGTGTAGCACCAGCCAGTTGGAGTGAGAGTTTTCTCGTTAAGGAAATCTTCCCAGTCACTAGCCCATTGAACATATTTCGTTATCCAGGTAATAGCTTGTTCTTTGTTAACAACACGGATAAGTTCTTTTCCTAAATCGTATAGTTCGATAGAAGCTTGAAGCTTAGGCCGAGTAGTTGTTGCTTGCTTGATTTGGGTAAACACATGGAAAGTACAGCGTTGATGCCGTGTTGTTGGCCAGGTAAGTCGTAACGCTTTAGCAAAACCACTACCCCATCACTGACCACAACCCGTGCAGGAGCGATACGTTGCAATAAAGCGCTCCAGGCCCGGGTAGTTTCCCGTCGGGCTACATACCATCCCAGGACATAATTTTGACTACAAGCAATTAACACCACCGCTTGACGCCCTAAATAAATCCCGTCAACAAAAACAACATCATGAACCTCGTCAACCACAGGACTAAGCGGCCAGATAGACCATAAATCTTTACAGCGTCGACGAAATGATCTGCCGTGCCCAGGCATGTCTCGTTGCCTTTGACCGCTTAACAGCCATCGAAGGAACTCTTGTAAATGCTTAGCAGTCGAATCAATACTGTTTAAAGATCTCACCCCACACGCTTTACACCGCCAACGCTGCCGTCCCCGGCTCGTACGACCATGACGAATCATTTTACTGCTACATATAGGACATAAAGAAGTGTTCATACAATGAACACAACACCAACAAACTAAAACACGCACTTTCACGCGCTACAACAACGAAAACCCGCCCGTCCAGCAACACATTTTGTCCAACCACTTAGTTGACCCCAACAAACTAAAACACGCACTTTCACGCGCTACAACAACGAAAACCAAACACAACAACAACACTCAATGTCCAATAGCCCGGCAAATTCAACTGGTGACTCCGCACCAACATCTTCCTCTAACCAGATTTAAACTCGAAGGGCTAATTTGTCTGCAAAATGTCTCTAATCGACGCTGGTCAGTTTTGCGATCGGTATTTGCCTCTAGTTTGCTTTCCACGCACGTAACACGTTCTAGTGGGCTATTCTCGCATACATAAGAGTAGTTTTGGGCATAAAAAATGCGCACCCCATTGTGCGCCTTCTTATGAGCATTGCTCTTTACCATGTGCGGGAATCGATTGCGTAATCGACATCTTTTGCCCGAGCTTCAACGATGAGTGCATTTGAGGTTTCGCGTGCACGGAATAGGTTCTTGAACTTCTTCATTTTTTCACCTCCTGCTGGCTAGTTTTCTTCTCTTACATGTCTTAGTCTACGCTGATTTAGGCTAATTTGGCTCTTCGCGTTTTAGCGGGGTGTGGAGATGCAGAAGTGGTGAAGGTAGTTCATGCTTAGAGTGTGAATCAAAAACTTGAACGTACCTTCACCGCTTATGATCCTACCGTAATTCTTGCTCGGCTTGTGAGTTTGAAAGATATTCGCGTCTTGGCGTATCACCGTCATGGCTCTCAACAGGAAATCGAAATTGAACAAGTCCTTAAGAGACCAACATGCCCACGTTGTGAAAGTCTTGCACGCGTTAAAGAAAGGCCAAGAGTACGGTATATAGATTTACCTGTCTATGGTCGGTCTATGAGCTTGTTATGGCGTAAGCACCGCTGGTATTGTCCAAACGTTGCATGTGATGTTGGTTCATGGACAAGTCAAGATAAACGTATTGCTGCTCAACGTTGCCAGATGACTACCAGGGCAGCTAAATGGGCGACCCAGCAAGTAGGCATGGGACGAACAATTAGCGAAGTCGCAGCTGAACTTGGTTGTTCTTGGCACACAGTCAATGATGCAGTAACTATGTATGGTCAAGTGTTACTACAAGCAGACCGTAAGCGTTTAAACAAGACTCACGCAATCGGGCTTGATGAAACAAGTTTCGTTCGCATACAAGGACACCGCACAAGTTATGTCACTACGGTATGTGACGTCGAGCATCATCAAATCATTGATATTATCCCAAGCTGTAACTACATAGACGTAGCCCGCTATTTAAAAGACCAGCCCAACGCTTGGAAAGCACGAATCCGCTATGCCACTTTAGACATGAGCCCAACATACCGTGCTGTGTATAACGTGGTATTACCCCAGGCAACTCAAATAGCTGATCATTTCCATGTGATTACGTTAGCCAATCGTGTGTTAGATACTGTACGTAGACGCGTACAAAATCAGACCTTGGGACACCGTGGGCATAAAAAGATCCTTTATACAAGATTCGGCGTTTACTGACATATGGTAGTGAAAAACTACTGCCAGCAATGGTCCAGCGTCTAGAAAGCATGCTTGTGTTAGGAGATCCTCACGCTGAAGTAGCGATTGCGTATCGGATAAAAGAACGCTTACGAGAGTTTTATCAGCAAACAGATCTTGGTGTTGCGACCACCATGCTTGCAGAATTGATACAAACATGCCTGGATGTGGCTATGCCCCCAGAAATTCAGCAGCTAGGACGCACGCTACAACGATGGCAGCTTCAAATCTTGGCGTATCATCAAACGCATCTTTCTAATTCCATCACCGAGGCGTTAAACAATCTCATCAAACGTATTAAACGTATCGGATTTGGGTTCACGAATTTCAACAACTATCGCATTCGTGCATTACTGTATGCCGGTAAACCTAACTGGAGACTGCTGCATAATATCTTCGTGTAACCTGTTTACCAGTGAGAAGATCACAAGGCATTTTCTATCATCGAGTGTTGCTCGCACTAACACCAACGGGTTAACAAAGACAATGTATGTTGCTTACTTTTATATAGTTATTCCGGGCCACTAAAAATCTCATCACCACCACATTAACGCCAACGAAAACACAGCTGCTAACTTTAAAATCACTACACCAGCACCTGATACTAGGCCAGTAAACCCACCGAGTAACAACGTTTCACCCCGCTAAAACGCGAAGAGCCGCTAATTTCCAGCTTTCGTACTATAAGTGTGAGCTATCGATCGATACTAGCGCACATGGTTGCGAGCCGAGCAGATTCTATGCTGGGCTATTGTTGCAACAATGCATTATTTTATCGGCACGCCAGAGGTTACGGAATATTTTAACGAACCGTTAGTGACAGTTCGTGCATCTCGTAGCGCATCTTTTGCGAGAATAGCGTGGCTGGGGCAAACGCGGGTGAATCTATGCTCCATCATAGCGAAAACGCCTAGCTTGTATGCTAGGCGTTTTATTCTGGCTCCCGCAGCTGGACTCGAACCAGCAACCCTTCGATTAACAGTCGAATGCTCTGCCATTGAGCTATGCGGGAAGGCGACTCCAAAAACTATAGACGGTGTTTATTCTGGATGCAAATTCAAAATCGCAATTTAGCCCATTTTGTAAGGTCCATCACAAAGCGAACAGGAGTTTTTGTTGCTATACCGCGATTAGCTCTCTAGGCCGACCATATCTCGTAACTCAGTTTCGAGCTGGTTTAACGCTGGCAAATCGGTTGCCAGAGGTTCGTGGTCGACGATAATTTGAATGAAGAGAGTTTCATCTGCGCGTCTGCGTACTTGTCCCCTGGCAACGCCTCCTGAGGGCAGATCGGCGAAACCTTGACAGACGATCGATCGCTCAACTCGCTCGTGAATCATTGTCAGCATCGAATCGTTAGCATCGCTGCCAAGTTTGATCGCTATAGGTTCGGTTCCGGGTTCGACGAAGGTCATCGAAAGAATACGTGTATCTTCATCCCAGGATGCGGTCTCGAACTCATACCATTCATATATTTGCCGTTGCCCATCAGACGAGACTAGAGCCATCTCTGTGGTCCATGCAGCTATCCATTTTTCCTCATCTCCAGCAATTTTGCTCGCGGTAGCCGGCATGACTCCTGCAGAGTTTTTAAGGAAATGGGGATAATTTTTCTTACCTAGCATTCACTTACTCCATGGAAATGGTCGCTGACGGTTGTTACTGGCATCATGTCTCCAGAAGTCGATCGAGCAAAGTTTTGCCCGGCATAGACTCCTAAAACAAGGAGAACGAGACCTGCTATCAGCGCATAGAAGAAATACCTTTTTTGAGCTGCTTTCAAGGCCTTGAGCTCTTCGGGGGATAATTTTGCCGACGTATCTTCGGCTTTCTCTGGGGGATTATTTTTTGCGTCCACGATTGTAGTTTAGCGCGAATTGTAAGTGAGAACTGCTCGAGCTTCGTTGACGACTAATTCCTGGCCTAAAACACGCGTATAACCAATTCCTGGCACTGGTACCCAGCTTCCTGACGGTAATTGCGCGATGGCTGACCATGTAACAGTCACAGCCGGCTGATAGGTGCCACTGCGCTGGTAAGCGTGGCGTACTTGACCATCTGGCCAGATCCCGCCAGCTGAGGCTGTTTTTTGTTCCTCGCCATCACCAAAATCCCAGTGATACGACGTCGGCGTGAGCTTGATTGAGATGCTATGACCAGCTACATTGAGCGCGGCGCTATGACTAGCTGCCGTGCTAGAGAAATAGGTTTCTTTGTTGAGAAGGAGAGCTACATTCGCTGGTTGATTTTGTAGCTGGCCACCATTAATTACCGCGCTGGCTTGGTCTTTGAATGCTTCGGAAATTTCTGCTAGTGATGGGGAATTATCAGGATCTTCAGCGCATATCTGGTCACGTTGCCGTTCGAGTTCAGCAAGATTTCCTAAACCAAATCCAATTGGGATACCTTCTGGCATCGGGACTCGGGCACAAAAATCCGCCAGTGTATAACTCGGTGGCACAAAAATGGGTTCAACAAAATCGGCTATCGGTTCTGTTCTATCAGCTCCTTCGGATACAGAACCCAAATAGTCTGAAGATCCTTCGACATACACTGAATCCGCGATTATCTGATTCCTCCAGCTATCAACTTCATCCGACGATCGACTGAACGGAATCGTTAACACGAGTATTCCGACGAGGTACCCCTTCACCCTATACCTCCAGTAAAGCCCTCAGGTCGCCCAATCTGGAATCGTGTCACAAGCCAGTTTTCCTTCTTTTCCAATGAGACAACGACATGGTATTTTTCATCAGTTACACTTTCGTCACCTTCTGAAAGATGTTGTACTACACCAGTACGCTCAACAAGAAATTGTATTTCATACTTGGCCTGGCTCTCATCAACTATCCCATTAACTTGTTCAAGAAATGCTATATCCCCATCGATCCAAGCACCGCTTTTATTTCGTCGCTCGGTGGAGGCTAAAACTTCCTGACAGAATTCACACTCTGGTGCGGAATAGCGTTGCCAATACGAAACATCACCAGTTTTCAACATATACGGATACGTCTGTACAAAATGTCGTGCGACGATAATTGCATCATTGCGATTATCACCCGTCAATTCTGGATCTACCAATGGTTCAACAACAGGACGAGGCGGAATCTTATACCCGCTATCCTTTTCTGCGCTCGAGTGCGCCGGATCTACTGGCATTGGCTGATCCATAGTCTCGCTGCTCGACGAACAACCACCAAGAACAACTATCAGTGATAACACTACACCGGCGAAACGAGCCTTTGATGAAAGATTTACCTTATACATGACGCAAATGTATCAAACTCTGGTCACAATTCAAGAAAGTTATCCACAATCTTTCCTGCCAACTGAGACTGGTTTAGCTATGTGACGTAATCCACCGCTTGGTAACCTGCTTCTCTCTCCCAAATAAGACCTCAAGCCGTTCCAAAACCGGGGTATACGGGGCGATAGGCCCATATATGGGGACATCACCCCGTATTCCCCAGTTTCGAGACAGAGTACTCTGGTTTCTTGATGATCGAGCTCGTTTCTCGGCAGATGTGTCACGTAAAAAACAGCTATTGCAGTGGCCTGTGCCCCGAGGGCAGACCTGAATAACGGCACAAACCCAACTCGAAGTTCTAAAGGCTAGGAACTGGATTAAACCCGCAACTTCGCGAAACCGCAAACCTCAAAAGCGGACAAATGGAGCGAGACATCAAACCGGCTCTTCGGATTTTGGCGGGGTTAGGGGATGTGAAAGTGGTGAAGATAGTTCATGCTTAGAGTGTGAGCAAAAAACCTGAAACTATCTTCACCAGTTCTGATCCTAACGTAATCGTGGCTCGTTTGCTGAGTTTAAAAGATGTTGTGCCTGTGGCTTATCATCGTCACGGACCACACCAGTCAATCGAGATCGAGCAAGATCTTAACACCGTGGTGTGTCCTCGATGCAAGGTACGGGCACGAGTCAAGGATAGGCCACGAGTTCCTTATATCGATCTGCCCGTTTACGGACGCCCCATGGGTTTGATCTGGCGTAAACACCGCTGGTATTGTCCTAACCATCAATGCGATATGGGGTCATGGACAAGCCAGGACAAACGCATTGCTAGTAGACACTGTCGGTTAACGACCAGGGCAGCTAAATGGGCGACCAGGCAAGTAGGAATGGGACGGACAATAAGTGAAGTCGCTGCCGAGCTGGGCTGTGATTGGCACACGATTAACCATACCGTGACCGTCTACGGGCAGGCCTTACTTGATGCTGATCGTAAACGTTTATCTCAAACTCCTGCAATCGGTCTTGACGAGACAAGTTTCGTTCGTTTGAACAAACGCCCTACCCAATATGTGACCACGCTATGCGATGTAGCCAACCACCAGATCATTGATATTATTCCAAGCCGTAACTATGTTGAGGTTGCCCGTTTCCTTCACCGCTTCCCTACCTATTGGAAACAAGGAATCAGCTATGCCACACTCGATATGAGCCCGGCCTACCGGGCTGTTTTCAACGTGGTCACACCACACGCTACCCAAGTCGCTGACCACTTCCACGTCATCACATTAGCTAACCGAGCCCTTGATCGTGTACGCCGGCGTGTTCAACAACAAACACTTGGACACCGCGGACGAAAAACCGACCCGCTCTACCGTATAAGACGCCAACTTGTCTACGGACAAGAAAAACTCACCGATAAAACACAACATCGGATCGAATCACTTTTACGCTTAGGAGACCCTCATGGTGAAGTCGCTATCGCTTACCGTGTCAAAGAACGCCTCCGAAATTTCTACGCTCAAGACAACATCACCACCGCTCAAACCATGCTTGATCAACTCATCAACCACACCAGCCAGGACTTCATGCCCCAAGAAATCCAACAACTTAGCCGAACACTTAAAAACTGGTATCACCAGATCCTGGCCTACCACCACGCCCGCCTATCGAACTCGATCACCGAAGCCATGAACAACCTCATCAAACGCATCAAAAGAATCGGCTACGGATTTACCAACTTCACCAACTACCGCATCAGATGCCTCCTCTACGCAGGCAAACCCAACTGGCGACTCCTCAACACAATCTACCCCTAACCCCGCCAAAATCCGAAGAGCCATCAAACCTCAAAACAAAGAAAATCCTCCGACACAGACGAGCCTATGCCGGAGGAGATCCTGCTGTGCCCCCGGCAGGACTTGAACCCGCGACCAAAGAATTATGAGTTCCCTGCTCTAACCAGCTGAGCTACAGGGGCAACGAACACCATCGTACCGAAAAGAAGCGTTCAGGAACAATTAGAGTGCCAAAAACTTTACACATCACACACCGTTGACTGCGTCGTAAGCCCGCCTATGTTCTTCCAACTTCATCAATGTTTCGAACAAATATTCTTGTTGCGGTGAATCAGCGCTCAACGTATTCATCTCACGTCGTACATCCGCTATCTGCTGAGTGATTCCTTGCCGGATCAACGAAATAATAATGCCACGAACATAGCGCCATGATTCATCACCACTACGCTCTGGTAACGGTTCTACAGTAAGTTGGCGAATCGCACCACGCACAACATCATCGGCATGAGACTCAACTTCTTCGATAAACCATGAACTTGCCCGTATCGAAGCTGCATTCTTGTCCATTCCGCTTCCAGTTAGCTCCCGGAACTTTTGATCATAAGCTCCAACTCCGCCCGCAGCCGATAGTGCGTCAAAAATACTTTGATGTATCGGAATCCTAAATGTTCGAGAAGGAATACGATCCGCATGGGCACCCAATGCAAGCCCAGGCAATTGCAACATTACTTCCAGCGCTTGACGTTCCACCAGCGCAACTGGGTCACGTAAAGTATCACGTGATTGCAACACCGGAGTTGGAGGTATCGTATCCTCATGCGATTGTTGCCCGGGCAGACGTGGATTTCTTCCTGCCTGGCGTACACTGTCTCGCACTAAGGCTTCATCTAGGCCAAGCCAACCAGCTAGTTGGCGAGAATATTCCGATTGCAAAACGCGATCACGAATATGGGCAACTACTGGTGCAGCGGCCGAAAGTCCAGCTGCCCTGCCCTCAACAGTGTTTAGTGGTAGCTGATCAAGCATCGAACGGATAGCAAATTCAAACAAGGGACGCCGCTCAGCAATGAGTTGCCGCACCGCTTCATCTCCCCCTGCTAACCGCAATTCACACGGGTCCATGCCATCTGCTGAGACTGCTACGAATGTTTGTGCGGCGAAACTTTGATCTTCTTGGAACGCACGCAACGCAGCCTTTCGTCCTGCAGCATCGCCGTCGAAGGTGAAAATGACTTCGCCACCAAAAGCCCGGCCGTTACTCATCATTACTCCGGCTGCTGGATTAGCTGAATCCCCTAAGAGACGCCGGACGATCTTGACATGTTCGCTACCAAACGCAGTACCACAAGTAGCAACAGCATTCGTTACTCCTGCCAAGTGCGCCGCCATCACATCGGTATATCCTTCAACAACAACAATTGCGCGTTGTTCGGCAATCGACTTTTTGGCCACGTCAAGACCGTAGAGCACTCCCGATTTCTTATAAATCATGGTCTCTGGTGTATTGAGATATTTCGGCCCTTGGTCCGAATCAAGAAGTTTACGGGCGCCGAATCCGATAGGGTCACCTGTGATTGAGCGGATTGGCCACATGACGCGACCGCGGAACCGATCGTAGAGGCCACGTGTTTTTTGTGTGGCAAGACCAGAGGCTAAAATTTCTTTGTCAGTAAAACCACGACGACGAAGTTCAGTCAGTACCCCGTCCCATGAGTCAGGAGAATATCCGATACGAAAATCTGCAATCGTTTGCGGGCTAAATCCTCGGGCAGCTAGCATGTCACGAGCTGGTTTGCCTGCTTCAGTAGCCAGTTGTTGAATATAGAATTCCTCGGCAACCCGATGGGCATCAATTAACCGCGAGCGCGTAACATCGCGTGGCCTGTTCTCGTCCCGGCCACCGTGTTGAGATTCTTCATATTCGATTGTTACTCCTGCTTTTCGGGCTAGGAGTTCGATAGCTTCGACAAAGGATACGTGCTCAATACGTTCGATGAACGATATTGCGTCTCCGCCTTCGCCACAGCCGAAACAGTGCCAACGGTTGACGTGTGGACGAACATGGAAGGAGGGTGTTTTCTCATCATGGAATGGGCACAATCCTTTCATTGAGCCAACTCCAGCATTTTTGAGCGTGACATACTCTCCGACGACGTCTTCGATGCGTGTTTTATCACGCACATCGTCAATCACTGATCGTTTTATCATCGCGCCCATGGTTTATATATTAGCGCTCGATGCCCAAACTTAACAGCCCCATACATTCTGCCTATTGGCAGTGTGCACGGGGCTGTTAGCGATCAGATCTTTACTTCGCTAGCTGGCTAGACTTTGACCTTATCTTGAAAATGAGCAGTGTGATGATGATTAGCCCGAGAAGCGAGGTAAAAATTGAACCTTCGAAACCAAAGGCGCCTCCAGAAACTAATTCTTTTCCGGCAACAGGAGTTGAAACAAACGCACTATTGGTCAGCGTAAGGCCAGAGACCATCGAACCATAGATCAGTCCTTGTGAAAAGTTCCAAATACCATGCGCGAAGCCAATGAGCCACATATTTCCCCACGCGTAGTACATCAACGAAAAGACGACACTGGCTAAGAAGAGGTTAAGAATTGGTAGCGGCTTAATGCCAGGATTTAACGCGTGGAGCAGCGTGAAAAGCATACTTGAGGTGATGATGCTGAAGATGATTCCACGGTACTTAGCAAAATGTGGCATGAGATAGCCGCGGTAGACTATTTCCTCAAATGTTCCTTGGAAGATAAAGAAAATAACTCCAATGCTCAACGCTAGAGCACTCTGTGCATTGAAATTGTAGTCGATAGTGACACCACCAAGAAGGTAAACAATGAGGGCAACAACCGTCATTGCCCCGAATCCAGCAAATAAACCGATAAATGATTTACTAACTGCTGCGCGACGGGTGAATCCAAGATCCACGAGTTTCAACCGGCCAACGAGCATAAAGAGCCCGAGCGTCACCACAACGTTTGCGATCATAGCTAACATTGCGTGGATCGAAACGAGTTGCTCTGGATCGTGGTTTGGAAGTAATTTCATTAAGGCATCTGTTGCACCTGGCACTACCACAGATACGATAAGAAGCATTCCGATCGGAATCACGATGAGGCGGACAATCCCATCGAATTTAATAGCTGATATTCTGTCTTGAAACATACGGTGATGTCCCTTCTTTTTTAGGCGTGCTCTGCGTGAGATAGGCCGGTTTTAACGATGCTTAACCGAATTGCTTAGCACCAGGTTTGTAGTGGGATAGAAAATTAAAAAAATGCGTCAATGATGATTTCAATTGGGGTTCGTTGTTGGGCACGTGTCATTGCATCTTGAAGCTCAACGACGTGATCGGTGATGATGCCATCGGCATTGGATTGGGAGAACTTCTGAATGGATTCTTCTGTATTAACTGTCCAAACAAAGGCTTTTCGCCCGGCATCTTGTGCCTGCATGATGCGTTCTTCGCTAGCTTGGCCTTCTTCCATAATGAGGTAATCCCCCACTAGTTCAGATAGATCACCAGTGGCAAAGAAGTAGACGAAACCAGTTTGAATGTGAGGATATTTTTCCTCAGTATAGGTAATGAGATCGTAGTCTAAAGAGATAATGACGACGTGATCTTCCATGGCGTTGGCTTGAACCAGTTTAACGACGTCGTCGACCATCTGATGATCCGCATCAGAACCTTTCAGTTCAATGAAGACTCCGATCTTGTTCTTGGCAGCGTCTAAGATGTCGGTTAGCGTAGCTACTGGTTGTGGAGGTTCATCGGGGAAGAATTCGTTATTGACTCTCAGTTTGGCGATTTCTTCCAAAGTCAGTTCACTAGGTTTTTTCGATACCCCGCTAACGCGCTCGAAGCTCGAATCGTGGTTGACGATATAATGCTGGTCTTTGGTGCGTTGCACATCGATTTCGGTCCATTGAGCGCCGTGTTTAATCGCTTGCTCAACTCCTTGGACAGTGTTTTCCGCACCTAAATCTCCGCCGCCACGGTGAGCGACAATATCGATGTTCGTATTTGTTGCAAATACTTCCTCAAAGTCGCGTTCCGCAAAGTATGCGATACCCAGATTTCCGGCGGTTATGACGACGAAGATCGCAACGAGTTGGATTTTTGTCCGGACTTTCATCGGTTGTTGCGAATCGTGTGCAAAAACCTCTGCATCGAGATCAAGCGGTTGGTGAATGGTCACGCCTTCTTGGGCGTTGAAGCGATAAAACAACCGCGTGAGAGCCGTGATGAGTAGCGGAACTAAGATAAATGACACATACGCGAACAGTTCCGCCAAAGTCAGCATCAAGAATATGGTGATGAGTGTTGTATCAGAGACGTAGGTAGCGATAAATGTAGAAATCAATGTAGTTAGCGCTATCACGATAAGCACAAAACCTACTGTGACAAGAATGATCCTTAGTATTGCGAGGAAGTAATCGCGGAGAAATCTCTTCCAATGCCTAGCGATAAGGATGCGAGAGTTTGTCATAGCCTCAGATAATGAGTTCTTCGCAAGTAACGCAAAATGGAGAGTGAAAATATAGATAACGGCCACAACACCAGCCAGTAGGATAACTGCTCCATAGGCAATTGTATAAAGCGGTGAACTGAAAATAACTGAGGTAATAAAGTTAGGTATTTTGAAATTCTTCAGCGGTCCAAGCGCTATGCCGGAACCGATCAGCGGGAAGATCAGAGCAACAAAAAGAACAAGGAATACCCCTATCGGAGAATAAAACAACTTAAGCGAGCGCAAAGAGGCGCGGAAAACATCACGCATTCGCACCCGCGTCGTATCTTCTTCGACAAGCGCACCAAGAAAAACAAATGTAGCTATATCTACGCCAAATATGGTGATGAGAAACGGAATAGCTAACAGTATAACTGGTAGACCGTAGATGCTTAAGAAGAAATCAAGATAATCCCCACTAGACAACGAGGTTCGGCCGCTAGCATGAACGAGAGCACCGACAATAAATCTTGAGAGCGGAACCGCAATAAGAACAACAAAGATTTTAGAAACGAGCTGATACTTTGTATAAAGCCAAAGAACGCGAGCATTTTTCATAAGCCACGAGGATTGGTGTAGATTATTCATTAAGCTCCGTTTCCACTGTGGCTTTAGTTTTAAAGTTAATACTCACAAGTCTACCAAAGCTTTCTACGTAGAACTCCCATTTGATTTAACTTACACCTCTACCCCACGACCTACCAGTGCTACTAACTCATACTTCGATATCAGTATCGCTACGCGCACTGCACTTAGCAAGCTAGAATACTCCTATGGGTTTTTTCGATTTTCTGTATCCGAACGGGCGTTCGCCCCAACTTACTACTGCACAAGCGTATAAGGAATACCAAGCCGGTGCGCGACTCATCGACATCCGTGACCTCATCGACTGGAACAAGGGCCACATCGAAGGCAGTGAACATATTCCACAAGCCCGCCTGCTTCGCCCCTCAACAGGTTTGGAGAAGACCGAGCGACTCATTCTCGTGTGTTCTGATGGCCAAAAATCCCTTCATGTAGCATACCGTCTCCAAGATGCCGGATACGATGCAATATCAATACACGGCGGCCTAGCAAGTTGGAAACAATCTGGTCTTCCATTTTCTCAATAATTACCTCGATGTGAGTGGAGGGCTCAGCTAAACGCTGAGCCCTCCACTCACATAGGTGCGTGTAATTACTTCTTCTGTACGTACTTCAGTGAATCAAGTGTGACCGCAGCCAAAATAATGATTCCTTCAAAGACGAACTGGAGATTGGTATCGATACCGAGAATGGTAAGCGAGTAGGTCAAACCGGTAAAGATCATCACACCGGTAACAACACCGGAAATCTTGCCGATACCACCGGTGAAGGAAACACCACCGACCACACACGCGGCAATGGCGTCCATATCCCAGCCCTGTCCATAAGCTGCCGAGCCGGAGCCGAACATGCGTGCTGCTTCAAGCCAGGAACCAAAACCGTAGAGGATACCGGCGAGAATGAAGGCACCCATGGTCACCTTGAACACTGAGATACCCGAGACGGCAGCAGCTTCTGGATTTCCACCAACTGCGTAGAGATTCTTTCCGAAGGTTGTCTTGTTCCAGATGAACCAAACAACAACTGTCGCTGCGATTGCCCACAGAATAATGGTTGGGAACCCAGAAACATTTGGCACGATCATCTTCGGGATATCGGCCTCAATTGCACCAAAGCTAACACCCTTGGTGGCATAAGTTACCAAGCCAAAGATAATGAGCATATTCGCCATTGTGGAAACGAATGGATGCATCTTGAATCGTGCGGTGAAGAATCCGGCGATCATGGTGAAGGTTGTGGTTGCGATAATACACGCAACCAGTGCCAGAACAACACGCCCGCCAATTGGAATACCGGTGAAATCAAAAGCGTAACCAAAAACGCTTCCGGTATTCGGGCCTTTATGCATCACAACAGTTGCGATAACCATGCCCATACCAACCATACGTCCAATCGACAAGTCAGTACCCGTAAGCAAAATCAGTCCAGCTACGCCCAGGGCTAGGAACATACGTGGCGATGCCTGCTGTAAGATGTTCAACACATTTTGCGTGGTCAACAAGTCCACGCCCTTGGTTACTGGAGCAAGAACAGCCATCGCGATAAAGATCAAGATAATGACGATGTAGAGACCATTCTTGAGCAAGAATTGCCGGCGATTGAATGCATACCGGTAGTTCTCCCACTTTTGAGACAATGACTGCTTCATTGTGAAATTAGAATTCCGCAACAAGTCAATCATGTGATACTTTTCAGCTACCGCGGCGTGACGACGATCCTTAGCTGCCTGCAAACTGTGTTGCAAAGACATCTTAGCATCGTACTGCCGGTTCTTATAGACGACTTCTTCGTCTTTAAGTTCTTGCTGAAGGTCTTCACCACCCTTTTTCCGCAGCTGAGCCAGAGCCGCTTCGTGTTCGCGCTTAATCGTTTCAAGCTGACGCTGGTATTCTTCCCTCGCCGCCTTCTTTTCCTCTTCAACGCTTGCTTCAACTTTGCTCAGATACTGCTTGTCGAAGTTTTCTTCAATATAGGATTCAGCTTTGGAAACCAACTCGTTAATCCGTGGGCGGTGTTCTTTTTGAACTTTGCGAGCCTTAGCTAATTCCTGTTCGTCTTCTTGGCGCAGCTGTGCACGCTCTTCTTTAGAAAGCGTACGATCAGCTTTCATATTGCGTAGTTGATGCTGTAGGCGGGTAGCCTTAGTGGTTCCTTCTTCGCGCAAGTCATCAATTTCAGCTTGAATGGAGCCAACATATTCTTTAATTGGTGCGAGAAGCTGTTCTTCCTTCTCGTAGGTGAGGATGGTCATTGACTTCCCTTTCTTACAAGTACTTTGCGCTGAGCCGGAGCAGCTCTTCTTGGTTAGTGTCTTTTGTTTCAACAATGCCAGCAAGACGTCCTGCAGACATCACGCCAATACGGTTAGTGATTCCGAGGATTTCTGGCATCTCTGAGCTCACGAGAAGCACTGTCTTTCCACGCTTTGCCATCTGAATAATGAGTTCATAGATTTCATATTTAGCACCGACGTCGATACCACGAGTAGGTTCATCCATCATGAACACTTTGGGCTCACGTTCTAACCAGCGACCAAAAATAACTTTTTGCTGGTTACCACCGGAAAGTGCTGAAACCAGCTCTTCTGGCCCGGTGGTCTTAGTATGCATCGTACGAATTTCTGATACGGTTGCCGCCTGCATACGTCGATCCGATAGTGCCAGATTCTTCTTGTAAGCTGGAAGATTCGCAATCGTGGTGTTGAAAATCAGATCGCCCTTCAAAAACAGGCCATCGGCTTTACGTTCTTCAGTGATCAACGCAAAGCCCGAGTCTATCGCTTCGCGTGCTTTGTTGAAGTTCATCAACTTACCACGGTAGTAGACGCGTCCAGTAGCGCGGGTACGCACACCAAAGATTGTTTCGAGCAGTTCGGTACGACCAGCTCCCACCAATCCATAAAGCCCAAAGATCTCTCCTTCTCTGACGTCGAAAGAAATATCTTTGATGAACGGAGCAAACTTGGTAGACAGATGGCTGATAGATAAAATCGGCTCACCTGGCGTGTTATCTACTTCTGGATACCGGTTATCTAAGGAACGTCCCACCATCGCGGTGATGAGCTCGTTCATATCGGTTTTATCGGTATCTTTTGTCATCACAAGTTTACCGTCGCGCAAAACCGATACTTGATCGCAAATTTCAAAAATCTCATCCATCTTATGCGAAATGTAGACCAATGAAATCCCCTGGTCACGTAGTTTGCGCATCATTTCAAAGAGCTTGCGAACTTCAGGTTCAGTTAACGACGACGTCGGTTCGTCGAGCACAATAACTTGAGACTTGTAGGAAATCGCTTTGGCGATCTCACACATTTGACGTTGGGATACTGACATCTTCCGCATTGGCTGGGTAAGGTTTACGGTCATCCCCAGTTGGCGGAAAAGATCAGCAGCTTCGCGTCGCATGCGAGTTTCATCAATTGTACCAAGGCTAGTCTTGGGGTAACGACCAAGGAAAAGATTGTCAACGACAGAACGTTCCAAGGCTTGGTTAAGTTCTTGGTGAACCATCGCGATGCCGTTTTCTAGAGCTTCTTTTGGCCCAGAGAAGGCTACGGGATGGCCATCTAACTTAATTTCGCCTTCGTCTTTTTGATAGGTTCCAAAAAGACATTTCATCATTGTTGACTTGCCGGCGCCGTTTTCTCCCATTAAGCCAATGATTGATCCGCGCTTGACATCAAAATCGATATGGTCTAAAACCCGGTTGCGTCCAAATGACTTTGACATGCCCCGAATCGTCAATACGAGGTCTTCAGTGGTGTGTGTCATGAGTTCTTTCCTCTTTAGAATGGGGTAATTGAAGTGACCTTCAATTACCCCATTCTTCCGATTTTTAGCAACTGTGTTCAGTTGTTAAAAATTACTGATTTAGGAGCGCGGTGTATGAAGAAGCGTTGTCCGTCTTGACCATGTTGATCGCGAATGCATCATACGATCCTGGGTTACCAAGACGGTTGGTGATGTTGGATTCAGTCTGACCATCACCACCGATGTATTCTACTTCGAGGTTGAGTAAGTCGTCATACTTCTCAAGCAGCGGCTGGTAGGTTGAACCAAGGAAGTTATCAGCTGAATTGTAGATATCGAGCCAAACCTTCTTGCTATCAGCGGTTACCTGGTTGCTCACTGGCTTGTAGGTAACGGTCGAATCGAGGAAGTCTTGGTAGTTATCTGCACCAACTGCAACGTTCAATGCGTAGAAGGAACGCTCTTCTTCAACATACTTGAAGTCCTTATCGGACAAGACGTTTCCAGCTTCGTCAGCCTTGGAAATACCTTCCATCACGTCCTTGCCGTCAAGCGCATTGCGCAAAACGCGCAAGGTCAAATATGCCTGAACGTCAGCGTGCTGGGAGATCGTACCGCCATAACCATCAGCGATAGCAGCAACAGCATCAGAGTTGGCGTCATAACCGAAGGTAGGAACCTTGTTGGCCTTTGCCCACTTATTGAACATTGCCATGCCCATACCGTCATTGTTTGAGATAACAAGATCGATTTCATCGCCGAACTTACCACTCCATGCAGTGATGGTATCACCAGCAGTGCCAGCATCCCAGGTAGCACCAGCACCGGTCTTCATTTCCTTAGAGGCAAGTTCAACAACCTTAAAGCTTCCAAGTTCGCCTTCCTTGACAGCCTTTGCGTTGGTTTCAGTTGGGTCCGAAAGAATAGTTCCACCTTCTTCAACTGCAGTGCCAAGTGCCTTGCGAACACCACGGGTACGAGCAATGGAATCGTTATGGCCTACGTCTCCGATAGCTAGGACGTAACCAATCTTTCCATCACCGTTACGATCGATTGTGTCCTTGTGTGCCTCTACGTAGTCAGCAACCATTTGGCCCTGAAGCTCTGCACCTTGTGCAGCATCGAAGCCAACGTAGTAGGTGTTTTCATTAAAGTTCAACGCATCCATATCAAGATCTCCAGTTGAGGAGTTCGAAGGCTGGCGGTTGAACCACACGAGTGGCTTCTGGTTGTTAGCAGTGCTGGAGCTTTCTGACGATGTAGTAGTGTCACCACCGGAGCAAGCGGCGAGAGCCATCAGCGATCCCAGGGAGACAGCTACAACCTTGGTCATATTTTTCATTGCGATCCTCTTCTAAGTCTTCATTGACAAACTGGCTCAACCTTGAACTACTCAATAATGGTTTTTACCAGACATCTGACAGAATACACTTACAAGAAAGAGATCTGCAACATAGAAACTAATGACGTAGCATCCCGCAATAGCGCGCATGCCAAACACGTGCCGATTGGTCGGTCAAAGAAGCAATCTGATCGATAATAACTCGCAGTCGCGCATTTTCATCTTCGGCACGTTTCCACAATTTAACAAACATGGGTTCCATTCGCCCTACCGGATCTTCTACGAGCGCATCCATCAGATCAAAGAGCAAGGTGCGCTGTTCAAAATATGATGCCTCTTGTTCTCGCGGTGCCATCACATAATGAACCGCTATTCCCTTGACAAACAAAATTTCTAACGCCGTATCGTGTGGAACAACCACATCACCGCTATATCGCAGTAGAGGTTGTGGATGCTCCTGGCGAGTTGCAAGCGTCACTGCAGAAACGAAACGGCCAATAAGATCAGAGGTATAATCTTTCAATTTAGCGATATCCCGCTGGGAACCAGTGTAGTGGGCTGGCCAGGCAACCATCTGTAGAACTCTATGCCCTGCTTGAGCTAGTTCATCGGCGCTAACCGAAGATCGGTACCACGCCAACGTAGAATCAACAACATCAGCTATCTCCTTATCGTTATGAAGGGAAAGTTGGCTGAGCGGAATATAGCCAGAGAAGATACCGTCTTCAAGGTCATGAACCGAATAGGCGATATCGTCAGCTAGATCCATCATTTGTGCCTCAGCAGAACGCAACCGCCCGTGATCTTCATGTGCCCAAACAAATGCCGGTACGTCGTCGTCGTAGGCGCCAAACTTTGGCGAAGCTTGACCAGCGGGACCGGCAAAACGAGTCCACGGATATTTAACTGTCGCATCAACAATAGCTCGAGTTAAATTCAGCCCAGCTGGTGATCCATCGGGATGAAACCGTTTGGGTTCCAGCCGGGTAAGAATACGAAGCGTTTGAGCATTGCCCTCAAAACCGCCAAAAGACTGCGCAAGTTCATCGAGTGCTTTTTCTCCGTTATGACCATAGGGCGGATGCCCCAGGTCATGACACAAACAAGCGGTTTCCACCACGTCTTGATCGGCTCCCAAGTTCTTGGCAAGCGAGCGACCGATCTGAGCAACTTCGAGCGAATGCGTCAACCGAGTCCGAATAAAATCATCAGACTCTGGCCCCATCACTTGAGTTTTCGCACCCAGCCGGCGCAACGCAGCCGAATGCAAGACACGGCCTCGATCGCGTTCGAAATCAGTACGCGTCGTGCTCTTAATTCCTTCGCTTAACCAGCGTTGGGTATCATGCGATGTATAGCCGTAGCTCATGGTCCTACTTTATTCTTTCCACTCAACCGTCAAACCGATATATCTTTTCAGCCACCCGAGGTATTGACTTCTGCTTCATGAATTTTCGCCTGCTGGCGATCCGAAAGCTCATGCGAATCTAACCAAAACTCTGGAAGATGTGGACGTTTCGCCCCACCAGCCCGGCCGCGTGGGCCACCTGCAGCCTCCGGGAACGGCTGGTCAAGATCCAACGTGTCTAAGAGTTGACGTAACTGCTCCACAGATTCGATGAGACCAAGTTGGTGGCGCATCTGGCCACCAACTGAAAATCCGCGCAGATACCATCCGACGTGTTTGCGCAATTCACGCATCGCGCGATGTTCGTCAGCAAAATGCTCCACTGAGAGCTGCGCATGACGAATAATAATATCGGCAACTTGTGCCAAATGTGGTCGATAGCGTTGCGAACTACCATAAGCGGCTGCAACGAGATCGAAAAATAGCCACGGGCGTCCCTGGCAGCCACGACCAACACTTACCCCGTCCGCACCTGTTTGAGCCATCATTCGCTGGGCATCATCGGCTTCAAAAACGTCGCCGTTTCCAAAGACTGGCAGTGGCGAAAGTGACTTCAACTCTTGGATATATTCCCATCGAGCTTGACCAGAATAGTGTTGCTCGGTGGTGCGCGCATGCAACGTCAGTGCCGAAATTCCAGCATCGGCGCTCATTTTCGCGACTTCTCGAAACGTTGAATGCTCATCGTCAATACCGATACGGAATTTAGCTGTCACTGGAACAATGTGGTTTCGTCCAGCCTCGGTTGAGGCACGGTGAGCAGCCTTGACTGCCCCTTGGACGATATCGGAGAAAAGTTGATGCTTCCACGGTAGCGCCGAACCGCCACCTTTGCGAGTAACTTTAGGAACTGGGCAACCGAAATTTAAATCGATATGATCAGCGCGATCTTCGCGGACCAAAATATCAACCGCTTGCGCGATTGTTTTCGGCTCAACCCCATAGAGCTGGATTGAACGAACTGGATCGTGTGGATCTGGCTTGATCATCGTCATCGTCTCTGGAGTGCGCTCGATTAACGCACGCGAGGTGATCATTTCACATACGTACAATCCAGCCTGGGAGGCATGACCAGATTTCTTAGCATCCTGGTGTAGTTCTACACCGGCCGCCCGCGCTCCGGCCTCACCAAATTCACGGCATAATTGCCGAAACGGCGGATTGGTGACTCCTGCCATCGGGGCTAAGATGACGGGCGCACCCAAACTCACTTCACCGATATGGACACTCATACTCAGTTGGTTTCTTTCTCAATCGCTGGCGCTACGGGCGCAAAAACTGCCGCAATCGCCGTCGTCATTGGAATAGCAAGGACTAGGCCAACCGAGGCTACTAAAGTGCGCACGATCTCTTCCGTAACTTGCCCGATCATGAAAAAATCAACAATCCCGCGGTCAACTAGTGCGGCGCTAAGTAATAGCGGTAGCGCTGATCCAACATAGGCAAATGCTAACGTATATACCGTTGAGGCAATATGATCCCGACCGATGACCATTGCTTGGCGGAAGATTTTACGACGTTGGGCAAGCGGATTTGCGGCGTGCAACTCCCACACCGTCGATACTTGGGTGATGGTGACGTCGTTGAGCGCACCCAAACCGGCGAGGATCATTCCGCACAACAAGATCTGATCCATTCGCAAAAAACCAAGCTGGCTAAATAACCCTACTGACTCCTCACCGTAGGTGCCGGTTAAGTTGATTGAATCGATTGATATCCATGCAACGATCCCGGTGATAACCAGCCCGCCAAGAGTCCCCAAGATCGCTGTGGTGGTTCGAATAGATATTCCGTGTGCCAGATAAATGGAGGTAAACATCATGGAAATCGCACCGACTATCACCACCAGGATTGGCGATCTTCCAGCCATTAGTGCCGGGAGCATAAAGACTGCGACGACGGCGAGCGAAACTCCCAGTCCTACCAGCGCCGCAAGTCCTTTGCCGCGCGCTACAACAATAACCACAAGCGCATAGAGAATAATCAGCGCCCATACTGGAACTGATCGTTCGAAGTCGATAAAAATATAGGCTGTGTCGGTTTGAGCGAGGCTGGGTGAAAAGATGGCGTGGATTCGATCGCCAACATCTAAGCCGTTGTGCACAAACTCGTATGGGACGTGGACGCCGACCTCCGCATCATCAACCCGCATTTTCACTGGCGTCTGGCGATTTTCGTCAGTTTGCCCAATGAAACTGATTTCTCCAATGACGCGCTGGGTTCCCGGAGCAAATTCTGCTCGAGATGCAATAGCGCTCGAGCCATCACTTTCCAGTGCTCCAGTTGTGGGCCACAGCAGATAAAGGCCAAGAACCGTCAAGAGCGCTATGGGGATAACAACCCATGCTAACGCTAATCGCACTCGACGCCGATCAGTGGGCGTGAGATCCAGTGCGCCAGAATGTGAATGTGAATGGGTGGTGAGGGTGTTTTCCTCACCACCCATCGAGTGCTTAGCAGCCAACGAGTTTGCCTGCAAGATAGGATTCGACTTCGGCAAGCGGAATTCGAATCTGTTCCATCGTGTCCCGATCTCGGATAGTAACCGAGTGATCTTCGAGAGAATCGAAATCGACCGTGACACAGAACGGAGTACCGATCTCGTCTTGACGACGGTAGCGCCGGCCAACTGCCCCGGCGTCGTCGAAATCAACGTTCCAGTAGCGACGGAGTTTGGTTGCTAGTTCGCGAGCCATAGGAGACAAATCTTGGGAACGCGACAACGGCAAAACCGCAACTTTAACTGGTGCTAGGCGAGGATCGAGTTTGAGAACTACGCGCTTATCTACTCCGCCCTTCGTATTTGGCGCTTCGTCTTCAGTGTATGCTTCGGTTAAGAAGGCCATCAGTGATCGCGTTAGACCTGCAGAAGGCTCGATGACGTATGGCGTGTAGCGTTCTGAGGTACTTTGATCAAAATACTCAAGTTTCTTACCAGATGCTTGAGAATGTGATGACAAGTCGAAATCGGTTCGATTCGCAATGCCTTCGAGTTCGCCCCAATCTGATCCTTGGAATCCAAAGCGGTACTCGATATCAACTGTGCGCTTAGAATAATGGGAAAGTTTTTCCTGAGGGTGTTCGTAGAGCCGGAGATTATCGCGTGAAATTCCGAGATCTTCGTACCATGCTAGCCGGGCGTCAATCCAAGATTGATGCCACTGTTCATCTTCGCCGGGCTTAACAAAGAATTCAATTTCCATCTGTTCGAATTCGCGCGTACGGAAAATGAAGTTTCCCGGCGTAATTTCGTTACGGAAGGATTTTCCTACCTGTCCGATACCAAACGGCGGTTTCTTACGCGATGCCGTAACAACGTTGAGGAAGTTGATGAAAATACCTTGCGCGGTTTCTGGGCGCAAGTAGTGCAAACCCTCTTCGTTATCGACTGGGCCGAGGAAGGTTTTGAGCAAGCCAGAAAATGGCTTCGATTCAGTCCATTGCCCACGAGTACCACAATTTGGGCATGCCACATCTGACATCGAAACTTCCGACTCTGCAATGCCTTTCTTTTGTGCATATTGCTCGATGAGATCATCTTCGCGCAGTCGCTTATGGCAGTGTTGGCACTCAATGAGCGGATCGGAGAAGGTCGCGACGTGACCTGATGCCACCCACACCTCACGCGGGAGGATAATAGATGAGTCAAGTCCCACCATATCTTCGCGAGCGGTAACATTTGCCTTCCACCACTGGCGCTTAATATTTTCCTTCAGTTCAACTCCTAGCGGACCGTAGTCCCAAGCTGAACGGGTACCGCCATAGATTTCTCCTGAGGGGAATACGAACCCGCGTCGTTTTGCAAGAGAAATAACGTTATCGAGTCGCGATGGGGCCTGTTTGGCCATGCGGCTGCTCCTTTCAAGTGTCTGCATCTGGATGATGCAGTTATTATTCGTTCTTTCATTCTACGTCTCCCCTCCCTCAAACTCTCGTTTCAGCTCCGATCAGTGGGAATTTGGGGACGTTAAAGCCACCACACTTCGCTGTTTTCATACCGTTAAAATGACAATGATTCTCATTTAGGGTTTGATGAGTATATGTATCAAACGAATCAACGAGTATCGACTCTCGCAAAATTGTTCACCCTCACCTGCGCCAGTGCCCTTGCGCTTGTAGGCTGTTCTACGGACTCAGCTACTGAACCAACGACGGCGGACGGCAAGCTTTCCGTCACCACCAGCTTCTATCCACTAACCTATCTCGTTTCTGAAATTGGCGGAGAACATGTAGCAATCACTGATCTCACACCCCCAGGTTCAGATGCTCATGGCGTTGAGCTCTCCCCCAAAGAAATTTCCGACATGCAAAAGTCTGACGTCGTTTTCTACTTAGCTAAGCTATCGCCAGCGATTGACGACGCCGTGGCCTCCGCTGATGTAAACGCCATAAATATCGGGCAATCCGTAGATCTGTTACCCAACGCCGAGACAACGAACGAGCACGCTGAACACGCAGACCACGACGAACACGCAGACCACGACGAACACGCAGACCACGACGAACACGCAGACCACGACGAACACGCAGACCACGACGAACACGATCATGGCATTTATGATCCGCATTTTTGGACTGATCCAGAGCGGATGGCAGATGCTGCAGCAACGATTGCAAGCACGCTTAGCGAAAAAGATCCAGAACATGCTGCTGACTACAAGTCCAACGCTGATGCCCTGATCGCGAAGCTAACGGATCTAGACGAGAAATTCAGTGCCACATTGAGTGCGACCTGTGAAACAAAGTCATTTATCGTCACACATGCAGCCTTTGGCTATTTGGCCCACGAGTATGGGCTTGAGCAGATCAGTATCGCCGGAATCGACCCGGAGTTTGAACCCTCGCCGGCACGCATCGCAGAAGTTAAGAAGCTCGTGGAATCTGAAAAGATCACCACTATATTTACCCCGACCAACGGTGAAGAAAAAGTTGCTCGAACTTTGGCGCAAGAAACCGGTACGCAGTTTGGCGTCCTCGACGTTGCTGCCACCCGAGATGAACAATCCGGTGATTACATATCTATTATGGAAAAGAATCTCCAGACTCTTGCCGAGTCGATGAGATGTGTAAAGTAAACCTATGACTTATCCAGCTGTTAGCGTCCAAGGACTGCATGTCAAACTCGGCGGAGTGCCGATCTTGCACGGTATTGACCTCACGATCGATGCCGGGGCAACTGTTGCGATTCTGGGCGCTAACGGCTCAGGTAAATCAACACTGGTAAAAGCAATTGTTGGAGCTATCCCCGCCTCAGCTGGCCACATTCGCTTGTTCGGCCAGCCTCTTGGAGCTAAGACAGCCTGGCACCGCATCGGCTACGCACCACAGCGTGTTGCGCAAGCTGGAACAATCCCTGCCTCTGCAATAGAAACAGTCATTTCCGGTTTCGTCCATGGCTGGCATTTCAGGTTACCCCCTCACGCCAAAGCACGAGCACTGCAAGCCTTGCAAACTGTTGGCTTAGAACACCGGGCTAATGAATCAGTTCAAACTTTTTCTGGTGGCCAACAACAACGTGTGCTTCTAGCACGCGCACTCGTGCGCGATCCCGATCTCCTTATACTCGATGAACCATTTGCCGGTATCGATTCACAATCTCGGGAAAACATCACCCAAACGCTTACCCACCTCAAAGCTCTAGGTACCACAATCGTGATGGTGCTCCACGATATTTATAACCTAGACTCAATCATCGACCAGGTCCATGAAGTCTCAGAAGGGCGCCTAATCCACCACCGTAACCATGACGTAGTCATGGAACATCCCAGCACGTTAGCTTGTCAATGCGAGGATAACCATGCTTGATTTCCTCTCTTCTCCACTCATGATTCGAGCCCTCATAGTTGCCATACTTGTTGGGTTAGCAGCACCTGTTGTGGGCACGTATCTGGTTCAACGTAGATTGACACTCTTAGGCGATGGCATCGGCCATATTGCTCTTACCGGCGTGGCTTTGGGATGGTTGGCTGCTAATGCTGCACAAGCTACTAATCGTGATGCTTGGGCGATTCCGGGAGCAATTATCGCCTCAATTGCTGGCGCCTTGCTTATTGAGTGGATGCGTCGTCGTGGCAATTCGTCTGCCGACGTCGCACTCGCACTGGTATTTTATGGCGGCATCGCTGGTGGTGTTATTCTTATCGGCATTGCCGGTGGCACCACGTCGAATCTAACCTCATATCTTTTCGGATCCATCTCAACAGTTACCAACGTCGATGTTTGGCTAACCCTTGTTCTATGCGTCATTATTTTGGCAATCGGTTTAGGTCTGCGCCCAGCACTCTTCGTGTTGTGTCAGGACGAAGAACATGCCCGCGCCTCTGGTCTTCCTACTGTTTTCCTCTCTGGACTCATTGCAGTAACTGCGGCTTTGACAGTGTCAGTAGCAATGCGAGTAGTAGGGGCGTTACTCGTCTCGGCGCTAATGATTATTCCGGTTGCGATCGCTCACATGGTTACTCATTCGTTTAGATCAACAATGTATTTGGCTATGGGTATCGGCATTGTGGTTGCTACGAGCGGCTTGATCACCACCTACTATTGGCCATGGTCACCTGGAGCAACTATAGTTTTGTACGCTGTGAGCCTTTACCTTCTTGTCGCAATCGCTCGTCCAGTTATACTAGGGTTACAAGGCAGACGGCACTCTAGCCATTCATAGTGCGAACCTGGGGCTCGTTTAGGAATCGTAAGGGGAATCAATGCAGCGCATGACGAAACAGCGTGAAGCGATATGGGAGCTTTTACGGTCGGAAAATAACTTCCTTTCGGCACAAGAAGTCCACGATATGCTTGATAAGTCAGGCGAAACTATCGGTTTGGCTACCGTCTACCGCAATCTTCAGGCGTTGGCTGCCAGCGGCGATGTTGATGTGTTGCGCCTAGAAAACTCTGAAACCCAGCTTTTCCGATTCTGCGGTGAAGCTGTCCATCACCATCACATGGTGTGCCGTTCATGTGGAAAAACAGTGGAAGTCTCTGGGGCTGGAATAGAAAAATGGGCCGACGGAGTTGCCGCAGAACACGGTTTTACTCGGGTGTCGCACTCGTTTGAAATTTTCGGTTTATGTGCAGATTGTTCGGCTAGCGAAGCATAGTCGATGTCTAGCCTGGTTTCAGATATTTCGACTTTCGTCTCAGAAGGTCCCTTACTCGCAGTTTTCTTGTTTTTGTGTGTCGTGATCTTCTTCCGCGCCCAAGGAACGTACTGGCTGGGTCGATATATCACTTACGTCCTCCACCACCGCGTTTCGACGCCGAATCAGAAGCGAGCTTCGACGTCGCGGTTTGCCCGGTGGCTAGAAAGCGAGCGGGTAAAACGTGGCGTGAAGAGCGTACAAGAACGTGGCTGGCCGATTATCACCTTCTCGTTTCTCACGGTTGGTTTTCAAACGATTGCTAACCTCGCCGCAGGTATCTTGCGTATGCCGTGGCCTAAGTACACTGCCGCTATGATTCCCGGTGGTATAGCCTGGGCTGGTATCTATTCCACAATCGGATGGGCGGTGTGGAAAGCAGCGGTTCTTTCTGCTACCCAATCCTGGTGGGGGCCACTATTAATTATTATCCTTCTCGGCCTCTACGGTATCTTTTTCCTGCGTCGAAAGCGCGCAGGAGATGACATCATATATGACGATAATTCCTCCACGTTAGGAAACGAAAATGATTGAAGAATTCGACGTCCGCCTCCCGATCCAACTCGGACAGTTCGTTAAACTTGCCGGGCTTGCCGATACCGGCGGTCAAGCCCGGGAATTAATTCTCAATGAACAGGTCTACGTCAACGGGGAACTCAACACTCACCGCTCGGCAAAGTTAACCGACGGCGATCTGGTCGAAGTGCGTTATGCCGGCCAAAAACCGTTACGCGCTCGAGTAGTTAGTCGCTAACACCCTTGAAATTTTGGGCTGCTGGCCAATATCGGCCAGCAGCCCAGCTATAGCAAGATTGCTATTGCGTCATCAGGGCATTCTTGCCCAGCAATACTCGTAGACTCGATAGCAACGACGGGTTGACGTTGACCTTATATGCATCGTGTAGCTGAACAACAGTTGTTTTCCCCATTTGACGTACATGGACTCGAATTGGTGCCTTCCCCGGATACTGAGCCAAAGTATCGGAAAGTTTTTGCATCATCTGCTGAGTCAGCATTCGTTCTGGAATCTGAATATCTAGCGGAGTATCTTCTGCCATACCCGTTAGCTGGGGAACGTTCATATCCATCGCATTGAGTTGGACACCATTTTCACGCACTGACATTCGCGCTTTAATAGTGACAACCGTATCGGGGATGAGGAACTGCGAAACAGACTGATAGGTTGCTGGGAAGAAATTAACCTCGATAGAACCAGTAAAGTCTTCAATCGTCGCAGTAGCCCAAGTTTTCCCGTTCTTTTGCGAGATACGGGTTTGAACCGTCGTGATAAGGCCAGCAACCGTTACAATGTGTCCATCAACAGGATTTTCATCGTTTTGGATACCTAAAATCGTGTGATCTGCCGCCCGGTCAAGGAATGCTTCTAGCCCAGATAGTGGATGATCCGAAACATAGAGTCCTAACATATCGCGTTCGATGTTAAGCTTTTCTTTCTTATCCCACTCCGGTAAATCTGGCACATCAACGTTAAAAGATTGCGCGATCGGGTTATCTTCACCCAAGCCACCAAAGAGGTCGAATTGTCCGCCTGCTTCGTTTCGCTTAACTGGAAGAACAGCTTCAATTGCTTCATCGTGAATCGCAACCAATGCTCGCCGCGAATATCCCAGCGAATCAAATGCGCCGGCTTTAATCAAGCATTCGATCGCGCGCTTATTGAGCACCGAGGCAGGAACCTTATCCAAGAAATCCTGGAAGGAGGTGAATTCTCCCCTTTCATGGCGGGTCTTAATAATACCTTCAACAACATTTTTGCCAACATTACGAACTGAACTCAAGCCCACTCGAACTTCGTCACCAACGGCAGAATAAACATCCATTGACTTATTAACATCCGGTACGTTCACCCGAATTCCCATTCGGCGACTATCTGCTAGATACGTGGCAACCTTAGTCTTATTATTTTGATTCGACGTGAGCAATGCCGCCATGTATTCACTGGGATAATGTGCCTTGAGGTAAGCAGTTTGGTAGGTGACTAAAGCGTATGCTTCGGAATGAGACTTGTTAAACGCATACTGGGCAAAGGGAACAAGAATCTCCCACAAGGTGTTAATCGCATGATCTGAATAACCATGGTCGCGCATCCCTTGGGCAAAACCTTTAAATTGTTGCTGAAGGACATCGGCTTTCTTTTTACCCATTGCTTTACGCAAAATATCTGCTTGTCCTAAAGTGAACCCAGCGAGCTTTTGTGCAATACGCATAACTTGTTCTTGGAAAACAATTAAACCGTGCGTGGTACCAAGAATGTCTTCAAGAGCTGTAGCTAGCTCGGGATGAATAGGGGTCTTTTCTTGTAATCCGTTCTTGCGCAGCGCATAGTTCGTATGCGAATTTGCTCCCATCGGACCGGGGCGATAAAGCGCTGAAACTGCCGAAATATCGCCAAAGGTATCGGGTTTCATCTGTTTAAGCAGTTGACGCATTCCTGGAGAATCGAGCTGGAAAATGCCTAATGTTTCCGCTCGTCCCAATAGTTCGTATGTTTCTTTATCATCGAGTGGAATAGCATCAATATCGGGAGCTTGTTTACCGTTTTGTCGGATGTTTGCCAGTGCACCTTCGATAACAGTCAAATTAGACAAACCCAAGAAGTCCATCTTCACCAAGCCCAATTCTTCACACTGCGGATATTCGAATTGGGTAATGATGGCACCATCTTGGAGGCGTTTCATCACTGGGATGACGTCAGTTAACGACTTCGATGACATAATCACTGCACACGCGTGGACGCCAGTTTGCCGTGTCATGCCTTCTAAGCCAAGTGCAAAATCATATACTCGTCTAGCTTCAGCATTCGCCTCCACAAATTCCCGGAACTCACCAGCTTCGTTATAGCGCGAGGCTTGTGGATCGTAGATATCTTTGACTGCGATTGATTTTCCTTGCACATCTGGTGGCAGTGCCTTGGTAAGCTGATCGCCCATCTGGAACGGCATCCCCAAAACTCGCGCAGCATCTTTTAACGCTTGCTTAGTTTTGATCGTTCCGTAGGTGACAACTTGGGCAACTTTGTCTGTACCATACTTTTGTTCAACGTATCGGATTACTTCTTCACGACGACGATCGTCGAAATCAACGTCGATATCTGGCAGAGAAACACGTTCTGGGTTTAAGAAACGTTCGAAAAGCAAATCATGCTTGATTGGATCAAGCTGAGTAATTTCAAGAGCATAAGCCACCATCGATCCAGCACCCGACCCACGACCAGGGCCAACTCGAATGCCGTGTTCTCTAGCCCACTTAATGTAGTCAGAAACAACAAGGAAGTAGCCCGGGAACCCCATCGAGGTGATGACGCCGACTTCGTAATCAGCACGTTCACGCACATGTTGGGGAATGGAACCGTTGTAGCGTTTAAGCAAACCGGCTTCTACCTGGTTGATAAACCACGATGTTTCATCTTCGCCAGGTGGAACTGGAAATGCTGGCATATAGCTGATTCCATCAGCAGTAGTTTGGAAGGATACGTTACATCTTTCTGCGATCAGCAACGTATTTTCTACCGCCTGCGGTAGATCTTCAAACTGACGCCACATCTCTTCAGAGGACTTTATATAGTAGCCATCACCATCGAATTTGAATCGATCTGGATCCATTAGCGTCGAACCGGAATTGATACACAACATAGCATCTTGAATATCGCGATCTTCGCGCTTAACATAATGGGAATCATTGGTGGCTATTAAGGGCGCATCAATCATTTTGGCGATCTTGAGCAGATCCTTTTGTACTCGACGCTCAATTTCTAGCCCGTGATCCATCACTTCAATAAAGAAATTGTCTTTGCCAAAAATATCTTGAAGTTCACCAGCAGCTTTTAACGCCTCATCCCATTGCCCCAAGCGCAAGCGCGTCTGGACTTCACCTGAAGGACATCCGGCAGTACCGATTAAACCTTCGTGGTATGTCTCTAATAATTCTCGATCCATCCGCGGCCATTTACCCATCTGCCCTTCTAAGGAAGCAAGGGAGTTCATCCGGAAAAGATTATGCATGCCAGTATTATTTTCCGACAGCAACGTCATATGCGTATAGGCTCCTCGAGCTGAGACATCATCAGCACGTTGCCCAGGACTTCCCCACAACTGGCGTGTTTGATCAAAGCGTGACGTACCTGGGGTCATGTAGGCTTCAAGGCCAATAATTGGCTTAATCCCAGCAGCACTAGCCGCCTTATACATTTCGTATGCGCCAAAAAGATAGCCATGATCAGTAATTGCCACCGCAGGCTGTTCTAAGCGCGCAACTTCAGCAACAAGCTTATTAATTTTCGCTGCTCCATCAAGCAACGAATAATCGGTATGAACATGTAAGTGCGCGAAGTTTTTTCCAGCCATAGCTACAGTCTAATAACTTAGCCCCGCTCGTGTCTGGTGTCTAGGTCACGTAGATTCTCACACGGCTGGTATAACGATCGACATATCCTTATGTTCAATACCAGCATCGAGATAAATACCCTCGCTAAGTATTTCGTAGCCAAGCTTATGATAAAACTCCACCGCCGCTAATTGCGCCGACAAGAAAACTTCCACCGCGTCGTCGTCGGCAAAAACTTCGCCGGCAATAGCATGAAGCTCGTGCATAACCATCGCACCCACACCCAATCCGCGCACGCTGTGCTGGACTGCAACCCGGCCAATATGAACCCGGCCATCTGCGCCCCGAAAGATGCGCCCAGTACCTAAAGCAGGCCCACCTATCTGGCGGCTAACGATGACATGATAGGTCCCTACGAGCCTATCGCGCTCGTCATGTTCTAACTCAGGAGGAACCCCTTGCTCTTTGATAAATACCTGGTTACGTAGCTCAACGGCCCGGCTCAAATCGCCATCCCATAAAATGCGTTCGATTTCCATGACCATAGCTCCTTGAATTCATCACATCAGACCGCTGCGCATAAGATCAAGTGCGTGGCGTAAATCTTGCGGATACTGGGACTGAAACTGCATAAAATGACCTGTGCGCGGATGATGTAGTCCCAAGCGAACCGCATGTAGCCACTGGCGTTCCAGGCTCAACCGTTCAGAGAGCCGCGGATCAGCACCATACATATCATCACCAACACACGGATGCTTCAAAGCACTCATGTGTACTCGAATTTGATGGGTGCGACCAGTTTCAAGATGAACCTCAATCAAACTGGCGCCAGCCATAGCTTCCAACGTGTCATAGTGAGTTATCGAGGGTTTGCCATCGGCGCGAACAGCCATGCGCCATTGATGGCGATGGTCACGACCAATTGGCGCTTCAACAGTGCCACTCATCGGATCTGGGTGTCCTTGAACCAAGGCGTGATAAACCTTCGTGACACTACGTTCCCGGAAGGCTCGTTTGAGCATGGTATAGGCCAATTCTGATTTAGCAACGACCATCGCACCAGTAGTTCCCACATCGAGGCGATGAACGATCCCCATGCGTTCTTGCGGTCCAGAGGTAGTCAGCCGCACACCAGATGCCAGCAACGCACCTAACACATTCGGACCATCGAAATTCTGTGAGGCGTGCGCTGCAACTCCTGCCGGTTTATCGACGACGATGATATCTTCGTCTTCGTATAAAACCTCCATTGCGTGCACTGGCGTGGGTTGAGGTTCGAGGTTGGCAGGCTTGGGCATAGTAATGTCAATGAGGGCATCAGCTTCGACTCGATCTGACTTTCCCGGAACCACTCCATCAACTGTAATATCACCAGCAGCTATCAGATCAGCGACTTTAGAACGCGAGATTCCCGTCATTTTCGCAACAACGGAATCTATGCGCCCGCCGGCAAAACCCTCGGGAACAAAATAGCTATTCGTCACTGTTACTCCTGGGAATGATCGTGATCGAGAACTGTGTCAGGTTCAGGTGTCGAAGATCCGAAAAGTTCATGTGCGCCGAGCCCGATGAATCCTACAACTAAAGCAATATCGGCGATATTGCCGATGAACCAATCTGAGTACTGGATAAAGTCAACAACGTGACCTTGCGGGAAGCCTGGAGCACGTAATAAGCGATCAATAAGATTTCCGAAAGCTCCGCCCCAAATCATGGCTCCCCACATCACAACCATCCCTGATGTTACTCGACGTAAAAAGAACGGAAAGAAGACAACGAATAATGTTGCGATGAGCGTGAACACCCAGGTTGCATTGTCAAGGAATGAAAAGGCTGCACCAGGATTGTGCACTAGATGTAAGCTCAGAAAATCTCCGAGTAAGCTGATCGTTTGTCCATCGATGAGCTCAGATAGTGCCCAATGTTTGGAGATCTGATCGAGGACGAGGACAATAACGGCAACTACTAGCGCACGTATTACATTCTTTTTAGTCACTTAACGATTGTAACAAACCTCGAGCTACGTAACGAAAAGGACCGGCACCAATGAGTCAGTGCCGGTCCCCAAGTAAGCTGTGAGCTCTTACTGTTGCGTGGAATCCACGTTGTGCAGGAGAGACTCGAGGTAGCTCTTAAGACGAGTACGGTAATCGCGTTCAAAGTCACGTAGCTCAGCGATCTTGCGCTCGATAAGTGAACGCTCTTCTTCGAGCTTAGTAAGGGTACGGTTGTGAATATCTTCAGCTTCGGTGATGATGCGTACCTTTTCTGCTTCACCTTCAGCGATCAAACGCTCGTTTTCTGCCTTACCATCGGCAACGAACTTATCGTGTAGCTGCTTGGCCATTGCCAAAACAGACGTTGCTTCAGTGGCTTCGTTGTCAACTGAGACTGGAGCCAACGATGTTGTTGATGCTGCATCGGTAGGAGCAACAGACGATGCCTGTGGCTGGGAAACGCCCTGGGCGTTTTCTAGTTCAGTTACCCGAGCTTCGGCACGTGCTAGCTTCTCCTGCAGTTCTGCTTTTTCTGCAGTAAGTTTCGCAATAGTCTCAGCGACTTCGTCTAGGAAAAAGTCGACGTCGTCTTGGTCGTAGCCATCCGTGATGGAAGCGGGCTCCTTGAACTGCTTGTTTACAACATCTTGTTCAGAAAGCTGAGCCATTTTTCACCTCGTTATAATTCTCGTACTCCGAATTGAGTACCTAACACGATAGATTACTAGAGTAATGGCTCCGAAGGGTAATTCACAGCAAATTTCGTTCTTCTCTGATCTCAAAAAATACCCAAATTATCCCGTTGGTGAACTGAGAATGGGCATAAATACCTAAAACCCTACAGGAAGGATATAGCGATGTTCTGAATCACTCGCACAGCGACGAAGACTAAGATAAATCCAACATCGAGTGCCACAGCGCCCAGGCGCAACGGCGGAATATAGCGATTAACTAGGCGCAACGGCGGATCAGTGAGCATGTAGACGATGTTAAAAAGAACAACAATCACGCCTTCTGGTCGCCATTGCCGTGCCAGCGTCATAGTTAAATCGATGACTACCCGCGCAAAAAGGATAAAGGTGTATATGCTACACAGCCAAATCAGTAAAATAAGGAGATAAGACATTATCACCCGAAGTTATGTGGCTCTTCAGCACCCATCGAGTCAAGCTTGACTGATTGTGGGGTCAACAAGAATACATCTTCTGAAATCCGCGAAAATGCGCCTTCAAGGCCGAACACCAAGCCGAGTGCGAAATCAACAATTCGCTTGCGGTCATCGTTGCTGGCATCTGACAAATTCAAAATAACAGGCAATCCTTGGCGATACTCAGTTGCAAAGTCCTTGACTTCTTTGAAGTCGGTTACCCAAACGGTAACTATACGGGCTACCTCCGGTACCGAAGGGATAGAGTGCAATGGAGCTAGCTGCGCTTCGTCCTCATAGTATTCATCGTCAGCGTACTGATCGTATGCCTCGTAGTCGGCTTCATCCTCATACGGGGTAGCCTTAGCTGCGATTCGATCAAAAATTCCCATAGCGCTCTCCTTTGGTCTTACTGAGATTAAACTATGCGCAAACGCGTAAAAAACCTAGTATTTTACAGGCGTGTCGCCGGGTTGTAACGAAATGACCCCTGCGAACCGTCCAGTGCTATGCTGCTGGTGAGTTGCGCGCCGGTGAGAATAGTAGTTCGCATCTTCGTATGTACATTGCGCACTGACCTCGACTCTAACCCTGCGCTGTTGCGCTTGTAGAACTCCCCCATAGGCTATATCAATACCTGGCGTACCCCAACGCGTCAAGCTCCGCACAGCTGACGGCATGCGCTGGGCAAGATCATCATCAACCTCATAGCACCTACCACAAATATGTGGACCAAACCATGCAGCGATGTTTTCTGGCCGTGAGCCGCGCTCAATAAAAAGGTCGATTGCCTTGCCAACGATATTTTTCTCCATACCGGCTCGCCCCATATGTATCGCCGCTATCCGCCGCCCCGTCACATCGGCAAGCAAGACCGGCACACAATCAGCAACCATCACCGCCAACGCTAGTCCTGAACGCGGAGTCTGACTGCGCTCTAAAATCATCCCATCAGCTTCGCCAGCACTATAAAAACCATAAGAATCCAACGCTATTTCCCCGAGTTTTCCACCAGTAACCGGCGCGATACGGGCTCCATGGACCTGGTCCATCCACACAATCGGTTTACCTATTTTTTCTTGGGCACGACGTCGATTGTATGCGACATCGCTAGGGTTATCTCCAACGTGGAAACCAAGATTGGCAGATGCAAACGGCGCAGACGATCTGCCTCCATCCACAGTGGTAAACATATATGAAATACCGCAATCTTCTAAGATTTGCATAACTCCTCCACTACTGGCTGCGATCTGCCCAAAGTCTAGATTCATTTCCAACTAACAAGGCTCTCACACCTAACTGAATAAGGCGCTTAAATCACCCGATCGCCGCTGATAATAGCGTACAACGGGGGTCATGCACTGTGCATGACCCCCGTTGAAGTTGAGGTTGGTAAAACTTCTAGTTTCCGTTAACTAAGAAATCTGGGATATCGAGATCCGGGCGCCGACTGAGTTTCTCGTCTTCTAAGGTAGGCGGAACATCTAGTGACGTTGGTGGAGGCACAACTGGTGGTTCCTGGCTTGCTAGACCTGGATGGGCAGAAGTCACAGTTTCATCGCCAGCCTGCGGTGCTCGCGCCGGCGTAGCTGGATGTGCGCCATCGCTGTGGCGTTGCACCGGATCAGACATCACATGCTTAGCGCGACTTTCTTGGCGAACTTCACCCGGAGTATGTTTCTTGGTTTGAGCAAGAAGATAATCATTTTCCTGATCGAATCCAGCTGCGATAACAGTTAAACGTACTTCATCACCAACGTTATCATCGAACGTGACACCGAAAATAATATTCGCATCATCGGCCACTGATTCCTTGATCAGTTCCGAAGCGTGTGCCAACTCATGCAAGCCAAAGCTTTCTGAAACCGTGTAGGCAAGGAGAACGCCGCGCGCACCATCAATGCGTGCCTCGAGCAGTGGCGAAGAAATAGCCATTTCTGCTGCGCGCATTGCACGATCTTCACCAGTTGCAACACCGATTCCCATCAGCGCGGTGCCGGCATCTTTCATAATGGCTTTAACGTCTGCGAAATCGAGATTAACCAGACCAGGCTTGGTAATGAGATCAGAAATTCCCTGAACACCCGAGCGCAGAACTTGATCTGCTAAGCGGTATGCTTCGATAACTGATAGCGACTCTTCTGAAATCTGCAAAAGGCGATCGTTAGGAATAACAATCAACGTATCGACCGCTTCACGCAAAGCCGCAATTCCACTATCGGCATTATTTGCTCGTTGGCGGCCTTCGAAGGTAAATGGGCGCGTTACCACACCAATTGTTAAGATCCCCAGATCGCGCGCAATCTGGGCAACTACCGGCGCTGCACCAGTACCAGTTCCGCCGCCTTCGCCAGCAGTAACAAAGACCATATCGGCATCTTTGAGAGTTTCTTTAATGGTATCGGCATTTTCTTCAGCAGCTCGCCGTCCCACAGTTGGATCGGCACCAGCACCAAGTCCGTTCGAAATATCTCGACCAATATCGAGTTTCGTTTCAGCCTCAGACTTCGCCAAACTCTGATTATCTGTATTGACGGCAACGAAATCGACGCCTACTAGACCATCTTGAACCATGCGGTCAACTGCGTTAACGCCACCGCCACCGACACCAACAACTTTGATGTTTGCATTACTACTGAACATATCTCTCGTTTCCCTAGAAAACTTCAAGTGAAACTTGAAGTTTTATTCGTCCAACCTCGCGCACAAGGTAGAGAATTTACATTCGGGTTGCAAGAGTTTAACGGGCGTGTTGCAAAATTGCTAACTCGTCACTGGCGCGTTGGGTGCCGAAATATCAATCATGTGCACTGGCTGTTTAACTAAAACGCCTAAAATACCAGCCTTTTGATCGTTGTCTTTTGCTTGGCCCCACAACACATGCCGACTATCAGAAAGGGAAAGCGAAATAAGCATATTTTCATCGATAGAAATCTGGTCAACCAACGCCCGAACATCGTTAGAGAGCGAATCTAAAACACTCGTCATATCACTCATAGCAGTTTCCTGATCGAGGGCTTTAGGAAGCTCACCAATCTTTATCAACTCACCTAACCGCTCACTAGGAACAGTTATCCTCGTTCCATCCTGAGCAATAGCCTGGCACTGATCTGCTAAAACAATACACGCAACCGGAACTTGCTCAACAACTTCAAAAACCAAGCTGTTAGGGAAGTGATACGACGATGAAATCTGGGCAACTTCCGGAATAGCTTCCTTGACTTGAGCCTGGAGACGTTCGTCGTCAAAAAGCAGGATCTGCTCTCCGTCATGCCCGCGCAATACGTCAGCTAATCGCGAGCGATCAACAATTGATGCTTGCGGCAAACCGCGAATATCTCCGTCGTCGAACGTATAGGCCATAACAGGAGAGAAGAACAACAACCAACCACACAGCAACGTCCCTGCGAAGGCAGTTCCGACGTAAAAAAATCGCTTGAACCGGATCCTGCGCCGTTCTGCACGCCGTTCTAGGTAACGCTCGCTAAGCTCAATGGGTTCTTCAGAAAATGAATAGTCATGGTCGATCTGGGCTAGATCATCTTGCGCATAATCTGCAACATCTATCGGATCAACAGCAGCAGTTGGAACATAATCCTGCGTGTAATCAGGTAACTGTGGCGCAACACTTTCCCCACCCCCACTGCGTTCATCGATCCGCCCGTGACTAAGTGGGGTTGGTTTGCGCGGTTTCCCAGGAGTCCTCATGATGCCAACTCAGCGATAATATCTGTGCCCACACTGGTGATGTTGCCAGCCCCCATCGTTAAAATAACGTCACCTGGCTGTGCAAGCTGAGCTATTTGATGCGCTGCCCGGAACATATCTGGCTCAAAATGCGCTTTAGGTAAATGCGCTACGATCGCATCACCGTCAACCCCATCGCTCTCAACTTCACGTGCTGCATAAACCGAGGTGACAATAACCTCGTCTGCTAAATCCAATGCACTGGCAAAACTCGATGCGAAATTTTTGGTGCGTGAATAAAGATGAGGCTGAAACAACACCAAGATCCGCCCGTTTGTCATCGAGCGTGCCGTGCGAAGCGTGGCTTGAACCTCAGTTGGATGATGGGCATAATCATCAATAACGCGCACCCCACCTGCAGTTCCCCGAAGTTCGAATCGGCGCCCGGTACCTCGGAAAGATGCTAAAGCCTGTCCAACTGCAGTAGGATCGAAACCCAGCTCACAACATGCTATCCAGGCGCCAACCGCATTGAGTGCCATGTGGTGGCCCGGAACCAAAAGATCGATTTCAGTCTCCGTGCGCCCACGCGAGACGATCACCGATGAAAGCCCCTCTGGCGCACTGGAAATACTAACTTGACAATGATCGTCGATATACGGCTGGGTTCCATAGGTTGCCACTCTGATTCCGGCACGGCGAGCACTTTGTGCTAACCGCCGTCCACCTGGATCATCGGCACAACAAACCAGGAGACCCCCTGGAACGATACGCTGTGCAAAATCGACAAACGCCTGTTCAAATTTTTCCGGTGACCCATAGTGATCTAGATGATCGGGCTCAACATTGGTCACTACTGCTATTCGCGGCTGATAATTGAGGAAGGAACCATCGGACTCATCAGCTTCCGCAACCAAAATATCGCCAGAACCTAAATATCCTCCCGGTTTACCATCGGCAAGATGACCGCCGATAGCGCGCGAGGGATCTGCACCTAAATGCTCGAGCCCAACAGCAATCATTGCTGAGGTAGAGGTTTTTCCGTGAGCTCCAGCCACCGCAATAAAATCACGTTCACCAGACGCAAAAGCAAGTGCTTGGGAACGATGCCAGATAGCCTGCCCGCGCTTACGTGCAATCTCGATCTCCGGATTATCAGACTTGATCGCTGTTGAATACACAACTGTGGCATCTGCCCCAACATTTGCGCTCTCATGGCCGATATGGACCTCAATACCAAGCGCGCGCAGTTGTGCTACAACAGCAGAATCTTCACGATCGGAACCACAAACCTCATGTCCTTCAGCCTGTAGTAGGCGAGCAACTACACTCATGCCCGCTCCCCCGATGCCAATCAGATGAAATTTCATGACTCTCCTGCACTTTCGATCGCGTATTGTGCCAGCTTCGTGGCTGCATCTGAGGGTGCAACCCGGCGCCCTTGTGCGCTCATAAGAGCCTGACGCTCCGGATCAAGTAAGGCAGGTAGATTTTCTGCCACCCACTGTGGCGTGAAATCACTGTTATCTACTAAAATCCCGCCACCAGCTTCGACGACGTCGTGCGCATTTCGGGCTTGCTCTCCATTTCCAATCGGCAGGGGCACGAAGACGGTTGGGATACCTAACGTAGCAGCCTCGGAAACCATACCGGCCCCGGAACGGGCGATTAACACATCGGCTAACGCATAGACTTCTTCCATGTCCGTCACATAATCGACGACGACGTAGTCACGATTTTCACCAACTGCGCGACGAACGTCTCCATCCTTATCTTTTCCCGTGATATGGAGTATCTGGGCGCGAAGATTCGGACCGGCTTCTTGCATTGTTTCATTGAGTTTAACGGCACCGAGAGAACCACCAGAAACAACTACAATGGAACGTAGGGGATCTAAACCGAAACGCCGTGCAGCACTCTCACGCCGGTGTTGGCGCTCAGCTGGGTCAGAATTGGCTAACTGTGCTATTGCGGGACGTAGCGGTAAACCGACGGTAACCGTAATTCCATTCTTTGCTTGTAACGGTGTAGAGGGAAACGTCAACGCCACCACGCGGGCATAGCGAGCACCCAACTTATTTGCCATCCCCGGAACCGCGTTGGCCTCATGGACAATAATCGGGATTCCTTCCCGGCGAGCTGCCCAATATATTGGCGTTGATGCATAACCACCAAATCCAATAACGCACGAGGCTTGCGCGTCGCGCAGTATCTTCCGGCTCTGTTTTACCGCCCGCATGAATCGAGCTGGAAACTTCAGTGCTTGACGATTAAGCCGCCGCGGGAATGGGGCACGTTCGACTAATGCTAGATCGAATCCTGCAGCTGGCACGAGTTCGTTTTCTAAACCGGAGGCCGTGCCCACAGCCGTTATTCGCGCCTCGGGAACTAGACTGCGAATCGCTTGGGCTGAAGCGATCAATGGATTGACATGACCAGCAGTGCCACCGCCACATAACACAACACTCAACACCATTATTTCCTCCGTATAAGCGCTCGAGCCTGGCGAACAAGTCCGCGTCGCACAGTTAAGGATTCTTTGACGCCCGGCACATCCATCGTCGTTGCCGCAACTACCCCAAGCATCCACACCGTTGCCATCATAGATGAACCCCCCATTGACACAAACGGCAATGGAACACCAAATACTGGCAATAGCCCGGTAACTACCCACATATTGGCAAATGCCTGGCCGCACAGCCACAATGCCGCTCCTACCGCGAGCAGTTGTGCGTATCGATCCCGGTGATTCATGGCAATCCGAAGCAGGGACCATCCAAGAGCTAAAAACAGTAAAATTACCGTAACAACACCAATCAGGCCTAGTTCTTCTCCAATGACTGCAAAAATAAAATCAGTATGAGCCTCAGCTAAGTCACGCCACTTTTCTTTTCCGGCACCGATTCCGGCACCGGTAACACCACCAGAGCCGAACGCAAAGAGGGCGTAGTCAGATTGGGTTGGAGTAATCGTGCCAGGCAGAGTGAAAAGATTGGCAAGATAGTCACCGACTCGATAAAGCCGCGAAGGTCGAATAACCACCAGAATCGTTCCCGCAAAGCCGAAGATGAACGCGAGGGGAACCAATTGACGGGCGCGCATACCAGAGAGCCAAAACAGGCCAGCACCGATCAGGACGAAGATCAGGCCGGTACCGACGTCGCCGCCCAAAACAACAACGCCAATCGAGATTCCAAAACCGAGTGCTGGAATAACGATAGTTTTATACGTTTGGATCTCGGCTAGGGACAGCCGTGAGAGCATCATCGCAAGCCAGATGATCATTGCGAGTTTTAGAAACTCAGAGGGCTGCAAGGCCGCATTGCCGATGCGTAACCAGTTGTTGTTGCCCGCAACTCCCTCACCATCTTGGAGTAAAACAAGTGATTGGAGGAAGAGTCCCAAGAGCAACAACACTGGAGATATTCGTTTGAAGAACTGAAATGGAATCAGTGCAAGAACGATTGCCCCGATGATACCAATCACAGCGAAGATTAATTGCCGGAGCGCAACAGAAAATAGTTGCGTTGTTGGATCGTGCGCCACGGCAGAGATGGATGAGGGCGCAGTGGCGGAAAAAACCATGAAAACACCGATGGCGATCAACATCAACGACGAGGCCACCATCAGTAGCAAGGAATGTAAGATAACGTTGCGGCGCGCTAGATCTGGTTGGTGGAGATCTGCTGCTGGGTGGCGTACCTGCATTATCCCTCCCTGCCTGCATTTTGAAGATCACGAACAGCCTGCTCGAACTTTTCGCCACGCTCACTGTAGCTAGCAAACTGATCCTGGGAAGCACTCGCT
The DNA here is from genome assembly GCF_023973165.1 of Arcanobacterium pinnipediorum. Lineage (NCBI taxonomy): Bacteria > Bacillati > Actinomycetota > Actinomycetes > Actinomycetales > Actinomycetaceae > Arcanobacterium > Arcanobacterium pinnipediorum. The sequence continues at coordinate 772,341 of NZ_CP099547.1, read as the reverse complement.
GGGGCTAGCAGAACAGTTTGCCCAGCCTTGGCCATGCGATGGGCTTCGTGGACTGCTTCATCCATAGGTTCGGGCGCGCTGTTGTCTATAAAGGTTACTGGAACCTGAAGATTTTGTAAGGCGGCACGCCACGGACTTTGATCAACGCCAATAACAACTACGCCCGCCAGTCGATCTTCAACCCGCGCCACTAAATCAGTGAACGTAGCCCCTTTGGCTAAACCGCCCACTATCCACACCGTGCTGTGTTTATCTTGGGCACGTAGCGATGCCTGAGCAGCATGAGCATTTGTAGCCTTCGAATCGTCGATATAGGAAACTCCCTCAACATTTCCAACAAGTTCAATTCGATGACTAGCCGAATGGAATTGGCGTAATCCTTGGCTAACTGCTTCGGGCTCTACTCCAATTGAGCGCGCTAAAGCAGCTGCAGCCAACGCATCTTTGACGATATGCGCCGGCAAGTCATATCCGGCCGGAGTCAAATGGGCAATATCAGCCAGCGTAAAAAGTTCTGCGGCACTGCGGTGAGCGTTTGGAATAAAGGCTCGATCCACTGCCGCATCTTCGACGAATCCCAATTCACCACGTGATGGAATTCCTAACGATAAGCCAATCGCGCGCGCGCCTTCGATAACCTCGGCATTATCGACCATGTCCTGAACTACGCTATCTCCTACCGGATACAAGCACGCGATATGGGTTCGTTCATAAATCGATGCTTTAGCCGCCGCATATTCAGATCGGCTTGCATGCCATTCTAAGTGATCATCGGCTAGATTAAGCACTATGGCTGCGGTTGGCTCCATTGAAAATGTTGCTGCTAACTGAAACGATGAAAGTTCAACAGCTACTACCTCTGGTGCATCTTCACTCACATCCGATACTGCAGTTACTGCTGGTTTCCCAACATTTCCCACTGCACAGGCGCGCCTACCCGCACTTTGCAGAATCGATTCGAGCATAGCGACCGTGGTGGTTTTGCCATTTGTACCAGTAACGCACAGCCACGGAGCATACTGGCCATCGGAACTACACGAGCGTAACTGCCACGCCAACTCAATTTCGGACCAAACTGGCAGCTGAGCTTGACGCAACGCCTGCCATTCTACTCCAGTTTGACGAAATCCCGGAGCAATGACGACGAGGTCTGGTTGCCAGGCAATCACATCCGCAACCAATTCGCCACCATCATGGCAAGCGTATGAATGCGCTACCTGGCTGCTAGTGATAGTAGCTAATGCTGACGGGGATTGATCCCACGCCCCCAGCTCGGCCGAGGTATGGGTGGCCAGTGCCTGAATTGCGGCACGCCCTGAAACACCAAGGCCTAATACGGCAACCTTTTTGTCGTCGAAAAATTGAGCGCCCGGTATATGACGTTTCACTGTTGGGCCAACCATTCTGCATAGAATAAGAACATGCCAGCTGAGATAAAGAGGCCTTGGATGAGCCAAAACCGTACCACGATCGTGACTTCTTTCCAGCCTTTAAGCTCGAAATGATGATGCAGCGGAGCCATCCTAAATACACGCTTGCCCGTCATTTTAAACATTCCGATCTGGATAACGTCAGAGATAACGATGACAACAAAAAGGCCACCCAAGAGGACTGCTAAAACTTCAGTACGCGTAAGGATTGACACACCGGCAAAGGTGCCACCTAAAGCCAACGATCCAGTATCTCCCATGAAGATGGCGGCCGGTGAAGTATTGTGCCACAAGAAACCGAAACAGGCTCCCACAATAGCCGCACAGATGATCGCTATCTCGCGTGGATCGCGCACGTCATAACACCCGGTATTAGTTGCCACAATCGATTCACATGGCTGGTAATATTGCCAAATTCCAACAATTGTATAGGCACCAAACGCCAGCATCGAAGCCCCGGCAGCAAGACCATCGAGACCGTCAGTGAGATTTACGCCATTCGACCATGCGCTGATAAGGAAATTTGCCCAAAGAACAAAGAGGATCAAACCGATAATCGGGCCCCACGTGGCAAGATTTAACGGCGTATCTCGAACAAACGAAATCGCCGTCGAACCCGGAGTACGGTGCTCCTGGTTAGGGAACTGAAGCGATAGAATAGCAAACGTTATGCCAACAGTACCCAAGCCCAACATTTTTGCGCGCGGAGTCAATCCCAGTGAGCGTTCCTTGCTCACTTTGATAAAGTCATCGAGAAATCCTACAAAACCCATACCTGCCATCAAGCCCAGCAAAAGATAGCCTGTTACGGTAGGTACACGTTGCATGACGATATTTGCAATAGCCCACCCGGCAATCGTTGCGGTGATGATAACAACACCACCCATAGTCGGAGTGCCGCGTTTAACCAGATGAGTAGTGGGCCCATCTTCGCGAATAAACTGCCCGTATGAACGTCGCTGAAGAACCCGGATAAAGAACGGGGTACCTAGCAGCGCAATAATGAGCGCTGTTCCAAGTGCTATAAGAATCGCGAGCATTTAGCGACCTATCTCCTTTAGAGCGTCTGCGAGGCGCCACACCCCAGAACCATTTGAACCTTTTAACAATACTACGTCGCCTTCATCGATAAGCGTATCAAGTAAATGCATAGCTTGGCTCACCTCCGCTACCGATTCAACTCTAACCCCGCGGGTATGAGCTGCTTCGATGATAGGTTCGATTCCAGGGCCAAACCCAATCAGGATATCGATACCTAACTCTGCCACAATTGTGCCAATGTCGCGATGCTCGCTCTGCGAAGACTCCCCCAGCTCAAGCATTTGCCCAAGCACAGCAATTGTTCGCCTGCCGTGGCCAATATGAGATAACGCCTGTAAACCTGCGCGCATAGAATCTGGATTTGCATTGTAGGAATCATCAATGATGGTAATCCCAGACCGATTCCACACATCCATCCGATGCGGACTGCCAGCGCGGGCATGGGTTAAATCTTGGGCACACTGGCTAACCGTGCTCCCCATCAAGAGCGCTACACTGGCCGCCGCAAGCGCATTTGTGACATGATGTCGACCAACTAACCCAAGGTCCACTCGTGCTTGTTGGTCCCCATAGTGCAGTGTGAACGAGGCATGGCCGGTGTCCGACGTCGAAATATCAGAAGCCCACACGCCCTCAGTATGCTGGCCACTAGCACTAAAGTAGACGACGTCGCCGCGGGCATCTTTCGCCATGTTGCGCACGCGTTCGTCGTCGTAATTTAACACGACGATTCCCCCCGGGCGCGTGCCACGCACCAGCTCAGACTTAGCTAACGCAATATTATCGATGCCACCAAACTCACCAATATGGGCGCGCCCCACGGCTAAAACTACCGAAATATCTGGTTGGATAATCCCGGTAAGATAATCAATATTGCCAATATGGTCTGCTCCCATTTCGACAACGAGCGTAGCCGTGGTCTGCTCGGCCTGGAGAACAGTTAGCGGTAACCCCAGCTCATTATTAAACGATCCAGGTGGGGCAACTATCGGGCCACGATTACGAAGTAAGAGCGCAAGGAGATCTTTCGTGGTGGTTTTGCCCACCGAACCGGTAACAGCCACAACGTGAAAATCTTTTGCGCCCTCAACGCGCAAGAGCTGTGCTTGCGCATGGGCTAATAGACCAAGTGCTTCAATCGGATCTTGGACGGAAATTATAAGTTCAGGATCAACTCCACTGGCGATCGCCCGATCTTTGTCTGCACTAATGACCCCAACAGCACCTGCCTCGATAGCGGCCTGAGCATAGGTGTTGCCATCTGCACGTTCGCCTGCAATGGCAACAAAAACATCGCCGGGAGTGATGCGTCGATTATCCGTGGAAATACCACGAACTGCACGTGTTGCAATCGATGGTGTACTACTCGACGTCGCATTAACCGAGCGCGCCACTTCTTCGAATGTCATGGTAATCATTGCATGGCCTTTCGCATTGCTAGTGCTTCGCGAGCTACCTGGCGATCATCTAATTCGATCAGTGTGCCATGAACATCTTGGAAACGTTCGTGCCCGCGTCCGGCAATGAGTATAGTATCTGCCGAACTAGCCGCAACAATTGTGGTTTGGATCGCTTGGCGACGATCGGGAATCTCACGCCATATCCTACCAGCAGGGATACCTGCTATCAGGTCTTGACGAATCTGTGCGGGATCTTCGAAGTGCGGATCATCATCGGTAATGATCAGCTCATCGGCGAGCGTGGCAGCGCTACGAGCCATTGCTGGTCGTTTTGTCACATCACGATCTCCTGCAGATCCGGTAATAACGATAAGTTTTCCACTCGTGGATGCACGCAACGCAGCCAGCGCTTTAGCTAACGCATCTTCGTTGTGCGCAAAGTCAACAATTACACGCGGCTGGTCACCAACAACTTCCATTCGCCCAGGCACAACCGCGCTCACTCCATGGGTTTGGCGCAATGCGTGCGCAATGTCTTGAAGGCGGTGTCCTGCTTTTGCCACCATCGCAATTGCTAGGGCTGCGTTTGCGATATTGAAATCGCCAGGTAACGACGACGACGTGGTTAGCTGATCTCCATCCGGATCGACCAACGTAAATTGCTGATTATCGCGATCGACGATATTCCAAGCGCCAGGTTCTTGCGTGTTCGTACGTAAAGCCACGAGGCGGCCGTGCTGGCGGTTGAGTATTTCCTGCCCCCAGGAACTATCGGTTATCACTACCCCAGTTGTTGCATATTTTTCGGTAAAAAGCTGGGCTTTAGCTTCAAAGTATTCTTCGAGCGTGTGATGATAATCCAAGTGATCTTGAGTGAGGTTAGTAAAACCTGCGACACTAAAATGCATTGGATCGATTCGACCCTGGGCTATTGCGTGCGAGGAAACTTCCATCACCAAGCTCCTACCGCCTCGTTCAACGAGCGCGGCAAGCATGGCTTGCAGATCCGCTGGTTGTGGTGTGGTCAAAGTGGCCGGAACCTCAACTCCGGCTAGCTGGACTGCAACCGTGCCAATCAGACCAGTCGTTTCACCAAGAGCTCGTAAGATATGGTCGATCATAAAGGCGGTCGTTGTTTTCCCATTCGTTCCCGTAACCGCATACGTTGTCAGTTTTTGCGCGGGTCGACCATAGATTTCACTTGCGATCTTTCCAACTTTGACACCGATATCTGGATCGACGATCAGTCCAACATCCCTCCCCAGACTTCCCGAGATATAGCTAGCTCCTTGCGGATCTGTGATGATGGCATGAGCTCCCGCCTCAACCGCAGCCTGAGCATATTTCGCGCCGTGGACGTGCGAACCAGCAAGTGCAAAGAAGAGATCGCCGCGCCGGATATTGCGGTTATCTGCACTGGCGCCGCTAATTAGGATATCGGCATATTCTGGTGGACAGTTAGGTATGAGGTTTCCTAACCTAACTGGTGTTACATTGCGGGGACGAATCATCACATCTCACTTAAATTCCATGGGTATTTCACCAGCGGCTCAACCGAGGGTGCAACTCCCAATGAACGCATGGCGAATTTCCCTATTTCGGAGAAAACTGGTGCCGCGGTGACCGAGCCATAGCCCGGACCAGATGGATTGTACATAACAACCGCGATCGCAACTTGCGGTTTCTCAGCTGGCACAAGTCCCACGAAGGTACCAACGCGCTTAGTCAGGTTTCCGTTCTCGTCAGGTACTTCTGCCGTACCTGTTTTTCCAGCAACGTTGTACCCAGGGATTCGAGCTAGCTCTCCGGTGGAATCTGATCTGGTAACACCTTGCAAAATACTATTCGCGGCGCGCGCTGTTTCAGCAGAGACCACTTGTTCTGAAGCATCGATCACCGTTGGCTCGAACACGCCTTCGCCGTCGTAGACGCCATCGACGATATGGAGTGGAACGCGTACGCCGTCGTTGCCAATAATGGAAATCATTTGACCAAGCTGAATAGTTGAAGCCGCCCAGGACTGTCCGATCATGGTGGTGTATCGTGTGCGATCATCCCATTCGGAATGGTGTTTAAGGAAACCATCGACTTCTCCCGGTAGCTCAACACCGGTTTTGTGCCCAATTCCAAATTGTTCAAGCATCTCGTATCGGTAGCTATCTGGAACTAGATCGCCGATCTGAATCAGACCGGTATTGTAGGATTTTCCGATGATCCCCGCCGTGGTCATCGTTTCAGTGGCGTGATTATCGTTATCAGAAAATGCTTGCCCGTTGGGCATCGTTATCTGGTCTGGAACAACAAATGTTGAGGTCGGTGAAACCGCTCCGGCTTCCAACGCACTAGAAAGCGTGATGATCTTTCCAGTTGATCCAGGCTCAACAACAGCTTGTACTGCACGCGAGTTCCAGTCCCCTGGTTTGACGTCGTTAAGATTTGACGGGTCTGGGCTTGAGGAGTCTCCCAACGCAAGGATACGTCCGGTTCCAATTTCGACGACGACGGCGGCGCCCCATTCGGCATTCGTACGCTCAGTGGCCGCATCCAGGGCTTCTTGGGTGGCTAGCTGTAAGTCACGGTTGATGGTTAGCTGTACTTTGCCACCGTCAACTGCCGGAACTTCTTTCTTGGGTGCTTGCGGGAAAACTGTTCCGTAAGGACCTACTTCGACGGAGAGTTCGCCGTTTTTCCCGCTCAGCAGCGTATTGTAGCTTGCCTCAATTCCGGCTCGACCAGCGAGGGTGTCATCTTCGGCAGTGACTCCGGTGTACCCCAAAATATTTCCGGCAACATTGCCGTTAGGATAGAACCGTTGCATGTATCGTTCTGGATAGACTCCATGAATTCCTAGCGCAGAAATTTCGCGCCACGTATCGGGTGAGATGTCGCGTTTGACGAGCGTCCACTGATTTTTTTCAGCCCCACCAAGGAAGATTCCGCCGAGCTCGGCTTCATCCATCTGGAGGATCGGCGCTATCTTTTTCGCTGCTGCTGCAGCGCCGGTTCCAATCAGTTCGTCGTCGTCGTTATATTCGTTATATGCGGCGATTTCTACTTGATTGACCCGAACGTTGTACCGTTCAACCGACGTTGCCAGAATGTTGCCTTTACCGTCAACGATATCGCCTCGTTTAGCTTCGAGGGTAATAGACTGGGTGCGCAGTTCTCGAGCAGTTCTCGCTAACTGCGGGGCACTAAGTACCTGCAGCTGGAATAGTCGCAATACCAACACCAACGCAACAACGATAACAATAACCAAGGTGACAGATAGTCGCTTATTGGTAAATTTTCGGCCAGCTACGCCACTGCCTTGGCCTTGTCCCATACCAGCACGATAGTTCTTCAGGAGGCGCTGGGTAAGGGAGACCGAATCAGTTTCTAAGCGGTCATCCACCGTGAGCTCTCCTTACTGCACTAATCGTTTCTCGGTTGTGGCGCAGAAACTGCGCCTGCCTCAACATCGATATATAGCATATCGGTTGCCGGCACCATTCCGAGGTCTTGGGCGGCGTTTCGGAGATGATGTGGTGAGGTGTTGGTAATAACTTCACTTTCTAGTGTGGCTACCCGAGCAGCGACTTCGTTGTGTTCTACCACGATGTCTTTGAGTTCATAGGCGCCAGCCACCATAAGCGTATTGAGGTAGAACGCCGCCGCCAATGCGCCTAGAAAGAGAGTTGCACACAGCACAACTGTGCCAATAAATCCTCGAGTTGTCGCTGGTGTAGGCACAACTTGTAGCCCCGGCGCCGCAATGACAGGACGTGATGACTGTAGATAAAGAGGCTTGCTAGCGTGAGATGTTGCACTCATGACACACTTCCTTGGCGACGGTAAGACTGGTGGATATGGGGTGGAGTTGGCCGGAGGCGTTCAACTGCTCGTAGGCGAACTGAAGCAGAACGTGGATTATTTTCTTGCTCGTGCCGGTCTGCTTTATGTGCGCCACGAGTCAATGAGTTTAAATACGGGCCATGATCTTCTAGTTCCATCGGTAGCCCAGGTGGCGAGGTTGACTTCAAACCGACGTTGAGCGCTTCTTTAACAATTCGATCTTCGAGTGACTGATACGATTCGATTGCTAAGCGTCCCCCCACTCGCAGTGATTCGATGGCTCGTGGCACTGCGGCTTCTAGGACATCGAGTTCATTGTTAACCGCGATGCGCAAGGCTTGGAAGGTGCGTTTTGAAGGGTTTCCGCCTTTCCGGCGTGCCGGGGCTGGAATGGTTTCTCGGATGAGATCGGCAAGTTCGCTGGTGCGTTCTATCGGTGAGGATTGACGGCGCTTGATAATTTCGCGCGCAATCTGGGCGGCGAATTTTTCTTCACCGTAGACCCGCAAGATCCGGGTTAATTCACTATGTGAGAGTGTTGCGAGCAGGTGTGCGGCAGTCACTGGGGAGCTTGTGTCCATCCGCATATCTAGGGGTGCATCGTGGGAGTATGAAAAACCACGCTCAGCTTCGTCGAGCTGGAGAGAGGACACGCCTAGATCCATCAATATGGCATCGACTCGCCCATCGTGGCCAAAGGTTTTGGCGACTTGGTCGACGTTGTCATAGGTGGTGTGAACAGCGCTAAAGCGATCGCCGAATTGGCTCAGGCGGCGGCTTGCGAGGTCGATTGCCTGCTCATCACGATCGATGCCGATAACACGTAGCTGTGGAAAGGAACGTAAAAACGCTTCCGAGTGCCCGCCCATGCCCAGCGTACAGTCAATGAGCACGCCTCCATCGTTGAGGGCTGGTGCGAGGAGATTAATAATCGGTTCTAGCAACACTGGAATGTGCAACGCGTTATTGTGTGCATCTAATGCCATTACACATTCCTTTCATGTATCGCATCATCGAGGTGGGCTCGTGGTCCCCCGCCAATTGCCTGAAATCGGGGAAATATCTCAGGAGAATTGGAGAAGGGCCACAAGTACACATCAGAAGATTCCGGGTATTAACTCTTCTTCACGGTCGGCAAATTCGTCTTCGCTTGTTGATAGGAAGGACTCCCAGGCTTGGGCGTCCCAAATTTCAACGTGGTCCCCAGATCCGATAACTGCTAGATCGCGATCTAAGCCTGCATAGCTACGTAGAGCGGCCGGCAGGGTGATTCGACCTTGCTTATCAGGGACTTGATCGTTAGCTCCGGAAAGGAAGACGCGGGTATATGTGCGAGCTTCTTTTGACGTCATTGGAGCTTGACGCAACCGCTGGAGTATATTTTCAAATTCTGCGAATGGGAAAACATACAGGCAGTGCTCTTGACCTCGAGTGACGACCAAACCGTTTGCTAGTTGATCACGAAATTTTGCCGGGAGTATCAAACGCCCCTTGTCATCGAGCCGTGGCTCGTAAGTGCCAAGAAACATTTTCCACCCCCTTTTCTCTCGTTGGCTCCACTTTACCCCATAACCCACCACTAATGCGCGCAAAACACGAAATTCATATAATTTTGCATTGGAAATTCAACGAAAAAATCTGTGGAGTGACAATTGTTATAGATTTCTATTTTGTCTATTTATCGGGTCTTCGAGACGTCAATTTCCATCGAAAAACCGCCTGCAGAGAAAGGAATGGTGGAAAATGGAGGGGGCTTTGAGAGAAATAAAAAAAGTGGGAGCTGGAACAATATGTTCCAGCTCCCACTATGGCTAGCCATCTTCGCTAGCTATAAAACCAGTTGCTCTATCTATGCGAATACCTCATCGCCTGAGCCTTCATCGGCAGCGATGTCACTGACAACAACAGGTAAGGAGTGACGAAATCGGTTACTACCGACCCCCTTCTTCACGGCGTCGATCAAAGGCTCGTTTTTGACGCTCCATGAAGCTCTCCCCCGAATGGGACGTTGGCCGCTGAGCGTGCCCACCAGCTTCAACGCCGACGCGTGACATTCCACGAACGATATACATCAGCCCTAGCCAAACAGTAACACCACCCACGATGCCAACAATAATTAATTCACTGGCCACACTCACCACAACAACGCCTAGACCAATGACAGCAACAATCAGTCCAAGCACTAAATGCCGGATGGACAGCGCAAGCCTAGTGTGCTCAAGATCTTCAGTTCCAAGCGACTCAGCCAACGTCGGATCATCACCCTTTAGTTGTGCCTCGAGCTGCTCAAGCATCTGACGCTCATAGTCTGACAGAGCCATAAACGGTTCCCTTCTTGCTAACTGCTATATCTTCACAATACCCGAACTACGAGCAGTATCAAATAGTAGGAGGCTGACGTGAATCAGTTTCCATTAACGATCCTTGCTGTAAGATCGCATGACCAAATTTTTCCCGAATACTATCCATCGTTTCCTCAGCTCGCGAGCGCCGCCCATCATCACCCAGCGCAAGCTGAATTCCTTGCCCGGCTGGCGATAACTGGTCAACCTTGACTCCCAAAAGACGAATACCTAAATCAGAAGAAGGAAGCTGATCGAACAATGATCGGGCTGCGTCAAAAATATCTGCCCCCGTATTCGTCCCAGCCCCTAACGTCACCGATCGAGTAATAGTATGAAAATTCGAATAACGTACTTTAATCGTCACCGTACGCCCATAGAGGTCATGGGCACGCAATCGGCGTCCGACGTCGTGCGCCTGAGTAAGAATCATGCGCAACGCATCTTCATGTTTGTGCATCGGTTCGAAGAACGTATGCTCCTTAGAAACCGACTTCTCTTCGCGCACTGGTTGGACTTTTCGCTCATCTTTGCCCGATGCCAGATCATAAAGATGATTGCCTTGAGATGACCCCAAAATCGCGACAAGGCGCTGGCGTCCAACAGTGAGAATATCGCTGACGTCAATAATGCCTCTATCGTGGAGAAGACCTCGCGTTTTATCCCCCACTCCCCACAACGCACCAACAGGTAAGGTAAGCAAAAAATCTTGTGTACGTTCCTTAGGAACAAGCAGTAGACCGTCAGGTTTAGCATGGGCTGAAGCAACCTTAGCTACATGCTTCGTACTAGCAATCCCCACTGAGGCCGCAAGCCCTTCCGCAGATCGAATATGGGCGCGAATCTGATGTGCAATCTGAACAGGAGATCCAAACAATTTCTGCGCGCCTTTGACATCTAAAAACGCTTCGTCTACAGACAATTGCTCAACAAGCGGAGTAATAGAACGCAAATAGTTCATAATGCGCTCAGAGACGGCGGCATATCTATCGTGGTGAGCTGGAAGGATAATTAAGTGCGGGCAACGACGTCGAGCCTGGGCAACTGGCATAGCGGAATTAACCCCATGCGTGCGCGCTTCATAGGAAGCAGCAGAAATAACTCCACGATCTTGACCGCCAACTGCCACTGGCTTGCCAATCAAATCTGGCCGATACAACAATTCAACTGAAACAAAGAATGCATCCATATCTATGTGAAGGATGGGAGTGCCCGAATCATCATCACCCCAAAATCGGCGGGCAGTATGCGAACGCGGAGCTCGTGACACTATCCCTCCTTCATCTGCTACTTCGCTGTCATCTTTAGCGTAGCGTGGCACGCCCAGATATGCTAAAGAAATGGCTCGAGGAACACACATAGACATCTTCCACACTGGAATGGCAACAATACGGATCGAAACCCGCGATCATCTGCGAACACTATATATCGACGACGCCGAATCTTCTGCTATCGACTTAGCTGATCCTACGCGCCTCGAATTTGAATATATGCAACACATCGACGTCGTCACCAATCATTTCTTTGCCTCACCTCAGCCCATACGTGCACTGCACCTAGGAGCAGCAGGTTGTGCGCTGGCGCGGTGTTTTGACGCTCAACGCCCACGCTCACGCCAATTAGCTATTGAAATCGACCCCGAACTAGCTTCAATTGCTCGCTCCCATTTCGATTTACCTTCCGCTCCCGCCTTGCGTATCCGAACCCAAGACGCTCGCACAACCTTAGAAACAAATTCTGGAACCTGGCACGTTATTGTTCGCGATGCGTTTGTCAACGGCGTCGTTCCACCACACCTTACAACTGTCGAAGCCTACGCGCACTGCGCTCGATTAATAGGGCAAACCGGGGTTTATTGCGTCAATATAACTAACCGTCAAGGCATGAAGGCAGTGTACCGCGAAGTGGCGGCCGCAAGCGCTTCCTTCTCCCATCTAGCAGCAATTGCTGATCCAGCAATTTTCAAAAAACGCCGCTACGGAAACGTCATCCTGCTCGCCTCCCCCACTGAGATAAACAAAGACGAAATCGATCGCGCCTTACGCCACCTACCCATGCCGGCAAGTATCGTTGGACAAGATTACCTTCTCCGGCACGCCGCCAACACCGCACCACTGACGGATGCGCACATAGGATGGGCTAGTTCTGCGGATCTTGCTTCCGATTAAATAGTTGCGCCAGCGAATTCTTCAAATGTGTGCGTATGTCATGGACATCGCCGTCTTTGGGTTTGGGTTTAGCAACCGGCTCTTGTGTACTCTGAACACCCTCAAGTGGATTGGAATTTTGCATAGCCAAAAACTTCTCCACCGCAGCTCCGATTTCGTCCGACGTCGGTAATGGGCCATCTTCGTCGTGGATAGTCACAAAGCCTTGCTCTGTAGAATCATAGTCCGTCTCGAACTGGCTGACCATTGCTGCGAATTGCGAGTCTTGCTGCGCAATTGATGCAAGCTCAGCGCGTTGGTGATCTTCGTGCTGCTCTAGATCACCGAACGGAATAGTTGGACCTCCCAGTGCGGCAAGCTGACGGACAACCGCGAGTGCCCCGGAGAAAAATGGCATATCTGAACGTGACATATAAAGTGGAACACGAACTCGAATGTTGGTTGCCGGGTAACCTGCTTGACCGAGCTGGTATTCAATATAGTCTGCTAATGATGCCGGATGACTTGCTTGACCATAGACAACCGCTGAATTAGTAACATGTTCGGTGGTGCGGATCAACATATCAGCTGCTCGGGTGTGCGGGATTGGAGCTGGCATACCGTGGATAGAAAATATCTTCTCCACGCCAAAGCGCTTGATAATCTCGATAACGTCTGCAGTTAGGCGTGGCCAGTGGAAATCTGGTTCCGTGCCGTGCAAGAACAAGAAAGACTCACCGTTGAGGTCGGTCACCAGATCTAGGGACATACTCGGTTCAGCACTAGAAGCAAGCTTGCCATCAACATAGGTCACAATCGGACGCTGTGCCCGATAGTCATAGAGCGGATCAGAATCAAAGGCTGATACTTCAACTGCATCTAAAAGGTCAATGCATGCATTAACCGCTTGCCCAATCGCACCAGGATCAACGAGATGATCGATGAGACCAATAACAAGAGTCGAAACCTTTAAATCGCCCAATTGCTCAGGATATATTGCATAATTCGGCATCTGTCCCCCTCGAAAACATCTTATCTTTCTACCTTAAAACATCTTAGACGACAATGTCTGTACTAAATTGTGAGAACTACGTTTCACGATTTGTTCTTCGCCATGCATCCAAGGGCGAAATAAGGAATAATTATGGAACCCAGTTTCTCAAATGAAGGGCAAAAGTGATGGATGAAACCATAGAGCGAACTGCGCAAGCTAAAGCAATTGCGGAAGAACAAAAGTTTGTCTCCTATGCATATCAAGCTCTTGATAAACAATATGATTACTACGATGCCCAATTGAAGAAAGTGCGCGCCCAGGGAGGGCGCGGCACTCCAGGCCAAGTATCGGAACGCGATTCCTTTGCCTCCCATTATGAAGATAATCTTGCCCGGTTGCGCAATGTGGAAAATCGCCTAGTGTTGGGACGCTTAGATAGCCAGGACGGAACTATTCACCATATCGGCCGTACCACCTTACGCGATGATAATAATGACATCATCCTCACCGATTGGCGTGCTCCTCAATCCGAGCCATTTTATCAAGCCACTGCTGCTCATCCGGGCAATATCGTGCGCCGGCGCCACATCCAAACACGACTGCGCAACGTCATTGGCGTCGAAGATGAACTTTTGACTGATTCGGTAGGTCAATCCGATGATCTCAATCTCACTGGCGAAGGTGCACTATTTGCGGCGATGAGCAAAGCACGCGATGGTCGGATGGGAGATATTGTTGCCACTATCCAAACTGAACAAGACCGCATCATCCGTTCCGATATCAACGGAATTCTTGTAGTTCAAGGCGGTCCTGGTACCGGAAAGACTGCAGTGGCACTCCATCGTGCGGCGTATTTGCTCTACACTCATCGGCAACGCTTGGCTCGTTCTGGAGTCCTTATTATTGGCCCTTCTCCAATTTTCTTGCGCTATATCGACCAGGTCTTGCCGGCATTGGGAGAATCAGATGTTGTTTCGACGACGGTTGAGGACCTACTTCCAGGGGTAAGTGTAACTGCTTGCGAAGATGCTCGGTTGGCTGAGTTGAAGGGCGATAAGCGCTGGGTGACGTTTGCCGAACGCGCCATAGCTCGGATCGTGGAAAAACCTCGTCGCACAACTGCGACGATAACTATCAATGGCAAAAAACTTAGCCTGACGCCAAAAATGGTTGAGGCCGCCCAACGTCGAGCTCGACGCACTAATAAACCTCACAATCAAGCTCGGGAGGTATATGCAAAATACTTAGTTGAACAGTTAGCTCAGCAACTTGCCAGTGCACTCGAGGTCGATGTGGCTAACAATGAGTTCTTATACGCAGATATTGCTGAATCGATTGATGCTCGCCGCGAAATTAATTTGCATTGGTTGCCATCTTCTCCAACCACACTGTTGGCAAGAATTTATCATTACCCCCAACTCCTTGCTCGCATTGCCCCCGAACTGAGCGAGGAAGAGCGCCAACTACTACGCCGGGATCGTCATGCTGGATTCACCCGGGCTGATATTCCTATCCTTGATGAATTAGCCGAACATCTCGGTCAGTTCAGTACTGATGCTGAACTCGCTCAAGAACGTGCCTTAAATGAACAGCGCAAACGCCACGACTCCTACGTTTCAGAGACGATGGACGCCATGGGGTTAGGTGGCGGAATCGTCCAGGCAGACGCTGTAGCTGACCGCCTCTATACGGATTATTCAGCAGGTTCGCTCGCCGAACGCGCCGCATCGGATCGCACATGGACCTACGGGCATATTATTGTCGATGAAGCCCAAGAATTATCTGATATGCAATGGCGGATGATTTCTCGGCGCAATCCTGCTCGTTCCATGACCATCGTTGGTGATGTTGACCAGCGCCCTGATGGATCACCGGCAGGAGGCTGGAAACAAGCACTAGGTGCCTTGGGTGACTTCACGCGGATTGATGAACTAACGATGTCTTATCGTACTCCGTCGTCGTTATTAGATAGAGCTACCGCCGTCATGGACTATCTTGGTCACCCGGTGCGCCCGATTCGCGCTGTGCGCGATCTTGCCGATACGTTCACCTATGACGAAACTTCACCGCAACTGCTCTACTCAACTCTCATCGAGCGCATTGTGGTGGAATCAACTGAGCTCGATAAACAGTATGGTTCTGCGCACGGAACTTTGGCCGTCATTGTTCCAGCTCAACTCCTACAACCTGCCCAGGACGCGGTATTTGGTGAGCCTAAACTTGCCCAGTGGTCTATCGATTCTACCGGTGCTGAGGTCAGCGAGCGTATTCATGTTATGACTGCACGCCAGTCAAAGGGCTTGGAATTTGACAGTGTGGTGTTACTTAATCCACTCCAGATCTTCGACGAAGGACCGGGAGATCTGTACGTTGCGATGACGCGAGCAACGCGGAAAATGGCAGTAGTCTCCGATACGCCACTACCGGAAGTGTTACATTAAACACCTTTAAATTTGAACTTCACACCTTACCTACGGTCTGGTAAGTTTACAGGTGAGCTTGATTCGCTTCCTACTGATCACTCTTAAGGAGAACGGATATGACACCCCCGCAACGAGGCACAGAACATTATCCAGAAGGCGTAAGTACGCAGATCGATATTCCTGATTTCACGATCGAACAGATGCTTATTGATGCCATTGCGGATTTTCCACAACGGGTAGCAATTGATTTCCTTGGGCGTGAATGGACCTATGAAGAGATTGGTGATGAGGTAGCGCGCGCAATCACCGTACTGAAAATGTGTGGCGTGCGCCAAGGCGATGTCGTTTCGCTTATTCAACCTAATTGTCCGCAACATTTCGCCGCGTTTTATGCCACTATCGCACTGGGGGCAACTGTTGCAGAACACAACCCACTCGCCCCAGTTGCACAACTGAATCGCGAATTAGACCTCGTTGGTTCCACCGTCGTTATTGGATGGGAACAAACGATTGAAAAACTTTTGCGTGATGGTGATTTTCATGGCCGGACCTATCTGGCTGTCAATTTAGTCAAAGCCCTACCTACGAAGTCGCAGTTACTGCTTAAGCTTCCGATCAAAGCTGCTCGCGAACAACGCGCTAAATTGCGCGGAAATGTCCCACCTGGTGTTCATTCTTGGGACAATCAAGTGCGCTATGCCTCCCCTTCAGATATTGCTACTGCCTCAGATGTTTCGCCTCAATCAATTGCGGTTTTGCTTCAAACCGGTGGCACTACTGGGGTGTCGAAGGCAGTGAAACTTTCGCATCGCAACATCATTGCCAATGCGAAACAAAATGAAATGTGGCTCAAGGGGTTTGAGCGAGGCAACGAGACCGTAGCAGCGATTTTGCCGTTCTTCCACGCATTTGGTTTACAACTTTCGTTGAGCTTGTGTGTTAGTTCGGCGACGACGATCGTTATGACCCCGTCCTTCGACGTTGATATCTTGCTGGCAGGTCATTCACGTCATCCCATTACGTTCTTCGGTGGTGTGCCGCCAATGTATAAGAAGATTCTCGATGCGCTCGATGCTGGAAAGAAGGCGGATCTGACTACTATTCGCTACTCGGTTTCCGGGGCGATGGCGCTAGATCCACAATTGGCTACTCGTTGGGAAAATGCTACTGGCGGTTATCTCATTGAAGGATACGGCATGAGTGAAGCCTCACCTGTTATTGCTGGTTCGCCTATAGCTCCTACGCGCAGACCATCGACGCTTGGTGTTCCGTTCCCGGCTACTGAGGTTAAGATTATCGATCCAGATAATCCAGATCGTGAAATCACTGCGGACAAAGAAGTGGGTGAGATTTGCGCACGCGGTCCACAGATTTTCCAGGGCTATCTGGGTAATGAGGAAGAAACTCAGCATGCACTTATGGAAGGCGGCTGGTTGCGTACCGGCGATCTGGGGATGTGGGATGATGGCTTTATCGTTATGGCTGATCGCCGAAAAGAGATGATTATTAACGGTGGGTTTAACGTCTACCCCTCGCAGGTTGAAGATGCAGTACGCCAGATGCCGGGAGTGGTTGACGTCGCAGTGGTTGGTATGCCTACTGATTCATTTTCCGAATCTGTGGTTGCAGCACTGGTTTTAGAGCCGGGGTCAAAGGTTGATCTAGAAGCGGTTCGTAAGTGGACTGAAGATAAGCTCTCGCACTATGCGATGCCTAAATCTATTGCGATTCTTGATGAATTGCCTCGCTCCCAGATCGGGAAAGTGATGCGACGTTCGGTGCGGGAAAAGTTAGCCTCGTTCGAACTTAATTCTGGGCAGTGGCGTGAGAAGATTTCAGAAGTTTCGACGTCGGCTTCGTCAATGTTCGATGAGTATTGGAGTAATTTCCGAGACCGAGCAGAAGCTTCTCGCGATGACTGGAAGGTATGGACTGAGCAAAATAGTGAGAAGTTCGAGGCGTTCCGTACGCGTATGGCTGAGCGGATTGCACAAGCAACGGATCGGGCAGAGATCGAAAAATCATTCGAGGATTTTGCTAAGCAGTCTGGCTTGTCTATAGAGAATTTTAAAGCGTGGCTCTCGCAGCAAAAAGATGGTATTTTCCCGGCGAAGGCAAACCGGAAAAACTCATCAAGTGAGTCTGTGCCGAGCACTACGGCCGCTGGGACCGAAGAACCTGTGGAGCATGAAGCCGTGGTGGAGATTTCTGGCCGCAAACTTGACGAGTCTTCTGCTGCGCGAATCCTTGACGGGACGTCTGCTAGGCAAAATGTTGATGAGTCTTCTGCTGAGCAGCACGTTGACGGACCTTCTGCTGAGCAGCACGTTGACGGGAAGTAACCTACCAGAACCGCTTTACGTTGCCGATAGTTGCTAGATGGGTGGTGACCTCGCCTCGAGGTCACCACCCATACATTGTTATCAGCTAGTTTAGCTAAAGTTAGAGAGTCAGGAATCAGGCTGCTGGCCAGCATCGGCGTTGATCGAGTGATCCCAGATCCGGTAGTGAATCTGAAATCTATTCTTGATCAGCTGTCTCTGCACGCAGTTCACTGATCGCGTTTTCAAAGTCCTCTAGTGAATCGAAGTTAGAGTAGACAGATGCGAAACGTAAGTATGCGATGCGATCCAATCGACGCAAGGGTTGGAGAATTTCGAGACCAATATCGTGTGCATTGATCTGTGCATGGCCTTGAGCTCGGATGCTCTCTTCGACTTGTTGGGCAAGCACTGCTAGTTGATCGTCTGTTACCGGGCGTCCCTGGCAGGCTTTGCCGACACCGGCAACAATTTTTTCTCGTGAAAATGGCTCAGATGTTCCAGAACGCTTCAAGACCATCAACGTAGCGGATTCTGAGGTTGAAAAGCGACGCTTACAATTCGGACATTCGCGCCGGCGGCGGATGGTCATTCCATCATCAGCGGTGCGGGTATCTATAACGCGCGAATCGGCGTATCGGCAGAAAGGACAATGCATACCTACAACATTATCCTGATTGCTGGCAATTTTACAGTGCAATGATCAACGCCAACTCAGTAGTGCGGGATGACTAATTCTTGCCCTGGGAAAATACGTCCTTCTTCGATGGCGTTCAACGAATAGATATCTGCGATCACCTCAGTAGTATCGACTGGAGCGTTAATAGCTGAGGCAATCGAGACTAACGTATCGCCTGGCTGGACGATGTGGATAGTGCCGCCTGCTGGGAAAAGCCCAAAAATAGCAACAATCAGTAAACCCGCAAGAATCGAGACCGCCATAAGAGCCGTAAAGCCCACGACCGACTTTAACCGCAGCGCTACACGCACGTGGTTTATGTACTGCACACCTTCGCTTAGAATATGACGAAAATCTGAGGTGACGCTAGCTGCATGCCGATAAGAATATGGAGCTGATTGCACACGCCACACACCTGAAACTGCTTCAGTCGAACTTGGTGAGGGCGCAGTTGGAACGGCAAATAATGCCGGTGCCCCCGTTGTGCGGGGACGATCGGGACGCACGATCTGGCGAGAACGCTCGGGACGCACGATCTGGCGAGGAGTCGTTTCCCTGCGTGGCGCCTGACGCTCAGGTGTATGAACAACCTTCAATCGTGGCTGCGCTGGATGCTGGACTGGCGCACCTAGAGCATAACCATCCTGGATTTCTATTGCCGACATACTAGCCTCTCTCTATCCATATTCGAACATCTGTTCTAAGTATAGCGAAATAAAACGCGCTTGTCTAGAACGAATGTTCGAAAATGCCCGAACAAGTGTTTGATTCTTTTGCCCTACTGCATTAGACTTAGTATCAGTAAAACAACCGCCTCCCACATATTTTCATGTACACCCTCAACACCTACTTAGCAATCTTCCACGCAACCCCTTCCAGTTCACAGAATTGAGCACGTCATGCCACTTCCTTCCTCACTTAGCTCCCGTCAGTTAGCTATTGTGCAAGCATTACGTGAACTGATTACAGAACATGGATATTCCCCAACCGTTCGCGAAATAGGCCAACGAGTAGGATTAAAATCAACATCTTCAGTCAAACACCAACTCGATGTCCTTTTGGAAGCTGGAATAGTGACATACGATCCGCGCCGTTCACGAACGCTCGAAATAACAGAGCTCGGCATGCGTTTGGACACCACTACCGGAACTTTCTCCGATTCAACCTCAGATCACCAGTTATCTAGCGCGCATACCACTATCGAAACATCGAACACTACCCCACCAACCACTATTTTCCCGCATGAAACTACACTCGATCCGGTAAGATCTGCTACCGTCACCGTTCCACTTGTGGGGCGAATCGCTGCAGGCACACCAATACTTGCCGAGCAATACGTCGAAGATACTTTCGCTCTCCCCCGGCAACTAACTGGATCTGGGGAATTGTTTATGCTCCAAGTCAGCGGAGATTCGATGATTGAGGCAGCTATCTGCGACGGAGACTGGGTCGTTGTCCGACGCCAACCCAACGCTGAACAAGGCGAAATAGTAGCAGCAATGATAGATGGTGAAGCAACAGTCAAAGTCCTCTCCCGCACCGATGGCCATCAATGGCTCTTACCGCGCAACCCTGACTACTCGCCTATTCCAGCCGATAACGCGCAAATCATTGGACGTATCGTCACTGTATTGCGTTCACTCTAGCAACCCGCAACATCAGCTTTCGTTAGCTAATCGCTCCAATATTTCGCGAACCATCTTCGGATCGGCTGTGCGCCACATCCGAGGCATCGAAGCGAGCAGGAAACCAGCATAACGAGCCGTCATTAATCGCGGATCGAGAACTGCCACCACCCCACGATCAGACGAACGCCGCAACAACCGCCCGGCTCCCTGGGCCAATAATAGTGCTGCCTGCGTTGCCGCAATACTCATAAAACCGTTACCGCCAGCTCGCACAACCGCATCCGTGCGGGCTTGGGTCAGCGGATCGTTGGGACGCGGAAACGGTATCCGATCAATAATGACTAACCGGCAGGTCCGCCCCGGAACATCAACCCCTTGCCACAACGATAACGTGCCAAACAAACACGCCTGCTCATCGCGCGTAAAGTTAGCCACCAACGTCGATAACTGATCTTCACCTTGCACAAAAACCGGAAGATCACTGCGTTGACGCACATATTCTGCTGCCCGCAATGCACCAGCGCGAGATGTAAACAACGCCAATGCCCCACCATCACTGGCCTGAATCAGCTCAGTGATTTCTTGCAGTTGCTCCTCGCCATACCCTTCCTTACCAGGAACAGGTAAATGCCCAGCAACATAAAGTACGCCCTGCTTTTCCGGAACAAATGGGCTTCCAACATCTACTCCTTCCCACGGGCCCTGGCTAGGAAAGGTCAAACCGGCGCGACTAGCCATCGCCTCGAACGAGTCGCCAATTTTTAACGTCGCTGACGTCAAGATCGTTGGCTGATCTTCAAACAAATTATCTGCCAAAGAATGAGCAACATCTAAAGGCGCAATATACATTGCTGGGTTTGCCTCACCAAATTCAGCCTTCCATACCACAAGCCGATCATCACCAACGGCATCGCTAAGCACATCACTACAAAGCTCTTGGAGTTCTTGGACTCGCGACCGCAAAATATACTTCGTCGTCGCCTGTTCTTCATCGAGGTTAGACAACCCAGAAATATCCTCACTAGCAACCTGCAATCGGCCCAAAATCCGGGCAATCACATCAAGAAAATCTTGAGCTAGTTCAGTTAGACGACCTTCGGGCAACTCAGATAACAACTCGTTGAGCTCATCACTACATTCATCTAACCCGGCATCGTCTAAACCGCTGCGCCGCAGTAACCGCGCCACACCGCTAATTTCGTATTTAGACAGTTTCCGGGTTAATTGAGATGTGACTCGGTCTGCCAGATCATGTGCTTCATCTACAATATAAGCATCAGCCGCTGGCAAGACCGCTAACCCCGTCGCAGCCACTCCCAGCATTGCATGATTAGTGACAACCACCTGTGCATCATCAGCCTTTTCACGTGCCAAATACGGAAAACAGCTCTGCCGCACTGGGCATTTATCACCGATACATTCTTTTTTAGGCACCGAGACTTGTGCCCAGGCACGATCAGAGACACCTGGAACTAGATCGTCGCGATCTCCAGTGTCAGTGCTCATCGCCCACTGACGAGCCCGCATCACTTCTTCACCAGTAGCAGTTGCCCCTACCTCGCCTTCGGCGCGTGAAAGCAGCGTGCCTTCTTCTGGATACCCGCCAGTTGCTTTGCGCAGGCATACATAGTTGTTCCAACCTTTAAGGAGAGCTACCTCGACATGAGTTTTGAGCTCTTCATGGATAACATCCTTAACGCGCGGTGCATCATGAAGCATGATTTGGCGTTGTAGGGCCAAGGTTGCCGTGGAGATAATGGCACGTTTGCCAGTAGTTGCCGACCACTGCAACACCGGCACGAGATAGCCAAACGACTTCCCCGTCCCCGTACCGGCTTGAATTAAGAGATGACCACGATCGGTTAACGCCTCGCAAACGCGGTGTGCCATGTCCACCTGCCCTTGGCGGGTACTGCCGCCAACTGAGGCAACAACTGCACTGAGCAAATCTTCCAGATCACTCACGCGACATCAATCCAGCATCATGAAGCATTCCAACGATTTCTTCAGTGACATGGGCATTGATATGTGTGCCTGCTTCGGTGAATGTTTCAGCGAAAATTTCGCCGTCGTCATGGATGCGCGAAACTATATCGCCACGTGAAAACGGAACCGTAACATCGATGAGTACCTCGGGGCGTGGTAATAACTCAGCGATACGCTCATTGAGTTCTGGTATCCCCTGACCCGTTACGGCAGAAACTAACATTGCTTCGGGGTATCGGCTACGGAGCATAGCCACATCGATAGGGTCAGCTAAATCTGCTTTAGATAGCACAATGAGTTCATAGACGTTTTGCGCACCCGGTACGTCAGATAAAACGCTACGTACTGCTTGAATCTGGCTGACCGGATCGTGATGGGAGGCATCGACGACGTGTAAGAGTAGGTCTGCTGAACCAACTTCTTCAAGGGTAGAACGGAAGGCTTCAACCAGTTGGGTAGGAAGGTTTCGAACAAATCCGACGGTATCTGTCAGAGTATATTCACGTCCTTGTTCTGTTTGAGTGCGTCGGACCGTAGGGTCGAGGGTTGCAAAAAGAGCATTTTCGACAAGTACTCCGGAACCAGTGAGCGTATTGAGAAGGGAAGATTTCCCAGCATTGGTATATCCTACGACGACGACGGCTGGCACGGAGTTTTTAGTCCGTGAGGCGCGCCGGGTGGCACGTGCTGGTTCCATCGCCTTAATATCGGCGCGCAACTTCGCCATTCGGGTGCGGATTCGACGTCGATCTAATTCGAGCTGAGTTTCACCCGGGCCACGCGAACCGATTCCGGCACCTCCAGCGACTCGACCACCGGCTTGGCGCGACATCGATTCACCCCAGCCACGTAGGCGTGGTAGAAGATATTCGAGCTGGGCTAGTTCAACTTGAGCTTTACCCTCTTTAGACTTGGCATGTTGAGCGAAAATATCGAGGATTAACGCAGTGCGGTCAATGACTTTGACCTTCACGACGTCTTCGAGTGCCCGGCGTTGGGAGGGTGCTAATTCTGAATCGACAATAACCGTGTCAGCTCCGCTACTTTCGACTATCTGGGCAAGTTCTTGTGCTTTACCCGAACCGAGATAGGTTGCTGGATCTGGAAGTTGGCGTTTTTGGATCAGACCATCAAGCACGGTTGAGCCAGCAGTTTCTGCTAGTGCCGCGAGCTCTCGCAGTGAATCTTGGGCGCCTTCATATGATCCCTCGCGCCACAGTCCCACAAGGACAACGCGCTCGAGGCGCAATTGGCGGTATTCGACGTCGACTTTATCGTCTCGTTGCGTAGCGAGACTGGTTGCTCTGCGCAGTGAGGAACGCTCTTCACGTTCGAGTGATTGGCCCGCCCATTGTCCATCATAGGCAGGATTTTCTTGAAGCGCAGTTCCCTCATAGGAACTAAGATCGACACGTCCGGCTTTGGATAGGTCGTTTTCGTCGTGAGCTTGCCGCGGTGGCTTTGGTTCAGAAATTGAAATCTCCTTTGGTGAAATTACGTATTTCCTATTATCTCACTTTCTGCGTGCCGGTACAGCATGGACATCTATTGTGCGGCAACGTATCTTTGTAGGGTGAATGATCATTATTTTTCAGATTCGCCGCTCAGTCCTTCTACTCCGCTTATTCGCACCTACTCTGCGCTGGGCCGAACTTGGTCTGTGACAACTGATAGCGGGGTTTTCTCTCCGGCTGGTCTAGACAAAGGCAGTGCTGTTTTCCTCCATAAAGTCCCTATTATCGAGGTCGATCCAGGCGGGCTCGTCGCTGACATCGGATGTGGCTGGGGTCCACTGACTTTAGGTTTAGCACACTCTTATCCGCACGCCCGAGTTGTGGCATGTGATGTTAATCAGCGCGCCCTGGACTTAACACGAGGTAATGTTGCCGACTGTGGCTTTACTAATGTTGAGGTTAAAGCGGCAGAGGAATTGGCAGATCAACTCCAGGCTGAAATCGACGCCGGAACGCATCGTGGTATTGACGTGTTATGGTCTAATCCCCCGATTCGGATCGGTAAAGCTGGCCTGCACGAACTGTTATTGACGTGGCTTGGAAAGTTATCTCCAACCGGCCAGGCGTTTTTAGTTGTTCAGAAGAATTTAGGCGCCGATCCACTGATAGCATGGCTCAACAATCAAGGATTCCCTGCAGAAAAACTGGGATCAGCAAAAGGATTTCGGGTTATCCACGTGCGTGCTCAATCACGTTAAGCGCTTGGTCGGTAGCATGTTCTAGATGCTGGGGCTCAATATCTATCCACGAGACGCGTGGATCTGGCCGGAACCAGGTGCGTTGTTTTTTAGCTAGCCGGCGGGTATGGAATGCAACTGCGTCAACTGCTTGAGCGACGTTGATTTTGTGATCGATGACGTCGATGGCCTGCGCATACCCAGTTGCTTTATGTGCAGTGGGGCTTTCGCGTAGCCCCTGATCGAGAAGAGCACGAGTTTCGTCAATGAGGCCCGTATCGAACATGTTCTGTGCACGGGCGGCAATGCGACGGTCAAGTTCATTGCGCTCTGTGCGCACTCCGAGGTGTATTGTGTTCGGATAATGGCTTGTGTGACGCGGAAATACTGGCGTATAGGACTTCCCGGTGAGGCGAACAACTTCGAGTGCTCGAATAACTCGGCGCGGGTTTGCCAGATTGATGGTGCGTGCCGATACCGGATCTTTGTCAAAGAGTTCTGCGATGAGGGGTTCGAGGCCTCGGGTTTCGGCGATATCTTCGAGTTCGCTACGGATACGTGGATCAGTTCCCGGGAAATTGAGTTCATCTAATAGCGCACTGACATAGAGTCCCGAACCACCCACCACGAGCGGTATTTTCCCTGCCGCATGGATCTGTGCAATATTGTCTCGTCCATGTTTTTGATAGGCGGCAACAGATGCGGCCTGAGAAATATCTATGACGTCGATCTGATGATGAGTGATGTTCTTACGTTCTTCGGCCGTAATCTTAGCTGTACCAATATCCATGCCACGATAGAGTTGCATAGCATCTGCAGAAACTATTTCCACTTTTTCTGGTCCGCCAAGTGCGTACGCTAAGCGAATAGAGAGTGCTGTTTTCCCCGCAGCTGTTGGCCCGACAAGAGCAATGACTGGCAGCGCCATACGTTAGTTCTTTCGAACCGGAATGCCCGGAATTCCGAGGGCTACTGGAGCTCGACCAGCTGCTTCTTCGGCAAGCTGTGCCTTGCGGCGTTCACCTGACTCGTAAGCGTCTCCAGCCCGAGTTGCCCGTACTTCGAAAAGTCCGCCAGTTAGTGCTGAATCTGCTACTAGGTGCGAGGGTGCAGCATGGGTGACAGTAGCTGAAACCATGTCACCTGGGCGCGGCTGACTAGCCAGGCCTTCGGGCACTGCGATATGGACTAAGCGATTATCAGCGGCACGCCCAGTGATGCGCGATGTCGCTGCGTCTTTGCGCCCTTCACCACTAGCAATCAATACGTCGACTCGCTGCCCAATAAGTTTTTCATTCTCTTCGAGAGTAATGCGTTTTTGAAGCTCGTGCAGGCGTTGATAGCGTTCGGAGGCAATCTCTGCGGGTACTTGATTATCCATATCAGCTGCCGGGGTTCCCGGCCGCGGCGAGTATAGGAAGGTAAAAGCCGAGGCAAACCGAGATTGTTCAACAATATCGAGAGTGGCTTGGAAATCTTCTTCTGTTTCGCCTGGGAAACCAACAATGATGTCAGTTGTGATAGCTGCATGTGGAATCTGTTCTCGAACCCGTTCAAGTATGCCAAGGAACTTTGAGGATCTATAGGATCGGCGCATGGCCCGCAAGATCGCATCTGATCCAGACTGTAACGGCATGTGAAGAGAGGGCATGACATTATGAGTTTGCGCCATAGCCTCGATAACGTCATCGGTAAATGCAGCTGGATGTGGGGAGGTGAAACGTACGCGCTCCAGGCCTTCAATATCGCCGCAAGCGCGCAATAATTTAGCAAAAGCTCCGCGATCTCCAAAGCCGACGCCGTAGGAGTTGACGTTTTGCCCTAACAAAGTCACTTCAATGGCACCCTGCGCGACGACTGCTTCGATTTCGGAAAGAATCTCACCTGGGCGCCGATCACGTTCTTTGCCGCGCAGATGTGGAACGATACAAAATGTACATGTATTGTTACAACCCACTGAGATCGATACCCATCCTGCATATACAGATTCGCGATGGGTTGGCAGGGTTGATGGGAAAACTTTGAGTGCTTCTTCGATTTCGACTGCAGCTTTGTTATTATGCCGAGCCCGTTCGAGCAAAGCTGGCAGAACATCAAGATTATGGGTACCAAGAACAACATCTACCCACGGCGCGCGTTCGACAATACCTTCACGGAGCTGCTGGGCTAAACATCCTCCTACTGCGATCTGCATACCGGGGCGAGCATCTTTGACAGCTTTGAGTTGGCCAAGATGTCCAAAGAGCTTATTTGCTGCGTTTTCACGAACTGAGCAGGTATTGATAACAAGAATATCGGCTCCTTGATCACCAGCTTCAGTTGCCCGAGCAGCCTTTTCAGGTACCAGTTCTACAGGTACTACCCCAGCAGAATCCAACAATCCTGCTAGTCGCTCAGAATCATGCACATTCATCTGACACCCGAGAGTGCGCACAGCATAAGTCTTTATATCTGAACTTCCCTGTATATTATGCATCGATTGCCCATCCATCTCTTACGTTCTACAACCGGTCAGTCTAATAGAGGTATTATCGACAAGCACCTTGAACTGGGTGCGATTTTAACCGCACTATATATCTATCTCAAGTGTTTCCAGCGCCTGGCTCAACGCATGATTGATATGGTCAGCACAAAATCCACGCCGAGCTAACGCACTATACAACCGCCGTTTAGCAACATGTTGCTCTTCCGTGCGCATCGTCCGAATCTTACGCCGTGCAAACTCGAGTGCAGCTTGCCGCTCATCTTCATCATCGATCTGTTCAAGAGCACGACGTGCAAGCTCAGGGCTGATTCCACGCCGGGATAGCTCTTGATGTAGACCACGGCGTGAAATCGTCTTTTCAGCAAATTTTGATCGTACAAACATCATTGCAAAGCGCTTATCGTTAACAAGATCAGCTTCGATAAAAGCTTCTAGCGTCGATTGCACAATATGGGCTGGTACAAGATTACGCTCCATAGACTGGCGTAGTTGGGCAACAGATCGTTCCATCATCCCTAGCTGCCGATAGCATAAGTCTTTCGCGTACTGCACCCACTCTTCCTCACTGCGAGCTCGTGCCCGTTCTATTTTTCGCTGCGCAACTTCACTGGCCGAACGATAGCTACGCCGTAGAGGTTTTTCATCTGCATCGTGAGCATAGTCAACCATACTTATTCCCCGCATCGAGGTGAGGTAACAATTTCTACAGACGTTACCTCACACGTCACTTCTACAATTCTGGAGCTTGCTCAGGATCTTCGATCGGCGTGCCGTCTTTCTCAATACCGATCGAGGCCAAAACTTTGCGCTCGATCTCATCAGAAATTTCCGGATTATCTAACAAAAACTGCCGCGCCTTTTCTTTGCCCTGGCCAAGTTGATCACCTTCGTAGGTGTACCATGACCCAGAGCGACGCACGATTCCGGTATCCACAGCGAGATCAATAATGCCACCCTCAGAAGAAATACCTTTGCCGTAGAGGATATCGAATTCCGCCTGCTTAAAAGGTGGTGCCATCTTGTTCTTCACAACTTTGACACGCGTACGGTTACCTACCGGAGTAGATCCTTCCTTGAGCGTTTCAATGCGACGAACATCCAAGCGAACCGACGCATAAAACTTTAGCGCTTTTCCACCGGTCGTTGTTTCTGGATTCCCATAGAAAACGCCAATTTTTTCTCGCAACTGATTAATAAAGATCGCAGTAGTGCCCGCAGCCGAAAGCGCACCAGTGAGCTTACGCAACGCTTGTGACATAAGACGAGCCTGCAAACCAACGTGCGAATCGCCCATCTCACCTTCAATTTCAGCCTTCGGAACAAGCGCTGCCACCGAATCAATAACAATAATATCTAAAGCTCCAGAGCGAATAAGCATATCCGCAATCTCGAGTGCCTGTTCGCCCGTATCAGGTTGAGAAACAATGAGAGCATCAGTATCTACGCCGAGCTTTTTAGCATATTCGGGATCCAAGGCGTGCTCTGCATCAATAAACGCAGCAATGCCTCCCATTTTTTGTGCATTGGCAACTGCATGCAATGCAACAGTTGTTTTTCCTGACGATTCTGGACCATAAACTTCTACCACTCGTCCGCGAGGTAAGCCGCCGATTCCTAGTGCAACATCGAGAGCAAGAGATCCAGTAGGAATAACTGCAACACGCTGCGGCGGCGCATCCCCTAACCGCATAGCTGAGCCTTTACCAAACTGCCGATCGATCTGACCAAGAGCAGTTTCTAGCGCTTTAGTACGCGCTTCCTTGTTTTGTGCAGCCATCTAGCTTCCTCACATCCGTGATAGTAATTAATGAACAGAACAGGTCACTCACACAAGGCTCCCTCTCCGAGAACCTCGTGAGAACAGCTTATGCCTGACCTCCGACATAAAACGATGACATAGATATATCTGTGGAAAGACATACCTATCAACGCGTTCCGTGGACAACATTAACCGAACACTTGTTCGATTTCCACTCGACACTCCAGCGCTCTGCTACCACAACGGCCACACATCTGTGATCAGCCATATTCGGGCAACTATTTGCCTACACCTGGCCACCACACAACAAGAAAGGCGGATGACATAAAGTCATCCGCCTTTTCTTACAGATCAAGATTCACATCACGCGGATGAATCTTGTGTAGAAAATCGAATTTTTCGGGAAGATCCATAGTTTTGCGCAATGCACTCCACACAATTTGTGGATCAATATGATCTTCTAAAGCTTGCTGTGCGGTTCGCGAACCAAGCTCTGGCAAAACCAGATCCTGTACTAATCCGTGGCCTAATCCATCTGGAAAAGCTCGCTCAACACACTGCCAAAACTCGGTGTGCTTCATGTTTAGCCACGCATAGCAGCTAACTCAGCACGAACGATTGACTCTGGAACAGAATCTGGAATACGAGGCTTGCGCATCATCGGTGGGATACGACCTTCGGCAATGTCAATGCGATCAGCAACAAGGCGTAACACATGACTCATTGGCACGTTCAATGCCATCGAAATCGATTGTAGCAATTCAGAGGACGCTTCCTTCTGGCCACGTTCAACTTCTGAAAGGTAACCGAGTGAGACTCGAGCATCAGAAGAAACTTCACGCAACGTGCGCCCCTGACGCTGACGGTACTCACGAAGCACTTCACCTAATTCACGACGGAATAGGACTGTTTCGCGGGTCGTGTCATTCATAGTCATCTTTATTTAACCTCTTCTTGCCAAGTTGTTTAGCTCTCGGCTTTAGCTTTCATCAATAAGCTCAACGCCTCTTGATGTAAATATCTTCCCAAGCCAACCTGTGAATTGCCTGAATAGCGCCTGAAATAGCTCTCAATCACGTTCCAGAACCGCTAGAATCCGCGATAAACTAGCTATCACTGTATGATGTCTCACATCCGCCCTATCTCCGGAAAAATCATAGACGAAGGCTTGTGCGCCTATGCCCCGTCGCCACAGCCCAATCCACACATGACCTGGGTTGTGCCCGTCTGCAGGGCCAGGTCCAGCAACTCCAGTTGTGGCGAGCGCGAGATCAGAATCAAATAACGCACCTACACCGCTGGCCATTTGTTTGGCAACTTCTTCGTCTACTGGACCACAGCGCGCCAAACGTTGCGCGTCAACACCTAAAACACTAGCTTTGGAGTCAGTCGCGTAGGTCACCGCCGCACCTCGAAAAACGCGGGACGCACCGGGGATTGACACCAGAGTACTAGCCAATTCACCGCCAGTGAGCGACTCTGCAACCGCTAGTGTCAAGCCTTGTGCCGCGCAATGATCTAGCACTGCTTGTGCTAACTTCTCTCGTTTATCATCCACAGATACTACCCCGCATGTTAGGGCCGGGTAATTTTACGAGCCTCAAGAATATACTCCACCGCACTACTAATAGCGAATACGAGGCCAATCCCGATCAAACCATAGGATGCATAAACCAAGAATTGCGCAAAACCCAGCGGTAAAAATGTATGCCACGGCAAAATCAGACCCGCAATACCGAATGATTGCGCAACCATCTTGATCTTGCCGCCCATTCCGGCAGCCATGACCTTTTTCTTGACCATAACCATACGCATAAAGGTGATGCCAAATTCGCGCACAATAAACACGATCGTCACCCACCACCACAGGCGTTCATGCCATGACAGCAACAAAAGTCCGGAAATAATCAGCGCCTTATCCGCAATGGAATCAGCGAGCTTTCCGAAATTGGTCACCATATTGTACTTGCGCGCATAATGACCATCGAGCTTATCTGTAAAAGCAGCAATCGCAAAGATTCCCCACGCCAACCAGCGCCGCGGATCAGTATCTTCGATAAAAGCCACGATAAATAATGGCACGAGAATCAGTCGAATAACCGTGAGCACGTTAGCGATATTAAAATTTGAGATGCGCTTTTCTTTCACGCTTCTATCATAAAGCTTTTCTCACAGATATGTCACCAACGCACCGAAAAGCTTCACCGGCCAGTTAGCTGCCAAGCGTCTTCGCCAGATTCACCTTCGTCGTCTTGCTCATCGTCGTACCAGTTTTGCGCAATCGGGATTTCGCTAGTTGCCTCTAACGGATCATTCTCGTAGCGCTGAGATGGCATCACAACCGTGGCAGAATCGGTATCGAGATCGGCATCGGCATACACGCGACTGTCAACGATTTGGGTGCCAACGTTATCCACCTCGTCATTGCCCTGATCGTCTTTAGGCGCAGACAAATCAACATCTTCGCCCTTAATTAAGGCAATGACGTCATCAAGTTGATCTGGGGTAACCAGCACATCGCGCGCCTTTCCACCAGTGCCTGGACCCACGATTTCACGCGATTCCAGCAAATCCATCATCCGCCCTGCTTTGGCAAAACCGATACGCAACTTGCGCTGTAGCATCGACGTCGAACCGAACTGGGTATTGACAACAAGTTCTGCAGCTTGGAGCAAGACATCGAGATCGTCTCCGATTTCATCATCGACTTTCTTTGCTTCGCCAGGCTTTGGAATGACGTCATCCCTATAGGTGGGGCGCATTTGAGCTTTAACATGTTTGACCGTAGCGCTGATTTCTTCTTCATCAACCCACGCGCCTTGCACACGCATCGGTTTCATCGAACCAGCTGGCGCAAACAACGCATCTCCCATTCCGATAAGTTTTTCGGCACCCACCGAATCAAGAATCGTGCGCGAATCTGTGGCCGACGACGTCGAAAATGCCAGGCGCGAGGGAACATTAGCCTTAATCAGACCAGTGACAACATCTACTGATGGGCGCTGAGTAGCAAGCACTAGATGAATCCCGGCTGCTCGCGCAAGTTGAGTGATGCGTTGAATAGAGGCTTCAACGTCACGCGGAGCAACCATCATTAAATCTGCGAGTTCGTCGACGACGACGAGCAGATAAGGATATGGTTGCAGGTTACGTTGCGAACCTTCGTGGGCCGTTACTTTCCCGGATTTCACAGCAGCGTTGAAGTCGTCGATATGCTTAAACCCATAGGCAGCAAGATCGTCATAGCGTTGATCCATCTCACGCACAACCCATTCCAGCGCTTCAGCAGCCTTCTTGGGATTGGTGATAATGGGGGTAATCAGGTGTGGGATACCAGCATAGATAGTTAATTCCACTCGCTTGGGATCAACCAAAATCATACGAACCTGTTCTGGAGTTGCCCGCACCATAATCGAGGTGATCATCGAATTAATAAACGAGGACTTACCAGCTCCGGTAGCACCGGCCACAAGCAAGTGCGGCATCTTCGAAAGGTTGGCGACGACGTATTGCCCGCCAACATTTTTTCCGACACCGACGACGAGCGGATGGTGTTGTTTGCGTGCCACAGACGAACGTAGTACGTCGCCAAGGAGAACAGTTTCACGATCGGCATTGGGAATTTCAATACCAACAGCCGACTTCCCAGGGATCGGAGAGAGAATACGAACGTCTGAAGATGCCACCGCGTAGGCGATGTTCTTTGATAGTGACTCGATCTTATCGACCTTGACGCCCGGGCCGAGCTCAACTTCATACTGGGTTACTGTTGGTCCGCGCGAAAATCCAGTCACTTCGGCGTCGATAGCGAATTCGGAAAATACTCGGGTTAGCGACTCAACTACTTTGTCGTTGACAGCCGAGCGTTCCAAATGTGGCGGTCCTTGTTTGAGCATTTCCAGCGAAGGCAAGGTGTAGGTGATATTTGAGGCCAGTTCAAGTTGCTCGATGCGTTCTGGCAGTGGCTCTGGATGTGGCGGTTTGCGATCCGGTTCGCTCACTGGTTGGGCTGGCAGTGCACGTGGAGCTGGCTTGGTTGCAACGTTTCGCGGTTTATCACCGCTGCCTGAGTTGCGAAGTTGGCTATCTTCGTCAGCGCGTGATTTTTTCCGTGGCCGGCGCAACCGCGAAACCGGTTCGTCGTCGTTATCGATATCTTCGGGATGATCGAAAGGAAGTGACGGGGAGTGTTCTGGCTCGAATTCGGCTCGCTGGGCACGCTTGTTGGCCACCCAATCGATAATGTCTTTGATTGAGGTTCCGGTGGCAAATAAGAGTGCGTACATGATGAGGAGGATCAACGAAGGTATCGCACCCCACACTGATAGCAACTTTGCTAGGCCGGTTCCGACGATGAAACCAACCAAGCCACCGGCGCCTTCAATAGTGGCAAACCCGTCGGTAACCATAGGTTGGCCCATGAAGATATGGATCATTCCGGTTAGTCCAACCACAACCAGCGCAATACCAACCATGAATCGCGGGGTTGAATCGGCGTGCGAGCGCCAGAAGAGTTTGACAATGATACCGAGAAGAACAATCGGCACGAAGATAGAAAGTAATCCAACAATGCCTGCGGTGGCGTGGTGGATGACTGGACCGATCACGCCAGCTAAACCAAACCATTCACGCAACGCTACGGTAATGGTTAGAACGATGAGTATGAAGAGTCGGCCACCATTACCGCCAAGAATACGATCTGACGCACTCGGTGCCGGTGTTTCTGGTTCGGCTTTTGTGCGTACCGGTTTCTTCGGTTTACGTGATGAACTCTCGGCTGATCCAGACCGTGCCACTATCTTCCCTCCTCTTAAGCTACACAACGGGCATAGCTGTTAGCTAGCCTAAGACGATTCTTAGGCTACTTCACCTGTGGCACGCCGGTTAGATAATGATTGCGACCCAAATCGCTTGCGTGTACTACTCTTAAGATATGACTATTATTATTTCTTCACCGAACAAGATCGTTCGAGATGTTTTAGAAAAATTTAATTCCGATGTTGAGATCGTCGATTGGGATCTTCGCGGTCCGGCACCGGTGAAGAAAATCGACATGGTTGTGACCCCGTTGGTTGATGGTAATCCTGAGTATCGTTTCCTTGAAGACGTCGACTTCACCTATCTGCAATGCTCAACCCTCGGATACGAGGCAGTGTTGCCGTATCTTGGCGACCACCATATTTTAGCGAACGCAAAAACTGTGCATGAAACGTCTACGGCAGAACTCACCCTTACGCTCACCCTTGCGATGCAACGCCAGGTTCCGCGTTCGGTAAAGTCCCAAGCGGCTGGCACATGGGATACCTTCTATTCGCATGGTCTTGCCGATAAGCGAGTAGTCTTGATAGGCGTGGGCGGTGTAGGAACTGCGATCGCGCAACGCTTAGCACCTTTCGAGGTCGATCTGGTTCGCGTTGGGCGCACTGAACGTGACGACGCCGATGGCCATATTTTCGCCACCTCCCAGCTTCCGCAATTATTACCGGATGCCGATATTGTTATTGTGATCGTTCCGGCAACTGACGAGACACGTGCCTTAGTTGATGACGAATTTTTAAGCTTGCTCAAAGACGATGCGTTGGTTGTCAATATGGCCCGTGGCGTGGTTGCTGATACCGATGCGATGGTCAAGCATGCAGACCGGTTACGTTTCGCGTTCGACGTCGTTGATCCCGAACCTTTACCTGCTGGCCATGTGCTCTACACTCATCCCAACGTACTTATCTCAGCACACAACGGTGGATATTCGCAGGCTTTAGCACCACGCCTTGAGCGGTTGATTGAACGCCAAGTTCGCCACCTGTTCGCTGGTGAAGAACTCGAAAACATAATTCGACGTTAATGCTCATGGCCATACTATTGGTCACATTGACGACACTGTGCGGCATCAGCACAGTCATGTGTTTATGGACGTACCGTTTGCTACGCAAAACACGGCAACAAAACGCCACTCTACAGCAGCGCGTCTTATCCAACCTTGTTTGCCCAGCATATCTTTCTCACGAAATCCGAACTCCATTGACAGTTATCAATGGCGCCTCGGAGATCCTGACGACTGGGGATTTGGGTCCAATCAGTTCTGAGATGAACCCTTGTAGTTGGACAGTTCTGATGTGAAAGGACTGTTAGAGTCGGAAGGCTAAGGAACGGCGTTCGAGGGTTTTACGCTTGTATGCCAAAGGGGTTTCTATTAGTGATTGCGCGCGTTTATCGGGAGTTGCGTATGAAACTGCGCGTCGTTTTGTCGAGAGGCTGACGTGCATGGTATCGACCATGCACGAAAGGCCCCGTCATTTCGTACCTGGCCAATAGAATTGAAAACGGAAGTCGGATCGCGGTCGCTTGATGGTGAAAGCGGGTAGAGAGATCAGCCAGTGGGGTCAGTGGTTGGCTGAAGTTCGCCAGCATATCGAAGCTGCCAAGCAGGAAGCTAGCAGTGAGCGGGCCCGTGTGGATCTTGATGCGTTGCACGTGGAGATCTTGGAAAAATCTTGCGCTTTGAGGGAGGAGAATGACACGTGGCAGGCATTCTTGATCCGCTTGGTCACAACCCTTAAAGCCCGCTATCGAGTATCAAGACTCTGCCAGATTGTTGGGCTTGCCCGGTCAACATACTATTGGGTGTTGAAAAATGCTGGCCGGATAGATACTAATCTAGAGCTGGTGAAGCAAGCATATGCGTATGCTCATGGAAGGTATGGGTATCGACGCCTGACTGATCTGATACGCCGTGGTTTTCAGGGCCATGAAGGACGGTGTATGAACCATAAGAAGGTTGCCCGCTTGATGCGCCAAGCAGGGCTATACGGAATGCATCCCAGACGTAAACGTTATAAGTCGTTCGCTTCGAACACTTGCTCGTATTCCCAACCGGTTACAACGTAACTTTGGTGTTTCGCAACCCGGTAAGTGCTTGGTCACGGATATTACACAGATCAAGTGGGGTCGAACCTGGTATTACCTGTCACCTTTAACTGATCTGTTTAATAACGAAGTGGTGGCATGGCGCTTGTCCACCTCGCCAGATTCAACCCTTGTCACAGGGATGGTGCGCGACTATAGTCAAAAGCACAGCTTGCAAGACGTTATTATTCATAGTGATCAGGGAAGTCAATACTTCTCAGAAGACTACCGCAAGCTCTTAGGAACTTTGGGAGTACGACAGTCCATGTCGAGGAAAGGAAACTGTCTGGACAACTCGCCAGCAGAATCCTTCTTTGCTCGACTAAAAACTGAAGTCGACCTCTCCAGGGGCGCACGTAGCGGACATGCAAGTCTTCAACGAATCATCAGTGAATATATCCACTGGTGGAACACCCAACGAATCGTAAGTAGGCTGCACATCAGAGAAACTAAACTATAGACAAGAATACGAACTCGCTGTCTAACAAACAGGGTTCATACCAATATGCCACACTTCTTCCACTCATCAGAAAGACCGCCCATCCCACCAACCGGGGATGGAACCAAACGGTCATGATACATACACGCTCTAAACCACTAAGTAATCAAGCATTCTAGAGATATTGGCTTAGGACGCTCTTTTTCTTTCCCTCCAACTCGGTTAGCCGCCGCTCAAGGTCATGAATAGCTTCGTCAATCTGTGACACCTGATCAGCGATCTCGACCTGCTCGGTTAGCGGAATATCAAGGATTTGGAATTTCAAGATGTGAGGCTTTTTACCTCGTGGCATCTTCACGCCGCTGACATCTTCCATGACGTAGTCAAAATACTTCTTGCGCCGCATCTGGTAGTAGAGGAAACGCGGATCGTATTCCCTCGTGGTGCGCAGCACAAGAACATCAGTCGATGCACCGCCATCACGGTCGGCTTGCCAAATCTTCTGCAAGTAGGGGCGAATATTCGAAAGTAAAATGTCGTTAACCTTGTAAGCGTGAACCCCTGAATCAGGTACGACGCCATCAAATACAGTCACGCCCTGAGCATTCTTGATCATGTTGCCTGTTGTCACGTAATCAACCGAGTTAATCAAAGCTCCGCTGATCCGCTCAGAAATAAAGCGGGCAACCACATCAAGGCTTAGGGTTTGCCCCCCCGGATCACTTCAAGGTCGGCAAAAAGTTTCTCGATCTTGGCGCGATAGTCCTCGATCGTCATCCGCGTGTTCTGATATTCCTCATCAATTATTTGGAAGGCGTGGACGATTGTTTCTTGAATATCTTTAGGCGGGACTGGAATGCTTACCTCCGAACGAAGATAAGCGCTATTCAGGCTCTTGCCGAATGCTTTGTTTCCCGTATTTTGCAAATCGATCATTCCGCTGGAGAATAAGGCGAAAAGGTAGGAATCCAATATTTCCGGTGTTTTTGGAATGAGTGCAGCAATAGCTTCGTTGGTATACAGGTCTTCGCCCGCTATCGCCGTTTTTCCGATGCTGAGTTTAAAACTAAGTAAGGTCGTCCCCTTGGGAATCAATTTTACGTTCGAGTTCTGAACTGCCTCATCTGTAATCTTTTCTTTTGTGTCAGTGATTACCTGACCATTCATTTCGCTAATGGACACCCAGAGATTCGAGCCGTGAAAATATTCGTCAATTGCTCGTGCAGGCGTTCCACCAATTTTCACTTCAACCTTCTCCCCAAGAGGAAAGAGCGGGTACTTGCTGTCGATGCTAGTTTTCGACGAAACTGACAAATTCATTGCCTGATTGAAAGACACCCTGCTGAAGTCGATCATGTCTTTGAGCGGGATGTACTGGTAGTAGTCTTTATGGGTTTCAAGGACGCGTTGGGTTGAATCGAAGGTGCCGCGCACGAGTCCGGCTAGGGTGTTATTGTCGAATCGGTTGTCGGGGTTGTAGAGCATGCCGCCTGGTTTGGTGATGCTGATTCCTTCGTTTCCTTTGCGGTTGCTCCAGTCGTAGCCGAGGAATTCTTTTTGCGCACCGTTGTCTGTTGGTGCGGTGATTACTAGGACGGTTTGCTGGTAGACCATCGCGAAGTATTGAATCTTGGTGAATTCTGCGTCTTTAACGTACTTGTAGAACTCCCGGTCGAGCCAGCGTTGTTGTTCTTGAGTGGTGAGGCGTTGGAAGGTTTTCTGCTTTTTCTTGGCCTTGACGTGTGTTTGGTTTTCAAAAGCGGTGACGTAGTTCTTGAGATAGTTCGTGTCACGGAAATGTTGGTACGGTTCCGTCTCGGCGATAAACAGTTGGTATTCGTCGGTTGAGATCTCGATCTGGCTCAGGTAGGCGTCGTAGATGTCTTGATCTTCCCACTCGTCTAGCGGCGCACCAGAACGGATTGCTTCAGCACTGTCAGCGACGAGCTTGAACCTCACTGGTGGTTCTTCGATCCGTTCAAGGAAAAGGATGACAGTGTTCGTTCCGGTTGCTCCGAAGGTTTTGCTTCCGAAACCTGCGATGGCGCGGATGTAGAAGTTTTGCAAGAGTTGCTCGCGGGCGGCTGTGTAGGTTGTGGAATCGTTGCTCAATATGGACGAAGGCAAAATGACTGCCGCGACACCTGAGGGTTTGAGGAGCTGGGCGATACGCTCAACGAACAGGGTTTCAATTTCGGAGCCATCGTTGCTGATGCGCTCGATAATCTGAAAATCATTGTTCTTCAGTTTCATGTGGCTCTTGAACGCTTTGACCGCGTAGGGCGGGTTCGCCACGAGCACGTCAAAAGTGTGCGCTTCGATGCCTTTGTCGGGATAGTTTTCTAACCCGTCACCGAAGATGATGTTGGCATCACTAGCTCCATGCATGAACAGTGAAATTTTCGACACGCGGGCAAGCCGGTAATCCTTTTCTACACCGTAGATCTTCGTTGCCACCCACGAGCGTGAGGTGTCTGCTTCGGGTTGGAGTTCGTGGACAGCAGAGTTAACAGCTTCGACACCTTGGGTAAGGAAATGGCCAGCACCGCAGGCATAGTCGATCACTTTGGGATAGTCAATGCCTTTATCTGTGGCTATCACTTTTTGGATTGGGAGAGCATCCCAGATGAACCGTGTGATCGGCACGGGGGTGAAGAATTGCCCTTCGTTTTGTTTGAAGCCTTTGTTCAGGAGTTGTTCGAACAAGTCGCCGAGCGTTTGGATATCGGATGAGCCGATGATGCGGTAGTGCTCAAAAAGTTGCACCATTTCGACAACGATTTTGCCGTTTTGGTAGAATAGTTCTTCGTTGTGTACGTCTTTGAAGGCGAAATCGTTGTTGGTGAAGAACTTCAGTACACGTAACGTGTCGCGTAGTTCTTTAATCAGGTTCTCGCGGCGTTTGCCTGCGTACTGTTGCACGACTGTTTCGGCGTAATCGTCAGGGACGTAGAAGATCTTTTCGCGCATGAACCGTTCCATGCCTTCTTTATGGAGGCGTTGGAGACGGTCTTGGAGAGACTCATAGGTATCAGTTCCGACCTTGTATTGGAACTCGACCTCGTCATCGTCACCTTTTTGCATTTCATCAACGAGTTTGCAGATGAACAGAGCGATGAGACGGTTGAACGCGTTCTCTTTGTCTGAGACGTTGTTGTGGCGCAAAATTTCTTCGAAGCGGTTCACGACCTTGTCGTTCTCGCTGAAATCACGCAGGTCACGTTTGCGTAGTGGTTTAACATCGGGATCGTAAGCACTGGAGTCATCACGGAAAATCACATCACCGACGAGGCGTTTTTCGTAGGTTTCGCTCCATGCTTCAAACAAGTCGGTAACTGAACGAGCTTGTTTGTAGAGCCGAATGGTTTCGTCGGTATCTTTTTCGGCGAGTTTGAGAATATTAGGATCGTCTTGGCATACAACGGTTTCAGTGCGGTACCTAATCGTGTCATCGACGATATCGGATGCGTAGAGCACTAGGTATTGGCTTGCGCGTTCTTGCTGCCAGTAACTGAAAAGCTGACCTCCATCTTGCATCATGTTTTTCAGTTCAATATCGAACTCGCGTCCGAAAGTCTTACACTCGATAATGAATAAGACCGTTCTAACCTCTTCCGGGGTTTGTCTTCGCGAATAGACACAGATGTCGGCGAAACCACTATCCTCACCACCAGTTAGACGGTGACCAAGTGACCACTTCTTTTCCAACTCGATATCCTCAGGCCGATAGCCCTTTTCGAGTAGCCGGTCAACACACTCAAGCACAACAAAACTCTCGTTATGCGAAAAATCAGTGGTCGTTTGACGCGCAACACGCATACCCTGCTCGACAGGGTAATGAATCCTCTCATCGTCCACATCCACACGGATTGAACAATAAGTGAAGTGCCCCAGGTTTTGTTCCGTTTGAGTAGATGGGATAATCTGGACTATGCCAAAGAAATTTGATCAGGATGCGAAGGATCGCGTCGTCCGCTTGGTAGAAGACCGTATTGTGGCGGAGAATGTTTCCTTGCAAGAAGCGTGCAAGATTGTGGCACCGAAACTAGGTGTTTCTTGGCACACTGCTCGGCAATGGACTCAGGTAGCTCGTCGTGAAGGACGCGTTCTTGAACGCTTGCCGGAGGACTTGGAAGTCGAAAATGCGCGGCTACGCCGTGAAAATCAGGAGCTTCGCGATACTAATGAGTTGTTGAAAGCAGCGTCGGCTTTTTTCGCGTCGGAACTCGACCCGAAACGTCGGAAATGATTCGGTTCATTGATGAGTATCGAAATCGTTTCTCTGTCGAGTTCATCTGCAAGACGTTAAACACTCACCGTGTTGGTGGTTTCATCACTTCTCGTGGCTATCGTCAATCAAAATCCCGTGGTGTGAGTGCTCGTAGCCTGCGTGATGCTGCTGCCGATAGTGCATATCGTTGAGGTTCATGAAAGTAACTACAATGTCTACGGGATTCGTAAGATGTGGCACGCGTTGCGCCATGAGGGGATCGATATTGGTCGTGAGCAAACCGCTCGTTTGATGCGCCTTGCTGGAGTTAGTGGTAAAGGTAAGGGCCGCTTGCCTGTGACAACTCGCAAACCTCGGGGGCTAGATACTCGCCCGGACTTGGTGAAACGTGAATTTCGAGCTCCGAGGCCGAATCGGTTGTGGGTGGGGTGACATTACCTATGTCCGTACCCGTAAGGGGTTTGTCTACACCGCTTTTGTGACCGATGTGTTCTCCCGACGGATTGTCGGGTGGGCGCTAGTCGGTTCAATGCGAACTGAAGCGTTGCCGTTGCAGGCGCTCAATCAGGCGATCGTATGTGCGAAGAAAACAACTGGGCTGATTCACCATTCAGACCACGGCTCGCAGTATGTGTCCATTGTTTACAATGAGCGTCTTGCCGAGCATGGGATTACTGCCTCGACAGGGACGGTTGGCGATTCCTATGACAATGCTTTGGCTGAGAACGTCAACGGTTCTTACAAGAATGAGCTGATTCATAGGCGGTCATGGGCGGACGTGGTTGACGTAGAAATCGCGACGTTTGAATGGGTTTCGTGGTGGAACGAGTCACGACTTCACCAGAGCTTGGGCTACCGTACACCGGCTGAGGTTGAACAGGAGTTTTGGAACGGCAACACCGGCCATGAAATAATAGAAATCAAGGCACGTGCCTAGGAACAAAACCCGGGGCACTTCAAAGTGTCCGCATAATACTTCGAGTAGACCTTCGAGTTATCTTCAACCTTGGCGAACCCCAAGATCTCCAGCAGCGCTTCAACTTTCTTCTTCGTGATCACGGGTTCACCTGCTTGTCTGCTTCTTTTGCTTCAGTCTCGATGCTTTTAATCGCTTTGAGGTAATCTTCTTCGACCGTAGTTAAGGTTTGGGTTTGGAACTTGCGATACTCGCTGATCGCTTTATCCACCGCTTGCTGGTGGCTAACCTTCCCTGCACCCGAAAGTACGGGTTTGCCGGTTGCCGCTAGAATCTTGTCGAGGTGTTCGACGTAGTCGGCCATGTGCATAGGGTTGTGGCTCATTGCCTGGACTTCAGCGAAATCAAAATAACCAGACACTAACCGGTTCAAAATCTGTAGTTCATCTTCAGTGAGGTAGTTCTTCGCAATCTTCACCTCAGCCAGCACTGGCAAGTCACCCTTGAACGTGGTCAGCCCCATGAACGGCTGGGTAGTGTCAGCACGCTCGTAGATCACCTCGGCGGCGGTGTGGCCGTGGGTGGCGTAGTGGAGCTTGTTTTGCACCATCTTGAAAAACGCGACCGACTCAGCACTTCGCGGATCATAATCCACACTCGTGGCATACAAGTCCAACACCTGCCGATACATCACCTTCTCAGATGAGCGGATATCACGGATACGCTCCAGTAGTTCACGCCAATATGAACCCCCACCAAGGTTCTTCAACCGCTGATCATCAAGCGTAAAACCCTTAACTAGATACTCTTTGAGCCGTTCGGTAGCCCACCTGCGGAACTGGGTCGCAGTCTTCGACTTCACCCGATATCCCAACGAAATAATCATGTCGAGGTTGTAGTGCGGAATCGAGCGGGTGACCTCACGGGTACCTTCGATTCGAACCTGTCGGAAATTCCGACAGGTTGCCTGCTCGTCTAGCTCTGCCTCGTCATAGATATTGCGGATGTGTTCAACAATGTTTGTTCGAGAAGATTGGAACAGCTCGGCCATCTGCGCTTGGGTCAACCACACCGTCTCACCTTCAAGACGCACCTCAATATCGGTGGAACTATCCGGATTCTGGTAGATCAACATCTGCCTGGCATCGGCACTTTCAACGTCACGATTCTCGCTCATCACACCTCCTCGCAGCGGCACACATGAATCCCGCCGCTACGCGCGGCGCGTACACATCACCGCAACCTAACAGTCACCTCTAGAACTTTACAGCACCCCACCCCGACTCAAGCAGACCAACACTGCCACACCCACACTCTTTGCCGTAGCGCAAGCTCACCCTCAAGCCACCCCAAATGACGGTTTATCCATGGTTTTAGCACTTGATATGTGCGCGCACGTATG
Source organism: Arcanobacterium pinnipediorum (assembly GCF_023973165.1). Taxonomy (NCBI): domain Bacteria; kingdom Bacillati; phylum Actinomycetota; class Actinomycetes; order Actinomycetales; family Actinomycetaceae; genus Arcanobacterium; species Arcanobacterium pinnipediorum. The sequence goes on along the minus strand of NZ_CP099547.1, from coordinate 729,790 downwards.
GCTCTGTATTGAAGTGGTACGGGTTTTCTTCTTAGGCTTTTACCTTGTTTTCTATTATCGGTGACTGACTATTTTCTGTCTACGTATTGATCTTCGACTTCTTGTGGCGTTCGGTATCCAAGGTTGGCGTGTAGCCGGCTTGTGTTCCACCAATTAACCCATGCAAGGGTTGCGTTTTCCACTTCGAGAACGTTGGACCATTTCCTTAAATGGATCAACTCATTTTTGTCTGAACCATTAACATTTTGAAGCTAACGCGTTATCGTATGAATCTCCTAACGTGCCCGTCGAAGCGTTAATCCCATACGCGGAAAGAGTTTCGTTATACGCAATTGACACATATTTGGGAACCGTGATCACTATGATGTACCAATCCTGAAGTAGCCTTTGCTGAAAGCTACTTGCCTGATTAAGGGCCTGCAGTGGCAGCGCCTGGGTAGTCATAGTTTCTGATAGTGCCCAACCAACGATTTTGCGGGAAAACACGTCGGTCACGAACGCAGCATTAACAAACGTGTTCCTGGTGCGAACATAGGTAATGTCAGCCAACCCATAACTTACTTCAGACGATCAGCACGGAACTGGCGTTGGACAAGGTCTGGACGCAGATCGAAGGTGGGGAGCTTTAACTGTTGTTACTGGCCTTCGTCCTTTGTTTTTGCCACTCACGCCAGCTCGACGCATAAGCCTTGAGTGTTTGCTCACCGCCAACCTCAATACCACGACGTTTAAGGGCGTGCCATATTTTCCTCACCCCATACACCGAATAATTCGATGCGTGAATCTGGCCAATGAGCGCAACGAGCTGCTGATCACGAAGTTCGCGGGCTGAGGGCTGAGAGTTCTTCGCCTCGCGATACCCGCGCGAGGAAATGAACCCTCCCTCACGCAGTTTGTTCAACGTCTTGACAAGTGAAACACAACAGGCGAAACGATTCTTCATTTTCGTCAATAAAACTGATCATTTCTCAACGCCCACGGGTCGAGTTCTGACGCGAAAAAGCCGACGCGGCTTATCTAAACTCATTCGTATCACGCAGCTCCTGAACTTTGCGTCGTAACCGGGCGTTTTCCGAGATCAGGTCTCCCTCAGCCCGATGGACCACGCCTGAGCGTCGTGCGTGTTGGACCTACTGCCTAGCAGTATGCCACGAGACACCCAGCTTGGGTGCGACCACCTGACAAGCAGCCTGTAACGACAGGCCCTCTAGCCAAGAATACGGTCCTCCACAAGACGAACCACACGATCCTAGGCAACTTGATCAAATTTCTTAGACATAGTACTGATTTTCCCACCTACTCAAACGGAAGAAAACCTGGACCACTTCACAAACAGGGTTCATACCAAACGCACCAATCTTGTTTTATACAGTCACTGGAACGAACTGAGTTACTCGGCCGTCATGGATTGTCAGCTCATGCGTAAAACCAAGGTTATGCGAGGTATCTGGCAGATCATGCACAATGCTTAACACGATCTGAGCATGCGACGAATTAACAAAACGAAGCACATCCACAGCAGAAGTCGCATCCAGCCCCGTAGTAATCTCATCAGCCAGCAACACCGGTGGTTCTGCAAGAAGTGTGCGGAGCAGATGAACACGTTTCTTTTCTCCGCCAGATAGTTTTTCAGCAGGAGTATCTGGGAAATGACGAGCATGATGCGCAAGCGGCCCAAGTACTGGAATAAACGCTGACACGATCGATTCTCGATCAGGCTTGTCAGCATGAGGATCAAGATTCTCGGCCAGAGTCCCCGGAATAATGAACGACTCTTGAGTAGCTAAGACGATAACACCTGCCCGGCTTCGGAATTCGTCAAAGACCAGATCACCGTATGTGACTGTGCCCGTGGTCGGTACACTTCCCGCAAGCGCTCGTAGTAGTGTACTTTTTCCGCATCCGCTCGCACCTCGGACCAGTACTCGCGCACCCGCAGGAATAGACAAATCCACGTCGTGCAGTAGCGTTTTATCATCGATACGCACGTTTAGCCCAGACACGTCCAAGCCAAAATCATCTGATATTTGGGGAACATGCGTGACGGCTGAATCGGCGTCGAATATCGGACGCAACAAAGTCTTCACGTTAGTTAACTGTTCATGCCCACCAAGAATCTGCGCATACCGTTCCGCAATCTCTTGGAATGGCCCCGCAACCTGGGTCATAAGCTGCGCCAGCGCAACAATTTCTGCAATAGTAGCCCACCCGTATTCAGCTGCAATCGCACCCGCGCTCCATACGCCAATAATAATCAGCAAGCCGAAAATCCAGGTAAGAGTCCACACGAACGTCCGGATGTCATTACGGCGATTTGTTGCACCCTCCAGTTCAGAATTTTTCGAAATCAACAAGTCTTCCACTCTGCGTGACCGTCGCACGGAAAGAATCGATTCAAGTCCAGCGCTAACTACCGATACTGCATTAAGTAGCTGCCCTTTCGACTCTGCTAACTGTGCTTGTGACGTTCGCAAACGCCGTTCTGCCAGCTTAGGCAAAAACAACGAACATACTGACAGCAAAACAACAATAGGTAAGAAATAAACATTAATCAACGCCGTTCCTACCAGCCCAGCACACAACAAAATAGCCTGCTGAACAACAGAGAAAAACGACTTCGCGTAATCTTCAGCAATCATCTCCGCATCATTGATAAGCGCAGATTGAAAAGCTCTTGGAGAACGCACTACGCCTCTATCAACCGGAAGGGATGCATTCACTCCCGTACGAATGATTTCTGCACGCATCTGCGTCATATATCGAACCGATAAACGGTTCACTAGTAGCGCCCGACGCCAATCAACAAGTCCCAGCGGGATCAGGTAAAAGACAGCAAACAATGCTACCGTCATTGACGAATACGTTCCATGCCCAGTTATCGATGCCGCGAGCGCGGCCAAAATAAAGGCAATCCCTGTTTCAAGGATTGCTGAAAGCACAGATACGACAATATAACGCGCTGTCAGCAAGGGATTTTTCTCTATAAAATCTTTCATACTATTCGTGCTCCGCCTCGGTGCCACACAGCATTATTTGTAAATTCTCCCTCGAGATCCATTTAGCTTCGCCACTTTGGCAAGTATTGTTCATACACCATTTCATTCCGCCACAGACAAGTTTTTCCATACACGAAAAACACTTTAGATCAGCTAATGGATCTCGAAGTTTGATCTCTCGATAGACTTCGTTTATTAAAGATGGGTCTGTGACGAGCTCTTTTACGTTACAACGCGCTTGTTCCCGTTTTATTGCATCACAAATAGTCACTGAACCATCAGCATAGATTTTACACGAGTGTCGATTATGGTCACTAGGAAGTGTCAAACAAATAGATATATCAATTTCTTCTATGACATCAAGTAGCCATTGGATTGGCAAACATCCGTTCGTGTCTACATGAGCTGCTTAGACCAATGGCTCACGCCGCATCCATGCTTGACCACTGTTGGAACTTTAACTTTTGAGATCATTCTATTCACCTCCTCTTCAAAAATAGAATACAATAAATTTACTATTTCCATAAGATATTTACCATTCACTCTGGTATAAGAATTAGGTCCGGTTGGTTTAAGCGTTGACCGTGTTTTCTCGTCTCCATTGTTCCGCGTACTGGCGTGGGCTGAGGTAGCCCAGCGACGAATGCGGATGGAAGTTACTATAGCGTCGTGACCATTGAGCCACGAGCATGCGGGCGTGATTGAGGCTTTCGATACTGTTGTCTTCTAAGAGTTCGTCTCTCATCCGGTTATGGAACGATTCAACGAAGCCGTTATGCCAGGGCTTGCCGGGCGGAGTGAACGCCTGAATGGTCTGCTCTTCGCTAGCCCATTCTTGTAGTGTGTGAGCGATGAATTCGGGTCCGTTGTCCATGCAGATCACTCTGGGGCGTTGGCCGTGCTCGAGGCAGGCAAGGTCGAGAAGTTCGATCACTGACGCCGTATTAAGTGTCTTGTCGACTGCGAAAGTGACGTGTTCGCGGGTGTATTCATCGATAATGTTGCAGATCTTGAGTATCTTGCCGTGCCAGGTCGAATCGAACTGGAAATCAAGAGCCCAAACATCACCCGGATACTAACCCGCAGGCACATCACGCAGTGCGTGACCATTGACGCATCCGCTGACATAGGTCCGCGTATTTATTAGGCTCGCCATCATAGATTCTGGCACGCCGATAAGCACTAAGGGAAAGCCCGACAATCTGGCAAGCAAGTCTTTAGGAATAGCCCAGCCCAACGAGATGCCAGACGGTATCATGGCGGCGAGCTGGGCTTAGAAGTTTCCCTCCGACAATTCTTTCCATGCTGCTTTTCCAGCTCAGCTTGACCCAAAAGCCGCTTCAGGCGCGTGTTTTCATCGCGCAGGCGCTGGTAGCTCTTTGGCTTCGTTCTTGGTCATCGACCCATAGGTAGCTTGCCACCGGTTCAACATCGCCTCACTGATGCCCAGCTCGGTCAAGATCTGAGCCGTGGTTGATCCTGATTCCTTCAACTCCCGAGCCTTGTCGAGCTTGCGGACAATCTGCTCAGGAGTGTGCTTACTGAACTTCTTCACCATTAATCCAGTTCCCCCACCCACAGGCAGGGCATCAATGGGGCGGGTTCTAGTGGTGGTTGCAACAGTCGTTGTTGATTAGTTCGATGATTTGTTCGCTTGGTTTATCCCAGTTGAGTGTTTTGCGCGGACGGTCGTTAAGTTCTTCGGCGACTCCGTCGAGGTAGGCCTCGGAGAATTGGCTCAGGTCGGTTCCTTTTGGGAAGTATTGGCGAAGTAGTCCGTTTGTGTCTTCGTTTGTTCCGCGCTGCCATGGTGAGTATGGATCACAGAAATATGCGTCCATGTCTAACTCGGTAGATACACGTGAATGGAGAGCCATTTGCGAGCCTTGATCCCAGGTTAAACAGTTACGTAACAGTTTTGGAAGATCAACCATTTTCTTTACGATTGCTTCTTGCACGCTGCCAGCGTCGTGACGGTCAGGTAGGTGAAGCAGCATGGTGAAACGAGTTGTTCATTCTACGAGTGTGCCTATAGCGCTTTTGTTCCCGGCACCTGGGATAAGGTCTGCTTCCCAATGCCCAAGAACCACACACGTTTCCATATCTTCTAACTGTTCATGAATCATCACCATTAGTTCACGCAAACACGGGCGACATTCTTGAGTGTGAGCGCGCGGCTTGCGAACAGCCCTCCCGCTTCGCAAAGCTTTCTTCACATCAAGTTTTAAACTACCTTTAGCATGAACATAGATCGCTTGATAGATCGTCTCAGCACACACACGCATGCAAATCATCATCAGGGAACATCATTTTTAGTCTGCCACTGATTTGTGCTGGGATCTAATGCTTTGCTAAGTATTTCTCGTCCAGAGCAAACAACACGGCGGTTGGCATGTATTTTCGCTGTCTTGGGGCGTGTGAACCGGCAATGTGATAGTTGATGTGCTCGATGCGGTTCATAGACGTCAGTATCGGGATTTGTATTGGCTCGTATCTCTCGGCTAATACTCTATGGAGCGCGTCCTAGCCGGCGCGCGATATCCCCGATCAAGGAACCAGTCGTGAGCATGTCTGCAATCACAATACGCTCTTTTTGGGATAAATAACGAGAAGATATTTCTTTGGGCATCTCCTTACTCACACGGTACCAATCCACACGTGGCTTCTCGTTACGCCCAGTTGCGCGAGTGCGCCCATTTCGCCAGACCTTACCCGTACGTTTAGAAACACCCACACCCTTAGCGGCTTGGGTGAAATTCAAGCCCGAATTGAGTAACTCCACATAATGAGCCCGCCTAGCTACACACATCAATGAACGCGTCGGATACTGAACACCTTGATACTCCCACAACACCCCAAAACACCCTTTCTCTGATTAGGCGTTACAACGATCCCTAAATTCTTCCCATCCCTTGGCGCCGATTCTTTCAAGACTTTCCGGAAAGTCACACTGCCATTGATTAAACCTGCTCTTGCCGCTGGCTTAATTTATGCATTTGCACGTGCGATGACAACCCTCTCCCCGTGATTTTCTTGGACACTCCAGATGTTCAGATTATGACGAAGAAGATTTTGGCAGAAGTTGATGCTGGCCGATTCGGAAACGCATTCGCGTTTTCAATGGTGTTGTTCTTGATCGTCATTGTAGTAATCGGAATTATCGAACTGATTCTTGGCGATGGGTGGACAAAGTTAAAGAAAAAGCTACCTAACAGTAGCCACAAATAATAGTCAATTCATACTGAACGTGCACGAACCTAGGAAAGAAACCTCTCATGAATAAAACAACAACACTACGCATGGTTGCTGGCTTTGAAACACCATCCTCTGGCCCTATCTAACTCGATGGCAAGGACATCGTGGCAGTGACACCAGAGAAACGGCCAATGACTATGGTGTTCCAATCTTATGCGCTCTTCCCACATCTGACAGTCCGCGAGAATATCGAATACGGCTTAAAGATCAAGAAAATGAAACGCGCTGAGATGGACTCTGCCGTGGATGCAGTATTAGCATCGATGAGTTTGACTGCTTTGCAAGACCGCGCTCCTTCTCAACTTTCTGGTGGCCAACAACAGCGTGTAGCGTTAGCCCGAGCAATCGTCATGCAACCGAAAGTATTGTTATTCGATGAACCGCTATCGAACCTGGATGCCGAACTCCGTGAGCGCATGCGGATGGAATTACGGCAGATGCAACGCCGGCTGGGAATTACCTCGCTGTATATGACCCACGATCAGTCTGAAGCTATGACCTTGTCTGATCGGGTGTTAGTGATGAACAACGGCCGAATCGAGCAAGTGGCATCTCCAGAAGAGATTTACCGTCACCCTGCTACCGTGTTCGTTGCTGATTTTATTGGACGTGCAAACTTCTTACCGTGTGATGTCCTAGAGCGAGAAACTGATCAAGTGCGTGTGAATGTGTTGCAGGAAGAATTAACAGTTCCAGCGCATAGTACGGTAGCCAATAGCGAAGAAACAGTTGTCCTTGTTCGTCCAGAATCGATCCGCCTCGTAGGACTTGCCGATAGTGATCCACGCGCAATCGTTGGCCGCACGGTTCACGTGTTATCCACCGTGTTCTTCGGTGACCATGTTGAATACGTAGTGGAAAGCGAATCCGGCACGATCGTTGTCATCGAATCCGATCCGGATATCGACAAAATCGCAGCCGAAGGTGATTGGGCGAGAATCTCCTTCGATCCGCGTAAAGCGTGGGCGTTGCCAGCAGCTTGATACTTTGAATTACCTCTTCACTGGTGGCCGGGTTCTGAGATTTTCAGAACCCAGCCACCTCTATGGCGCCTCTTGTACATCCAATTTACATTTCCAGCCAAAAACCCGCGGAAATCGCCAGTCTCATACCGAAAATGCAAACTGAATGCACACGGTACTGGTTACTTGAGCTATAGGCCAGCCACGGTTTTTACAATAATGACAAATGGTAAAATAAATTAAAATATGATGGGGTGACTTTTCCATGAAAAATACTCATAAATGCCCAAAGTGCTCCAGTAATGAACTTGTCAAGGTCCCCGGAAGTGCAAGGACCTACAGCGTAGGAAACAATATAGTAGTAGGTTTGACTTATTTTTCCGCAGTTTTAGTCGATATATATGTCTGTTGTAGATGCGGCTTTTCCGAGGAATGGATCAATCAAGCGGGCATTCAGAAGCTAAAGAAATAATACCAATAATCGTATTAATCTCAGTAGAAAACCTTTGCCTCGTTCACATTGTTCTCACGACTCATACGAAGAAGGTTGGGAGCATCGGTAAATGTTCCCAACCTTCAAAACTATTAGCCTAACAGCTTTCGAGCTTATCCTTAGGCTTCGATCACCGTTGGAATGATCAGCGGCGAACGGCGAAGCGACTTGGCCGCCCAGCGGCCCAAAACCCGACGCATAGCTTGCTGCATATGGTAGGTTGTTGCACCTTCGGAAGCGATTGCTTCTTCAAGGGCTTGAGTGACCTTGGGCAAGATATTATCAAAGACGGAATCGTCTTCTGCCATTCCGCGCGCTTGAATATGTGGGCCGGCGATAATCGCGCGCTTTTGCCCGTCAACTACAGCAAAGACGGCGATGAAGCCTTCCTCGCCGAGCGTTAAGCGATCAGTGAGTTCAGCTTCGGTGATTTCACCGACCGACGATCCATCAACATAGACGTGACCGCAGGGCACTTCGCCAACGATGGCACACTTGCCGTCATGCATATCAACAACCGAGCCATCCTCGGTGAGTAAAACGTGTGCTGCTGGAACACCGGTCTTGACCGCTATAGCTCCATTGGCCACTAGGTGACGTGGTTCGCCGTGTACTGGCATGACGAACTCGGGTTCGACGATGTTGTAGCAATACAACAACTCCCCTTGCGCAGAGTGGCCCGAAACGTGGACTTTCGCGTTTCCTTGATGGACGACGCGCGCACCGAGTTTCGTCAACCCGTTAATCAACCGGAAAACAGAGTTTTCGTTGCCTGGAATCATCGAGGAGGCGAAAATGACGGTATCGTTTGGCCCCACCGAAATCGACTTGTGGCTACCGCTGGCAATACGAGAGAGCACAGCCATCGGTTCGCCCTGAGAACCGGTAGACATGTAGACGATTTGCTCTGGTGCAACCGAGTGCGCATTCTTCAAATCAATGAGCACGTTATCAGGGACATCGAGATAGCCGAGTTCTTCAGCAATTCCCATGTTGCGCACCATCGAGCGCCCCACGAAACACACCTTGCGGTTAAATTTCGCGGCTGCGTTGAGTACTTGTTGGACGCGGTGGACGTGCGAAGCAAAAGATGCCACCACGATTTGACCAGATGCTTGCGCGAAAACGCTTTCGAGCACCGGCCCAATTTCGCCTTCGGACCGCACGAATCCGGGCACTTCAGCGTTCGTGGAATCAACCATGAATAGGTCGATACCTTCATCAGCGAGCCTAGCGAACGTGCGCAGGTCAGTGATGCGACCATCGAGGGGCAACTGATCCATCTTAAAATCACCCGTGTGCAAAATCGTTCCAGCTACCGAACGAATCGCTACCGCAAGCGCATCTGGGATGGAGTGGTTGACGGCGATAAATTCGCATTCAAATGGACCGATTTGTTCGACGTCGCCCTCTTGGACAACCATCACATACGACTTGATGCGATGTTCGGCAAGTTTGGCCTCGATGAGCGCAATAGTCAGTTCCGAACCAATAATCGGAATATCGTTTCGTAACCGCAAAAGGTATGGAACAGCGCCGATATGATCTTCGTGACCGTGGGTGAGAATAATGGCGTCGACGTCGTCCATCCGGTCTCGAATGTAGTCAAAGTCTGGAAGGATCAGATCCACACCAGGCTGGGATTCTTCTGGGAAGAGCACGCCGCAGTCAACAATAAGGATACGACCGTTGAGTTCAAAGACGGTCATGTTTCGGCCGATTTCACCGATTCCGCCAAGCGGAACAATACGTACAGTATCTGGCTGGAGTTTTGGAGGCAATAGTTCATTCACACTTCTAGTATCTCACGTTTGATAACACAATAGGGAGAGTATTTGTGTCGATTCGCATTTAGCTGCCAGGATTGAAACAATGGGATGGTGAGTAGCGATAAATTATCTGTACGTCCCGCCGTTGTCTCGGACGCATTAGCAATCGGGCAGATCCAATCCGAAGCTATGTTGGAGGCAATTAGTGCCGGAATGGGCACGAGTCCAGGTTTAGCAACCCGCATGATGCTCGACGTCGGTGCGCTCGCTTCGGTGTGGACCGATACGTTATCGCGGCCAGCGATTGCGGGCTATCACGTGTTGGTTGCGGATGCGAATGAAACCGTGGAAGGTTTGGCCGTGCTCGCACCAGCAGATCCGGTGATTCTTGAGGGCGATGACCCACACGGTTTCGATGAAGAAACTGGTCGCAAACGCCTAGCTTTCGAAATCCAAGCCTTTGATGTGCCCTCACGTTTAGCAACCCAGCAACACGAACCCCGTATGCTTGCCGCACTGACCGATATCGCCAAGGATGCCGGCGCTACCGAAATACATATTTGGGTTATTGCCGGCCACGATAAGATGACCAATCTGCTCACCCAAACCGGGTTTAGGGCTCGCCCACTGCGCCGAGTAGCTAACGTCGACGGCGGTGAGGTGGCTGAATTTTTGTGGTGGGCGCTGCTCTAGCTCATCTCACACCACAAGTATTCTTCTACATTCATGGAGTGCTAACCAACGCACTGCCTAATTACGCTGTTTCCGGACCCGCAATGACTAGCGAGTGCGGTTGTTGCACAATCTCAGCAGCTAACTGTTGTACATCTGCAGCACTGACGTGACGCGATTTTTCCAACGAACTCTCAATAGAGACGATGTCGCCACGGAAAATTTCCGATTGCCCTAACCGCGAACGCCTAAAACTATTAGATTCTGCCGAGAAAACGAGTTGTGCCCGGCGCTGGTTAAATGCCGTCAGCATCTCTTGCTGGCTCACTCCACCCTGGGCAATATCTGCTAAACATTGGGTCATAATCGCCGCAACATCTTCGGCGTGGTCTGGCTGGCATTGCGCTTCAAGCAAGAAAAGCCCGCCTTCTGCCGAATTCATCTGCCACGCATACGTTGAATATGCCAAACCGCGTTTCTCGCGTACTTCTTGGAAGAGTCTCGAAGACGGTCCGCCACCGAGAATCAATTCCAACGCCATCGCAGTGTATTCGCGCTCATCTCCCATTTTTAGTCCTGGCCAGCCCATTGCTACCGCCGTTTGACGGCCTGGACGTTCCACGCGAAGGTGGTTATCGCGAGAAGAATAAACAATATCGGATACTCGACGTCGTTTAGCTGGCATCACGCCGTCGTCAAGCTTCCAGCCGCCGCCCAACAAAAGTGCCTGTACCAGTTCGCAAAAATCTTGGTGATCGACGTCCCCTACAGCAGTGAAAATAATTTCGTGGGGCTGATAGTTAGAGTTGTAGTGGTCAAGCATGTGGGAATGTTTAAGCCCGGCAACTGTTTGCGCAGTGCCACCGACGGGGCGTGCTAGCGGATGATCCCCCATCACCAGCGGCAACAAGGCATGTTCGGCAACTTCGGTGACGTCATCTTCTCCGGCAGCTAGCTCTTCGAGAATAACACCACGCTCGATTTCCATCTCCCCTTCATCGAGGACGGATCGGGTGAGCATGTCGATAAGAAGTTCCATTAGCTGTGGTAGATCGGCAGCAAATACGCGCCCGTAATACGAGGTGTATTGGCGAGCGGTAGCCGCGTTGAGTGTTCCACCAAGGAAATCACCCAGCGCCGAGATATCTGCAGCGCTTTGGGTGTCGGTACCCTTAAACAACATGTGCTCAAGAAAATGTGTGGAGCCTTCGCGCCCGGGTTCTTCATCACGTGATCCGGCACTGACCCAAAAACCTGCAGAAACTGATCGTTGGCCGGGGACTTTCTCCGTCAATACGCGCACGCCACCAGGCAAAATGGTGCGCTGGCCAAGAATACCATCCTCAACGAACGTCAACGTTTGATATGTATCCATCGGCAAGTTGATGGTTGTGAAGGTCATTGATTCCTCCCTGTACGACACATAAGCCATGTGCTCAAAGCATTAAATGGCACGTGTTCCATCCTACTGCATTATCTATCAAAGCGAAGAGATGAGAATGAGACCCATCCCTGCCGTTGTCATTGAACTGCGCCACTAGCTAGCTGGGGTTCTTCAGCGTTGACTACGAGCGAAACAACAGGTTGTGGCATACGCACCGAAATAAAAGCAATTGCTAGCGCACATAACGCCACCACCACATTAAAGACCAATAAACTAGTTATGCTCGCGTACTGCAAAATCGTGCCGCCCGCAAGGGATGCCAACACCGTCGAAGCTGGCATCATGCTGGTCATAAACGCCTGGCCAGTGTTTTGATCGGCTTCCTGGACGTAAACTCCGGTGTAATATACTGAGGCTGCCGCAAGAATCGCAAAACTACACATTTGGGTTAGTTGCGTCATGTAGAGCATCGGAATGGAACTCGTGGCAAGATACATGATCGCCCGGATAATGTAGCCTAGGCCGGCAAACAACATGAGATTCTTTATGGCGAAATAACGCATGATAACTGCGAATGCGAAGAGAATCGGGATTTCTACAGCTGCCTGCAACCCCAGTGCACTCCCCAAGTTTGCGCTGTCTCCGCCCAGAGATTGCACTATTTGTAGCAGATAAATGCTTAATAAATTGTGGGAGAAATACATCAGAAGCACAGCGAGGAGCATCATGGAGAATGTGGGGTATTTTCGTAAGAAGCTCAGTGTATTGACCTGCGAACGTGCCCGAGATTGGTGGGCGTTATCTCGATCTGTGGCACAGTAGGGCATGAGCAAAGCTATCAGGAAGAGCATCGTGGATGCACCTGCACCAAATACTGGGATGACTCGTGCCCCATAGATATGGGAAACGCTACCGATAATGACGGCCAGTAGCGCAAAGGCAGCCGATCCGGCTCCGCGGGCAACGCCGAAGTTTATGTATATTCCTCGGCTCGAATAATGATAGTGGGCACTGTTAATGAATGGAGCAATAAGGTTTGCGATGAAATACAGCAGGCCGAGCAGAAAGATGTTTGCGAGCTGGTGTGGGATGGCGATCATCGCAACACAGACCAGGAAATATATACCGGTTAGTGCGAGTACCATACGTTTCCACGTCAATGCTTCTATTCGATCGCTGAGGTTGCCTAAGAGTGGTTGGACGAGGAATGTTGCCCCGCAAAAAAGTGCGGTTGCGATACCGATGTAGACCTCGGTGAGTCCCATGGCTTGTAAGTAGAAAGATATAAAGCCTACGCAGACGCAAAATACCATCCAGTAACATGCTTGAAATGCAACGTAGGCGGTGTTGATTGCGCGAGCGTTCACATCTGCCCTTTCATAGGAATTGGACGATAGCTAGCAACATTTTAGCTACTAGCTATCGTCCAATGCGTAGTGAATAACTCTACTCACTACATCGACGTTTACTCAGAGGTTTTCTGGTCACTCAGCGGAATCGGCTGATTCGTTATTCTCTGAAGATTCTTCGCCCTTGCGGGTACGACGGCGGGGGCGGCGCTCGCGGCGTTCACCGCGGTCGCGGCGTTCACGGCGTTCGCCGTTGTCGGAGTTCTCCCCGCGCTCGGCACGCTTGGCCTTGAATTCTTCTTCGGCGGCCTTCTCAGCTTCGAGTTGTTCTTCGGTAAGAACAGCGTGCAAGGAAAGCTTTCCGCGCTGATCGATTTCAGCGAGTTCAACTTCTACCTTATCTCCTACGTTAAGAACATCTTCGACGTTCTCAACGCGCTTACCACCAACAAGGCGACGGATCTGGGAGATGTGAAGCAGGCCGTCCTTGCCAGGCGCCAAGGAAATGAATGCACCGAAGGTGGTTGTCTTAACAACGGTTCCTACGAAGCGTTCCCCGACTTCAGGCATGGTTGGGTTGGCGATCTGGTTGATGGTTTGACGAGCAGCCTCAGCCGATGCGCCATTGGTTGCACCGATAAAGACGGTTCCATCTTCTTCAATCGAAATATCTGCACCAGTATCTTCTTGGATCTGGTTGATCATCTTGCCTTTTGGCCCGATAACTTCACCGATCTTATCAACTGGGATCTTCACCGAAATAATGCGTGGTGCAGTTTGAGCCATTTCTTCTGGTTCTGGAACTGCTTCTTCGATCAGGTCGAGGATTGCTTGGCGAGCATCGTGTGCTTGGCTTAATGCTGCCCCCAATACTTCTGCTGGAATACCGTCGAGCTTGGTATCAAGCTGAAGCGCAGTGACGAAGTCACGAGTACCAGCAACCTTGAAGTCCATATCGCCCAGAGCATCTTCGGCACCGAGGATGTCGGTCAAGGCAACGTAACGCTGTTCGCCGTCGATCTCGCCTGAGACAAGACCCATAGCGATACCGGCAACTGCTGCGCGCAGTGGAACACCGGCGTTCATCAACGAAATAGTTGATGCACAGACCGAACCCATCGAGGTCGAACCGTTTGAGCCGAGGGCTTCGGAGACTTGACGGATAGCGTATGGGAATTCATCACGCGATGGCAAAACTGGCACGAGTGCGCGCTCTGCGAGCATACCGTGGCCGATTTCGCGGCGCTTTGGTGTGCCTACGCGGCCGGTTTCACCGGTTGAGTATGGTGGGAAGTTGTAGTGGTGGATATAGCGCTTGGAGGTAACCGGAGAAAGGTTATCCATTTGCTGTTCCATCTTGAGCATGTTCAATGTGGTGACACCCATGATCTGGGTTTCGCCGCGCTGGAAGAGTGCCGAACCGTGAACTCGTGGCAGAATACCAGATTCTGCAGTAATGGTACGGATTTCAACTGGGGTGCGCCCGTCCATACGTTCACCGGTGGTCAGGACGCGTTCGCGCATTGCCTTCTTCCAGTGTGCATTAACTGCTAGTGCCAGTGCTTGGTCACGCTCTGGGAATTCTTCGGTGAGGGATTGAACGATTTCGGCAGTAAGCTCGTTGAGAGCGTCATCGCGCTCATGCTTATCGACGATGCCCCATAGTTCGGCGAAACGGTTGCCAAGCTTTGCAGCAACTGCTTCGTATTCGGCATCTTCGTAGGATGGGAAGAGTGGGTATTCTTCGGTTGGTTTAGCTGCTTGAGCAGCAAGTTCTGCCTGTGCGTCACACAATACGCGGATAAAGGTTTTAGCAGCGTCGAGGCCTTCGGCAACAACAGTTTCAGTTGGCTTAACGCCACCCTTGGCGATGTTGTCGATAACGTTTTCGCCACCTTCTGCTTCGACCATCATAATAGCGACGTCCTCGCCCACGATACGTCCAGCAACAACCATGGTGAAGGTTGCGCGTGGAATTTCTGACCAGCGCGGGAAGGCTACCCATTGTCCGTCAATGAGGGAGATACGAACGCCACCGATGGGGCCAGAGAATGGCAAACCGGACAGCTGAGTGGACATCGACGCAGCGTTGATGGCTACGACGTCGTATGCGTCATCTGGGTGAATGGTGAGGATGGTTGCCACAACTTGGACTTCGTTACGCAAGCCCTTAACGAAGGCTGGGCGTAGTGGGCGGTCAATGAGGCGGGCAGCCAAAATAGCATCAGTGGTTGGACGACCTTCACGGCGGAAGAATGATCCGGGGATTCGTCCGGCAGCGTATGAACGTTCTTCGACGTCTACAGTGAGCGGGAAGAAATCAAAATGTTCGCGCGGTTGGCTTGATACAGCAGTTGCTGACAATACGGTGGTTTCATCATCTAAGTATGCCACTGCACAACCGGCAGCTTGCCGAGCCAATAAGCCTGTTTCGAAACGAATCTTTCGAGTGCCAAATGATCCGTTATCAATAACGGCTTCAGCAAATTTTACGTCTGGACCCTCCATGGGATCTCCTTTACGGTTATCGCCCCGGTGCGGTCATCGATTCTCATGAACGGACAGGCTAACTTTCACTAGTTTCCGTTCACCATAACCGAGGACCGAACCTCGCGGGCAGCTTCTTTATCTTCGATGCGTACCGGCGAGGTACGCGGTTTTCCGTAGGCGCTAAGCGCCGTGCATAACACTGGGCGTATTATGCATATTGACGACGACGGGCCGCCAGTTACGTAATCTATTCTACGCGATTACGTGCCTTTATGGGGGTGAAAGGCGCACATTAAACTTATCGGCCCGAACCGTGGCGGCCGGGCCGATAAGTTTGACGTCAGCGGCGCAGGCCGAGACGGGAGATTAATGAACGGTAACGCTCGATGTCTTCTGCGGCGAGGTAGCCGAGGAGGCGCTTGCGCTTACCGATGAGAAGCATCAGACCACGACGTGAGTGGTGATCATGCTTGTGAGTACGGAAGTGCTCTGTCAATTCCTTGATACGGGCAGACAGAATTGCAACCTGGACTTCTGGAGAACCAGTATCGCCCTCGTGAGTTGCGTATTCCTTAATGATTTCGTTCTTACGCTCTGCAGATAGAGCCATACGATCACTCCTTTTCATCCTTGTTGCACGGAGCCCGAGGCTTGTTCTCTCGAGCGATGACACTCCGTGGCCGATCCAACGGCTGTTCGATTCTACCACGGCTTGAAATTCTGCCCGAATTGAACACTGTGAGATTGAGTACCTCAAGATTCAGGCAACAACGTTATTTCCAAAATATGAGGACTATAAAATCTTTGCCGAGAAAAACCCATAATTCAAGTACACGAACGATATAGTTCCAAAACTTATCTAGTTCGCTAGTCCAGACCTTTATCTCGGTATAGACGCTACCGGATAGTGATATATCCACGCCCACACACCAGTAATATACACAATAGCGGCAATTGCATAAGAAATAATCGAAGACGCTGGCGCTATAGCAAATGCCCACACATATCCACTACCGCCTGGGTGAGAACCAACAAGTGTGAAGATGACGAACAAAATACTCGGTAAGAAAACGCCTAGTCGATAATATATCAGCGCCCCCGCCAGCAGACCGGCCCCGATAAAACCACAAAGTGATCGTAGAACCGGTAATGCCAGCGATACCCCATGTACACCTCCTGCCAAAGCAAAGCATATTAGCGTGAGCGTGCTGATGAAAACACTATCGATCGAAGGAATTTTCCGCGCCGAACGATATTCTATAAACGGGTCACTTTGACCCAAAACAACAAGAAACAAAGTTGCTAATGCACATGCGATAATTACAGCAACCGGTGTAGAGCGTGTTAACACCCCAAGAAAACTTGGTAAAAAACATGGTTTTTCCCTAACACAATTATAGACATTAATAGAACAGCGAATACCCACACTGCCGGTACACTAAACCGAGATTTTATATAAAGTTTCATATCGCGCCCTGTTACTAACGCCCACTAAGAACACTGCTCAATCTGAGCGACTGTCTGGGCAAACCACTCACGTAATTCTTGGTCACTCGTCGTAGCTACACGCTCAGTTACAGATTCATTGTTAACAAGAATCCCACCCTTAGCCATTAATATCTGCCAAGCTTCTTCATAGAATATCCCATTCTCATAAGGACGATTACCACAATCAGGAACTTCAGGCAAATGTGCCACAGCTAATGTAGATACTATATTTTCGCGCGAAATACCTTCGGGAAAGTAACTGCTTATGGAGACTTGGGAATGCGCCTCCGAGTAACGTACCTGCCCGATTGGTACTAGATCACTCCATGCAGGCATTACTGATTCAATAACTTGCATCACTTGTTCACGCTGAGGCTCGTGTTCTGGGAACAAACACAGTTCACCGCCTTCACCCACTGGTTTGCACACTGTTTCTGCCCCGCGAAAGACCACTGGAAAAGCTCCTAGAGTACTCACCGAGAATAATCCACCAAAAAAAATAATGATTCCTACCATTACGAATACAGCTTTTTTAACCACTTTAGTCAAAAAAGCTGCCACAACTACTGCCCACAAACTGCAAGCAACTAATAAAACTCCGATAACACCCTGCCAAGCCGGGACTTGATCCGCCATACAGCACGTTGACCAATAGCCATTGAGATGCCGCAACCACAATGGTTCAAACGCCATTGGTAACACCATCCACAGGTAACCGATAACCAAAACTGTAGGTGTAGCGACAATAGAAGGCAACAAAACTGCCGCAATAACTCCCAAAGCAAGCATCTGGCCCAATGCAGCTGTGACAACCAGGACAAGCCTCATATCAGGTATCGAAAAGCCAGACATCACCAATCCGCATCCCATGATGACCAACCACCCAACGGTAGCTGGAATAACAATAGATTGGGAAATAATTGAGGCGAGATGCCTAGGCCAATGTGCGGCGAGAATATCCGCATCTTTGAGTCGTCCAACCGAATACGCAACACAGCTTGCCACCACCGGCCCAACGATAAAGACAATCGACAAGCCAAGCGACCATCCTTGCAGTGGCAATGCGCTTTCACCGTGTGGAACAGCAGAAAAATGGATCGTTGCCAACACAATGAGCAGTGGGCTAAGGAATAAAATTGGCTCTCGTCGTCGCTGACGCCACAAGGCGCTAATCATTGCGTTTGTCTCCAGTCAGTTCCCGTTGCAACATAATAGGATTCAACTGGATCTAAGTGTGGGGTCAGTCCTAAAAACTCTGGAACACTCCCGCTAAATTTCACTTCTCCAGATTGAAGAAGGACTACCCAGTCAAAGGATGCTGCCAATTCACGAATATCATGCGTGGAAACAAGCATATATTCAGCGAGTTTGCTATCCGAAAAAAGCAAATCCCGCAGCCGCTCATATTCTGTTACATCCAAACCTGCAGTTGGCTCGTCTAAAATCAATAAATCAGGATCACCAATCAAGGCTTGTGCTAATCCGAGTCTACGTAATTGCCCTCCAGATAAACTGGTTGAATAAGTATCAGCCTGGTGAAAAAGATTGACACTTGTAAGTACTTCCTGAACTCGCTGAGAAAGTTGATCAGATGCGACCTTCTCTAACCACCCTATATATGAGAGTTGCTCACGAACTGTAAAACTACGAATTGCTTTGATTCGTTGTGGCATCCAACTGGTGAAAAACGGATCCTTTGGCCAGTAGATATTCCCGTGTGCCATCCGCAACTTCCCAGAAAGAAGCGCCATCAATGTTGTTTTTCCAGCACCATTAGGACCAACTAACATTGTTCGCCCAGGATGAATCTCAATCGACAACTTGGAAAACAAAGATTTATTGCGGTACGAAAAAACTAGATTGTCGATAGAAATCATTACCTAATCTATCTCTCGCTTTAGCGGATCAGTAATTTACGCTTACATTACGAACTGAAATCGCACCGTATTCACTTCCGTTAACTCCAGTAAGTGTAAAGTGATAGCTTCCAGCAGGAGAACGTCCCCAGTATTTAGTATCCGATCCACCGCAGTTAAGAGAACGCCTGCCTTGCGACTCATCTGGTTGATAAAAAGGCGTTTCTCGAGTTAGCTGTACTTCTGCGCTGACACCATGGTATGGATTAATATTGTTGGTACATCCGGAAAATGTAATGCTTGTGCTAGTTGAATCAATATTCTGATCCTGCCATGTTCTCGAATTAAAACCCGTAAGAACACCTGTCATATAGGAGCTCCAGCCTCCTTCAGCATATGCTACTGGCATACCAACGACAGCTAATGAAAAACTGTAATTACTGTTTTAGTTAAACGACGCAAAACGCTCACATCCTCTCGTATGTATAACTCATCGTTCTCTCATTATAAGAAGAAAATATGTTGCGCACAACACAATTAAGTAAATCGCAACATAAATTATTAGATGAGAGTGATATAGATCACCACCGGTAAATAACTTCACTGAAAATCATCGTTAGATCATCTTAGACAGTTCAACTCGCGGTCACTGATTCCGGATCGACCCGCCCAGCTACCGGTACAGACAGCACATCGGCAGCAGTTCGCAGATCGTCATCCATTTGGCAGAGTAATCCATCAAGCTCATCAAAGCTCATCATCGGCCGTACATAATCAATAAAGTCTATCGCAACCTCTTCCCCATACAGGTTCAGGTCACTACGCCCAAGCACATGAGCTTCCACCGTGCGCTCTACCCCATCAAAATGCGGATTAGTGCCAATCGAAATAGCAGCCGGCAAATGCTCGGTAGCTTTCGTTTCTGGAACAGTACGCACCAGCCAACCGGCATACACGCCGTCGGCCGGAATTTCGCCAACACCTACGCCTGGCAGGTTCGCCGTCGGGAATCCTAACTGCCGGCCACGCTTAAACCCATGCTGGACTATTCCACGGATCCGATGCGGACGGCCCAACACTTCCGCAGCTTGGCGTACATCGCCAGCACGCAACAAATCTCGCACCCACGTCGACGACCATCGGCGGCCATCATCTAAATTGCATACGTCATCAACAATGACAGTTTCTAATCCAATAGCCGTTCCGAAGGTGCGCAACAATTGACCATCGCCGGTGTTTTGCCGGCCAAAATGAATATCTTCACCCGCCACAATAACCGACGCGTGAAGCATGCCTACAAGCTGGGACTCGATAAATTCTTCCGGAGCCTGGTTTGCATAATCCAATGTGTAGTGCTGGACAAAAACCGCATCGATACCTGCAGCCTCTAGGCGTTCTAACCGGTCAGCAAGTGAGGTAATCAGCGGCATCGGGGCGTCAGGGTTATGCACGATACGCGGGTGGGGATCAAACGTCAACGCCACCGCTTTCAAGCCTCGTTCACGCGCTTGCTTCACCGTTTCTTGAACCACGACTTGATGGCCTTTGTGTACGCCATCAAAAATTCCAATAGTAACAACGGTAGAGCCGATATCGGCCGGGATATCGGAACTTTTATGCCATATCTGCATTCGTTAGATTCCACGCAATCCTAGTTGGGTGCGCCCTTGCGATACGTCGTCAGGTGCGCCGGCTGGAGTATTTTCGGTACGCACACCGTGGTGGCGTCCTTTTCCACCGCAGCCACAACCACCGTGACCATGCCCGCCGTGGCCTTGACCCTCACCGTGGCTGTGACTCTGCTTGCCATGACCGTTTGCTCCGTGGCCATGCCCGCCACAACCGCAACCGCGCTTTTCTTCTGTTGCTACCTCAACCGTTTGGGTTTCTGTAGCTTCTGCCTTTTTGCCGCCGCAACCGCAGCCCTTTTTCTCTTCAGTCATAGGCACCATCATAATACGCCCAGCTCTCAATCGGTTGATGTTCTCCTACGGCGATATGCCGTATCAAAACCGGGGAATACGGGGAGATCATGCGCTATAGCACCCTATCGCCCCGTATTCCCCGGTTTCGTGCACATCTGCCACATCAGCTAAGCACCCAAGCTCTAAGCATGTAGCTTCAACCTAGTTCGAGCGCACCGCAATCGCCGGATGAATCATCGACGCTCGTGCCGCCGGGTATGCCGAAGCAACAACGCCTACCGCAGCACCCAGCACCGGTCCGAGCATGATCCATCCAATATTTAGTAACGCAGTCCATCCGCTAACTGCTGAAACGCCAACGATAATAACCGACGCCACTGCACTTCCAACGAGTCCGCCGAGTGCTCCGGTCACGGCACCTTCAACCCAAAACACTGCCGCAACTCGCCCGCGCGAACTCCCCAATGCTCGCCGGACTCCGATCTCAGTTGTGCGAGCGGTGACTGAAACAATCATAGAGTTAGCAATGAGCAAGACGGTCAGCACAATCAGGAACGCCCCTACCCATGCCGCTTGTTGAGCTAATTGCCCGGAAACGTTTTCTCGAATGCTCTCAACTGAAACGACTTGCGAGACTGAGAGTTTTTCGGGCTGGTTTGGCATAAGCGCTAGCCGTGCAACGTTTGATACTTGGGAGCCGGCACCAATTTTGGTGCGGATAAGAATATCGGTTTGTTTGTCTCCACCGGCGAGGTGAAAGGCTGTTTTCAACGGGAGGACGATGTGGTTTTCCAGTGTTTCACCGGGAAGGAATCCGGCTACGGAATAGGCTAGTCCGTCAACTAATACTTTGAGCCCTCGGGTATCGGAAGTTACTGGTATATCAAGTTTTTCTGCCGCGCTTTCGCCAAGGAAAACGACATCGTATGCTTGGTCAAGCATCCAGGCTTGTGTGGGCTTGTCTACGTTGGCCGCATCGAGATATGACGCTTCGGCACCGATAATGCTGATGGTATTGATCTCATCGTGGGTTATCGGACGGGTAATGGTCGGATGGATGGCGTCTAGGAGGTTTGACCGTCGCCCAACGGCTGCTACCGTATCAATTTTGAGGAGTCGTTCTTTTGCATCGGCGGGGTAGAAATATGTTTCGACTTTTTGCCCGTCAGGGCCGCGCGACGCTCTATCTGCATCGCCTCCTGGCCCGTCACCAGTCCCATCGGCTTTCGTCAGTAGGATTTGGTCAATGGTTGAGGCGGCGATGTCTGCGTCTACTTGGTGGGCAGCATTTTGCGAAATACCTACCGACGCTAGTAGAGCTCCGGTGCTTAATGCTACGGCCGCCATCATGAGGATGGTTCGCGCCATCCGGGCGCGCAGTTCGATCGCTACGTCGGCGAGGAGGTCGGCGATAGCGGCGCGTCGTTGTCGTATTTTGTGACCGATGTTGTATTTACTCATAGATTTTGCCGTCCTTTAAGTGCAGGACGCGTTGTGCCCACGATGCGAGGCGATCATCGTGGGTGATGACGACGACGGCGACTCCGTTGGCTGCTTGCTGGTCGAAGAGGTCGAGTACGGTTTTGGCGTTGACGGAGTCGAGGTTTCCGGTTGGCTCGTCGGCGAGGAGGACTCTGGGGTGGGTGATGATGGCGCGCGCGATTGCGAGGCGTTGCTTTTCTCCGCCGGAAAGTAGCCTAGAGAGGGAATTTTTCCGCTCTGTTAGTCCAACATTTGCTAATGCTTCGTCGACGACGGTTTCGCGCTGTGCCGGATCAATCCCGGAGATCGCGAGTTTGATATCGAGATTTTCGCGTACGGTTCGATGCCCTAGTACGTGATAGTCCTGAAATACGAATCCCAGTACTTCGGCTCGGAGCCGATCGCGTTTTCGGGCGCTGAGTTTTGTTGTCAGGTGCCCGTCGAGCTCGTATTCGCCGGAGGTTGCTTCGTCGAGTAGTCCCATAATGTTGAGCAGTGTGGATTTTCCTGCTCCTGAGTATCCGACGATGGCTACGCGTTCTCCTGCTTCGACGTCGAGGTCAACGCCGTGTAGTACGGGCACCGGTGGTTGTACATCATAGGTTTTGCGGATGTTGCGCAGTTTGAGTACGCTCATTGGCCTATGACCACGGTGTCGCCGGCTTGGATGTTGTCGCTGGTGATGAGGGCGAATCCGTCGAAGGTTCGTCCTACACTGACTTCTATTTTCGCTGTTCCTTCTGGTTTGATTGCTGGGTCTTTCTTTAACACGTAGGTTGTGCCGGTATCTTCGCGTAGTGCGCTGAGCGGAACAGTGAGTCCGGAGACGGCTTGCCGTTCGGTGTTTGCGATGGAGAGGATGATTTCTTGCCCGTCGGTGTATCCTTCGCCGGGTAGGTCCACGCTAACATCGTGCCCGGGCAGTTGTGCGGCGGGGTTGTTCACATCGGCGTCTTTGAACTCACTGATTGCGTTGACGGTGGCTTGTTGCTTTTCGGTTGAGCCGACGGCGCTCAGTTCAACGTTTGCTCCGACGCTGAAGAGGTTTTTGTCTCCGACGCCGACGCGGGCGACTGCGATCGCTTTTCCACTTCGGAGTTTCGCAAGTGGTGTTTCTGCACTGATTTTGGTGTTCAGTGGCGCTATCTCGATAATGGTTGCAGAGCCTTGGGTGAGGGAGAATATTTCGTTTGCTTTTATTGTTGGGAGGTTGAGTTTTTTCGGTGTTTGGGTAGCTGGTTGTGTTGGGGAGTTAGACGGTGTGGAAGTTGCGCCTTGATCTGCCGGATTGCTCTGCGGTTCTTGTGCTTGGCTTTGCACTGCGGCTGGTTGTGCCTCTGGTTCTTTGGGTGGTTCGGGCAACACTGCTCCAACGCGCTTATATAATTCCTTCATAGCGTTTGCGGTGAGCGGTCCATATTCACCATCGACAACGCCACGGTATAGCCCGAGTCGTACCAGAGCACGTTGTAGTTCGCGAACATCGGCGCCAGTATCTCCGGTTTTAATATCGCGATACATATCAAAGGGAAGATCGAGTGCAATAACTGGTCTGCCAGATACTTGGGCGAGAAGTTGCCCGGAGGAGATTGTTTCGCCTGGCGAGCGTGGTGTGGCAGTGACGATTGCTTGTCCACCTTCACCGG
This sequence comes from Arcanobacterium pinnipediorum, assembly GCF_023973165.1. Classification (NCBI taxonomy): domain Bacteria; kingdom Bacillati; phylum Actinomycetota; class Actinomycetes; order Actinomycetales; family Actinomycetaceae; genus Arcanobacterium; species Arcanobacterium pinnipediorum. Next base: position 706,023 of record NZ_CP099547.1, on the reverse strand, counting down.
CTGCAACTGTGACCGGGAAGGTTGAGCCTAGTTGTACGCTTCCCTGAATTTCTATCGGCTCAGCGGGGAATTCCCGTTCTTCGACTTGGGCGGTTATTTCTGGTTTATGTTGTGCGTTGGCGATTGCTTCGTCATTTCCTGAGCGCACAAATCGTCCCAGCAAGAATGCACCAATAAGTACCGCTATGGCTATGATGATGGTGACGATGATCCATGCGTAGCGTTTTTTATTCGTTTGCTGCGGTTCTTCACTGTGCATCAGTATGCTTTTCCTTTTGATACGCGAAATTACACGGGTTATTCTAAGTGGTTTTATTTAGTTGGTAGTTCAAATAGTTCGGGGTGTTCTTGTATATATTGTTTTGCTTCTGCTACTCGTTCATCGATCAACTGGCGCTGGGCTATCAGCTCCTTGTAATACTTCTGCACAATCGGAGCCTGCAAATCAGCCCACACCTGCGCCAACCGCGGCGTCGCATCAGTTTCTTCTTGACATTGCGCTGCCTTCAACGCAATCGCAATACTCTCCTCAGTCGGATCAATAAAACTATCAACACCTTCCACAAAGCCGGGTGATGCAGAACTCATCTGCAACCCCTGCTTATCAAAACACGCCTCCAACTCACCCACAATCTCCTGCGCCCGCGGATCATCAAACAATTTGATCTCAATCTCGCCAAACTCATTAAACCATGGACCCGAACCACTAACTTCTCTCACATCGAACTTCTTAGATAGTGGATATGAATCACATGCCTCATGAAATTTTTCCTCAGCTACTTCTAGCACCTTGCCATTAGCCTCTTCTCGAAGCGCCCAAGCAGTTTTAGTTTCCGCGCTTCGCGCACTCAATCCACGATTCGCGATCGGTGTTTTCGAAGTCTCAACCCGGGTAAACCCGAACTGCGCAGCCATATCCTTATTCCACGGACCAAACTCACTAAACACCGGCGGATTAACCTGTAGCATCACCTCTGGTGGAATTCCAGTCCATGCCAACCCGTCCAGTTTAGCCCGAGTACACTCCGCCTTTGCTGCCGACCATGCGGAAAGTAAATACGCCTCCTCCTCACGGGTAAGTCGATACCTATCCCACGGCAACTCAATAACCCACGAATCACGATCAATCTTTGCCGAAACATCCACACCAGCCGGCGAGGCAGAATCATCCACCGCAACCGAAGAGGCAGAATCATCCACCTCGCCAGCTGAAGTATCAGGAGAACACGCTCCACTCAAAAACAACACACTTGATAGCACAATCATTGACATTACATGCTTTTTCATAGGACCATTCCCCTCCATTGTCGCTATCATCAATCACTGAGACGGTAGTTCGAATAGTTCGGGGTGTTCTTGAATATACTGTTTAGCTTCTGCTACTCGTTCATCGATCAACTTACGCTGGGCTATCAGCTCCTTGGCATACTTCTGCACAATAGGAGCCTGCAAATCAGCCCACACCTGCGCCAACCGCGGCGTCGCATCAGTTTCTTCTTGACACTGCGCCGCCTTCAACGCAAGAGCAATACTCTCCTCAGTCGGATCAATAAAACTATCAACACCTTCCACAAACCCAGGCGCTTCAGAACTAATCTGCAATCCCTGCTTATCAAAACACGCCTCCAACTCACCCACAATCTCCTGCGCCCGCGGATCATCAAACAACCTCATACGCGTCTCAACAAGCTCATTCACCCACGGACCCGAACCACTAACCTCTCTCACATCAAACTTCTTAGCGAGCGGATCTGAATCACACGCCTCATGAAACTTATCCTCAGCTGCTTCTAACACCTTGTCATTAGACTCTGCCCGGCTCGTCCAACCAGCCTTATCCTCCGCGCTTCGCGCACTCAATCCACGATTCGCAATCGGCGTACCCGAAGTCTCAACCCGGGTAAACCCGAACTGCGCAGCCATATCTTTATTCCACGGACCAAACTCGCTAAACACCGGCGGATTAACCGGCATAAATATCTCTGGCGGGAAGCCGGTCCACGCCAAACCATCATCCAGCTTGGCCCGAGTACACTCCGCCCCCGTTGCCGACCACGCTGAAAGTAAATACGCTTCTTCCTCACGGCTAAGCCGATACCTATCCCACGGCAACTCAATAAGCCACGAATCACGATCAACCTTCGCCGAAACATCCACCCCAACTGGCGAAGCAGAATCATCCGCCGCCACTGATGCGGCAGAAGACTCTGCTTCGCCAGCTGAAGTATCAGGAGAACACGCTCCACACAAAAACAACGCACTTGACAGCACAATCGTCGACATTACATGCTTTTTCATAGAACTATTCTCCTGTTACTACTCTCGATCAATTGCCACAAATATAGGTAATCCGGCTTATACGATTAGCCCAATCTTGATTTGCGTACGGACCAACACCTGCCCCATTAGCCAAATAAGGATCTTGATAATTTTCGCCCCTCATCGACTTGCTGTACAAGATGAAATAACTTCCCGAATTTCCACCTCTAAAATCATAAAACTGCGTAGCCCAACATGATGCACCATTAGCCGCTGCAGAATTCCCTCGATTATGAATACTTGAATGCACCGGAGAAGAATTATCATAGTTCTCTCCCCGAACACCATAATAATCATTGCCAGTCCATACACACGATGCACCAAGTGGGCAATACGGATTTCCCGCTGCTTCAGCTACTGGAATCGTAGTAACAAAACTGGTAGCGCCAAGAGCCAAAACAGCCACCATGGAACTCAAAACTTTCCTAATTTTCATGATGTTCTCCTTTGAACACGGTTCGATAGTAAGCATCATCACTTACCGTTTACAGGATAAAACACCCCCCAAACAAATCAACCACTCACGCCTAATCACTGAGAAGGTAGTTCGAATAACTCAGGGTGTTCTTGGATATATTGCTTAGCTTCTGCTACTCGTTCATCGATCAACTGGCGCTGGGCTATCAGCTCCTTGGCATACTTCTTCACAATCGGAGCCTGCAAATCAGCCCACACCTGCGCCAACCGCACAGTCGCATCAGTCTCCTCCTGACACTGCGCCGCCTTCAACGCAATCGCGATACTCTCCTCAGTCGGATCAATAAAACTATCAACACCTTCCACAAACCCAGGAACTTCAGAACTTATCTGCAACCCCTGCTTATCAAAACACGCCTCCAACTCACCCGCGATCTCCTGCGCCCGCGGATCATCAAACAACCTCATACGCGTCTCGGAAAGCTCATTCTTCCACGGACCCGAACCACTCACCTCTCTCACGTCAAACTTCTTAGCTATAGGATACGAATCACATGCCTCATGAAACTTTTGCTCGGCCTTTTCAAACACTCTAGCGTTTGACTCTGCCCGGCTCGTCCAACCAGCCTTATCCTCTGCGCTTCGCGCACTCAATCCACGATTCGCAATCGGTGTACCCGAATCGGCAACCCGGGTGAACCCGAACTGCGCAGCCATATCTTTATTCCACGGACCAAACTCGCTAAACACCGGCGGATTAATCGGCAGTAGCACTGATGGCGGGAAACCAGTCCACGCCACCCCATCCAGCTTAGCCCGAGTACACTCCGCCATCGCCGCCGAACCCGCAGAAAGCAAATACGCTTCATCTTCACTACTTAGTTGGTACCTATCCCACGGCAACTCAATAAGCCACGAATCACGATCAACCTTCGCCGAAACATCCACCCCAACTGGCGAGGCAGAATCATCCGCCGCCACTAATGAGGCAGAAGATTCTGCCTCGCCAGCTGAAGTATCAGGAGAACACGCTCCACTCAAAAACAACGCACTTGACAGTACAATCATCGACATTACATGCTTTTTCATAGAACTATTCACTTTCTTCATCGCCATAAACCGCCACTAACTTCACCGTCATGAACTATCACTTCCCCGGAGGTTCCAAGAACTCAGGGTGTTCTTGAATATATTGTTTAGCTTCTGCTACTCGCTCGTCAATCAACTCACGCTGGGCTATCAACTCTTTGGCATACTTCTTCACAATCGGAGCCTGCAAATCAGCCCACACCTGCGCCAACCGCGGCGTCGCATCAGTTTCTTCTTGACACTCCACAGCCTTCAAAGCAAGAGCAATACTCTCTGAACTCGGGTTACGTTGTGGGCTAACTCCTTCTACATATCCGGGAACGCCCTCAATTGGTTTAAGCCCCTTACTTATGAAACATTGAGCCAATTCTTCCACAACTGCTTTACCGCGACTATCCTCGAAAATTTGATCGCGAGTATCAGCCAGTAATTTTGTCCATGGACCCTGCACATCGAGTTCTTTTAACTGAAATCTCTTAACTTGGGGATACGAATCACACGTTTCATGCATAAGCTCTATGTCTCGCTCTGAAAACGTAGCATTGCTCTGCATCCCTTTTCTTTCTCGATCACGTTGTTCTTTGCTCTTAGCCACAAGATCGCGACCATTGATCGGTACATCTGAGAATTCGGCTGACGAAAAACCATATTGCTGTGCCATTTCTTTAACCCACGGCCCAAATTCCATAAAAACATGCGGGTTAACACCCTTAAGGGCTTCCGGCAATGTTGCAGTCCATGCAACATCTTGCATATTCTCACGTGTACACTCGGCAAGTCCAAAAGATTCTGCAGAAACAAGGATAATGCGCTGTTCATCCGTCATCGTGTAACGATCCCATGGCAACGTTACCGTCCATAACTCTTTATCAACTTCCGCGCTAAGATTCAGACCCATGCTAGAAGATTCAGATGAGTCTGTATCAACCTGCGAACCAAACGAGCATGCTCCAAATAAAAGCGCCACACTCGATACCACGGTCATCTGAATAACACGCTTCCTCATCGACCTATTCACTTTCTTCATCACCATAAACCGCCACTAACTTCATCGTCATGAACTATCACTTCCCCGGAGGTTCCAATAGCTCAGGGTGTTCTTGTATATATTGTTTTGCTTCTGCTACTCGTTCATCGATCAACTGGCGCTGAGCTATCAGCTCCTTGGCATACTTCTTCACAATCGGAGCCTGCGAATCAGCCCACACCTGCGCCAACCGCGGCGTCGCATTAGTTTCTTCTTGACACTCCACAGCCTTCAACGCAAGAGCAATACTCTCCTCAGTCGGATCAATAAAACCATTAACATCTTCCACAAACCCAGGAACTTCAGAGCTCATCTGCAACCCCTGCTTATCAAAACACGCCTCCAACTCACCCACAATCTCCTGCGCCCGCGGATCATCAAACAACAGCATACGCATCTCGCCAAGCTCATCAACCCACGGAGCTGATGGAGCTATCTTTTCCCGGTTGAATTTTTCGACCGCGGGATACTCGTCACATTCCTTACGCATCAATTCCATATCTGCTTCAGAAAACAAGCTATTCGCATCAAACCCACGGCGAAGTTTTAGAATTTCTGTTTCTGTTGGTGGCTTAATATCTCGGCCGACGATTGGATCATTAGATAGATAAGGTGATGAAAACCCATATTGTTGAGCCATCGCTTTTCGCCACGGACCAAATTCTGAAAAGACATGTGGATTTACTTGGCTAATGAAAGCCGCATTAGTACCGGTCCATTGCTTTGCCATATTCTTCTCTCGGGTGCATTGTGCTAGTGCCATTGAACTGGCAGAGAGTAAAATATTTTTCTCTTCGTCCGAAATAAGGTAACGATTCCAAGGCAACGTCACTGTCCATGACTCTTTATCAACTTCCGCACTAAGATTCAGACCCATGCTAGAAGATTCAGACGAGTCTACGTCTACCCCAGAATCAACAGAAGAACAGGCGCTCACAACCATCATGAGAGAAACAAGGAACACTCCATATTTCTTAACGAACATACTTAAACTCCCTATCCTCACCATACTCGTTCGAAACGCAGACAACTCACGACTCTATATCCGTGATGAAGAGACCGACTGCACATAAGAACTAGTTCGTTTTAACGTAAACATCGGGATGTTCTTGTATGTATTGCTTCGCATCTGCAACAAGAGCATCGATCTTTTGGCGGCCCGAAACAAATTCATTCGGATATTTCTTAATAATGTCGGCTTGTTTCTCAGCTAAAATCTCAGCAAGCTTCGGTGTAGCATCGAATTTCTCCTGGCATTGAGCTACTTTCAGTGCAATATCTATCTCTTTTTTAGCAGGATAAGGATTATTCTTTTTACGCCGAAAATCGAAGTTCTCAACACCCCCAAACCCTTCCTCTGCCATTTTCAAACCCTCGGATTCGAAACAACTAGCAACGTCGTTATAAATTTGGCGAGCCGCATCGTAGTCAAATAGCTTGGCTCGCGCCTGATTAATCTCATCCCACCACGGCGCAATAACTAACTCGTAAGGGTTTTTGAACTTTTGAATATCTGGATCATCCTCGCACGAAGCAACTGCTTTTTCGAAAACATCCGTAGGGATCGCCGCTCGATCTTTGTAAACTTTCGCAACTACTTCTCTGGAAATAGGTGTGCGAACATCAGAACGCCCTGCAATAGGAATACGAGCAGTCGCAGGAGCATCAAAACCAAATTGCTGCGCCATACCTACTCGCCACACGCCAAATTCCGAGAAAACAGGAGGATTCATCGCATTTAAGCCAGAAAGAGGAGGTAAATCTACCCAAATTTGATCAGGAGCATATTTCTTGTAGCACGTCATACTGGCTCCCATATACGCCGAAGAAATTATATCTTCTTCATCTCGAGAAATTCCAAACCGATCTGCCGGCAAAGTAATCATCCATGAGTCACGATCGATATCTGCCTTCAAGTTCAACCCAGTAACATCAACATCGTCCACTGAACTTTGCGGTGGAGGCGGTTCTTCGCTACAGGCGCTTAGGATACTGCCGGTCAACATCATGGCGACTACAACTCGCAAAAACCGTTGCATATCTTCCTCCAGAAAATTTCTCACCATTGAGCTGTTTATCTACACATGATAACGAAACGGAATTCGTTGTAAAAGCATTTTCCTGCGTGTTAAGGCTAATGCGCACATTCATAAACCACAGGAGCTACCAAAACCGGGGAATACGGGGAGATCTTGCGCTATAGCACCCTATCGCCCCGTATTCCCCGGTTTCGTGCACACTAATCTCGCAGCACTGCCCTACATCTAGATCCGAATCTGTAAATCAGGTTTCAACTGTTTGGAACGCGGCGAAACGATAGCAACCGCCTGCTCACCTAGAAACGCACACGCCGGCCATTTATTGGCACCCGCAATACGCTCTGGATCACGGCGTTCAATAAAAAGCCCGCGCCCGAGTCGTTCAGCCTCCTGGGCCGTCACCGAAATCCGGGAGAACGTTAGGGCACACACGGCATCAATGCCCACAATCGGCAACGACTGCTCACCCACTATCAGCTCACGCAGGGCCTCGACCGTATGCGCATCCGCAATATCCCACTTGCCAACCTGGGTGCGGCGCAACATCGTCAAATGCGCACCCACCCCCAGATTTTCGCCAAGATCGCGAGCCAACGCACGAATATAGGTTCCCGAAGAAACCGCCACACTCACATCGAACGCCAACACCGGGAAGCTCAACCCGTCCATCTGGTGGGTTTGCGCAACAACATCGCTGGTACGGTCAAAACTATGGATTGTTACTGACTGTGCAGCAAGCTCCACATCATGCCCATCACGAACCAGATCGTGGGCGCGTTTACCGCCAATCTTCTTCGCCGAAACAGTTGCCGGAACCTGCTGGATCGGGCCGGTAAGTTCAGCCATCGCACCATCAATATCCGCAGCCGTAATCTGGCTAATACGTGTACTCTGCGCGGCAGTTGGCGCTATCGCAGTACCATCAGCATCATCCGAATCCGTACCCACACCAATAACAATGCGTGCAAGATACCGCTTATCTGCACCAGTGAGATACTGGACGAGTTTAGTGGCTCGCCCAAAGGCCACCGTCAGCAAACCGGTAGCCATCGGATCAAGAGTTCCGGTATGCCCGACTTTGCGAGTCGCACCCAACCGGCGCATCGCACCCACAACATCGTGCGAGGTCACACCTTGCGGTTTGTCGATCAGAATTAACCCATCGGCAGCTTCATGTCCACCACGTGGCAGATCGCCCCACGGCATTACGCGCCGGGGGCGATCTGGCATCTGTTGACGATTTCGCGCCACTACTGTGCGAAATCCTCGACGGGTTCGTCCTGCTCGTCGTCTTCTGGACGACGGTATGGATCTGGATCTCCCGCATACTGTGCTTCTCGAGCCATCTGGCGGATCTGCTCATCCCTAAACTTAGCAGCAACCAGCAAGTCTTCAATAGACTTTGCTGACTCTGGCAATGCATCGAGATGGAACGCCAACGATGGAGTCAAGCGCAATCCGAGCTGCTTTCCAACATTGGAGCGAATCACTCCGGTGGCAGAACGCAATGCGGCTGCGGTGTTCTTCGCATCGTGTTCGTCACCGAAAACGGTGTAGAACACATCTGCATGCTGAAGATCTCCAGTAACGCGCACATCAGTAATTGTCACCATGCCTAACCGCGGATCCTTGATCTGCTTATCGAGCATGGAGGCAACTATTTGCTGAATACGCTCAGCTACTCTAGCTGCTCGTGGATTAACCATGTTTCCTCACTTTGCGTATAGTCACGTAACGATCAGTCGCGTGGCTTCTCACGCATCTCATACGTTTCGATGATGTCACCTTCGGCAATATCCTTGTAGCCAAGAGTGATACCACACTCGTAGCCTTCGCGCACTTCAGTCACATCATCTTTTTCACGACGCAACGATACGATCTCCAGGTTTTCCGCAATCGTCTTACCGTCACGGATCAGGCGTGCCTTGTGACCGCGCCGGATCGAACCAGAACGAACGATCGAACCAGCGATAAGACCAGCCTTACCGGACTTAAACACCTGGCGAATCTCAGCAGTTGCCACCTGGACTTCTTCGTAGATCGGCTTGAGCTTGCCCTTCATGGCAGCCTCAACTTCGTCGATCGCATCGTAGATGACCGAGTAGAACTTCATCTCCACACCTTCAGAATCAGCCAATTCGCTCACCCGCTCTGCCGGGCGGACGTTGAAGCCGATAATGATTGCGTTATCAACGGTTGCCAGATCGACGTCGGACTGCGTAATTGCGCCAACACCGCGATGGATCACGTTGAGTTGGACTTCGTCGCCACCGATCTCGATATCGAGCAAGGACGCTTCGAGCGCTTCAACCGAACCAGAGGAATCTCCCTTGATAATGAGGTTGAGGTTTTCGATCTTGCCTTCTTCGATAGCTGCGTTGAGGTCCTCAAGCGAGACGCGCTTGCGACGCTTGGCCAACGTTGCTGCACGCTTGGCAGTTTCGCGACGTTCTGCAATCTGGCGTGCAGTACGATCATCGTCAGCGACGATGAGTTGATCGCCTGCACCTGGAACCGAGGTCAAACCAAGAACCTGAACCGGACGTGCCGGACCAGCTTCTTCGAGACGGTTTCCATGCTCGTCAATCATGGCACGCACACGACCGTATGCGGTACCAACAACAATCGGATCACCGATACGCAAGGTTCCTTCTTGGACGAGCGCGGTAATAACCGAACCACGGCCCTGATCGAGCTTTGCTTCAATCGCTACACCACGCGCTGGCTTGTTCGGGTTAGCCATCGGGGTAACCAAAATATCGGAAGTAGTCAATACGGTTTCAAGCAATGCAGGGATATTAATCTGCTGTTTTGCCGAAATATCGACGAATGCGACGTCACCGCCGTACTCTTCTGCGACCAAGTTGTATTCGGTGAGCTGGGCACGAACCTTATCTGGGTTTGCCCCATCAACATCGATCTTGTTCACGGCGACGACGATCGGCACGTTTGCTGCCTGTGCGTGATTGATTGCTTCAACAGTTTGCGGCATGACGCCGTCATTTGCAGCAACAACCAAGATGGCAACGTCAGTGATATCAGCACCGCGGGCACGCATCTGAGTGAAGGCTTCGTGACCTGGGGTGTCAATGAAGGTAATGGCACGTTCGCCCTCTTCAACCTTGACGTGGGTCTGGTAGGCACCGATGGACTGGGTAATACCACCAGCTTCACCTTCGACGACGTCGGCGTTACGGATCGCGTCAAGAAGCTTGGTTTTACCGTGGTCGACGTGGCCCATGACGGTCACTACTGGCGGGCGTGGCAGACGATCTTCTTCAGATTCATCTGCATGCTCGGCGTCAATATCGATATCGAAGGATTCGAGGATTTCACGATCCTCATCCTCTGCGCTCATGATCTTGATGTCGTAACCAAGTTCGGCGCCAAGGAGTGCGAAGGTATCTTCATCCAGGGACTGATTGGCTGTTGCCATCTCGCCCATACGGAACAAGACGGTCACCAATGCTGCTGGATCTGCTTCAATGCGTTCTGCGAAGTCAGCTAGAGATGCGCCAGCGCGTACGCGAACCTCAGTGGAACCATCGCCACGAGGAATCTGGACGCCTTGGAGCATCGGAGATTGCTGCTCTTCCCACTCTTGACGCTTTGCCCGCTTAGACTTACGGTTGCCGCGGCCGCCGCCTTGGCGACCGAATGCACCTGCAGTGGAACCGCCGCGTGCTTTTCCACCCGAACGGGTAAAGCCGCCGCGACCGCCACCGTTACCACCATTGCCGTTAGCATTATTTCCGCCACGACCGCGACCGCCGCCGCGCGCTGGTGTTGGTGCCGGCATCTGCTCAGGCATCATATTTGGACTTGGACGATCTGCCGATCCGCGTTGCGGACGTGGCGTACCTTCGGTGCGCGGACCGCGACCTGGAGCTCCTTGGCCTTGACCGCCACGGCCACCTTGATTGGGTTTACCGAATGCTGCACCATTTGGACGAGGCCCACGGCCTTGACCGCCTTGGCCATTACGGCCGCCCATGCCCTGCTTGGGAGCAAATGGTGAATTTCCGGGGCGTGGAGCACCGGGGCGTGGAGCTCGGCCACCACTTGGACGTGGTGGTGCAGACTCTCGAGCAGCTTCTGCCGAGGCGTGAGCCGAGCCTGGTGTAGCTGATCGACCAGCTGGACGCGGTGCGCCAGGCTTGGATGCAGGCTTACTTGGCGCTGCAGGCGCCTTGGCTTCATTTGGCTTGCCAGCTACCGGCTTTTGTGTGGCCGATGTTGATCCAGATTTAGCACCTGGCTTTGCACCTGGTTTCGCCACTGGGGTCTTTGCGGCAGTCTTAGCAGTTGCCTTTCGAACCACCGGTTGTGGTCGAGCTGGAGCAGGAGTTGCTGGTTTTGGAGTCTCAGCAGACTCAGCGGACTCGGCAACTGTAGTTGGTGCTGGCTCAGCTTTAGCAGCTGGTTTCTTTTTAGCTGCTTTCTTCGAATCGATTTCTTCTGGATGCGATTCAAAATATTCACGTGCTTTACGCACGACTGGTGCCTCGATAGACGAGGATGCAGATTTGACGAATTCGCCTTCGGATGTAAGCACTTCAAGTAATTTCTTACTTGTCACACCGATCTCTTTAGCAAGTTCATGGACGCGGACCTTAGCCACATTTCTCCTTATGTCTTGGCCCGCGCAATCTGTGCGTCAGGCCCCTGTTTGGCAGCTCATCGCTGGGTACTCATCGGGTGCCCATCGGCTCTCTACCCGCTTTCATTGGGTTATTGGCACGAAACCGTGCTGATCGAACAAAATCACTAACACAGGTTTGAAATTCATTACTCACTCGTACTGGACGACGAAACGCCCGAGCAAACTGAGAAGTTTTCACTGCCTGTGCTACGCATTGGGAACGTGGATGAACCCACGCTCCTCGCCCTGGCATAATTGCTCGTGGGTCAGGTTGTACATAACCATCACTGTTGACAACAACGCGCAAAAGCTCGTTCCTGTATGCTTTATGCCGACAGCCAACACAGGTACGAATCATGATCTGATCGCGTTGATCGATCATATCGTTACTAACTGTTGGTACTGACATAGACATACAGTATCTATTGTACTGCACATATACCCGATCTACTATATGAAACAGACCGTGCCACTGCACACAATATGCAGGGCACGGTCTGGACTGGTGGATATGTCAACCAGTTAAAAATAGCCCAAGATCAGCAGCACTCTACGACTATTCCGATTCCTTACGGATGTCGATTGACCAGCCAGTTAGCTTCGCTGCAAGGCGCACATTTTGTGCTTCCTTGCCGATAGCTAACGAAGCCTGATCGTTTGGAACAATCGCTCGCGCCTGACGCAAATCTCGATTCAGAATTTCAACCTCAGTCACCTTAGCCGGAGAAAGTGCAGCAGCTATAAAAACCGCAATGTCGTCGTCATAATCAACAACGTCAATCTTTTCACCGTGAAGCTCTTGAGTTACCGCCCGCACACGCTGACCATTATGGCCAATCAATGCACCTTTGGCACCAACGGAATCATCATTACTCCACACTGCAACCTTAGTGCGGTGCCCAGCTTCACGAGCCAAGGACACGATTTCAACTGTGCCGTCAGCAATTTCTGGAACCTCAGTTTCAAAAAGCTGCCGAACAAAATCTGGATGTGACCGCGATAACCGGATCGATGCACCCTGAGTACCGACCGAAATATCGAGAATCAATGCGCGAATCAAATCACCATGCTTGAAGTGTTCCGAGGCAACCTGCTCATCAGCACGAAGCAAACCCCGGTTTTCGCCCAATTCCACAAAAATATCACGCGAAAGCGGATTCGAACTAACATTGCCTTCAACGACTCCAGAAACAAGCTGGCCCTTCTTACCCTGGAAGGTACCTAAAACACGTTCTGTTTCAGCATCACGTAACCGCTGAGCAATAATCGAACGAGCTGTTGAGGTAGCAATACGGCCGAAATCATTTGGGGTATCGTCAAACTCGCCAATAACTTCATCGTTCTCATCAACTTCAGGCGCCCAAACGGTAACTTTGCCAGTGCTACGATCAAGTTCTACCCGGGCACCGCGAACAGCTCCTGGGACGCGGTTGTAGGCATGAACGAGAGCATCTTCGATAGTATTTAGCAGAACATTGAGATCAATACCCAACTCCGACTCAACAATTCGGAGCTCATTCATTGACAGTTCCATTAGTTCTCCCCCTCAGCCCTGTTCAGTTCAATAACAACGTGAGCGCGCGCCACATCGTCAACAGCAATTGTACCCGGATCACCCTCAAGGGTGATAACACCATCAGCCACGTCAACCACACGTTGGGTAAACTTCACTAAATCGTGACGTTGAAATTCGACTTTGCGGCCAATTGCACGCGAGAAATGACGCTCTTCAGATAGTTCACGAGTGGCACCCGGCGTCGAAACTTCCAAAGTGTATGCACCTCGAACCGGATCGTGTTCGTCGAGAACTGCGGAAATCGCACGCGATACATCTGCTAACTGAGTCGAATCAACACCGCCGGGACCAGCAGGTAAATCAACAGTTATCCGAACCACAGTGTGCTTTCCAGCGCCAACCACGCGAACAGTTTCTAGCCACAGACCAGCATCCTGAATAACAGGATCAAGAAGTTGCGCAAGACGCGCTGAAACATTGTCTACCATAGTCTCAAGACTACCTGCTTGAAACCGAGCATGCCACGACACCTCAGAAAATCACGTTTTTGTCATAGCTCACCGGAGTTCTCTCACAGGGCAGGTTAACTGTTCATGGAGAAGGTTTTGACAGGTTTTGTTCCCGAGCTCTCCCACTGCGCGGGTCAGCTGTGGCACAGTAGTGTTATGACCACTACCCCTTATGATCGATCCCGTGTGACCTCGTGGCTACTTTTTATCTCAACCATTGTCACGGTATGTGCCGTTTTTATTTTGATTCTCGTGGTCATGGGAACTCGGTTAGAAAATACATCTGTCGCTCCTCAAACGCCCAGTGCCGCTGAGGAAGAACGCCAAGATATTGCGGTAAGTATCGCGCGAGTTCATGCAACAGCACAAGAGTTACAAACCTCAAATCCTGATGCCACATCGACGGCGATCCTCACACAACTCATTCCTGCTAGCCAGGCATGGCTAGAGCGAATAGGCGGAGTGTGGGTTCCGTGGCCTGACGGTGCTCCACAAGGATATGAAAATCCGCACCTAGACCTCAACGCGCCCGAGATCTCTCTGCCATCCTTACAAAGCCAGCTCTCTACTATTTCAGACAAACTCAGTGCCACTGACAATATTGATCCACACCTATCTGTTTCTATCGCAACCAGTGCCCGCACTTTCGCCGCCAATCTAGCAGACCCAGCACAACGTCTAGAAATATGTTCAACTCCCGATGTGGCGGCTCTTAGCAGCGCAGTAAACACCGCCCCAGCAATCGTCAATGTCGATACCGCTCGGCAATGGCTTGAATATCACGCTGCCCTCCTTGACCCAGGTGCTCGCCAAATTGAACTACATAAAATCAACCTACTGACCGAGCTGACTCATAGTGCTTTAGAAAACGGCGGAAAAGACGAGCGCCATCCCATAGCGCCACTTCCCCAATCAGCCGATGTCGATACCTCCGTCAGCTCACTAATCGCAAGCGAGCTACTTAGCCACGCACCCCAACTCGATCACCAGCAGCGCACTGCCACCGTAGCGTTGCTATGCATACTAAGCCCCCAATCCCCCATAGCTGTTCTTCCAGGAGCACAATAGACACACTCAGCCCACCCAGCTAACGAGCATTAACGTTTGCACATCCATAATGACTCCATCAGCCTTCAAATATGTTTGTGGGGAGCTACCAAAGTAGCTCCCCACAAACATAGGTAATATCAACCCACACCATCCAGTGCAGGCGAGTCACATATTACTGCGCGTTGGCCATAACCTCATCGAGCTTAGCCATAGCATCTGCTACTGCCACTTCGAAACTTTCGCCACTGCGCCGATCACGTACTTCAACTTTGCCGTCGGCTAAACCGCGACCAACCACGATCGCGAACGGAACACCGATAAGCTCATAATCGGCAAATTTCACACCGGCTGAAACCTTCACCCGATCATCATAGAGAACGTCGAGACCACGATCGGAAATCTGTTGCGCAAAATCTGCGGCAGTACCGAAAATCTCCTCACCCTTACCGGTGGCAATCACGTGCACCTGTGCCGGAGCTAAGTGCAACGGCCACTTCAAACCAAGATCGTCCGAATTGAGCTCAGCAAGAGCAGCCATCACGCGCGAAACGCCAATACCATACGAGCCCATTGTGACAACGGTGGTCTTACCATTTTGGTCCAAAACAGTAAGCCCAAGCGCTTGAGCATACTTGCGCCCCAACTGGAAGATATGCCCAATTTCAATACCGCGCTCGATTGTGAGCGGACCCGAACCATCGGGAGCTTCGTCACCTTCGCGCACTTCCACAGCTTCAATGGTTCCATCTGCTTCAAAATCACGGCCGTAGACAAGATCAAAAACGTGCTGATCTACCGCGTTTGCACCCGAGATCCAACGCGAACCGCGAGCAATATGCGGATCGAGCAAGTAACGTACCGATCCAGAAATCTCACCTTCATCGTTGACCTGGCGGTCAACAGAATTCGGGCCGATAACCTGCGGACCAATATAACCCGCAACGAGTTGCGGATGCTTAGCTAGATCTTCTGGCGTAGCCATCTCAACTTCTGCCGGCGAAACACTCGCTTCAACCCGCTTGAGATCAACTTCGCGATCCCCTGGCACACCAAGAACCACAACTTCACGTTCACCATCAGGATGCACAAAACTCACTACGACGTTCTTCAACGTATCGCTTGCCTCCCACCGGCGATCCGCACGCGGCGCAACCTCGTTGGCCATCTCTACCAACGAAGCAATCGTTGTTGCCCCCGGCGTTGGTACCACGTGTGGCTGAGGAACGTTCGAAAAATCTTGCTCAGGCTGAGGTGGAGTAGTGACAGCTTCAGTATTGGCCGCATAGCCCCCAGCAGACATCACGAACGTATCTTCACCAATAGCGCACGGAGCAAGAAATTCTTCCGAACGCGATCCGCCCATAGCACCAGACTGTGCCGAACAAATGACGAACGGGACACCAAGACGATCAAAAATACGCTGATATGCGCCACGCATAGTCTCATACGAACGATCCAAACCGGCGTCGTCAATATCAAAAGAGTAGGCATCCTTCATAATAAATTCGCGAGTGCGGATAATACCAGCACGCGGACGGGCCTCATCACGATACTTATGCTGAATCTGGTAGAGCGAAACCGGAAGATCTTTATACGAAGAATACATGTCCTTTACGGCAAGGGTGAACATTTCTTCATGGGTAGGCGCCAACAAGTAATCGTTATCGCGCCGATCCTTCAACCTAAAAAGATTTGGCCCATACTCTTCCCAACGATTAGTAGCCTCATACGGCTCGCGAGGGAGCAACGCCGGAAAGTGCATTTCCTGAGAGCCAGCAGCATCCATTTCTTCGCGGACAACTGCTTCAACCTTACGAAGGACTTTGAGTCCTAGTGGCAACCAAGTGTATATTCCTGGCGCAGCGCGACGTACATATCCGGCACGTACGAGGAGTTTATGGGAGCGGACCTCTGCATCGGCCGGATCATCGCGCAGGGTTCGGACAAAGAGTTCAGACATTTTTAACACATAACTAGTCTAAGCTGTTTGCGAGGCCTGACCCTATTCGCATCCGCTCATCTTTCGTGGCGTTGACAACATCTTCCACAACACAAGCGATCTAAAGCATGACCGTAGCAAATTCTCCGACGACGTCGAACCCAGCCTTGTCATAGGAACGTATCGCAGCGTAATTGTAGTCATTGAC
This sequence comes from Arcanobacterium pinnipediorum, assembly GCF_023973165.1. Classification (NCBI taxonomy): domain Bacteria; kingdom Bacillati; phylum Actinomycetota; class Actinomycetes; order Actinomycetales; family Actinomycetaceae; genus Arcanobacterium; species Arcanobacterium pinnipediorum. The sequence goes on along the minus strand of NZ_CP099547.1, from coordinate 689,268 downwards.
GTAGAGGGATACCGTAGGGGCAATCATCTGCGTAACGTATTGCGCCACCGCAAGCATCGCCGGGCCGGCTAAACCACGCCCGCGCACATCAGGATGAACCCATACGCCCTGAATCTGCGCCACTCCACCGCCAAGGGCACCAATATCAGCTTTGAACTCAACGAATGGGCTACCCTGGCGCGAACCCATACGCACAAAAGTTTGACCATCGCGCACCAGGCTATGGACACGTTGGGCATAGGCCGGGCCATAACTGGTCGGATCATAACCAACCTCTTCGATAAACATCGCTACCGACGCCGGAACAATTAGCGCACTTTCTCCGAGATGAGCGAGGCGAACTGTAGGGTCTGGGGCACATCGCCCAGTTCCACTCCACACCATAGACAGTTGGTGGGCGCGGATATCTCGTGGCTCGGGGAACCAGGCCTCGATCCGATCCCACAGCCCAAGAACTTGGTCTGCTGGACCAACAATAGAGCTTGCCCGCCGCCCATGGCGAATAATATAGCGAGCCAACGAATCCAAGCCGTCCTCAGTAAACCCTAACGGAACAATATTTGCACCGATATGGCACAATGCACTAAGGCCAGCTCCAGAAGTGTAACCTAGGGTGTGAGCCATTCCCGGCGCTTGGGCTTCAACAGGCACCCGTGCTAACACTGAAGCTACCGGATCCTTGTTGAGAAAATCTCTGACCTGGCCCAGATCTGCCGGACCTAGTCGGCGAAGCCGCGATTCACGACGTCGTGCCCACCGCATCTTAGACGATCACTTCAGGTGAAGCCTCTGCGTCTTCTTTCAAACCAAGTTCTTCAGCAACAATCCGTGCGCGGGCAATAAGCGTTGGCACAATATCGGCTTCTGGAACAGTATCAACAACCTTGCCACGAACGAAAATCTGACCTTTGCCATTACCCGAGGCAACGCCCAGATCCGCTTCACGTGCTTCACCCGGACCGTTAACAACACAGCCCATCACCGCTACTCGAAGCGGGAACGAAACATCCTTAAGACCTTCAGAAACCTGCTCGGCTAACGTATAGACATCAACTTGGGCACGTCCACAAGATGGGCACGAAACAATTTCGAGCTTCTTGGGCCGCAAATTCAACGAACGTAGAATCGCTTCGCCAACTTTAACTTCTTCTACCGGAGGCGCAGAGAGCGAAACCCGGATAGTATCACCAATACCTTGAGCTAACAGGGCGCCAAATGCAACCGAAGACTTAATTGTTCCTTGGAATGCAGGGCCTGCTTCAGTTACCCCCAAATGTAACGGCCAGTCTCCTGCTTCGGAGAGTAACTCATAGGCGCGTACCATCGTCACCGGATCGTGATGTTTGACCGATATAGCGAAATCATAAAAGCCCGCATCTTCGAAAAGTCGAGCCTCATTAACAGCTGACTCTACCAGGGCTTCCGGAGTTGCTTTGCCATACTTTTTCAGCAAACGCGGATCGAGGGAACCGGCATTAATACCGATACGCATCGCCGTACCATTGGCATTAGCTGCCGCAGCAATCTCCGGGATTTTGTCATCAAACTTTTTTATGTTTCCGGGATTGACGCGCACACCGCACCCCGCCTCAATAGCCGCAAATACGTAGCGTGGCTGGAAATGAATATCAGCCACCACCGGAATCTGAGACTTTGCGGTAATAATCGGCAACGCCTCAGCATCTTTATCTGTCGGGCAAGCTACTCGGACGATATCACAACCAGCAGCAGTCAATTCAGCAATCTGCTGCAAGGTCGCGCCAATGTCGTGGGTTTTCGTCGTCGTCATTGATTGGACCGATACCGGAGCATCGCCCCCAACCAAAACATCGCCCACACGTATCTGGCGTGTTTTCTTTCGTGGAGAAAGAACCGCAACTGGTTCTTTGACGGTTGGTATTCCTAAAGCAACTGGCATATTCACGATCAGTATTATTCCACTCTTAATCAGTTCTCACACGATGGGATTAACAATATCTACCACGATAAGCAAGATAGTCATAAAAACAAAGAACATAATCATGGCATAGCTCACTGGCAATAACCGGGCAGTATCGAAAGCTCCGGGATCTGGTTTTCCTTGAGCGAATGCGATTTTCCGGCGAGTTCCTTCGATGATCGCACCTAGAATGTGCCCGCCGTCTAGCGGCAACAACGGGATGAGATTAAAGATGAATAACGTCATGTTCAGCCCTGCGAGTAGCATGCACAAGTCCGCGAGTCGATCAACGAATCCATAATTTTGTGCTTGGGTGGCACTAATTGATCCGGCAACATCAGCAATGCCCACTAAACCGACAACAGAGTCTGGGCTACGCTTTTCCCCAGTTACTAAAGTTGATGCTGCGTCCCACAATTTCATCGGAAGCTGGAGCAGAATCTTCGCTGTTCCACTAGCCATCTGCCATGCTTGATGAGGAACATCGGCAATACTACCGGGCTGCCGATCAATAACTGGACCAATGCCCACATACGGCTTGGTTATGACATCCCCACTACTATCTGTGAACTCACGCAAAACTGGGGTAACTTCGACGCTTTCTTTCTTCCCGGCACGCTCGAGAACGACGTCGATCGGCTCGCTGCCGTGGGCGAGAATCGCCTGTTGGATTTCTTGCCATGAATCTACTTGAGTTTTTCCCCAGGAAATGATTCGATCGCCAGGATCGATGCGGTCCCGCGCCGGAGCTGGAGTACAAGAGATCGTAGAATCAACACAGTCAGCCACCGTAGCAATGGTGGTTGAGGCATGTGGCAATCCGATACCTAACGTAACCCCAGCGAGTAACAAAACACTCAATACTAGATTCGTCAACGGGCCACCGAACATCACAATGAATTTCAATCGCGCAGGTAGACGCCAAAAAGCACCCGGTTGGGCCGGGTCATCAAATTCCTGGGCTGATTGCCGGCGCGCTTCTTCGGCTAACGTCAGCGAGCCATCTTTCTTCGTAATAACAGTGTGTGGCCCAGCTGGTGGCAACATTCCAGAAATCGAAACGAATCCACCCAGTGGGATCGCCTTGATTCCCCATTCAGTTCCGCCCTTATGAGTAGACCACAATGTTGGCCCAAATCCCACAAAATATCGGCTCACTTTTGCGCCGAACTTTTTTGCTGGAATTAAGTGCCCTAACTCGTGGATCGCCACAGAAAGCACAAGGCCAACAATCATAAATAAAATTCCAGGAAGCATCCCAGCCATCCGTCCTTAATTCGCTCGGCGAGACATCAACATGTGGGCATATTCGCGGGCACGACGTTCAGTATCAAGAACGGTCTCGACGTCGGTACCGCATGGGAAATCCAATGTTTCCAAAACCTCACGCACTGTATCAATAATACCTAGATAGGGCAGTTTTCCTGCAAGAAAAGCATCAACGCATTCCTCGTTAGCTGCATTAAGTGCTGCCGGATGCAAGGTAGAGGCCGCAACGGCAGTTTGAGCTAACCTAACCGCGGGGAAAACCTCATGATCGAGTGGTTCAAACCTCCAGGCTACCGGCTGATCCCAGGCATTGGGAGTGGCGATATTCGGCAAACGCTGTGGCCAGGAAAGCCCCAATGCAATCGGCAAGCACATATCTGGCGGTGAGGCTTGCGCAATTGTTGATCCGTCACGAAACTCCACCATTGAATGAATAATAGATTGTGGATGAACTACTGGGACAATATTTTCTGGTTCGACGTCGAATAAGTAGGCTGCTTCAATAAGTTCAAGCCCTTTGTTCATCAACGTTGAAGAATTAATAGTAACTACCGGGCCCATCGACCATGTTGGATGATTCAAGGCTTGTTCGGCTGTCACATCGCTGAGTTCACTGCGACTCATCCCCCGGAACGGGCCTCCCGAAGCGGTAAGGATAATACGCGAAACTTCGCTAGAACCATCCACAATGGGAGAGGTCAGACCCTTGTGATGGCGTCCAGATCGCAAGGCTTGCGCGATAGCAGAATGTTCAGAATCAACTGGCACTATCTGGCCAGGCCATGACATCGCATCGGCGATCAAAGCGCCACCAACAACTAGGGATTCTTTATTTGCCAATGCGAGCGTAGCTCCAGAATGCAAAGCAGCTAAGGTAGGTAACAGGCCAACTGATCCTGTTATACCGTTAACGACAACATCAGAATCACTTATGCTAAATCCACTACCTAGTCTTGCGAGCTCAACCATTGCCTGGCTGCCACCCACAAGATGTGGCATCGTACGATCACTATAGCGTTGGGACCAAAGCTGGCTAAATTCTGTCAGCTTCGCTTCAGTTGCGATCCCAACAACGTCAGGTTCAAACAATGCCACCTGCTGTGCTAAGAGTTCGAGCTGATTGCCTCCTGCCCCCAACGCACGCACCTGGAATTGGTCACGGTGGCGGGCGATAACATCAAGAGTCTGGGTGCCGATAGAACCAGTAGACCCAAGAATAATAACGTCACGCATTACTCAACGCTCATCAATACCGAAACGACCCGGTCAAGGAAGACATCCACGACGCTCTCTTCGTAGGCATCCGCACCCTTTGCCCGGGTAAAAGTTATATTGCGAACTTCATTGGAACTCAAAGGTTGCGCCTTATCAAAGAATGCGATCACACGCTCAATGAGCTGATCTACTTCGCTAACTGAATACCCATGCCGCTTCGGATGCGCAAACCGCTTACCTTGTGGGCGACGCAAACGCGGATACAAGCTAGTTGCCCGATCATAAATCATGCGGACCCATTCTTCTTCACCTTGATCACGCACACAGATAGCTCGGCGTCGTTGCACAAAGGCTCGTTCGAGCCGATCTAAAGCTGCATCGACAAGCTGAGCATGATAGCCGTTGCGCACCCAGGGGAAAGAAACATCTCGCACGCTTGCCTCGGTAAACTCTTGCGAGTGTTCACTAGCATTATCGTAAGCGAGTTTTGCACGCTCAAAAAATGAATCAACCTCAGCCGGGCTATACCCAGAATGTAGCCAACCGACCCTCGAGAAAGTATCACTCATCGTCGTCATCTCCATTATGTGTGGCAGAAATTGCTGCCAGTGTTGAATCAAAATCTTGCGGTTGATGGCGGTGAGCATCAATACGAGCATCCACCGCTGCTTGGGCTTGTGCAGCTCGGCGCGATACATGGTCACGATCAACGACTTCAGCTGCCAACTGCCCGCAGGCACCATCAATATCTGAACCACGAGTATCGCGGATAGTGGTCGAAATTCCGGCGCGAGTCAATGTTTTGACGAAAGTATCAGTAGCGTGGGCAGTTGAAGCAGTCCAGATCGAACCGGGTGTAGGGTTTAGCGGAATCGGATTGACATGCGCCCAACCCCGCCCACGCGAATTGAGCTCGGCAGCAAGTAATTGGGCACGCCATTGGTGGTCATTCATATCTTTAATTAAAGCGTACTCAATAGAGACTCGGCGTCCAGTTCGCACAAAATAGTGGCGAGCAGAATCTAAAAGTTCGCCAACCTTGTGGCGCGAATTAATCGGAATCAAATCATCGCGCAACCCATCGTCAGGAGCATGCAACGATACAGCTAACGTCACCGGCAAGCCTTCGTCAGCAAGTTTGTTGATCACAGGTACTAGCCCCACAGTCGAGACAGTCACGTTGCGTGCTGACATTCCAAAACCTTCCGGCGCAGGATCAATCATGCGATGTAACGCATCTCGCACGGCGCGATAGTTCGCCAGTGGTTCTCCCATTCCCATAAAGACCACATTTGATACTCGAACAGGCTCTCCAAAAATACCCTCAGCTGCTGCTTGGCGTGCATAGCGCAACTGTTCGATAATTTCAGCTGTGGTGAGATTGCGGGTCAGACCCGCCTGGCCAGTAGCACAAAACGGACACGCCATTCCGCAACCAGCCTGCGAAGAAATACATAAGGTGGCTCGATCGGGATATTTCATTAACACAGATTCAACAACTGCCCCGTCGAAAAGTTTCCACAACGTTTTTATCGTCTTGCCCTGATCAGCTACCTGATCACGAACTTTTGTGATAAGTGGCGGGAGGAGTTGTTGCACAAGATCTAAACGTTGGGATTGCGGGATATCGCTCATCTGTTCCGGATCGATACAGTTATGTTCAAAATAATGTTTCGATAGCTGATCGGCACGATACTGTGGGTAACCAAGATCAGCTACCAGTTCCCGGCGTTCAGTGCGCGATAGATCAACCAAATGGCGTGGTGGTTTCCCGTGTCGCTGAGCAGTAAATGACAATGATGGCCGTGGCCCTTGCTCAACTCGTGGTAAAACCTGTTTCGTTTTCTTCATTCCAGTCCTTCACAACCCCTCAACTGCGCCCTCAATTGCCTCTGGCTAGTTCAAGCCGAATCCATAGGTGAGGACCACGTAGAGAATTGGCGCGCAAAACAACAATGAATCTACCCTATCGAGGACGCCACCGTGGCCTGGAAAGATAGATCCCATATCTTTAACGCCAAGATCACGTTTCAACAGTGACTCCGAGAAGTCACCAGCAGTAGCAAATATCGGGATGGTTAATCCGATAATTACCGCTGCATACCAAGGCAAACCAAGCCCTAACCAGACGGTGAGAAATGCAGCGAGCAGTGCCCCGAGAGTGGATCCGACGTATCCCTCCCAGGATTTCTTCGGTGAAATCGAGGGCGCAATGGGATGCTTGCCAAACGTAATACCGGCAAGCCACCCACCGGTATCGGAAGCAACAGGAAGCAAAACCAAGGCCACAACAGCAAATGCACCATGTTCGAGTGCAGCCAAAGCGAGGGCAAACATGGAAAATATCCCGATCCATGCCAACGCAAAAACCCCAGCAACGCCATCTGTAAGGGCGTTGCCTTTAGGCATATATGTTCGCCACAGCATTGACAGTGGCGCGGCAACAACAAAAACGATCAGGCCACTTTCCAAACCCCAAAACCATGTTGCCAACATCATGCCTACTCCGGCAATGATCAACGGAATAAACGGGATCCGTATGTTGCGTGCAAGAAATGCACCCGCAATCTCCCAGAGCCCGGCAACCATAAACGCGATCGCCAAAGCAACAAAGATTTCGATCTTGTATGCCAAGGATAGGCCCACCACGCTCAACAATCCCAGCCCAGTGGCAACTGCCGCCGGGACGTTTCTACCTGCACGCGAGGTCACCTCTTGTGGCGGCCGCGGTGGGTGCGGCACGAGGCGGCTAAGAAAAGTTGAGGTTTTTGTTGAGCTTGGAACGGCCAAAATCAGATCTCCATTAATTCCTTTTCCTTGGATTCAAGAAGCGCATCCACTTTATCAACATACTTCTTAGTCAGGGTTTCAAGTTCTTTTTCCGCGCGCTCGACGTCATCTTCACCCGCATCGCCGTCTTTCTTGATCTTATCTAGCGTTTCTTTGGCCTTACGGCGGATAGCCCGGATAGAAATACGCGCATCTTCACCCTTAGTTTTTGCCAATTTGACGTATTCGCGACGACGTTCTTCAGTTAGCGCCGGAAGATTAATCCGCAACACCTGCCCATCATCGGTTGGGTTTAAGCCAAGGTCTGACTCTTGAATAGCGCGCTCAATATCTTTCATAGCAGAACGATCATATGGAGAGATAAGAACGGTGCGCGCTTCTGGTACCGAAACAGTTGCTAACTGTTGGAGTGGGGTTGGCGCACCATAGTAATCTACAACCAGCGATGTGAATAGTTCTGGATTTGCTCGACCAGAGCGGATTTTAGAAAAGTCGTTGTGGGCAACCTCAATCGCTTTACCCATCTTCTCTTCAGCTTCAAGCAGTGTTTCGTCAATCATTATTTTTCCTCAATTGTTGGTAGTTGATGTCACTAGGGTACCGATCTTTTCGCCGCGTAGCGCGCGCGACACGTTTCCTGGGGTACCCATCCCAAAAACGCGCATAGTCATTCCGTTATCTTGACACAGCGAAAATGCTGCAGCATCGACAACCTTCAGGTGGTCTCGCAATGCCTGCTCATAGGTCAGTTCCGCTAGCATCACGGCATTAGGATCGGTGCGCGGATCAGCGGTATAGACGCCATCAACACCATTTTTACCAACCAATAATTCGTTACAGTGGAGTTCAAGTGCACGCTGGGCAGAGACTGTATCTGTAGAGAAGTAAGGCATTCCAGCACCAGCACCAAAAATAACGACGCGCCCTTTTTCCAGGTGACGGATAGCACGCAACGGGATATATGCCTCAGCAACTTGGCTCATGGTGATCGCGGTTTGCACTCGCGATGGAATACCTGAATTCTCAAGGAAATCTTGCAAAGCCACTGCGTTGATCACAGTTCCCAGCATTCCCATATAATCTGCTCGCGCTCGATCCATTCCGTTTTCTTGAAGTTCAATGCCACGGAAGAAATTTCCGCCACCGACGACGACGGCGACCTGCACCCCGGCACGCACCGCTTCGGCGATTTCTTCGGCAGTTCGACGCAACACTTTGGTATCGAGGCCAATGCCGCCACCACCAAACACTTCGCCAGAGAGTTTGAGTAAAACACGGCGAGTACCGTGTGGAGCTGGTTGAGAAGACATAGACTACCTTTCCTCTAATTCACGCTACCCAAATTCTACCCTATGTGACCATAGTTAGAATCACGTCGACGAATTCGGTCCAATTCGCGTCGCTCTTTCTTCGTTGGTCGCCCAGTTCCGCGCTCCCGGGTAAACAGTGGAACATAGACTTTGGGGCGGTGCGGGCTTTTATCTATGTAACAAAGTTGTGCTTGGGTGGCACTGGTGCGTTTGGTTATCAGCGCACTGACCTGCAAGACCCGGTCAAACCCTTGGAATCGGTAGCGCACTTCGTCGCCTATTTTTACTGGCGACGACGGTTTGGCTACATTGCCGTTGATACGCACATGCCCGGCTTTACATTCACTTGTGGCAAGGCTGCGCGTCTTGGTTTGGCGTACCGACCACAACCACAGATCTATTCGAACCGACTCACTCATAACATCTACCCTAAATGGTCAGGAAAATCACCACAACATTGTGCCCACCAACACTTTAGTTGAAATCTAAATAGACTAAACTCAAAGTGTTAAAAAGATAAAAAGTAACGCCGTGTTAATCGATATCTGAGCACGATAACACCACATTCTTAACCTACATCAGGTTTCGAATCAGCTCGATAATAGCTGGACGAACTGCGATATGAAGATCACGGCACTTAGAGGAGTAAACGATGGCACCACATGAATTTAGCGTTCCTGGATCACCGCGCATATATGATCGCCGCCAACTACTTGCCGTTCTCCTCATTCCATTGATGATGGCTCTTGTTCAGGTAAGCTCAGTAAATAACGCACTCCCAGCCTTGACCCAAGCGCTAGGATCTTCACCGTCGGAAGTCCAATGGGTGCTTTCTGGTTATACCCTCGCTATCGGCGTGATCCTTGTTCCCGCTGGCAGACTCGGCGATATCTTCGGACGCTCTTCGCTATTTATGATCGGACTGGTGTTATTCACCCTCGCATCTCTAGCCGCTGGCCTGGCTCAAACCACCATGACGCTCAACATCTTGCGTGTTTTCCAAGGACTGGGCGCTGGAATACTTTCACCACAAACCACCGGATTGATTGTGCAATACTTTCAAGGCAAAGCTCGCACCCAAGCATTCGCATTATTCGGCCTAGTTGTTTCGATATCAGTAGCAATCGGGCCTATTCTTTCTGGCTTGCTCATTGGCTGGTTCGGCAATGATCTAGGCTGGCGTGGCGGCTTTGCAGTCAACGTACCGCTAGGTGTTCTCGGGCTTATCCTCGGCGCTCGATGGCTACCGTTTGGAAAAGAACGCCGCACGCTCGGACCAGATCACGAAGCTGTCCAACAAGAATATCGCGACCAGGAAATAGCAGCCGGCAACACCGTCGTCGAACGGCGCGAAAAAATCGATATCGATCCGGTGGGCATAACGTTGCTCACGGTAGCTGTTTTGTTCGTTATGTTGCCCTTTATCCACCCCACACCTACATTCTGGATATTGCTCCCCCTCGGTGTTGTCGGTGGCGTGGCCTGGATAGCGTGGGAAAAACGCTATAAGGCACGCGGGCACTATCCGATGATGGATCTCGATCTTCTTAAACTGCCCAGCTATGGACTAGGAACTCTAACCGGTTCGCTCTTCTTTTTAGCCGGCCCAGCGATCATGGCGATCGTCGCGATCTACCTACAAAACGGTATCGGAGTAAGCGCACTCAACGTCGGACTCCTAACCTTGCCAAATGCTGTTTTTTCTGCAATTGGAGCGATGTGGAGTGGCCGACGAGCCTACGATAACGGCGGTGTAATCCAAGTTCTTTGTACACTCATCATCGTATTGTCCTCGGTGGCTCTGGCATTCATCGTCTGGGAAATCGAACACGGTGCAAACTTCTGGTGGGCTACCCTGCCGCTGGCGTTCCAAGGCTTTTCTTTCGGCGCCTTCGGGGCTGCCAACCAGACCCTAACAATGATGGACGTGCCGCGAGCACACGGTGGCATTGCAGGCGGCTTCCTCCAAACCGGACAACGCATGGCCACAGCCATCAGTATCGCAATGGTCACTGGCGTATTTTTCGCAGGTCAAAACCTCGGATCTACCAGCCCGAACTGGCTAGCTGGAATGTTGCTAGCCTTAGGACTCGTCACGTTCTTAGCCTCACTCACCGCAACATCGGCATTCGTCATGTTGCGCCGAGTTCCTAAACCAATCCGCTAAACTAGGCCTCAGCCTTCGCGGTAGCTGATCCCCATCCCAGATTCCGGATAGTGCCAACTCAACGTTCCAGATGGAGCTAGAGCTAAACACGTGCCACACTCAAGGCAGGCAGCGTATTCGGCAGCAACCGTACCATCAGGATTCTTCGAATAGACCTTCGCCGGGCAGATCCGGATCAACGTATCTGCAAAGCCGCTCGCTGCCAATGCTTCTTGATGGATTTCAATATGCGAATTTCCATCATCTGTTTCGTAGGCATTGCCTGCCAAGCGTCGATTGAGTGGCGGAAGTGAAAACTTGCTCTCAGCCATCACAGACCTCCTTGAATCTTGCGAACAATCTTCGCGAGCTTCCACACGCTCAACCCGGATGCCTTCATCTTCTTAACTATGAGAGAGGAGAGCTTCCTACGCGGAGTTTGATCCATGCGGTAAACACCGCGCAACGCGCTAGCCGCATACTCCCCCAACTGACCGTAGAGCTCTGGCGTGCTAGCAAGAAGCTCTGGAGCTTTCTTAAACGTAGCCATATCCTTACCCAGCCACGATGCGGCAATATTTTCCGCATACGCCGCCAATCCGGCTGCCGAATAATCTCCTGCGCGCAACGCGACGCCGATTGCCTGAGCAGCGCAGCGTCCCGATTCAGCAGCTAAATCCATGCCGCGAATAGCAAAACCGTTGTTGATCGTAAACCCGCCGGCATCGCCAACAATCACCGCACCGTCGAACGCGAGGCGGCCGACCATTGCTTGCCCACCTTCGGCAACCATGTGGGTACCGTACTCGAGTACCTCACCGCCGGCAATAAGTGGCTCGATGAACGGATGGGTAAGAAGGTGATCATGGAGATCAACGACGTCGTGCCCGGATTTTGCTAAGTCAGCAACATTGACCACGATGCCTAAACTGATCGAATCCTTATTCGTATAAAGGAACGCACCGCCTGGTACACCGCGGGTGGCATCACCAACGAGCGCGTAGGCAACGCCGTCGTCGCTACTGACTCCGAAACGCTGGTTCACCGCGTCTTCACCGATACGAATAACTGACTTCACTCCCACTCCAAGATGGGCAGGAGCTGGCGCCGGACGCAAGCCCACACTACGAGCGAGGAAAGAATTTACCCCATCAGCCAAGACGACGATCTTCGCATACAACACATCTTCGCCGGCACGAATACCGCAAACTGCACCCGATTCGCTCTTGACCAGCTCATCGACCTTGACTCCGTTCATCACCGTCACACCGGCTTCTTCTGCCTGCTCGGCAAGCCACGGATCTAGCTTGGCGCGCAAAACTGTTACCGCATTTGTTGGCTCGGCAAGCGACGCATCCCAATAGTCCACTGACACAGCTGACTCAGCATTCAGCAAGGTCAATACGTTACGGGTAATCGAACGCTCAACGGGTGCTTGGGTGGAGAAATTTTCGAAAATCTCATCCATCACACGCGAATAGAAAACCCCGCCGGAGAGATTCTTCTCCCCCGGTTCGTTACCGCGTTCTGCCAACAAAACCTCGTGCCCATCTTTTGTCAACAAGTACGCTGCTGTTATGCCAGCAATGCCAGCTCCCACCACGATAACGTCAAAATCGTATTCGATATCCATCAAGCTTCTTTCACATATTGCCGGCGTAGAACTAGTTAATCGGTGTTAGCTGAGTCAGTACCGAACCCAAAAGCCGCAACCTAGTTAGCTAGTGCGGCAGTGAGTTCTGGCAAGACCTGGTATAGATCACCAACAATGCCATAATCAGCAAAATCAAACATCGTTGCCAGCTCATCGTTGTTGATTACCACGATTGTTTGCGAATCAGTCACGCCAGCAGTGTGGTGAATCTGGCCGGAAATACCGATAGCGACATAAAGTTCCGGCGCAACAATCTGACCTGAGACGCCGATGTAGCTTTCGCGCGGCATCCAACCGTAGCCTTCTGCCAACGGGCGCGATACGCCGAGCTCGGCACCCAAGGCGTCTGCGAGGTTCTGTGCGAGCTGCAGATCTTCTTTGTTTTCGAAACCGCGACCAGCGCAGATCACACGCTGAGCATGCGCAATATCAATATCTGAGGTTTCGCTGACGTCGTAGGCGCTGACGCGCGCAGGCAACGGCTGACCGGTAGCGCTTTGTGGCGCTACTGCTTCGCCCTCGATCGCTGAACCGCCGGCGTGAACGCCAACAACTGGACCATCGAACTGGACTGTTTGTAACGTGATGGCGCCAAATCGTGAAACTTGGGCGGTATGGGCTCCTAGTGATTGCACCCCAGTAAGCACTGGCGCATTAAGCTTGGCAGCCACTGCCCCGCCCAAAACGCGATCTGGTGGCGTATCTGCTACGAGTACGACGTCGTCGGGACCTGCTGAAACAGTTTGTGCAACAACTGGCGCTAAGGCTTCAACCGGCATATCGGCGTCGAGAGCTATAGTAATCGCTGAATCTACGCCCGCAACGTCTGCGTCACCAACGACGACGGCGGTGATGCCGTCACCGCGCTGACGGCCAAGTTCAACCAGGTCAGCGATTTCTCCAGTGGAGGTAAGAATCCAAGTGGTTGCCATCAGGCTTCCTTTCCGTCGAGTACGCCGTCTGTGCGCAGGGCTTGAACGAGTTCATTAACAGCGTCTGGGCCAGTAAAAATGATGCGCTTGCGTTCGCGCTCAGCTGGCTTGGCGTGACCGGTGATCGTTACACCAGCAGGTGCTGATTCGACGTCAGCCATCGAAACAACCTCAACTGGCGTCTTTCCGGCAGCGAGAATTTCTTTCATCGACGGCGCAGGGACGCGTGCCGCATCCGAAGTCACCGCAACAACAACTGGTCCAGCAACTTCCACCCTACGACTACCGCCGGGAACCTGCTGGGTAAGGACAAATCCATCGCTTTGTGGCTCAATCTTTTCCACCTGCTGGAAGGTTGGCCAACCAAGGTAACCGCCGAGGATTGCCGAAGTCATGGAAGCACCATTATCGATAGAGGCATCGCCGGTGATAACAATGGTGGCATCTGCGATGCGGGTAACGAGCTGGGAAAGTAGCTGTGCGTATTGGGTTGGGTTGAGATCGGTGGCTTCATCGTCAGCCAAAATCAATCCGCGGCTAAAGCCTTTAGACATCGCGTTCTTGCGCGCCATCGAACCACCGATAACAGCTGGCCCGACGCTGATACCGATAGATTCAGTACCAAGCTTGGCGGCGAGCTCTTTGCCCACCTGTGCCGCTACTGGATCATAATCGCTCATTGCTGGTTTTGCACGTGACCAATCAACTGTTCCATCCTCACTCACCCGAGCATCTTGCGGGTTCGTGGTGTACTTGTAGGCAACAACCACGCTCATGAATGTGCTCCTTAGTATCGCGGACTAAATATGCTATGCGTTCTCGATAACGACGCCGGTTCAGCGCCGAGTACCGCTTAAAACTAGAACTATTCTACCGGGTCGCGGCAGATAGTAGGCATGGGACTACGGTGGCATTAGTCGCTAAACCTTGGGCGGGCTGGTACTACGATGGGCTGGGTCTTTGGCGGGCAAGAACTGTTGCTAGGCTGGAAATGTTGTTAGGCAGGAACTGTTGCAGGGCTGATGCTGGCCCTGGCCTGATGGAAAACCCCTCGGGCCGTGACGCTCCGAGGGGTTTCGACAATTGCTGAGCAAAATGGCTAGCTCAGCTGCGCTAGCTTCGTCTCGAGTTTGATACGTTTCTTATTCAACCGAGCAAGGCCGAACGAATGCTGGACGATAAGTTTTCCGATTTCCTCAGCGCTTGGCAGTCCGCGGCTAGCTAGCTCGTCATCGATATGTGCTTCACGTCCTTCTTCTTTGAATTGTTCGATCAACGCACTAGCTTTGGAAACAGAGCTTTCAGATAACGGATTATTCGCGATTTCGCGATTGACCTCGTCGAGCTCTTGGCGAAGAGTCTCAAGACTTTTCTTCCAGAACACGCATACCTCCTTTTCGTCTGGTTTCAGCTTATTCTAGCAATACGCTCCCTCGGGGTGACAAAAGATGGTGAACTGAGAGCCACTCAGCCACAGTCTTGCGTATGGGCATTCTGGCAAGCAGGGGAAAATAGTTCATCAACACTTTCTGACTATCATCGATCCTGCACACTGCCTGTAGGTCCATTCCGCTGTACCTCCACCTGCGACAACAAGGTCGCGATACAAGCTATACCGAGTCAGCCTCACGATCGCTGTAGCCTTTCGCCTGAGTAGCATAATCTGAGCGTATACTCCACCGGCTGACACTAAAGCATGATGCCTTCCGCTTTCTAGGAGCTGACCCTCACCGATGACTAAAATCTCGTCTGCCATACGCACTGTTGAAAAACGATGAGAAATAAGGATTTTCGTAGCTTGTGAAGCTTCGTCATTTATCTGTTGAAAAACTGCTTCCTACGCATGGGAGTCAAGCGTAGCCGTTGGTTCGTCCAACACGATGATCGGAGTATTACGGAAGAAAGCCCGAGCAAGCGCGACACGCTACCATTCACCGTCAGACAGTTGCAGACCGTCTGCTAAACCATTTTCCAAGTTGTGTGTCAATCCCCTTAGGGAGATGTTCAACTACATCCATGAGCTGAGCTCGTTGAATTGCCCCTAGGACACCTTCAGTATCTTCTAGATTCTCAATACGCCCGAAGCCTACATTCTCACGAAGTGAAGCTTCATACTGAATAAAGTCTTGGAACAACACAGCAAGTGAAGTGTACCGGGTTTTCTTCCTAGGCTTTTGCCCTGGTTGGTGTTTGTATTTTCTGTGTTGTGTTAACGGTGTGCCAGTAGTCGTTTTCAACTTCGAGTGGTGTGCGGTAGTCGAGTGCTTGATGTAGCCGTGTCTTATTCCACCAACTTACCCATTCAAAAGTAGCGATTTCCACTTCGAGTACGTCTTGCCATGTACGAGGATGAATAAGCTCGTTTTTATAACAACCATTGACATTCTCAGCTAAAGCATTATCGTAGCTATCACCCACGCTACCGGTTGAGGGAATAATCCCTCCCCTGTGCTAGGTGCTCGTTATATACAATCGAAGCGTACTAGGAACCATGATCACTATGATCTACTAGCCCGCTGACCTCCTTCGCACAAGCAATTACTTGGTTTAACGCCTGTAGTGGTAAAGCCTGGGTTCGCATAGAATCCGACAACGCCCACCCCACGATCTTAGGGCTGAAAACATCCACAACAAAAGCCGCATACACAAACCCCTGACGTGTTCGACCATACGTAATATCGCCCCACCCATAACTAGCCGGGTTTAACGGCACAGAAATGACGATTAACTAAATCAAGACGAGTATCTTCACATCTTCTTAGTCAACTCACCACCGAGGATCGGCCTTTACCTTTGCCTAACAACCCGGCTAAACACATAAACCTAGCTGTTTGTTCACACCCAATCATGATCCAGGCACGCCCTAAAGCACGCCACATCTTACGCACCCCATACACACCATAATTCGAGGCATGAATATCCACGCATAATCCTCACAAGATCACTATCACGTCTGGCTCGAGCGCTTAACAGAACCGACCTGGCATAACAATAGCCACGAAAGGTAATGAATCCTCCCTCACGATACTTAATTCAACGTCACGCACATGAAACACTACATGCGAAACGATCCTTATGTTCATCAATAAACGCAATCATTTCCCAACACCCACGAGCCAAGTTCGGACGCGAAAAAAGCTGACGCAGCTTATCTGACCTCATTCGTATCACGTAGCTCCTAGATTTCTCGGCCCAGCCGAGCATTTTCCGTAATAACCTCTTCTTAAGCCCGTCTAACCCCACCCGAACGCCGTGATTGTTGAACCCATTGCCACCCCCGAGTACTACGAAACCCCAAGCTTGGGTGCTATAGCTTGGCAAGCAGCCTAGATAGTCAACCCCTCGCTCAGGATCCTATCTTCGACAAGCCGGACCACCCGATCCTTAGCATCCGAAACAAATTTCTTTGGCATGATAAACATTTCCCATCCTCTCAAACGCAAGAAAACCTAGGACACTTCATTACGCCCCTAGATCACTGGTAGACCAACGTTGGTAGCTTCAATCACTATTGGTGTTGAAGCTTCATTGAGGGTTCCGGATATGAATACATCTTGCCCGTCGGGAAAAATATCGGTGTTCTCGGTCAAGAACGCCCCGCATCTCAGTTTTCACGGCTTACCAGCCATTAACTACACCGACTAATGCCATACCGCAGGAAAAGAAAACCCTTTGAAAGCCACGTATTTCCAAAGAAAACACGTCCCAAGGGGTTAATCCCTGGCCCAAATTTTTGTATCAAAATGAGCGTCTTAATGGTTGAATACGGAAAATTAGAAGAACCAAAAAACATTTATAGATATGGTTGGTAATTAAACAGATGGTTCCATTGCTCTAGCCTTTAGATGCGATTACATATTGTTCCTGGGCTTTAAACACAATGTGGATACTGCCGTGTTCGTTGACTACTGCATGGTTGACGAGTAGATTCCATGCGTCGTCGGAGTATTCTAGGGGTGATTGGGGGGCGAGGTAGTCGTGTATTGCTTTAGCTTGTGCGAGACGGTTTTGACGGTTGGTGATTTCGTCAACGGTACGTGCGTATTTCTTGGTGGCTTTCTTACGTCGGGTTTCGAGCATATTGTATTGGGCATCGTAATCGCCTGCGTCCATTGCTACTTCCAATCAATCAAGGTTCAATTCCTCTACATCTTTTGTCACAGCATCCACGCCTCACTCTTCCATCATCACCCGTTTAGCGGCCTCTGCGGTACCTCGCCATGCTTCACGTATTTCTTCATCATTCATCCCCGGTTCCCAAACCCTCAGCAAGATGACAGATACCAGCTCCACAGCTATTGCGAGCACTACCATGATCCCTGCCGACGCCAGAGAGCTAATTAGCACGTACGACGCTGCGAAATAGGTAATTGCTAACAGAAAAAGCTTTACAAATATGGGTCGCCAACCACCTGGAGAATTATGTTTCTTTTTTCTTGCGTAAAACTGATCAAACATGGTCGATAGTGTTTCGCAAACAACCACGCTTAATCCCACAATAATTATCAATAGACGCACAGGCATCTTGTAGGGTATTAGCCAAAACACAATGCCAGAGACTATGAAAACACATAAACCAATAATAAATCCGGTGATTATATGCCCCCACCAGGCGTAAGAAAACGGGACAGGCTTCCACGAAGTATCCATATCACTTCTCCATTCTCACCCGAAGCAAGCGGAAATTACCCCATCAAATCCGAGGATCATCTCGAGAGCTTGAGCACCTTCCTCGCCAATCTCAGCAAGGGCTGCTCCACTTTTAATGGCTCTCCAAATGCCGCTTACACCACCCCAAATTTTCCGTGCCTCTTTCAACCATTTGAGTACTTTGCCCACAGGAAGGCCATACTGAAAAATTATACTTGCTACCTCACCACCACACTGCCACCACGATGCTCGAGTAGCTATCCCTCCAACACTCATTCCGTTCAGCGTTCGAGAAAGCTGCCCCTCATAATTCGGCGTTGTCCTCGGGTTCGCATTCCTTAAGTTTTCTGGAACTCTATCTAACGCCAGAATAAGACGGTCAAGTTCTGCGTCACTCAGCGAAGGCGAAGTCGAATTTAAGTTAACCGATGTCGAGACTACTGGAATCGAAATACCGCTCCCCTCACTCACGCTAGCAGCAGCTACACCGGTACCTGCCAATCCGAGTGCCAAACTTACAGAGGCCCCAATAACCATATTGCGGATTTTCATTTTTCTCCTCCTTTATATTTATCTCGTTGTCGGCATCATGTCGGCAACCTCTGTGCCGCAGTAAGCGCCAGTGCTCGCTGCAGTGAAACAGCATTTGCGCAACAACTTTCGTTGCTTAAATACCGTTATTAATATAATAACGTATCTCACATTGTGCTGTAAACGGGAAATTCTCGTTATCCTACAAAACAGGTAGCTCACGCTGATCGTAGATGCTGCCGTTCATGGTTCTTTGGCCGCATCTGATTGCACGGTCGAGTGCCATGATCGTAGCGACCACACCGTCGATCTTCTCGGTGGGTTTTTGTTTTTCAGGTTTGATGTTGCCGGCCGGGTCGGTACGCACGTAAATGTTGCCCACCATCCACGACAGGACCGGATGGGCGCCGTGAGCGAGCCATCCTTCGAGGGCGAGTTTCATCAGTTCTTTCGGCGGTGGACTCATGTCTTTGAAGCCCTGCCCGAACGGTACAACGGAAAAACCGAGCCCTTCGATGAAGCCTTCAATCGCGCCGTAGTGGACTACATTACCTTCCGCGATCTGCAGAAAACCTTGCTGCTACCACAGGTCATAGGACACGTGGCCACGGACAACGCGGAGTTTGAGATTGTCTTGCGATCTCCAAAATCATGATGCAATCACATACGCCTCAGCACTGAGTACCTAGTACAGTGCCGCCCGAATATTCACTCGTACACGTAGCGCGCACAATCTTATAAATCTCATACCAATACACATTCACCTGCGCATACGATTCAATCAAGCGCGGGGCCACAAACTGCGAACAGCCACGTACATCAAGCCACTGCCACGTTTCCCGGTAAACTAGCTCAGCACCAAGGGGTTTATTATCACGCTGAACCTCAGAAAGATAATCCGACGGTTCGGGCATCACTTCACCAGCAAGCACCACACCATCACCAATATCGGCACCAATGAAGTCGAATGGCTCATTGAGTGGATCTTCCAGCCGAGTAGCCGAGCGGCCTGCTGCGAGCTTCTCATTCAACGCATCAAGCTTCGCTCCCGCTCGCACACGCCGGACACCTCGGCTGGTGCCATCTTTAGATATAATAGACTAAATCTTCGATTAATATTAAAATTTTCCCTACATACTAACTCTACCTTTTCGACGCTTGAGACAAGAACGAAGCTGAACTTAAGGTCGAAGTATTGAAGTATGAAGAGAACTGAAAGTAAACACCATACCAACAATGAAGTCGGCAGTCCAATCGGCAGTTGCTACAATTCTGGCAATCCTTCTTGCAGTCGGGTCAACAGGTAGTGCCAACGCGACAGAACTACATTCATCCAACCAGAGCCTATCGCTTCACGGTACGACAATCCAAGCTGAGTCATCCGCACGCTATCCGGAGCCGTCTGTGCAGGACATTCTACTCTTTGGCACTGATGATCCGGAAACAGTTTATCTCCTCAATCAGATGAGTGAAGACTTTGCAAAGTTTGGAGATAAGGGCGCTTACGATAGTTTAATAGTGGGTTCTGATGCTCCTATACGTCCAGGAACCATAACGACACAAGACTGGAACTCTTTCGCGTCATGCGTAGGTAGCGGATTAGCGCAAAGCTTCGGATTGGACGTTCTTAAGAGGGCGTTCGATAGTCAAGTCCGTAACGCCCTAAAATCACATCAATGGAAAGTTGCCTCCTCTATTATGCACCGCAACCTAACAAGACTTCTTGGAAAAAAAGGGGCCTCCTTTGTGATTAAAAAGATTGCCGCCAAGGCCTTGCCGGGAGGATTACCTGGCCAGATCGCATGGTAAGTCGGGAAATGCGCCTTAGGGGAAATTTGGTGAAAATAGATGAAAAGAAATAATAAGGTTTTACCTAAACCGCTCGCTCTCGCCTTTACGATTACAGTCATTCTTGCCATCCCGTTACCTTTTGCACTATATCTTGGCGGCATCGACTGGATTATCAGCGGAAGTCACGCGGGCTTGAAAGAGTTTGTCATTTCCTACCTCGTTGGACTTTTGGTGTTATGCGGCGGCCTCGCGATCACCATCTTTAAAGACCGTCGAGAAAAGCGTAACAGAAAGCTCCATAGCCCCTCCCAGAACAATGGCAAAAACCTATAAATTCTGTTGTCATCTAAAAACAGCGAATCAAGCAGGTAATATCCTGTTTGATTCGCTGTTTTTGTCTACGGCGAGCCCCGCCCGCTGAGGAGCAGACAGCCGATAGAGATTCGAGACACCCAGCTTGGGTGCGACCACCTGACAGGCGCCTGCAACGACAGGCCCTCTAGCCAAGAATACGGTCTTCACCCGTGCGGACGATAAGGTCCTTCGCATCCTGATCAAATTTCTTTGGCATAGTCCAGACTATGCCCATCTACTCAAACGGAACAAAACCTGGGACACTTCACACCCCCTAAAGCACGCCACATCTTACGCACCCCATACACACCATAATTCGAGGCATGAATATCCACGCATAATCCTCACAAGATCACTATCACGTCTGGCTCGAGCGCTTAACAGAACCGACCTGGCATAACAATAGCCACGAAAGGTAATGAATCCTCCCTCACGATACTTAATTCAACGTCACGCACATGAAACACTACATGCGAAACGATCCTTATGTTCATCAATAAACGCAATCATTTCCCAACACCCACGAGCCAAGTTCGGACGCGAAAAAAGCTGACGCAGCTTATCTGACCTCATTCGTATCACGTAGCTCCTAGATTTCTCGGCCCAGCCGAGCATTTTCCGTAATAACCTCTTCTTAAGCCCGTCTAACCCCACCCGAACGCCGTGATTATTGAACCCATTAACGCCCCGAGTACCACGAAACCCCAAGCTTAAGTGCCACAACCTGGCACGCAGCACTAATAGTTAGTCCTTCTGCAAGGATCCGATCTTCAATAAGACGAACAACCCGACCCTTAGCATCCGAAACAAATTTCTTCGGCATGATAAACATTTCCCATCCTCTCAAACGCAAGAAAACCTAGGACACTTCAACGTTCGCAAAATCAGCATAAGCCTGCTGACGCAAGATTGCATCGACGTCGGGAATCTCCGGCACAAAGGAGAACAATATGATCCGCACCCGCACCCCATATGTATGAGCGTATCTTTTGACATGCTCGTAACCTGATCTATTTACACAACCGAGAGGTGATCAAACCATAGATCAGTATTTATTGCGACAACTGTGGACACTTTGATGTGCGGGATGATTTCTTTCATTAATTCAACGCGCTGTCCGACGATCACCAGTGACCGGATGCTTGCCTGGCGAAAGTAATGAATAGCCTCGATTAGATCATCGATTTCATAAGATGTGAAGGTTGCCGGCATAACGTAATGTCCGTTGGCGCACGCCAGACGTTCAAAGGCATAAAACGCCTACATACGACCATAGGGAAGATTACCAATCGTGAGCATACCGATGGCTTTTGAGGTGCCTGAAGCCAGCATCTACCCTGCAATGGAAGGTTGATAGCCTAAATATTCGATAGCATTCCGCACGCGCCGTTCAGTTTCTGGGCGGACTGTGCCTTTACCGGACAACACGCGTGAGACAGTTTGCGAAGATACTTTAGCAAGCTTGGCAACGTCGGCCATAACAACACGTCGCTCCACAACACTCTCATCACAATTAGTACCTTGGAGTATATATGCCACCAATAAGTCGCAAGTTACCCTCCCCTGCGAAAGGTCCTGCTCAATCTCAAAACCTTATCGGAGTGGGTGTCCCGCGAATAGAAACAATAATGGCGAGGTTTTTCAACCTCGCCATTATTGAGAGTAAGTATCTAGCTATAAGCTATGTTGAACTCCGAAGAGTTTCCTAGCTTCTAGCTCACTCAGCGTCGCTGGCAGCTGCTGCAGCAGCTTCGCCTACGCGAACGCGCTTGAAACCAGTGACCTTGCCGCCAGCAGCGTCAACAACTTGACCAACCGAGAGCTTCGGATCACGAGCAAATGCTTGATCAACAAGCGTAATCTGCTTGAAGAAGCCCTTGAGGCGACCTTCTACGATCTTTGCCACGGCAGCTTCTGGCTTGCCTTCTGCGATAGTGATTTCGGTAGCGATGCGACGCTCGTTTTCCACAACCTCAGCTGGGACATCTGCTTCGGCCAAGTACTGTGGATTCATAGCTGCAACGTGAACTGCAACATCGTGTGCAACTTCGCTGCCAGCCTTGTCAGTAGCTACGAGAACCGCAACCTGTGGTGGAAGATCGGTTGCAGTGCGGTGCATGTAAGCTTCAACATGCTCACCGGAGAGAACTTCGAGGGAGCTAATTGCAAGCTTTTCGCCAATAACACCGGTGAAGGTGTCAATGCGATCTTTAACAGTGCCTTCTTCGAGTGCAACACCAAGGAGTTCCTCAACGGAGGTGGACTTGGAGTTAACAGCGGCTTGGAGAATTTCCTCAGCGAAAGCAATGAACTTTTCGTTCTTTGCAACGAAGTCAGTCTCAGAGTTAGCTTCGAGAATGTAGCCGGTCTGGCCTTCCTCAGAGTCAACAATCTTAGAAAGAACAAGACCTGCACTTGCGGTGCGGCCTTCGCGCTTTGCAGCAACCTTGAGGCCCTTTAGGCGTAGCAGTTCTTCAGCCTTAGCGGTATCGCCGTCAGCGTCAGCCAAAGCCTTCTTGACATCGAGCATGCCGGCGCCGGTCTTCTCACGAAGAGCCTTAATATCAGCAACAGTGTAGTTTGCCATAGAATTTACCTTCCAGTATGCCTAAGATCAGGCTTCAGTCTTTTCTTCTGTGGACTCAGCTTCTTCAGCAGGAGCTGCTTCCACTACGGCTTCTTCCGCTGCCTTCTCCTCAGCCTTTTGCGCTGCGAGCATCTCGCGCTCCCATTCAGGCATTGGATCTTCTTCAGCGTTCTTGCCACCGCCACGAGCGAGCAAGCCTTCTGCAACTGCGTCAGCTACAACGTTGGTGAGGATTTCGATGGAACGGATAGCATCATCGTTTCCTGGAATTCCATAATCGACGGTATCTGGATCACAGTTTGTGTCAAGAATGGCAACAACTGGGATATTGAGCTTCTTAGCCTCAGCAATAGCGAGGTGCTCCTTGTTGGTATCGACAATCCAGATCGCGGAAGGAACCTTGCCCATATCGCGAATTCCGCCAAGAGTGCGCTCGAGCTTTTCCTTCTCGCGGCGCATCATCAACAGTTCTTTCTTGGTGAACTTAGAACCAGCGACGTCGTCGAAATCGATGAGTTCAAGTTCCTTCAATCGCTGAATACGCGATGCCACAGTGGAGAAGTTGGTGAGCATACCGCCCAACCAACGCTCGTTGACGTACGGCATGCCAACGCGCTCAGCAAGTTCGCGGATTGGCTGCTGAGCCTGGCGCTTGGTACCAACGAAAAGGATGTTTCCACCGTGTGCAACGGTTTCCTTCACGAAATCGTAGGTGGAGTTAATATCGTCAACGGTTTTGCGAAGGTCAATAATGTAAATGCCGTTGCGTTCGGTCAAGATGAAACGCTTCATCTTTGGGTTCCAACGACGGGTCTGATGACCAAAGTGGACACCAGCTTCAAGCAGCTGGCGCATAGAAACGACTGCCATGGTCGTCCTTTCTCAGGCGCAGATATCCTGCGCATAGTTACGGTTACTGTTTACTGACCGGATTGCCAATAAACTCTAGCGCGCCAACCAGCACAACATAAGCACCGATGCACTGCAGGCCTTTCGGCAAATACGCGCGTGTATTTGCTATTTTCATAGCCTGTTCATTCTAGCTGAATACGCGAAATAGTGCGACTAACGCTGTTTCTTCGCAGCGTGGTATTGGCAACATTGTCCACCCTTACACCTTCCCGCAAAGATATCCACAGTTTCCCGGAAATTACGCGGTACTCCCAGCTCATCACCAATACTAGCTATATGGTTTATTTACGTCAGATTCTTTCTTTGGCTGGCGCCGTCGGCGCTGTTACAGCTCTTACGCTGGCAATTCCCACCGCACGCACCGAGCAGCCCTCTATCTCAGAAAACTTGAGTTTCCCGGCGCAGGCACCGGCTGCTATATCCGAGGCTCAATCTCCGCCATATCGCATCGAGTTTGATCGAATTGATACTGACCGCAGCCTTGATCTGGTTGATGGTGGCAGTGGCAGAAAAACACTGCGGTATTTATGGCCCACTGGTAGCCCGGCTGAGGTACTAAGAGATTTTTCGATCGCGGAACATAACTGGCTACCGGGCCATCGTGGCGTGGATCTAAAAATAGATACTGGCGGCTCAGTTTTTGCGCCGGCAGATGGCATGGTTATTTATGCGGGCCGCATCAATGATCGAAGCGTTGTTTCCATCGAGCATCCAGATGGTATTCGCACCACCTATGAACCAGTTCTTCCACTAGTTACAGCGGGCCAACGCGTTAAACAAGACCAAATAATTGCAACGGTAGAGCCGGGCCATTGCCCAGAGCACACCTGCTTGCATTGGGGAGCAAAGCGCGCTCTAAATCGTTATCTTAATCCGCTCCATCTTTTGGAAGGTGCAATAATTTTGCTGGAGTAGGAAAACCTCATCGAACCATAGCATCTGCCAGGTACTGCTCTTTCCGTGAAGCTGGCACAGTGTTACCTGCTAGATACACCCTGCACGCTAATACCGCGAGCGCGCAATCAAACTCAAGCCCGTGGATGGGCTTGACCAAAAGCAGCTCGCAAGCGCTGGGCGCTAACATGGGTGTAACGTTGAGTAGTTCCAATCGAAGAATGGCCCAGTATCTCTTGAACAGTGCGCAGATCCGATCCGCCATCGAGAAGATGAGTGGCAGCCGAATGGCGTAAATCGTGGGGAGTGATGTCTGGAAGGTGAGCATAGGCAGTTAATTTACTCAACGACGCACGCACGATTCGTTGGTCGATTCTTTTTCCGTGCGCACCGATAAACAGTGCTTGTTCCGTTCTGCGGTATGCCTGCCCAGCTACATCTTGCTCAACTACATTCTGCCCAGCTACATCTTGCTTACCCCTATCGTGGGCAGCTAAAAGCTGAGCACGGTCAGCCAACAGGCGCGCGCGAACAGGTAGCCATTGCATGAGTGTTTCTCGTGCCGGGCGGCCAAAAGGTACGATACGCTCTTTGTTCCCTTTTCCGATCACACGCAAGGTTCCTTCAGGGGAAATATCTGCGATATTGGCACCCGTCAGTTCACTAACACGAATCGCAGTAGCATACATTAGCTCAAAGATCGCTCGATCTCGAATAAGAATCGGATCGCCTGTTTCAGCTCTCTGGCGCGCGGCAGCAAGTAACGTTCTGGCTTGTTCTACGGAAAGTACATGCGGAAGCTCATTTGCTGCCCGTGGTGCTTTGAGTTGAATTCCTGGATCTGAGTCGATCACTGCAGTTTTATACATCCACGCCGTGAAAGTTCGTATTGCTGCGGAATGGCGGGCAATGGAAGAACGCGCATGGCCCGACTTTTGCCGCTGGGCCAGCCAGGCACGTAAGTCTCGAATATCGATATAGGCTAAGGCTTGACCGGCATCGTCACTGCGCTGAACCAAAAAATTCAGTAGGGATCGCGCCTCACTAAGATAAGCACGGCAGGTGTGGGCTGATAACCCGCGCCGGACTTGCAATTCACGGCCATAGTCATCAAGAATGGTTTCTAATTCTACCGGTAGCTCAATGTTCACCATTCGATCTTAGCGTTTCCATCCGCGAACTGAACGACTGACTCGGCCGTTCAGTTCAAGCAATGCTAGTTTTGCTTGAGCTTGCTGCACACTCACGCCAGCTACCCGCGCGATGGCAGTCACATCGGCAACCGAACGCACAGGAACAGCCTCCCAGACCCGTTCAATCAACGGATCATAACCATCGTCGCTGGGCATGGAGAAAATATCTTCCCCCACAGGTGCCCCCAATTCGAGTTGCTGCCAAGAGACCATTTCGCGCACATCATCCGCATGGCGAATCAAAGTAGCTCCATCGCGAATAAGTGCATGGCTTCCTTGCGCGGCTGGCGAATCTACCTGCCCAGGACACGCCCCTACCGGCCGGCCAATTTCAATCGCATGGCGAGCTGTTGATAATGCTCCTGATCTCATCGGAGCTTCAACCACCACGGTTCCAGTGCCCAGGGCCGCAATAATCCGGTTGCGAGATAAAAATCGGTGCCGGTGAGGCGCAGAGCCGAGCGCCGATTCTGATATTACGGCACCATGCGCAATTGTTTGACTAAAAAGATCAGCATGAGCGGCGGGATAGGGCCGATCTACACCACCGGCAGAAACAATAACCGTCGCTTGTGAATGATGTAGAGCACCACGATGCGCTTGAGCATCAATACCGAATGCTCCGCCAGAAATAATGACGTGACTATCAGAAAGTTCGTATGCCAGGTTTCGTGCGAGGCGTTGCCCGTAGCCACTAGCAGCACGCGAACCAACAATTGCTATCCCAGCTGTGTTTAACACTTCAACATCCCCGCGTACCCATAAAGCTAACGGAGGATGAGGTATCTCGTTAATCGAAGGTGGCCACTGGCGATCTGTTGGGATAATACATTGTGCCCCTAGTCGTGCCAAAGACACATCTGAGATTTCACTGTAATGGTCTAGACGAAGCTGCCAGGCCCGGATCGTGCGGTGAATAACTGCTTTGCTATGGCCAAGCCGGGCCACAGCGTCTTCACATTCTTTACCAATCGAACTGCCTGTTCCATACTCTGCCACCCACGCCAATGCGTGTTCGTAAGAGCTGGCCTTAATGAAGGCATGAGCTACTTGGTTGCCGCCTTCAGCAATATAGCTCCATGCTCGGGCGGCGCGATGTTCGGCGTCGGTCATGATGCCTCCAATGCAGTGCGCAGTGAAAACGCAAGCGCAATATCGTCGTCACTTGGTTGGTCATGGCCAGCTAGATCAGCCACACTCCATGCCATCCGCAACACTCTGTCCATTCCACGCATCGATAATTGCCCCGTGCGCAGCTTGGTATCTAATAGCGCCGATATGGTCGAACTCAGCGCAGTATTTTTACGCAGCCACGAACCAGGCAACCGGCTATTGAGCATATTGGCTCGAGCATACTGTTTTTCGCGTGCGCACATCACGCGGCTACGAAGCTGGGCTGATGAGGGGGCTGAAATCTGCAAATCGCTGCGCGTTGGTCGGATAAGTTCAACGACGACGTCGATACGATCGCGTACCGGTCCGCCCAGTTTTGACTGATAGCTTCGTAACTGCCGTGATGAACACGTACATGCCCCCGGACCGTCGAGTATTTTTCCGCAAGCGCACGGATTTGCTGCCGCAACAAGTTGAAACTGCGCCGGAAAACGTACCGTGGCACGCGAGCGTGCGATTTCAACATACCCACTTTCTAGAGGTTCTCGCAGAGCTTGAATTGTGCGTACCCCAAATTCGGCAAACTCATCGCAAAACAAGATGCCGTGATGAGCCTGGCTCACGGCTCCTGGCCGCGCGATTGCACTACCGCCTCCGATAAGTGAGGTAGTAGAAACCGTGTGATGTGGTGCAGCAATGGGAGGTCGTTGACGCAACCGAGTGATGTGCTTTCCTTGAATCGAATCAATAGCAGCTACATCAACTGCTTGATCATGACTAAGATCGGGCAAAATCGAAGGGAGACGGTGGGCGATCATCGATTTTCCCACCCCAGGTGGTCCCACCATTAAAATATGGTGTCCGCCAGCTGCCGCTACTTCAATCCCAGTAATCGCCGCTTCTTGGCCGTGAACGTCAGCCATATCCACAGCTTGGTCATCATCATAGGCATTGTGAGATATGTGCTCGGTGTTGTTCACTGCCACCAAGGTTGAGTGTGGAACCGGGATATCACTGCCCATCCACTGTGCCACTTGGGAAATATGGCTGACTGCAATGATCTCGATGCCCTGAACTAATCTCGCCTCATCAGCGTTTGCCGATGGGACGATTGCGTGGGTGAAGTGGTGTTCTTTGGCCGCGATAATACTTGGCAAGATCCCACGTGTTGGTCTGATAGTTCCATCTAACCCCAGTTCACCAATCACTACCGTGGTCTGGCTCAGCGGCTTATATCCTTGGGCAGCTAAGAGCGCTACCGCAACACCGAGATCTAACGCCGTACCTGTTTTGGGTAGTGAAGCTGGCGAAAGATTGATCGTGACCCGTTCATGCGGCCAGCGCAAGCCCACGTGAGAAAAGCTTGCCCGCAAGCGCTCTCGCGCCTCGGTAACTGCGACGTCAGCTAAACCCACCATCGACCAATGCGGTAGGCCAGGCAAGATTACTGCTTCAATAACAACAATATGAGCTTGGATTCCAACGAGAGTCATGCCAACTGCGCGTCCCACAATTCCGGTACTCATGCGACACCTTTTAGGTGGCGGAGGCGAAAATCGTCAGCAGAATGGCAGGTCAGAGCGATAACGTCAATCGCCATACTTGAAGCGCGCCGATGTTGACTATAGAGCCAGGCGGTAAACGTTTTACGAATCCGAGTTAGTTTCTCGGTTGTTATCGACTCTTCAGCTATTCCAAAGCGTTGCGAACGCCGAGTCTTGACCTCTACTGCAACTAGGGCATCTCGTTGCGGATCGAATCCGAGAATATCTATCTCACCACTGGCACATCGCCAGTTACGATCTAGAATTGTCCAACCATGGGATTGCAAATAGCGCGAGGCTGTTTCTTCACCCCACACACCAATCGCTTGTGCATCATCTATGTTTTCCATACTTCAATAAGACCAAACCCCGCTATGCCTGCGTTGTTAAAAAGACGAAGGTGTGGAAAACCGTTCCAGTACTCGATTCTGTGGATTAAGTGTCGTGGTAAGTGCTGGATTAAGTGTTGTGGGAGGTGTTAGCCTTCTTGACGCATCTGTAATTCGTGCGAAAAATCTGGCTTGTTCAATTCTTCAACATTGACGTCCTTAAACGTCACCACCCGCGCCTCACGGATAAACCGAGAGGGCCGGTAAATATCCCATACCCAGCCATCTTTGAGCATGACTTCGAAGAAAATATCTCCGGAGGCTGAGGCACGAACCTTGACATCGACGTCGTTAGCTAAGTAAAAACGTCGCTCAGTTTCGACAACGAACCGGAACAGATTAACGACGTCGCGATACTCCCGATACAGCGCGAGCTCGGCGTCGGCTTCAAAGTTTTCCAACTCACTCATGTTTACTCCCGTTCGTAGTTGCTTGCGCTACCCCAGGTAGCTTCCATGCAGTGCGATGAACACTGCTAGGCCCTAACCTGGTAAGAGCCGCAATATGGGCCGGCGAAGAATACCCCTTGTTCTGTTCAAAACCATACTCTGGAAACTGTTGGGCAACCTCAACCATCATTGTGTCACGTTCGACCTTGGCAAGCACGCTTGCCGCAGCAACAACCGCACACCGGGCATCGCCTTTAACTTCCATCCGCACCGGAACAGCAGGCAACGACGCACCCGGATCGAAAAGACCTTCTGAAGACCACCAATCATGGCTGCCATCGAGCAATACTGCGCCGATCGGGAAATCACTAAGCTGCCCCACCGCCCGGCTAGCTGCAATCCGTAAGGCACCCATAATGCCAAACTGGTTCACCTCTTGGGCACTGGCGTGTCCCACTGCATAGCTGCGCACCCAGGCGCGCACTGGCTGCACTAAATTCTCGCGTGCGCGTGCAGAAAGTAGTTTTGAATCGCGCAGACCTGCTGGAAAACTATCCGAAGTTTCGCCATCAATCACCGCAATGCCCACCGTAGCTGGTCCAGCTAACGCGCCACGCCCCACCTCATCAACTCCAGCCACAAACATTCCGTTGGCGGTTGTGTCAAGTAGTTCTCGTTCAATGGACCGATCTGGAAGTAACACCCACTCCAGCCTTTCACTGCTTGGGCGCGCGAACGCCTTCGAATACCTCGGAGGCGTCTGGAAGTTGCCCGAATCGTGAAAGAGGCAAGATACGCAACCATGCTCGGCCTTCAACATTGCGAATCGGCACGAACCCTGAGCCTTCGACTCGGTGATGATAACGCGAATCGCTCGAATCTGAGCGGTTATCTCCCATCACCCACAGATGCCCGCGCGGTACCGTGACGTCGAATGGTTCATTGGAAGGCGAAACACCGGGCTTGAGATACGTTTCATCTATTCCAACGCCGTTGACTGTGACTCGGCCTTTATCGTCACAGCACGCTACATGATCGCCAGGCAAACCAATAAGACGTTTGATGAGATGGCTATCAGCATTGCGAGGCAACAATCCGAGCGCTTCACCAACAGTTTGTACGCCGCCGCGCCAGCCTGAAAGCTCTTGCTGTGTAGTGCCGACTAACCAATGCCCTGGATCGAGGAAAACAATGATATCACCACGGTTTAGCTCCTCGGCGCTATCGGCTAGCTTATTAACAATGACGCGGTCATCGATGATGATCGTATCTTCCATCGACCCTGAAGGGATTTCGAAGGCTTGTAAGAAAAAGGTTTTCAGTATTACCGAAAACAGCAAGGCGATAGCGAGCACTGTTCCTATTTCGAGCAGTGATGAAAGAATTTTGCGTCCCAGACTTACCTCTGTTTGCTGTGAATCAGGCACAATAATGCGCAAGCGTTGCGCGCGAGCTTCCTCAAGTGATTCCGGCTCAAAACTCGGTGGCATCTCTTGTGGAGCCGGCGCGTAGCGTTCGGCATCAAATTCTGCATCGTCGTGCGATGACATCGTGCTCCCTGACCTTAAATAACTCTTCTTCTTAAGATTACATAAGTGTCTGGGATTGTGTGTAGGGCACAGCCAGCGAGTCAGGTATCAGTTCTATCACAAAACAAAATGCCCTGGTAAAACCAGGGCATTTCGACGATTGTGATCAGCGAGCTTCGTTACGCTTTTCCTTGATCTTAGCTGCCTTACCGCGTAGGTTACGTACGTAGTAGAGCTTTGCACGACGCACGTCACCACGGGTAACGACCTCGATAGAATCAACATTTGGCGAGTGCAATGGGAACGTACGCTCCACACCAACACCGAACGATGCCTTGCGAACCGTGAAAGTACCATTAACACCGTTACCGCCCTTGCGAGCAATAACTAGGCCCTGGAAGACCTGAATACGGTGACGGTTACCTTCAACAACCTTGACGTTGACCTTAACGGTATCGCCTGGACGGAAGGAAGGACGCTCAGTGAGCTGGGACTCAGTAATTTTCTTTAGAAAATCCATGATTCTCTCAACCATTCTGCGCGCAGGCCAGAATGCTTTCCGGGATATACCCCGTTCGTATCTGCATTATTCTTGCCCCATATACCGCCCCCTGCGGCAGGCGTGCGTATATGTTTTTACAGCAAGCTATCTTATTCTGCCAGATTTAATGGCCGTACTAAAGTGACATCAGTATTATCCACGTCACCTACAACGAAAATTCGTTTCCCATATTGAGTAAAACCAGTTTTTTTATAGGCGTTGATAGCTAGTCGGTTAGTTTCATTAGTTCCCACCCACACCAAAGTTTCGCCTTCTTGAGGAAGAATTAAACGAATTTGAGCCAAAGATGCTTCCATAAGCAGACCCGCTAACCCACTGCCGCGCCATCGTCGCTCGATATAAAATTTCGACAAATACGCTAGCTGATCATTATCGCCTACCGCAGGCGCACCTGGGGCGCGCGCTTCGCTAACGCCTGTGAAAACCACGCTATAGCCAATAAGTTCATGTTCAATCTCAGCTACCACGACAATGGTGTGTGGATCGTTAATCCAGTCCCCAAACTCATCTTGTGTCAAGTGTGTACGCAGATGCTCATCAATAGCCTCGCGGGGAAGATCAGGTGGACATGCATCTGGAAACGTTAAGTGCGCAAGTGAAACAAGGCGTTCGACGTCGTTCTCCCGCGCGGTTCGCAACGTAACTGGCCGTAACGGATCGGTTGTTTTTCGGGGCCGAATCCAGCCGTAGCGTGCCAGCACGGCGCAGTCTTTTTTGTCAAGATCGGTCAAGCGCGCAATCATGTCGGGGCGACGCTGGGCGGTACGTTCAAGGGCACGGTCGCGGCGCCAACGATCAACCGCCTGATGGTTTCCCGACGTTAAAACCTCTGGAACTGGGATGCCTCGAAATTCTGCCGGACGGGTATAGACCGGATATTCGAGCAATCCGGATTTGCCGTGGGATTCTTCAACGAGCGACTGTGGGTTGCCAACCATTCCCGGAACGAGGCGACCAACTGCTTCGACAAGCGCGGTGGCCGCTACTTCCCCGCCGTTGAGAACGTAGTCGCCGAGCGAATATTCATAGACGACGACGTTGGGTTGTTCGGCGTAATATTGCGCGACACGTGAGTCGATGCCTTCGTATCGGCCGCAAGCAATAATCATGTGGGCTGTTTGGGCAAGCTCGTAACATTTTTGTTGCGTCAACGGCTCACCTGAAGGGGTGGGAATTGCAAGGACGCATGTTGCTTGGGCATCGGTGTAGCTGCGCACTTCGTCAATGGCACGCCCCCACACGTCCGGCTTCATCACCATGCCAGCTCCGCCACCAAATGGGGTATCATCAACGGTTCGGTGTACGTCTGTTGTCCAGTTGCGAACATCGTGGACGTCGATACTTAACAATCCGCGCTGGCGGGCTTTGCCGACGAGAGAGACGTCAAGTACCGAGAAGAACTCCGGGAAGACCGTCATGATGTCGATACGCATTAGTCGATCTCCAGCTCTGCATCGGAAAACAAGCCGGTTGGGGCATCAATAATAACGCAGTTATCGTCCAGATCAACTTCAGTAACAATGGCTTTAACAAATGGGACACGAGTTAGGATCCCATCTGGTTCACGCACAACCAGATAATCGTGGGCCGGCCCAGGTTCTAGGCCGGTGACTTCGCCAAGCTCATACCCTTCTGGGTCAAGTGCTTCTAAGCCAACTAATTCGTGGGCATACCAGGCATCTTCTTCGATGTCGTCTTCGTCGGTTTCGACGACGAGTTTGACGCCTCGCAGCGCTTCGGCACCGGTGCGATCTGCGTAT
This sequence comes from Arcanobacterium pinnipediorum, assembly GCF_023973165.1. NCBI lineage: Bacteria > Bacillati > Actinomycetota > Actinomycetes > Actinomycetales > Actinomycetaceae > Arcanobacterium > Arcanobacterium pinnipediorum. The sequence goes on along the minus strand of NZ_CP099547.1, from coordinate 655,815 downwards.
TCAGCAAAAGTGACGTAGGTGGAACCTTTGTGCGAGCGTACCGAGGCGATAGTTACTGGCCCTAGTTCTGCTGGTTCGGTTTCATACATTTTTCCGACGACGAGGCGACGCTCGGGTGCATCAGTACGCACATTGAGTTTCACATCGCCTTTAAGCCCGTGTGGCGCCCCAACAATCGCAACAGTTAACAGCATCAATAGCCTTTCTAAGAAATAGACCCGCCCTCGATGTTCAAGGGCGGGTCTATGACACGTAAATTCAGCGATCTGTTTCGATCACATCAACGCGAACGGAACCGTTCGTAGCCAGTGCGCCCATAACGGAACGCAATGCCTTGGCCGTACGGCCATTGCGGCCAATCACGCGACCCAAGTCCTCCGGGTTTACGCGAACTTCAAGAAGTTCGCCACGGCGGTTGGTTCGTGAGGAAACCTCGACATCGTCGGGGTTATCCACGATTCCACGGACGAGGTGTTCCAAGGCTTGGGCTAACATCAGGCTTCCTCAGTCTCTTCAGCTGGGGTCTCAGCTTCGGTTTCTGCTTCAGCAGCTTCGGCAGCGGCCTCAGCTTCAGCTTCTTCACGAGCCTTAGCCTGAGCAGCACGACGCTTTTCGGCTTCGTCTTGGACAGCTGCGATAGCTTCTTCACGAGCCTTTTCTGGATCGAGCTTTTCGAGAGTCTTAAGGGTGGAACCACCTTCAAGACCCTTAGCTGCTTGCCAATCACCGGTGATCTTCAACTGGGCGAGTACTGCTTCAGATGGCTGTGCGCCAACGCCGATCCAGTACTGAGCACGCTCAGAGTTGATGTCGATAACTGACGGGTTGGTGTTTGGGTTGTAGTAACCGATCTCTTCGATGACGCGACCGTCACGCTTCTTACGAGAATCGACAACAACAACACGGTAGTGCGCTTCACGGATCTTACCCATGCGCTTTAAACGAATCTTGACTGCCACTGTAGTGGTCACTCCTGGTTCTTTAGTTGGGCGGAATTCTAAGAATTTACGGTGGGAAATACACGTAGAATCTCATTATTCCTAACTGAGGTATTCATCCGGTGAGAGGCCCGAATTGCAACCTGAGTACAACGTTCTATTGTGCCAGAATTCGCGCTACTTCGCTATTCTTCGGACAAAAGCTTAAAGGTGGCATCCCTCACCTATCATTGTGCGAATGGCCACGATCATGGGCACAATAGGAGTATGAATTCATCGCCTGATTCACCGCGTGACTTATCCAAGTATGCTTGGCTTTCTGTGGGGGCTGCAACTGCCACCATCGCTTTGAAGTATATTGCCTACGAGATTACCGGATCAGTTTCGTTGCTTTCCGATGCGATGGAGTCGGTCGTGAACCTCGTAGCAGCTATCGTGGCGGTTATTTCGCTCAAACTTGCCGCGCAGCCAGCTACTGCTCGTTACACCTTCGGACGTGCAAAGGCAGAATACTTTTCGGCTGCTCTAGAAGGAGCAATGATCTTCGGGGCGGCCGCGTTAATTATCTTCTCTGCTATCGGCCGGATTTTACACCCGGCTCCAGTCGAATCGATCGGGCTCGGTATCCTCGTCTCCTTCGTCGCCGGTCTCATTAATCTCGCAACCGGGCTGGTATTGCTCCGGGCGGGCAAACGCCACCACTCCCCGTCGTTAACTGCTGACGCTCATCATCTGTTCACCGATATCGTCACTTCACTCGGGGTTATTCTCGGAGTTAGTTTGGTGGCACTGACGCATTGGGTCTATCTCGATCCGATCGTTGCGATTCTCGTGGCGCTCAACATTATCTATGTAGGGATTCGCCTGATGCGAGATGCCCTAGCCGGGCTGATGGACGTGGCACTACCAGACGATGAAAACCAGATAATCGTGGCGATTCTCGCGGCCCATTCGCATCCGCGAATGATCGCGTTCCACGGCTTACAGACTCGCGTTTCTGGTCACCAGCGTTTCATTAAGTTCGATGCGCTGGTTCCTGATTCATGGACAGTGAAAAAAGGTCATGATTTTGCTGAGATGCTCGTGACCCAGATAAAAGAGAGCCTTGAGGACGCCGTCGTGACCGTGCATGTCGAGCCAATTAACGATCCAGAATCCTATAAAGATATCCCGCAGGGCTTTATCCCGTTGGCGGAATGATTCCTTGCAGTGTGCCTAAAACTGGCACGTGACATATCTGGAAACTTGTTGCCATTATCGACGCCGGTGTGGAGGCTTTCCATTCGTGTCAATCAACTTCGTTGTAGACTCTTGTGGGCATTATGATCTTGCATGCCGTATTGGTGATGTTGACGATGTATAAGCTGTGTTCTTGCTCACGCCTGTCAAACAATAAGTCTGTAATCAAAGCTTTTCCGAGATCACGTATACCTCTTGGCATGGTAACTAGACGAGGCTCTTAAACTCTGACATCCAATGAAACCGCCGTCTATACGAGAATAGTAGCAGCGAGGTTAAAAGCACTCATAGTAAATTATTCATAAAAAGAAGAACGAACGATCTTAATATCTCCAAGATTATCAGCACTAAAATCCGACCACGTATACGTCACCCAATTATGGATCACCCGATCAAACAACAACTCATCCGATGCCACCTTCACATCTTCAACCGACACCCCATGATCAGCCAAATACTCCCGCAACTCCGCATCGTCTAAAGGAACAGCAGGACCATTTTCCGATCGCAGATAAACATTCTCTCTCAACACATGAGCCTGAAAATCATACCCATACGTGATAGTCAAGTCGACGCCTTTTTCTTCATCGTGACCGTTGAAAAATATAGAAAACTGCTCATCACCAGGAATGTAACTAAAAAAGAAATCAATCTTCCAGCCATCTAGTGTTGAGGTATCAAACTCAGCCGCATACGCCTCATCGATAGTATACGAATCCAACTCAAAAGCTCGAGAACGTATAACAAAATATTCTTGCCCTAAAATATTTGGCAGATCACGAAACGAACTCCACGGCAAAACCTCAGTGAAAATGCCACGCTCATCTTCATACATCTCCTCAAACACATTCGCATACTGCGGCGTGATCCACCACCACACCACCACGCCAACAGCAACCAAAAACGCACCAAAAACACCCCAACGATACGTCTTCTTCGACATCACAGCCCCCCCCCTTCACAACCTCGACCGTTCTTCACTTGCTGAGCAACTCACCGAGCCTTCAGCTCATTATTCCCCTGCTGTAAATTACAAACAAACTTATGCCCAACAGGATTCGCTTCCCGAAGAGCTTCTAGATCGCCCACTTCAACACCAGCATCCTCACAGATTTCTTGGATAACATAATCAATACCTTGAGTATTTTCATCACCGCCAACGTTCTTATCGAATAGATCCACTCTGTTCCATGCGCCAGTTGCCATATTCAGCTCGTTATTATTATTTTTCCCCTCATCTATCCACAGGCTTACACGTTCGTTATAATCCATCAGTAGCTTCTTATAAGAAGTACCAGGATGTTTCCTTATCATAGAATCAAGATTAACCGCATCAATATCAGCTTTATAATCGTCAGCACCTAATGACGGATCCTTCTCTAATAACCATACACCCGTAGCATCACCACGCCAGCCCGCTAGCTCACTGACTTTTTCAGACGACAAACCATTCAGCACCGGCAAGTTACTCCCCCACAGTAAGCTAGCCGTGGTAATAGACTGGTGAGCAAAATCAGTTCTACCGGAGAAACTATCCTGATTCCTATCCCACATAGCCACAAATTCATCCTCCGATAAATCTGCACCATAAGCTTGGCGAGCTGCGATTAACTCTTCGTTGTATTTTATTGCCATTTTGTTCTGAGTATCAGCATCTTTCCCCGTCGCAATCCCCTGAGCTGCTTTGCGCATATCATCAGCCAACCAAATCTCAGGTGCACCCGCAAAACGATTCTGAATCTCGATACTGTATTTCATTTTCTGATACTCCGCTAGCGTTAGGCCCAGTTGCTCAAAAGCCCACGCACGATCAGGCTTTGGTGTATAAGCAACACCCGGTCCCTTTGCCGGCAGATAAGAAACCCTTTCTAAAACAAAATCTGCATAATCAAAATAATCGGACCAAGACCCGGCAGTCACATCCCATACAATTCCGTCATAAGCAAACGAGCCCATGAGTCGATTAAAGAGATGCGCCTGTTCTGCTGGAGTCATATCTGGGAACTTCTTTTCTATTCCTTCAAATGCCTTAACAACTATTGACGCTGTTTCATGGTCAAAACCATACGCATCCATGACATTGGACACAAACCTCATACGCTCAGCTTCAGCTGGATCAAGCTGACCGGGCAACAACCAGTTCCGGTGAGTAGATAATAAAATAATAAATAGCCCTCTAGCGCCTATGCTTTGCCCGCCAGCTTCCCGGAAAGCCTCGGCAATATCTTCAATCCACAAACCAATACGCTGCACATAATCGACAGAGATTCGTAAATGATCAAAAACTCGAACCTCAGATACTTCTACCCAGCTACATGTGTTACAAAAGAGCCTAAAAGCACTCAAACAACTATCTAAATCCGCACGCAATGCGTCGCTAGCGCCACGTACCCAAAAGCTAAAAGATTCCAGCCGGACAAGATCTGCGGAACACTTATCAGAACTCAAAAAACCAGCAAAAAACGGAGTATGAACATCAATACTCGCATGAGCATGGAGTTGAGGGGCAGGCAATGGGAACTCGCGTATCGCACTAAGTTTCACTCGAGGATTAGGAGCAAATCTTTCATACGCTTCCCATCGCGCAATCTCAGCACGCCGCTTACGTTCTTCACGAGCCATAACAATTGCCTGACGTACTTGATCAGACAAATCTTCGCAAGCGTTCCTCACCCGTACCTGATTACCAGCTACCGCCTCGCAATGTTCTTTAAACAAATTCGCATACGGCCCTACAAAGTCAACCACAGCATTTTCTACCTGGACACGCCTTGACAACTGCTGGTCTTCTAACGTCATACACAATCTATCGATTGCCGCAAGAAACGTCTCAGCACTTTGGAAATGAAAAACATATCCACTATGAGCTACCTTCCCAA